>JANNQA010000124.1:0-25558 GCA_031400515.1 Bacteroidota bacterium
GTAAAAGTACAGAAGGCCATCTTTGAACTCGCCGAAGAATTTGATGCCGGCGTGTGGGATCTCTATGAAATCATGGGCGGACAGCGGTCGATCAACCAGTGGGTTGCAGCAAAGCTTGCACGTACAGACCGCATTCACTTCACCAGTGGTGAAATGGATGCGGTCAGTTCGCGCAAGCTTTGCTGCAACCCACTGATTAATTGACCGCTGTCCGCCCATGATTTCATAGAGATCCCAGACGCCGGCATCAAATTCTTCGGCGAGTTCAAAGATGGCCTTCTGTACTTTTACGCCATTGAGATTTGGATAGCGTTTGCGATAGTAGCTATCGTTGTTTGTGGTAAATAATATTGCACACTCCGGTGCTGATGCGCGAATCATGGCGACAAGCTTTCTATAGTTGCTCTTATACTGCTCAGCATTGAATTGCCTTGTGTACGCATCATTAATCCCTACAGAAAGGATCACGATATCCGGTACTGCGGCACGGAGTTGTTGTTCAAATAAGTCACATTTCAAATACGCAGGAAGGTCAGCGCCGTTATTACCGATTGCGTCAAAACACAGACTGGATTCGTCGGACTCAATGCGAAACCCATACAGTGAAAATTCGCGTTGCAAGGAATCCGTTTTAAGCAGTTGGAGATTCAACGTATCCATCATACGACTGAATTCAACAAGGGTGTAGCTGTCGGTACTATCGCGGCTCAGGATTGCCAGGCTATCGTTGCGGAAGGACATTGCAAATGTCTCTGGGTCGTTGTCATGGAAAATTTTCACACGTTGAAAACGCATTGCCTTTGCGCGACCAGGACGAGCAGTGATCATCAGGAACGCTCCCGAATCCTGCGTGATTGCAGAGACCCCCATCATTCCAAGACTACAGTCACTATCGCGCTGCACATTTCGGCAGCCGTGCCATGTGCCACCGTATTCGACTAGATAATCTCCTGGTTGCGTAGTACCGATTGCACTATACGGAAAGAGCAATCCTCTCGATACGGCGGCATCGGGAAATCTTGTTTCAATCGTTTTCCAAATGGCCTCTGTCCATATCCCTGCTTGTACATGTGACCCTCCAATGTGCATGATGTTTACCGAGCCTTTGCCTTCGAGAAAATGCTTCTGTACTTTTTGATAGAATGGAACGAAACTTTCGGTTCCCCCAGGAAATGCCAATGCATTCTTCTCGTATTGGATAAATGAAAATCTTGACGTATCCAACGACTGACCTTGCAAAGTCACTACGACCAGGGAAAGGCATGAAAAGCTTTGCACCAATTTCAATAGCACTGCGCAGCCACAAGTCCACTGAGTTCTTTCATTCATCGTTCTCCGCTTTTTTCCATTCCTGATAATTCTCATAGTCGTTAAGAAATGCATCATAAAACCATTGTGCAATTACCTTTGCTCCATCGATTGTAAAATGCACATGATCATTGACGGCAAGGGGCGGATCAACCGTGACCCATTGCATAATCGTTCCGGCACCACCCATCGCTTCGTAAGGATCCCAATAGGCAGCTCCACTTGCAAATGCCGTTTCCTTCATCGCATCGCGTAGTGGTTCCAGCATCGGATAACTGATCCACTCTGTGCCTTTTTTCATCGCCATGTCTGCAGGACCGATGACAATCACAGACACGCCCGGAATGATCTTTTTCAGGTATTCAATGTTCTTTCCAAAGCGTTTACAGTATTCCTGAATCAGCGCATCGGTCGTCGTATATGGCACAACATTCGCGCCAAACTGCAAAATGATCAACTTGACATTCGAAGTCCCAAACATTGTCCTCAACTGATGAGATGGTTGCGTCCAAAAATGCGTACCTGATTGACCGCGCAGAGAGATATTACTAATCAAAATTCCTGAAGAACCAGTCAATGAAACACCATACACCTCCGGACTATCACTTCCGGAGAACTCAAGTCTGATATCTCTGCGTGCATGAGGTAACGTGTATTGAAATAATTCTGTCCGTTCCGTTGATTGTAATAATGTCTCGTGAAGTATCTGATCTCCTCCATACAAACTCAACTTCACTGGTCTGCTATTGAAGCCATAGCACAAACTGAACTTGTTGAATGATCTCACATGCGAGTCTGCACCAGATCTGGACTTGTAGTGTATCCAGGCTTGTCTTGAAAGAGTATCCGCATTGACACTGTCCGCTGGTTCAGAAAACCTTCCATAGATACCGAGGCCACCAAAGTGATTGTGCTGTACTGTCGAATCTATTGCTCCATAAAGTGCATATCGCTTCCAGTTGTCTGAGTGCTCTATGGATACACTTCTTGATCCTACATACGGTACTGCAGGCAACCAACCCGGTCCGTTACCTCCAAATTTTTCTTGTAATTGGGCACGCAAGTGTTCAGTGATCCGATCACCTTCTATCTGGCTTCCACCGAAGTGCAGAATATGGAGCGCTTTTTTTCCCGGTCCCAGTTCGCTCATTGAAGTAAAGAGATCATACAGGAGTTCAGGATCGCCATTCGGATAATGAATTTGAAGGCGTGTATTTCGGAGCGAGTCCAATCTTCTTTTCATCGTCTCCGGGTTGTCCATATTGTATTTCAAATCAAGCGAGTCATCGCGTAACGTATCCATTTCGGGATAGAATGTCTCTTTGAATGATGGAAACTGGAGGTAGACATCACCAAACACATGAACTCCTTCAGCGGGATGAATCATGAGCAACAACATCAGCGGTGCTGCAACAAAGAGTCCGAAGGCAAAGAGTTGATGAGGTTTCATCATGAACCTGCGAAAGTACGGAAGTAAGGGAGGCAAAAAAAGAATAGAACGCGGATAGGCGCGGATGTTGCGGATTTACACGAATAAAAACCCGCAGATTCCTTGTAAAAAATGGGTGGCATGACCTCGGAACGTCCGACGCAGGAGGACTTACGAGCGTCTGCTGGGCTGAGACAATCTTTCAAGCGCTTGCATTATGTCATACACCTACATCTTTCTAGGAGGAAGTCCTTCATGATCTTCGCGTCCTTTTTAACTGCCGATAGGCATGTCGTGGTTTAAAATTCGAAGTAGCACACCATCTTTGTCGCTTGCATGCTTTACCAGGGAAATGTTATTAATCAAAACCTCTTCATGATCTTCGCGTCCTTTTTAACTGCCGATAGGCATGTCGTGGTTCAAAATTCGAAGTAGCACACCATCTTTGTCGCTTACATGCTTTTCCTCAAGAAAGATCCACCACCGCATCTCGCGCACGTCGTCCGACATTTCTGGATTGTCGAAAATCCAGATCCGGCGGTCTTCAGGCAGAAAATCGTGCCTGACGGGTATGGTGAGATCATTTTACACTATGGTGATCCTTATCGCATACAGTTGAATGATACCTGGGAGACGCAGGATCGAATACTATTATCGGGACAAATCCGCAGACACTTCTACCTTGAGAACACCGGTATCTCCGCGATGTTGGGGATCAAACTGATGCCCGCAGCCATCTATGCCTTGTTTCCGAGTGATATGTCTGCACTCACCGATAATGTCGTCCCACTTTCAACCATCACAGATTTAATTCCACCTGCGATATTGCAACAAAAAGTTCTTGATGCTGAAGAGCGAATACAGCTTGCACAGAACTGGCTGGAACCGTTGATTGCAAACTTAAACTTTAATGAAGTTTCAAGGATCGCTGATGTTGCTGATGTCATTATTGAAAAGAAAGGATTGATAAATATTGAATCCCTGGCATCAAACGCAAATATCACGCGTAGACACCTGGAGCGTGAGTTCAAAAAGATTATCGGATTGACTCCAAAATATTTTGCGCGAATCGTTCAGTTCAATTTTATTTTCGAGGCGATGCAGGCGCGTGACAATTCCTGGGTCGATATTGCATTGAACTCCGGGTATTTCGATCAGTCCCATTTCATTCACAGTTTCAAAGCCTTTACCGGAGAGTCTCCTTCACAATATGGATTCGATACACAAAACCTCGCCAACTTTTTTCTCCGGAAGGATGACTTTTAAGTCGGAGTGCGAATCCCACCTCTCCAATCATTCAATTACTCAAGTTTCGGCACTAGTAGTGCCTATAATGGCAGACGCTTTTAACTTGTTGGAAAGAACTATCTGGTCAATCATACTCGATTATGATAGAATACGGATGTCGTTATCAGAAAGGATAAGTTCTATGGATAGAAAATAGAGAAGAGTCATAAGAAAGTAAGATCAGTTTGTTGAAAGAATTGCTAACGAGACCTTGAATGTGTGCGGAATGACCAGCAGTGGAGATGGCGTCCAACACATTAGAAAAGGGCCTTGAAGGGTTGTCTTACAGCGAGTTGGCGCGGGTGGGCATGAAGCGATCAGCGAAGTGAGGCGCAACTAATTTTGGACTAAGGCAAGGTGTCACTCGCCGAACGGCTCTGATCGCCCGCCCGAATGGACTTCGGTACGGGCGGGCGGGCAGAAGGGCAAGCCTACTCGCTGTTAGACAAGCATTCACAGCCTTGACTTTTTGCCCGCCCGGCCGGTCGGACGGGGTTCTTTTTGGTCAAGCAAAAAGAACAAAGGAATTAAAATTGGAGTACCGAAACCTGATGTCAATTACTCAATCTGTCATTAACAATCTTGCGCCATGTCGCATTTTTCCTATCATCAGAAATCATTCATTTGAATTTTTGCCTGAAAATAAAACACAATGAAGAAGATCTCGATGATGATTGTCATGACGGTCGTGCTGCACGACCTGGGTCTTGCGCAACAGAACAAAATTAGTTTGGCATCATTTACCTGGCTGATTGGTACTTGGGAAAATATGGATATGGAGCCTGGAGAAACTGCCGCGGAAACATGGAGCAGGGGCGAAGCGGGAAGTCTGCTCGGTCTGGGATGTACACTTCGCGGGAACGACACCGTCTTCATTGAAAAACTGAAGATCGTAAAGAAGGATGGAGATTGGTATTACGTGGCGGACGTAAGCCACAATGCCGCTCCGGTATTTTTTAAGATGACATCTGTAAATGCATCTGGTTTTGTCTGCGAGAATCCAGAACATGATTTTCCACAAAAAATCAGCTATCGCCTCGATGGTGATATCATCTCTGCTGCTATCTCTGCCGGACCAAAAGAAATTCCATTCAGGTTTCGCAGGAAGAAGTAGAATTATTTTGCTTCCAGACAAAATACTGACGGTCGCTTGTGAAGTTCCGGCAAGGAGACTTCCTTCCATTTTGATATCGGCAATGTGCGCACCATTTCAGATGCACTAGTCAGATCCACACCTACACAAAACAACGTCGCAGGTGCTAATGTCCTGATCGCTGTTTCAATGACCTGTTGATTGCGATAAGGTGTTTCGATAAAAATTTGTGTGGCTTTATACTTACGAGAAATTTCTTCCAGTCTGCGTATGTCCGAGGCAATTTGATCTTTCTTCGGTGAGAGATATCCATGAAACTGAAAATGCTGTCCATTCATTCCTGATGCCATCAATGTGAGGAGAATACTAGACGGACCCGTGAGAGGTACAACATGAATGCCTCGCTCATGCGCGCGGAGGACAAGATTACTTCCGGGGTCTGCAATACCAGGACAACCTGATTCACTCATAAGACCAACATCATTTCCTTCCAATAGTGGTGAAAGCAGAATCATTGGATCATCTTCTGCATGTTTATTCAGTTCAACAATGTGTAATGACTCAATCGAACTGGGTGGATTTGTTGACTTAATAAAACGCCGCGCGGTACGAGCATCTTCGACAATAAAATAGTTCGTTGCATGGATGATTTGAATCACTTGAGATGAAAGAGTTTGGAGTGCTCCCGGGTAAAGAGGTACAGGAATCAGGTATAGCGTACCGGGTACAAGAGACTTTGTTGTCATTGGATGAATAAATCGACTTCCGTTAGGGCAATAGAAAATAGATTGCTGTAATAAGAATCGATCCGAAGACCACTTTTGCGATTATTCCAAGAGCCATGTTTCTATCCTGTCTCAGGTATTCCGCATTCGCTACGGAAGTCAGATCACGCATACCCTTTACACTGAATACACCCCTAATTCCATATGCGAAACAGAAACGTTGTGTGGCCTGCACAAACCCTGTCAATGATAACGCAATGGGTACACAAAGCGAAAGTCGATAGAACTTATGGAAATCCAGTCCTTCTATTATGAGAATTAAAAGTATGGACAATGCAAGACCAATATACCCAACCCGGTATCTTCTTGCAATTTCCTCAGCACCGATATTGCAGGAACCCGGAATGTATTCCAGATCCTTTTGATGTTCATGCATGTGGTAAAGGTATCTCTTATTGCGACACAAGTCATGATATACATGCGTCTTGAAAAGGCATTAAAAAAGCATTAAAAAGTGGCAAAATCACACCTAAGGGTTATATTTGCGCGCAATTTTCAAGCAGCCAATCTCGTTGCCAACTAGTAGAACTACGGCTAAGAAGAAATCTTATCTCTTATCATATTCATTAAATGTTTCAACAATGAAATCGACACTCAAAATCATGTGTTTTCTTTTCGGTACACTTATGATGTTCTCGTGCGTAAGCAAAAAAGAGTTTGGCACTTTAGAAACGGAACTCAAAAATGCGAATGATCAGCTCGGCAGATGTGGTGAAAGCCTGAACGATTATATGAAAAGGCTTTCGACATGTGAATTGGATCGCGAAGCCGCCAGAAGTAGTGCACAACAACGTCTCGAGCAAATCAACGACCTGCAGGATCAACTCGCAGATTGCAAAATGATCCGTGATACACAATTTAAGCAAGTCGGCGAACTGACGGTGCTTTCACAAGGAGCAAATGAAAATATCAGAGAAACCCTGTCTCAACTCGAAAAGAAGGATAAGTACATCCACCTATTGCAGGCTGCACGAACCAAGGTAGATTCAATCAACCTCGCACTTGCCGTCAACCTGAAGAGTGTTCTCAGCAATGGCCTCGATGATCAGGATGTAGAAGTCAGGTTAGACAAGACTGTCGTCATGATCAACCTTTCTGACAAAATGCTTTATCAGAGTGGCAGTGCAAATCTGACATCCAGAGCAAATGAAGTGCTGGGCAAAATCGCCAAAATCATCGAGTCAAGACCTGACCTCGAAGTAATGGTCGAAGGCTATACAGACAATGTGCCGATCAGTAATTCCTGTGTCGCCGACAACTGGGATCTCAGTGTAAAACGGGCGACTTCTGTCGTACGTACACTCCAAAAGAACTTCAAGATCGATCCAAACCGATTGATTGCTGCAGGTCGTGGAGAATACAATACGCTCGCAAGCAATGATACTGCTGAAGGACGCTCGACAAATCGTCGCACAAGGATTATCATCCTGCCTAAGCTCGATCAGTTCTATGATCTCCTGGGACCTTCGGCATCGCTAAATTAATTTCGATCATCCACAGGACATATCAAATCGCATGGCTGAAAGGTCATGCGATTTTTATTTTCGTAACATTGGATTGCATATGAAAGAGCAGCACGAAAATCTGATCAGTACCTTTTATTCCGCTTTTGCGAATGCGGATGCAGAAGGCATGGTGCACTGCTATCATGATCAGATTCGTTTTGAAGATCCTGTATTCGGCGTCCTCCATGGCGCTGATGCAAAAAGGATGTGGCGGATGTTAGTGCGCCCCGGGATCAGAATTACCTACAGTGAAGTCGCAGCAGATGATCATTCCGGCAGTGCAAACTGGATTGCGGAATATACTTTTGGAAAATCACAAAGACCTGTGATCAATAAGATTCATGCTGAATTTGAATTTAAAGACGGGAAGATCATCAGGCACACTGATACATTCGATTTGTGGAAATGGTCAAGACAGGCGCTTGGAGTATCAGGTCTTCTTTTAGGTTGGACATCCTGGATGAAAAACAAACTCAGGAATACGGTAAGGGGGAAACTGAACGCTTTCCGTGAAACATGATTTTTGTTGAATCTTCAATACACATAAATTTCAAAAACGTTGCGGGTCATTCGCAGAACCATTGCATTCGTGATACTGGTTAGTATGTGATTGTACTGAAATTACGTTCCCATGAAAACACAACTCAAACGAATAGGAAAAATGAAATTCTCGTTACCTCCAATCTACTTTCTCATCTTCACAATTCTCTCTGGCTGTATGACAAAACACAATTTCTCAGGTGAATATCACCTCACAGGTGTCCATGAAATGGCTTCGGCTTTCAACTTTAACCCGGATGGCAAGTTCGAATTCTATCTGGTGTATGGTGCCATGGATCGCAACGCCAGCGGCACATATACTGTAGATGGCGACACCATAAAAATCCATAGCGACAAGGAAGCGGGAAATGACTTTGCTATCGTAAATCAACGTCAGGAAGGTACGGGCTATACAATTCGTATTCTCAATGAAAATTCCATTCTTGCCAGCAATGTATTGTGCTTTTACTTTGTAAATGGTCAACAGTTTGAAGCATATAGCGACTCAGATGGCCTCATTAAAATTGATGCACCGGTTTGTGAAAAAATCTATGTGCAACATATGCTTTTCGCTGATGTGGCATCACTGATCAAAGATGATACGAACGCCAACAATTACTTCGAACTTAATCTCCGCCCCGAAATCCAACAGGTCAGTTTCAAGGGCATCGATTTTTTCATCGACGGAGATGCGCTGACATGCCTGCCAAACTATTTCCTGCCGATGGAGAATATCCGCTTCGAAAGGTCAAGCCGGTAACCGGGAAAGCCGGGAAAGCTGGAGAAATCGGAACAATGGGAGCAATCCACCTTCGCCAAGGCTTCGGCGGACAGAGCATGAGCAGCAGGAGCAAACAGGGTGACTTTCCTCGATTTCCTCCATTTTCTCCACTTCTTCTGTTTTCCCTGATTCACCGGCTTCACCGGTTTCTCCCTGCTTCGCAGGCGCACGCAGGACCACAAGTGCTTCGAAACCCCGATACGCTGTTACACGTCGAAGCCCCTTGTGCCCTGCTGCATACACCGGTATAGAATTTCTCTATCCGCTTGACAAATGTGCCGCGAGACGATCTGTCTACCAATTCACAGTTACTGAACCGGGCGGCGAGAATGCTGAGCCAGGAAGAGGTGTTTCTCAATCAAAACTTGCCGCAATCCATGGGTCACAGCCGTTGTTCAAAATTTGAGCTCCAGCGTACCCGACTTATTAATAAGTGTCCTTCCGACCCAGTAAGGAAATTGCCCTGTTCAGGTGGGTGATATTGCCGGGTGAGCAGGTTTTTACTTAAGACACTGCCGTTTTTCCCCAATCTTTGAAACACTGCGGAATTCTAAAGGCACGCAGTACTTCCAGCACTTATGCCCAAACAGATGTCTCCAAATGTGCACCGGATCTACATCGGTGTTTTTGTACTGCTGGTGTTGCTCACATTGGCGGCGCTGATCTATATGGGTTCGTCTTATTACAGCACAACGCTTGAGGAAAGGTTTTATCATCCGGATCACGCAAATCTAAAACCCAGTGGGGCACTGGGACATGGCCTGGGTATTATCGGTACTTTATTGATAGTGATTGGAGTGACCATATATATGGTACGCAAACGAGTCAAACGCTATCGCAGTGTGGGTGTGTTGAAGCACTGGCTCGAGTTCCACATCTTTCTTTGTTCAATAGGACCCGTGATGGTGCTGTTTCATACAGCCTTTAAGTTTGGTGGTATTGTCTCTGTAAGTTTCTGGAGTATGGTGGCAGTTGTCCTCAGTGGGATCATAGGGCGGTTTATCTATATCCAGATCCCACGGACCATAGAAGGTCGCGAACTCAGTCTGAATGAAGTCCGTGAGATGCGAATCAGCATTGGAAAAGTATTACAGGAGCGATACAACCTCAGTGACGCAGGATTCAATGCGATTATGGATTCTACAAAACCCATCCAAACAGTCAAAACCGGTGGATTTTGGTATGCATTCCGGAAAACACTTTATAATTCTAAGACAATCCGTAACGTAAAATCCGTTATCAGGCAGCAAGGGCTTTCCCTCACGCAATCAAAACAGATATTAAGTCTTGTGAAAAACGAAGTTGTGCTGAATAATCGCATAGAACGCCTGCTCACCATGCAGAAGCTCTTCAGATACTGGCATGTGGCGCATCTGCCCTTTGCGATTATTATGTTGATCATCATGGTGGTGCATGTTGCGGTCACACTCACCTTTGGATACAGATGGATCTTCTGACATGGAAGTATTGATTGAAAATATCCTCGTGTATGGTATCATATTCCTCCTGTGTGGAGTTATCATCTATTTGTATCTGCGCAGTGGGAAACGCAAGTCGCAAATCGTCGAAGCGAAAATTCTAAAAGCTAAAGAAGAAGGGTTACATGAACCCATCTCACTGCATCCGGTGGTAGATATTGGAACATGTATTGGAAGTGGTGCATGTATTGCGGCATGTCCCGAACACGATGTTCTTGGAATCCGGGATGGCAAGGCCACTCTCGTGAATGCCACACGCTGTGTCGGTCATGGCGCCTGCTTTCATGCATGTCCGGTGCAAGCAATCTCTCTGTGTATTGGCACTGAAAAGCGTGGAGTAGACCTGCCCCATGTGCATCCTACATTTGAAACCAATGTACCAGGGATATTCATAGCCGGAGAACTCGGAGGCATGGGACTGATCAAGAACAGTGTAGAACAAGGAAAACAGGCTATGACTCACATTGCAAAAGCAGTGGCAAAAAACAATCGCATTACGGAGTACGATGTCATCATTATCGGAGCCGGGCCGGCAGGGATTTCCGCATCTCTTGCTGCAAAACAACATGGTCTACGCGCACTCACACTGGAACAGGATACACTAGGTGGGACGGTATTTACATTTCCACGTGCAAAAATTGTGATGACATCTCCTATGGATCTACCATTGCATGGAATAGTAAAATTCAACGAGACAAGTAAATCACAACTCCTGAAACTCTGGGAAGAAGTGCTCGGCAAGCATCAGATTGTTATTCGTGAAAATTCCAAAGTCGACGCGATCCTTCAGGCAGATGGCTTTTTCAAAGTGCGTACAATTCATGACGAGGAGTATCCGACCAAGGCAGTCCTTCTGGCAATCGGCCGCAGAGGTAGTCCGCGCAAATTGAATGTCCCGGGTGAAGCCACAGAAAAGGTCGCATATCGGCTTCTGGAACCGGAGAATATCATCGGTAAGAATGTCATTGTCGTGGGCGGTGGTGATTCTGCGATCGAAGCTGCACTTTCTCTCATCGATGAAAACAATGTGATACTGACATATCGTGGTGATGCTTTTGGTAGAATCAAAGTAAAGAACAGCGAAAAAATCAAGCAGGCAATTGCCGATAAACTGATTCAGGTATACTTCAATTCGAATCTCAAGGTGATCCGCACAGAAGATGTTGTGCTTTCTACAGAGTCACAAGGGGACCTGACTATAAAAAATGATTTGGTTTACATCTTCGCCGGTGGTGAACTGCCGACAGAGTTTCTTCAGAAAGCAGGGATTGAGATTACAAAGAGATTTGGTTATACAATGCTGAAACACGAAAGGCGTTGAAATCAAAATCAAAATGAAGCCTACACGAATTTGTCAATACATAAACAGGAATGAAAGAGGCTTGTCATCCTGAGCGATCTCTACAAAGTAGAGAGAGTCGACCGCGTGCCGCCTTAGCTTTAGCGGTGGCGCAAGGATGCAAGCATGTCGTCGAATTGAATTTCAAGCGAAGGAGGCGAGTAACGCCGACTGAGTTGACCGCGCGCCGCCTTCAGCTTTAGCGGTGGCGCAGAAATCTTTAGAAAATGAAAGAAACGATTTAAGTATTTCACATAAAAATGAAAAGGGGGAATGTTTAGGGCCAATAAATATCTGATCCTTGTCTATGCCTTTTACATTAGCGTCACTGCATTCGCGCAGCTTTCGCCGGGTGACCTCATTTCTGCTCATGCGCATCTTGAGGGTCTTTCAAATTGTACGAAGTGTCATACCCTGGGAGATAAGGTGTCAAATGCAAAATGCCTCGATTGTCATACCCAGTTAAAATCACGGATTGACCGGGGAGAAGGTTTTCATGTCTCCGTAGAAGTAAAGAATCAGGATTGTTTCAAATGTCATAGCGATCATCATGGGCGAAACTTCGAGACAGTCCGATTTGACAAAGAAAAATTCGATCATGATCATACCGGGTATCCTCTCACCGGTGCTCATGACAAACTGAAATGCACAGAATGCCATAAGGACGAATTCATTGCAGACAAGAAACTCAGGGAAAGGAAGGATACATATCTCGGACTCAGTACCGAATGCGTGGCATGTCATACAGACTTTCATCAGGGCACGCTCGAAAAGAAATGTACAGAATGTCATACCACCGAGGCATTTGTTCCTGCTTCGGCATTTTCTCATGACAAGACGGAGTTTCCTTTAAAAGGTGCTCACGAACAAGTTGATTGCGCTTCATGTCATCAGGTGTCAACAAGAAATGGATCATCATTTCAGGAATTCGCCGGACTCGCCTTTGCAAATTGCTCAAGCTGTCATGATGATGTGCACGAAGGACGCTTTGGTACCAATTGCAAAGAATGTCATGTAGAAGAATCTTTTCATGCCTTTCGTGGGATGGGCAACTTTAATCACAATAAGACCGGATTCCCATTGTTGGGAAAGCATAAAACCATCTCCTGCGCTGAATGTCATGATACACATGTGAGCTCAGAGGTAATGTTCAAAGACTATTTGCATCAGGATGTGAGCAATTGTGTGAGTTGTCATGATGATGTGCACGAACAAAGATTTGGAACAGATTGTAAGGCCTGTCATACAGAAGATTCCTTTCAAAGAATACGGGACCTGGATGCTCTCGATCATGATCTGACCGGCTTTGCATTGGAGGGAAAACATGAACAGGTGGATTGCAAAAAATGTCACGAGACAAAAATGACCGAACCACTCGTGCATAGTCAGTGCGCAGATTGTCATTCCGATTACCATGAGGGACAATTTGTGTCAGTGTCACGGACACCTGATTGTGCTGAGTGTCATACTGTAGATGGCTTTGCCGGATCTTCTTTTACTGTGGAGCAACATAATACCGGGAAGTTTGCTCTCACTGGCGCGCACCTTGCGACACCTTGCTTTTCCTGTCACTTGAGAGAAGAAAAATGGCTTTTCAGGAGCATTGGAGAACGCTGCATCGATTGTCATGACGACGTCCATGAAGGAACTATTGCAGCCGAGTTTTATCCCGACAAAGCGTGCGAGCGGTGTCATATTACGGATAGCTGGGCCACGGTCTCATTTGATCATGCCGTAACCGGCTTTACTATTGAAGGTGCTCATCTCAGGCAGGCCTGCACTGCATGTCATGAACCTGACCTTGCAGAAAACTCTGTGCGACGCGTTTCATTTACCGGATTAACTGCGGTTTGTATGGACTGTCATGAAAACGCCCATAGAGATCAGTTCGAGATAGATGGCATCACCGACTGCAAACGGTGTCATAATGCGGATCATTGGCAGCCAAGTGTATTTGATCACAACACGGCTCAGTTTGTCCTCGAAGGGGCGCATATCACAGTAGCCTGTGATCAATGTCATCGTGAAGTAGTGGAAGACGGTGTGACCTTTGTGCAATATCGGATTGAAAAGTTCGCTTGTATTGATTGTCATTTGTAGAAATAGGGCGTCATGAATTGAGAATTGAGAATTAAAAATTTACCTTTGCCGCATCTCCTCCTTGAAAAAGGAATCAAATCCGGGGTCAGTAAGTAATACCCCAGCGTACCTCCCGGATTGTAACAAGTGATCATCGAGAATTGCGGAACTGAAAGGTATTTTAAACATGAAATGCCTTGACTCAGACATGTCGTGTCATGTGATGACGACATTCTGAAGCAGGGTCGTTGATATGAAAAAAGTCTGGGGATCGATAGGACTAATAGTCCTTTCTGTACTGCTCACTGTCACTAGTGTAGCCCAGTCACCCCATGGCAAAGAATTAAAGATAAGTTGTGACGCCTGTCATACTGCTGAAAGTTGGGAAATCAATCAGGATACTCTTGCCTTCAATCATGACACGATGCGTTTTGGTCTTGAAGGACAACACGCTGTGATAGATTGCCGGGCATGCCATACCACACTGACGTTTGAGAGAACTCCAATGGATTGTGCATCCTGCCATACGGATATGCACCAGGGCACTGTAGGTTTCGATTGTATACGTTGTCATGATTCCAACTCCTGGCTTATCAACAATATCACCGAACTCCACCAGGATATTTCCTTTCCACTGATTGGAGCACACGCAATTGCAAACTGTTTCGATTGTCATATATCGGACACCGACTTACGCTTTGATCTTATCGGTACAGCATGTGTGAGCTGTCATAGGACAGATTTCGATGCCACCACAAATCCGGATCATACGGCTGCCGGATATTCCATGGAATGTCAGGAATGCCATACCATCACTGCATTCGAATGGTCTGCCTCAGGAATTGATCACAGCTTCTTCCCACTTACACTTGGACATGATATCAATGATTGTGCACGTTGTCATAGTGGACTTGATTATTCATCTGCATCTCCTGATTGTTTTGCGTGCCATCAGCAAGACCATGAAACATCAGTAGAACCAAACCATATCGCAGCGAGCCTGCCAACAGATTGTGCAACATGTCATACCACAAATCCCGATTGGGAGCCCGCTGAATTTAGAGCCCATGATGGTCAGTTCTTTCCGATCTACAGCGGCAAGCACAACGGAGAATGGAATCAATGTCTTGATTGCCATGCAAACTCAAATGACTATTCTGAATTCAGTTGTACGACATGTCATGAAAATCCGGAGACAGATGAACATCATGATGATGTGAATGGGTATTCGTACAGTAGTACGGCATGCCTTGCATGCCATCCGACCGGAGACTCTGATGGTAATTTCGATCACGGTAAAACAGATTTTCCACTTACAGGCGTCCATACCACCACAGAATGTATCGCATGCCACTTTGCAGGTTATACAGGCACGCCGACAGAGTGTGTAGCATGTCATGACAAAGATTATCAACAAAGCATCAACCCGAATCACAGTGCACTCGGACTGAGTACAGATTGTGCAACATGTCATACCACCGAACCTGAATGGGATCCGGCGGAATTTCCGGAGCACGATACATACTACGCACTGAATGGAGCGCATGCTGAGATCGCTTCTGAATGTATTAAATGCCACAATGGTGATTACAACAATACACCAACCACTTGTGTCGGATGTCATTTGAATGACTACAATGCCACTACTGACCCTTCACATATCACGGCACAGTTTTCGACTGACTGCGCTATATGTCATAGTGAACAAGCCTGGCAGCCCGCCACATTTGACCATGATGCCGAGTACTTTCCTATTTATAGCGGATCTCATGAAGGTGAATGGAGCCAATGCGTGGATTGTCACACGAATCCTACGAACTACGCAGAGTTCACCTGTATCACATGTCATGCAAATCCAGAAACAGATGAAGAACATGATGACGTAAGCGGCTATGTGTACAATAGTCCTGCATGTCTGGCATGTCATCCTACCGGAGACGGCGAAGGCTTTGATCACAACCTTACTGCATTCCAGCTCACAGGCGCACATATCACAACTGATTGTATCAGCTGCCATGCGAATGGATATACTGGCACGCCGACAGATTGTGCCTCATGTCATACGACAGATTTTCAACAATCCGTGAATCCAAATCATGGTGCCATCGGCTTAAGTACCGATTGTGCGTCATGTCATACCACACAACCTGGATGGAGCCCGGCTTCATTTCCGGATCACAACGATAAGTATCTGCTGACAGGTGCACACACTATGATTGCGACAGAGTGTACTGCATGTCACAATGGAGATTACACCAATACTCCAAATACCTGTATCGGATGTCATAGTGCAGATTATAACCAGACAACTGATCCGAATCACGCTGCAGAACAATATCCCACAGATTGTATCATTTGTCACAGTGAGTCTGCCTGGGAACCATCCACATTTGATCATGCCTTGACTGCGTTTCCACTCACGGGGGCGCATGTCATCGTCGACTGTGCGAGTTGTCACAGTGCAGGATATACAGGCACACCGACAGAATGCGCCGCATGCCATACTGTAGAATTTGAACAAACACAGAATCCAAATCACCTTGCGCTCGGATTGAGTACAGACTGCGCATCATGTCATACCACAGATCCTGAATGGGATCCTGCAGCGTTTCCAAATCATAATGAATACTATGTCCTGGCTGGCGCACATGCCATGATCGCAACGGAGTGTGTTCTTTGCCACAACGGAGATTATATAAGCACACCGAATACATGTATTGGTTGTCATCAGAGTGAGTACGATCAGACAACGAATCCATCCCACGTAGCCGCTCAGTTTTCCACAGACTGTGCAACATGTCATGCTGAGAATGCCTGGGTACCAGCAAACTTTGATCATGATGCCCAATACTTCCCGATATACAGTGGATCACATGAAGGAGAATGGGATCAATGCATTGACTGCCATACCAACTTGTCGAACTATTCCGAAGTCACCTGCATTACTTGCCATGCAAACCCAGAAACTGACGAGGAGCATAATGGTGTTCCGGGCTATGTGTACAATAGTCCTGCCTGTCTCGCATGTCATCCTACCGGTGATGGTGAAGGTTTTAATCACAATCTATCTGCATTCCCACTCACTGGAGCACATATCACTACCGATTGTATCAGTTGTCATGCAAATGGATACACCGGTACACCGACAGATTGTGCATCATGTCATACAACAGACTTTGAACAATCCGTGAATCCGAATCATGGCGCACTCGGCATAAGTTCCGATTGTGCTATGTGTCATACCACACTACCTGGATGGAATCCGGCGGCATTCCCTGTGCACAATGAATATTATGCATTGCAGGGTGCGCATGTACCTATCTCGATGGAATGTGCACTATGTCATAATGGAGACTATACAAATACACCTAATACATGTGTCGGATGTCACATTGATAACTACAACCAAACGGTGGATCCGAATCATATTGCATCGCAGTTTCCAACTGAATGTGCAGTATGTCATTCAGAAACAGCATGGCAGCCGGCGAGCATTGATCACAGTCTCACGGATTTCCCACTCAACGGCGCCCATGTGACTGTCGATTGTGCAAGCTGTCACACCACAAGCTATACGGGTACTCCGACGGAATGTGTGGCCTGTCACATCAATGATTACAATCAAACGGTGGATCCGAATCACCTTGCATCACAGTTTCCAACTGAATGTGCTGTATGTCATTCAGAAACAGTATGGCAACCTGCGACTATTGATCACGACCAGACTGCATTTCCACTGACCGGAGCGCATATTTCTGTGGACTGTGCAAGCTGTCATGCCAGTGGATATACGGGTACACCAACAGAATGTGCGGCATGTCATCAAACAGACTTCAATCAGACTACGAATCCAAACCATGTTGTTCTTGCGCTTTCTACAGATTGTGCACAATGTCATACAACAAATCCTGAATGGAATCCTGCAGAATTCGCGGTGCACAATGATTACTATGTCCTGCAAGGAGCACATGCTGCCATTGCAAACGAATGTGCAATGTGTCACAACGGAAACTACAACAATACGCCAAACACATGCGTGGGTTGTCATATTGATGATTTCAATGCGACAAGTGATCCCAATCATGTAGACTCCGGATTTCCGACCGACTGTATCCTCTGTCACAGTGAATCAGTATGGGAACCAGCAATCTTTGATCATAGTCAGACAGACTTCCCGCTCACTGGTGCGCATACATCAATCGACTGCGCAAGCTGTCATGCGAATGGATATTCAGGTACACCGACAGAATGTGTTGCATGTCATGTCGACGATTATAATGCCACAAACGATCCCGATCATGCGGCTTCGGGTTATCCGACAGAATGTATGGTATGTCATACGACTACTGCATGGGAACCGGCGACATTTGATCATAATCTGACAGACTTCCCGTTGACAGGTGCGCATATTCCAGTGGATTGTGCGAGTTGTCATGCGAATGGTTATTCGGGCACACCTACGGATTGTGCAGCATGTCATCAGACAGATTTCAATCAGTCCACAAATCCAAATCACGTTGTGCTTGGCTTATCTACAGATTGTGCACAATGTCATACGACGAATCCTGACTGGAGTCCTGCAGAATTTGATGTGCATAACAATTACTATGTCCTTCAGGGAGCGCACGCGGCCATTGCAAATGAATGTGCTTCTTGTCACAATGGGAACTACAACAATACACCAAATACATGCGTGGGCTGTCATCTTTCAGATTACAATGGGACGACAGATCCTGATCATGAAGCGCTACAATACCCAACAGATTGTATCATCTGTCATTCAGAAACAGCATGGGAGCCGGCGACATTTGATCATAATCTGACTGCCTTCCCACTCACCGGTGCGCATATTCCAGTGGATTGTGCAAGTTGTCATGCCGGAGGATATTCAGGCACACCTACGGATTGTGCAGCATGTCATCAGACAGATTTCAATCAGTCCACAAATCCGAATCACGTCGTGCTTGGATTATCGACAGACTGTGTACAATGCCACACGACGAATCCTGACTGGAGCCCTGCAGAATTCGATGTGCATAACAATTACTATGTTCTTCAGGGAGCGCACGCCGCCATTGCAAATGAATGTGCTTCTTGTCACAATGGGAACTACAACAATACACCAAATACATGCGTAGGTTGTCATCTTTCAGATTACAATGGGACAACAGATCCTGATCATGAAGCGCTGCAATACCCAACGGATTGTATCATCTGTCATTCAGAAACAGCATGGGAGCCAGCAACGTTTGATCATAATCTGACGGACTTCCCGCTCACGGGTGCGCATATTCCAGTGGATTGTGCAAGTTGTCATGCCGGAGGATATTCGGGTACGCCTACGGATTGCGCAGCATGTCATCAGACAGATTTCAATCAGTCCACAAATCCGAATCACGTCGTGCTTGGATTGTCGACAGATTGTGCACAATGTCATACGACGAATCCTGACTGGAGTCCTGCAGAATTCGATGTGCATAACAATTACTATGTCCTTCAGGGAGCACATGCCGCCATTGCAAATGAATGTGCTTCTTGTCATAATGGGAACTACAACAATACACCAAACACATGCGTGGGCTGTCATCTTTCGGATTACAACAACACAAACGATCCTGATCATCAGTTGGCACAGTTTCCGACAGATTGTGCGCAATGTCACAGTCAAAATGCCTGGGAGCCTTCAACATTTGATCATGATGGCATGTACTTCCCGATCTATAGCGGTAAGCACGAAAACGAATGGGATCAATGCAATGATTGTCATACAAATCCTAATGACTATGCAGTCTTCACATGTCTGACATGTCATACACTATCAGAGACAAATAATGATCATGACGAAGTAAGTGGCTATCAATACAATAGCAATGCATGCCTGGCTTGTCATCCCGACGGTGAAAACTAATGACTAAAGAGAAAATGAAATTTGCATTTACTATAATCGCCTTGCTGATACTGGTAGCCCGTGTTGCCTCCCAGACCTCTGGCGAGATGATCGAGGGTACAGTGTCTTATAGGAATGCGCAAAGTGTCTATATCAAATTCAATAACACAACGGCGATATCCAAAGGAGATACCTTGTTTGTCTTCCGTGAAGGGAAGTTGATGCCGGCACTCATCGTATCAAACAAATCATCGGTTTCAGTTGTAGGCATTCCGATTTTCGAAGTAGCGCTGACAGTTGCTGATAAGGTTATTTTCATTTCAAAATTAAAGGAAGCGGAAAAGCCAAAGACTATCGAAGCTCCGCAGGAACCATTGCCGCGAGTCGAAGATCCTATCGTTCCCATTCCAGAAGAAGAAGGGATACCCGAAAAGCAGCTTTTGCAAGAGAATATTCGTGGACGACTATCAGCTTCGTTTTATTCGAACGTATTGAATTCAGGGACGAACGATATTCAACGTCTGCGGTATACGTTTTCTATGCAGGCGGGACATCTCCACAATTCAAGGTTCTCCGCAGAGACGTATGTTTCGTTCAGGCATCAATTGGATGATTGGAAGGCGACAGAAAATGATCTCAGCAAAGCACTACGTGTGTATAGTCTTGCAGTGAAATACGATTTGAGCGACCGCACGATCATTGCTTTGGGCCGAAAGGTAAATACACACATTTCGAACGTGGGAGCGATAGATGGCTTGCAGGCAGAGCATGCAATTGGCAAACTGACATTTGGTGGCTTTGCCGGGATGAGACCGGATCACCAGGACTATGGATTGAATACTGATTTGTTGCAGTTTGGTGCATTCGCAGCGCATCGTACAGAGTCGAAGCATGGATTGATGCAGAATTCACTGGCGATTGTAGAGCAGCGGAATGCCTCGATGACCGATAGAAGATTTACTTACTTCCAGCATTCTTCTACGTTAGTAAAGAACATTTCAATCTTTAGTTCATTCGAAGTTGATCTGTATGAGCGACCCGATAGTGTTGCAAAGAGTGCATTCAATCTCACCAGCATGTATTTCTCATTGCAATTTCGTCCGTCACGCAAGTTGACACTTTTTGGATCATATGATGCTCGGAAGAATGTGATCTACTATGAGACATACCGGAATTTTATTGATGAGTTAATAGAGCAGGAGACGAGACAAGGATTGCGGTTCCGTATAAACTATCGCCCGATGAAGCATGTGACCATCGGCTCTTCGGTTGGATATCGTTTTCAGAAAGATCAGGGCAGCAACTCAATGAACATGAACCATTATATCACGCATAACAGGGTTCCCTGGATCAATGCTTCTGTGACGGCTTCCGCGACCATCCTGGAGAATGATTATCTCCATGGTATCGTCTATGGTGTGCGCATGTCGCGTGATCTGATCAAGCAAAAAGTCTTTGGAGAATTGGAGTATCGCAGGGTGGATTATTCTTATGGAGAACATGGATTAGACCTCAAGCAACATATTGCCGGTGTTACGCTTTCATGGCGTGTATTGAAGAAGCTGTCACTCTCTGTGGATTACGAAGGTATCTTCCAGAAAGAAACTTCAAATAACCGTGTACATGTCAATGTTGTTCAACGCTTTTAACAAGTGCAAACATTAAAAGGGGAGCTGGACCTCGGAGCGTCCGCCTGAAGCGGACCTACGAGCGTCAGCAGGAGAGAAATCGATAATCTAAAATGAATCTTTATTTTGTCACACCACGTGCATAGGTTATAAATTTCATTCCTTGCCAGATTCAATACCTTTGACCAATCAAAATCAAAATAGCAATCATGAAATCTCATTTTATTGTCGCCGGAATAACAGCTATTGCCTTCCTTGCCACTTCCTGCAACTCGAAGCCCACGGTTATCGAAGCCGAAACAACATCTTCTGAACAATCCGCAAATCCGCATGGGGATATGGGCGCCAACGCAGACGTCCATAAGGTAGTTTGCCAGGAGTTTCTTCATACAGATAAGTATACCTACCTCGACGTCACAGAAAATGGCGAACGGTTCTGGATTGCAGCCCCCAGGTCTGAGGTCGCGAAAGGTGCTACATATTATTATACAGGAGGTCTGAAGAAAACGAATTTCAAAAGCACGGAATACGACCGCGTCTTTGAGACAATCTATCTGGTTTCACATATCACGACACAGGATGAAATAGCTGGAGGTAGTGCTGTCGATCGCGCACTTGCGCAACAGAATCAACAACCTTCATCCACTCCCGTGAATACAGCACCAACCGAAGGCGTTGTAAAAGTGTCCGATATCTTATCCAATAGCGCTAAATATGAAGGACAAGTCGTCCGTGTCAAAGGCCGATGTGTAAAAATCAACAAGATGATTATGGGTCGCAACTGGGTCCATCTCGAAGACGGTTCTGTCACAGGCAAGGACCTCACCATCACTACAATGAATGATGTGCCAGTGGGTTCTACTGTAACAATGTCCGGCACAATCGGATTGAACAGGGACTTTGGGGCTGGCTATAAGTATGAGGTGATTATGGAAGATGCGAAAGTGGAATAGGCTGCTAGCAGCTGGCTACTAGCTCAAAAACGGATTAGGCCATTCGCATTCTGAGGTCTTGATATGAGTTCCCTCGTGGGCACTAAAAAAATGCATAAAGTCTAGTGTTAAAGTCGCATCTATTTGATTCAGCGGATAAAGGATTAAAAAAAATACCGTTTTTAGGCTGAAAAATAACGCTACCTTCGCCGTCTCTCCTCCTTGAAAAAGGAACCAAGTCCGGGGCAGTGAGTAATACCCCAGCATCCCGCCCGGATTTGTAGCCAACAAGTGTTAAAGAAAGGATTGTTGTATTGAACGAGGCATTTTAAAATCGGAATGCCCGGTCGTCTGGCATAGTGTCCAGTGAAACTGGCTTTTGCAGCCTGACGAAGGGCGTGGAGATGGGCAAATTCTGGGGATCGGTAGGATTAAGCATTCTATATATGCTCCTTGCGGTGCAGGTCACAGCACAGTCCCCTCATGGTGATAGCTTAAAGATCAGTTGTGACGCCTGTCACACGATGACAAGTTGGAAAATAGATCAGGACAGTCTGTCTTTTGGCCATGAAACCACCAGATTCAGTCTTCAGGGAGAGCACGCTGTCGCAGACTGCCGCTCCTGTCATACAACCCTGGTTTTTGAAAAGACTCCACTTGACTGCGCTTCCTGCCATACTGATATGCACCAGGGTACGGTGGGATTTGATTGCGCGCGATGCCACGATGCCAATTCCTGGCTTATAAACAATATCACTCAGCTCCATCAGGAAATCGCGTTCCCACTGATCGGAGCACATGCCGCCGTAAATTGTTTTGACTGCCATAATTCAGATACTGATCTGCGCTTTGATCTAATCGGTACTGCATGTCTCAATTGCCACCGTGACGACTATGATGCCACCACCAATCCGGATCATCAGGCAGCCGGCTACTCAACTGAGTGCCAGGAATGTCATACGATTGCAGCCTTTGAGTGGTCCGCCACAGGTATCGATCATAGTTTCTTTCCGTTGACATTGGGTCATGAGATCAATGAATGTGCCCGGTGTCATATTGGCCCTGATTACACTTCGACGTCTCCCGATTGTTTTGCCTGTCATCAGCCGGATTATGAAACGTCTGTGGAACCCAATCACCCTGCCGCTGACTTACCTACAGACTGTGCAACATGTCATACCACCAATCCTGATTGGCAACCTGCTGAGTTTACTGTACATGACGAACTCTTTTTCCCGATCTATAGTGGTAAACACAATGGTGAATGGACACTGTGTCGTGATTGCCATGCGAATCCCAATGACTATTCCGACTTCACCTGTACTACTTGTCATACAAATCCGGAGACAGACTCACAGCATGACGATGTGAATGGATATACCTATAACAGTTCTGCATGCCTTGCTTGTCACCCGAGCGGTAGTTCAGATGATGACTTTGATCATGACAAGACAGACTTCCCACTCACAGGTGTGCATATGACAACCGAGTGTGTGGCCTGTCATTTTATTGGGTATACAGGAACGCCTACTGAGTGCATCGCATGTCATAATAAAGAGTACCAGCAAAGCATTAATCCAAATCATAGCGCACTTGGCCTAAGTACGGATTGTGCAGCATGTCATACGACCGATCCTGAATGGGATCCTGCAGATTTTCCAGATCATGACGACTACTATTTGCTTGCCGGAGCTCACATCGACATTGCCATGGAATGCGTGAAATGTCACAATGGCGACTACAACAACACACCGAATACATGTGTCGGTTGTCATCAGGACGATTATGATGCGACTACAGATCCTTCACATTTAGTAGCACAGTTTTCTACAGAATGCGCCTTATGCCATACAAAAAATGCGTGGCACCCAGCCTCGTTTGATCATGATGATCAATACTTTCCGATTTACAGTGGATCGCATGATGGAGAATGGAGTCAGTGTGTGGATTGCCATACGAACGGATCAAATTATTCTGAGTTTACCTGCGTCACTTGTCATGCTAATCCTGAGACAGATGAAGCACACGATGAAGTGAATGGGTATTCCTATCAAAATCCCGCGTGTCTTGCTTGCCACCCCAATGGAGAAGCCGATGGAGGTTTTGACCATGACTTCACAGCTTTCCCACTTTCCGGAGCACATATGACAATAGAATGTCTGAGTTGTCATGTTTCGGGATTCGAGGGTACACCGACAGAATGTGTAGCGTGTCATACTGCAGATTTTGCACAGACTGTCAATCCGAATCATACTGAACTTGGACTAAGCACAGACTGTGCGTCATGTCACACAACGGCGACAGGATGGGTTCCTGCTACATTCCCCGATCATGACGATTACTTCGTATTGAATGGCGCGCATGCCACAGTTGCCACTGAATGTACCAGCTGTCATAGTGGTGATTTTAACAATACACCAAATACCTGTATCAGCTGTCATCAGGATGATTATGATTCTACTACTGATCCTTCACATGGCGCTGTACAGTTTTCTACAGATTGTGCCACATGCCATACTGAAAATTCATGGCAGCCTGCCACCTTTGATCATGATGAACAATATTTCCCCATTTACAGTGGCGCACATCAAGGCGAATGGAGTCAATGCGTGGATTGTCATACTGATCCAAATGATTATTCTCTGTTTAGTTGTACGATTTGTCATGTCAATCCTGAGACAAACACGCAGCACGATAATGTAAATGGATATTCATATCATAATGCAGCCTGCCTGGCATGTCATCCTACCGGAGATGCAGATAACACCTTCGATCATAGCACAACAAACTTTCCGCTTACCGGTGAACACATTACTGCTGCATGTTTCTCTTGCCATTTTACTGGCTATGAAGGAACACCGACAGATTGTGCAGCATGTCATAACAAAGACTACCAGCAAAGTTTCAATCCAAGTCACGTTGTACTTAGCTTAAGCACAGACTGCGCGACATGTCATACAACTGATCCGGATTGGGATCCTGCAGCTTTCCCTGTGCATGATGAGTACTACGTGTTACAGGGAGCACATGCCGACATTGCGATGGAATGCGTACTCTGTCACAATGGAGATTATAATAATACCCCAAACACCTGCGTAGGCTGTCACCTAGATGACTACAATGCAACGACTGATCCGGATCACGAAGTTTTGCAATATCCAACCGATTGTATCGTCTGTCACAATCAAATCACATGGGACGACGCAGAATTTGATCATAACATGACCGACTTCCCGCTCACCGGTGAACACATCAATGTGGATTGCGCAAGTTGTCACACAAGCGGTTATACAGGTACGCCAACAGATTGTGCAGCATGCCATCTTGCAGATTTCAATGGATCTTCCAATCCAGATCATGAAGTACTAGGCTTAAGCACAGACTGCGCGATGTGCCATACCACTGACCCGGACTGGAATCCAGCGGACTTCCCTGTGCATGATGAGTACTACGTGTTACAAGGAGCACACGTCGACATTGCGATGGA
>JANNQA010000128.1:0-29732 GCA_031400515.1 Bacteroidota bacterium
TCATCATGACTTTCCATATAGCCGACGAGAAGAGGATTATTCCATTCACGGGAAGTGTAATCGACTCCCTCGAGATCCGATTGAATTCCTTTTGCAGCCTGACTGAACTGAAAGTTTACATTGCCCCACAACATCATCCCATAGTCTGACAATTCAATCTCTTCATTATTATCTGCAAAATGTTCCATAATGACATACGATGTCGGGGCCAGGCTCCAGATGTGATCAGCGTAATCTTTGAGTATTGCAATCCGGCCTGCATCGTAGCGTGCCATCAGTCCTGCGTCATTCCCGGAATTGAATTGGGTCAGACCCTTTGATAAGTCAAAGCGGAACCCATCGAATTTAAACTCTTCAATCCAGTAGGAGAGGACACGTTTCACCCAAATCTTCGTGGCGACACTTTCATGATTAAAGTCATAACCGACATTGAACGGATGTCGTGGTGTGACATTCAGATATGGACTCTCCGCCGATGGTCTGAAGTTTGTCGCATCCCAGTACATCTGTGCCAGAGGACCTTGTGAAAAAGTATGATTGAATACGACATCAAGAATGACAGCAATACCTCTCTTATGTGCTTCATCGATAAATGCCTTGAGCTGTTCTCGTGTACCATAATATTTATCCACGGCCATATGGAACGAAGGATTGTAGCCCCAGCTCTCGTTGCCTTCGAATTCCTGAATTGGCATGAGTTCAATTGCATTGACTCCAAGTTTTTCAAAATAATCGAGAGTATCCTTCAGCGATTCGAAACTATGATCGGCGAGAAAGTCGCGCAACAAAAGTTCATAGATCACCAGTTTCGCTTTGTCAGCTTTGTCAAATTGATCAACTTCAAAATCAAACGCTTGATACTCTTGGTCAAATGCAGTCACAATACCTTCAGTCATTCCATCAGGATAGGGTGGTAGGGTAGACAAGACATTCGGATGCACCCAGAAGTCATTGGATGGATCAAGGACCACTTCAGAGTGAGGATCTGCTATTCTGATTCCACCTTCAAGGAGATATTGATATGTGCTTTTCCCTCCCACAAACCATGCACGCGGCAGTTCTATCCAATAGGTAGTCTCGTCTGCAGCCAGATTCATCCGAAAGTCAGGATGAGCCTGAAACTGATTTTCGGGACAGAGAAGGAAGGCGAATTCCTTTAGTGGTGCATTGAGTTGAAAGAGATATGTGGAATCGGTGAAATAATTCAAACCACTTTTTACTCCCGCAGGTGGATCGACTTTTATCGTATTACGCTCCAGTACAAAATATTTTTTCTCAAGTAAAATGGTTGTGTCATGTGTCGCTTCGAATCTGAGGACATGCTCTCCATGAGTAATCGGATGCGCGTATAACTGAGCCTGATCTACAGTATCCGAAAAAATCAATTCTGCATTGTCATAAATCAGCAAAGCAACGGTGTCACTTGCGGCGATATCGATAAACAAACTATCGTCTTCATAGATGATCACATCGTCCTCAGAAGGTGAACGCAACGTGAGAAACAATCCCAAATCGGACGGATAAACAGCCGTATAAATATCTGACCCATCAGTATCTCTCCCTACGATGGTCCCATTGACATTCCTGAAGACAAAAGCCATCTGAAGAACTTCCTCACTTTGTGGTACACCATGGAAATCCGAAATATTATAGCTCAATGAATAGATATTCTCTTCTTCTTTAGTCATCAACACACGTGAGTCCGCCGTGCCCCAATTACCGATAACATATTTCCAATCTGTTCCACTTGAACTTTCACTTGTGATGACGCCTGTATGAGCATACACATTACCCTGGAATCCCTCAAGTGCGCCGTTGCCTTGTGCTGCATCATAGAATACAGTGACATCATCAAATTTTGTCGGGAATGTCGGTTCGGTCCAAACAACGAGTCCCGTCGCAAGAATGCTTTCTCCTTCACGGACATTGTGGAGTTGATTGATTTGTAGTTTGCCGGATTTCTGTCTCAACCCTGAAGGCCAATAGATCACCACACTGTCGATCGATGTACGATTTCCAAGTCCGAAATGCACAACCGAAGAGTTTTGTGAAGCATATCCCGATCCTCCTACCAGATATTCCGTCTGTATTCTGTCATCACCATAGAGAACAACCCGACTGCCGATCGCTTGAAAATTCGATTGAACACCTTCGAGATCAAAAGCGATGTAGTTGCCAGCGACAGCGACATTTTTAAATAGCTGATTGCCATCGAGTGGACCTTCATTCGCAATCACGATATCGCGTTTTCCATCGAGGTCAAAATCCGCATTGGCAGCACCATATGATCCGAACTCATTTTGCACATTGCCGACATAATTTTCCAGGATAAACGACAGGTTGCCCTGATTGATAAAAAGCTTGTTAGAGATTTTGCCATGACCAGGGATACCGAAGTAACTGTCATTGGAGAGGTAGATATCCAAAAGCGAGTTGTTGTCATAGTCAAAGAAGAACGCACTCCATCCCATACCAATATCAGCAACGCCGGCGGCAGTGGAAATTTCACGATAGTCACCAATGCTATTGCTCACGTAAAGCCTGTTCGAGTCCAGATTTTCTACATAGATATCTGCATATCCATCTTCGTTCACATCACCTACAGTAGCACCCATGCAAAAACCGGCAAAACTCAATCCTGTCTCAACCGTGACATCTGTAAACGTACCATCGCCATTGTTTCGGTAGAGAAAATTTCCATCAAAGCCATCCTGTCCCTGATACAAATCCTGATCACCGTCATTGTCATAATCGAAGAATACCGCACCAAGCGATCTTCCCAGTAAGCTGATACCGGATTCAGCAATCACATTTGTAAACGCATCACCATCATTCCGCCAGAAAATGTTTTCCTGAAGAACCTGTGCGACATAGATATCGAGATCTCCATCGTTGTCGTAGTCGACTGCATTGACAGAGCGGACGTTGCCCGATGTCTCATGAATACCATAGGCAATGCTCACATCGGTGAAGTGATCGCCATCGTTGCGATAGATGACATTGCTTTCAAGCCCATTTCCCAGAAAGAGATCCAGATCCTTGTCCTGATCCAGATCAAACCATACAGTGCAGTTTGTATGTCCGGCAAAATCGACGCCATATACCGCACCTTGTTCTGCGAATTGGAAATGCCCTTGATTGACATACAATAGATTTGGAGCTTCTCTCCTGCTTACGTAGATGTCATCAAGTCCATCATTGTTGAAGTCAGCGATAGCCACCCCATGATTGAAGCCTGTGGCATTGAAACCAGTCTGTGCGGACATATCGGTAAAAGGCTGAGCACATAAATGCGCGAAACACAGAAAGACAAAAGCTGGAAGTGAGGCGCTTATTTTGAGGAGTTTCATGCCTGACATGTATTGTTTAGGAATGAAATAAAGGTATGATTTCCAGAGTAAAGAATACCATGCTCACCGATCGGAGCTTTTACCCCATTCAATGTTCAAACTTATAGAAGGTATCTTGCACATCCTTTACTACTTTTACAAGAAAGGATGCCAATGTATAGTCAGATAATAAGAACCGGGCTTTTGGTATTGTCCCTATCCGGCGTATTTATCGTCACTGCCCAGCCTTTTTACTTCGGAGCCGACCTCTCTTATGTCAATGAAATGGAAGATTGCGGTGTCATCTTTCATGAGGAAGGCGCAGAAAAGGACGTTTATCAGATCTTCTCAGATCATCAGTGCAATCTTGTGCGGCTTCGTCTTTGGCACACTCCGTCCTGGTATGACAATCTGAATGACGGAAATCGCTATAGTGATTTTGCCGATGTAAAAAAAGCGATTACACGAGCTAAAGCCGAAGGCATGCATGTCCTCCTCGATTTTCATCTGTCAGACAATTGGGCAGATCCCGGAAAACAAGTTATTCCTGCAGCTTGGGCCGCGGTCGTGGATGATTTGCCCGTACTCAAAGATTCCCTTTACAACTATGTCTATCATGTCCTGACTCAGCTTCACGCAGAAGATCTTTTACCCGAAATGGTACAGATCGGAAATGAGACGAATCGAGGGATACTTCTATCACAAGCAGTAAACAACGCGGGCTGGACACTGAACTGGAATCGCAATAGCCAGCTATTCAACAGGGCGATTGATGCTGTACGGGATGTGGAAACGGCTTCTGGTAAGGACATTATCATCGCGCTACATGTCGCAGATCCTGTTGACGCAATATGGCTGTTTGAACAATTTATAGAAAATGGTGTCACGGACTTTGACGTGATGGGCATTTCATATTACTGGGCATGGCATCAACCAGTCACGATCTCTCAGACAGGTGATATCATTGAAGGACTAAAAGCGGATTATCCTGGTTATGACGTGATGATCTTTGAAACCGGATATATCTGGACAACGGCCAGCAACGATAATGCGAATAATATTATCAATTCTACGCATCCTGCGTATCATCCTGCATCTCCGGACAGTCAGCGCAGATGGCTTGTCGATCTGACACAAGAGGTCATCAATAGTGGAGGCAAAGGGGTAATCTATTGGGAGCCAGCATGGGTATCTTCAACATGCTGGACACAATGGGGTCAGGGATCACACCAGGAGCATGCTACATTCTTTGACTTTGACAATAACCTGCTCGTGATGGGCGGCATGGAATGGCCTTCGCATCAGTATGGTAACCTCTCAGGAGTCTCTCCAGCGGGCAGGAATGTCCAGGCCATAGAGATCAGGACTGATACGAATGCATGGAGGCTCGATATCGTATTCAGGGATTTCGAAGTCGCTGAGAATCTGAGTATCGTACTAGTCAATGTGAAGGGCGAGGTACTCCTTTCTTCAAATCTTGAAGCTGTTACTCAACCCGAAATGATGCAAAGTCTTTCAATACCGGAACTTGGAAGTGGAGTATATTTCGTCATGATCAATTCTGGTGCAGAGAGGATACACACAGGTGAGATTTTAATCATCGCAACGAAATAATATCTCATCTTTATTCGCATCAGTGATTTGTTTAATCAATTATTATCAGGCACACCTTAAAACACACACGCACTTATGCAGCTAACAGGACTCGACCTTGCAATTTTTGCTGGCTGGATCATCTTCATGATCGCCTCCGGTATATGGATATCCATGAGGCACAAGTCAAAGACAACTCAGGATTATTTTCTCGCTTCGAATACAATTCCCTGGTGGGCTGTTGGAGGCTCGCTGATTGCTGCAAATATTTCCGCAGAACAATTCATCGGGATGTCGGGATCGGGATTTGTGGTTGGGCTTGCGATTTCATCCTATGAACTGATGGCAGCAGCGACGCTCCTGATCGTTGCTAAGTTCTTGCTTCCCATTTTTATAAAGAAGAAGATATTCACAATGCCGCAGTTCTTAGAAGAACGTTTTGATAAACGCGTGCGCACAATACTTGCCTTCTTCTGGGTGCTTTTGTTTGTGTTTGTCAACATCACTTCAGTCTTATATCTCGGGGCGTTGGCTTTTACATCCCTGATGGATATCCCATTGATCTATGGAATTATGGGTCTGGCACTTTTCTCTGCGACATTTTCAATCGCTGGGGGCTTGAAGGCAGTCGTGTGGACAGAAGTGATCCAGGTAGTAGTATTGATAGCCGGAGGATTACTTGCGAGCATTCTGGTACTCAATGCAGTAGGTGGTGGTTTTTTCGAAGGATTGAAAACACTTGTTGAAAAGGCACCTGAGAAATTTGATATGATTCTTGATAAATCAAATCCTGAGTATAAAAACCTTCCGGGTATCAGTGTACTTATTGGCGGGATGTGGATTGCAAATCTCTACTATTGGGGAAACAACCAATACATCATTCAACGGGCCCTCGCAGCAAAGAGTATTCAGGAAGCACAGCATGGTGCACTCTTTGCGGCTTTTCTAAAATGCCTTCTACCCTTGATCGTCGTCATTCCTGGTATCGCAGCATTTGTGCTGGCCGCAGATATTTCAAAACCAGATGAGGCTTATCCATGGGTATTGGGAAACTACATGACTACAGGATTTAAAGGGATGGCGATTGCTGCGCTTGTGGCTGCTATCGGTTCTTCAATCAGCGCGATGGTGAATAGCGCATCCACGATTTTCACTCTGGATATTTACCGGCCGCTTTTTATGAGAACTAAGAGCAGTGCAGAACATCCATCCGGACAGGAACAAGATATGCGTACAATGTCACAGGAGCAGGAGAAGAAACTCGTGCGTGTCGGAAAAATCTCGGCAACTCTTGCACTTGTTATTGGCGCCTTGATCGCACCGCTTCTTGGAAACCTTCAGCAGGCTTTTCAATACATTCAGGAATACACAGGCTTCATCAGTCCGGGGGTTGTAGCAGTGTTTTTACTTGGCATGTTCTGGAGACGTACTTCTACTAATGCGGCGCTGATAGGTGTGATCGCCTCAGTATTGGTTTCGATATTCTTCAGGTTTGTGACACCGGATTTGCCATTTCTCGATCGTATGGGTTTAAGTTTTCTTATCACTGTAGCCATCATGGTCGGCATTTCAATGTTTGAAAATAAGGGAGATGACAAGAAGGCGATTCTGATTGAAAGGGGGTTATTCAAGACGAGCACGATATTCAATCTTGGATCTCTTGCGGTGCTGGCAATACTGGCGGTGATCTACGCGGTATTCTGGTAAGGCGGAAAAAGAAGGGGACCACCTTCGCTATGGCTTCGGCGGTCAAAGAAAACCGGAGAAACCGGGGAAGAAGGTGAATCGGGGAAAAGGTGAGTAGCTGTTGAAACCGCAGATAGCCGGAAAGTTTATCGTAAGTAACAACAAAAAAGCCCCTAAACAGGGGCTCTTCTTGCGGACCGGACGGGACTCGAACCCGCGACCTCCGCCGTGACAGGGCGGCATTCTAACCAACTGAACTACCGATCCATTCAGTCATTGGGAGCGCAAAAATAGAAATTTACGGCAAGTGGGTCACGAAATCTTGAAGATCGAATGAGATGCTATTCTGTTCTTTGAACAAATGCAGACTCATTTTATAAGACCTCATCCTCCCTAAGTCGTTTGCTCGAAGTCGGTTCTTTGTGCATCGGTGAGTGCATCATTCAGAGAATCCTCGACTAGTTCAAATTTCTCTGGGCCCGGTGATCATTGAGTAGGAAGATGGTCTGTCTTCTGTATCAGCTCAGCGAATCAATGTTACATCGCCAATGAGGACTTCCTCATATCCGTCAGCCAGTAGAAATTTCGTCGTATATACAAATACACCGGAGTTCAGGGGCTTCCCTGCAAATGTCCCATCCCATTCTGCAAATCCTCCGGCTGGAACGTCCTTTTGCTCATAAACAAGATTGCCCCATCGGTCAAAGACCCTGAAGTAATCAATGTGCACAAGCAACTTTCCTTCGATCGTCAACCGGTCATTGATCTCATCGCCATTAGGTGAAAAGATATTTGGGATATAGATGTTGCGGTTCTTCACCACAGTGAGCAGCAGGGTATCTGATTCTGGGCATCCATTGATATCAGTCACAGTGACAACAACAGACCCACTGATTGTAGCCGGGAATGTCATCTCAAAGCACCCGGGGCATACCGGTGCGATCCCACCCCATGCAATCTCTGCGACCACATCCGGATCTTTCACGATCAGAGTGATGCTCACAGTCTCTCCAAAGTCGTACTGCAGGATTGCATCAAGTTCAGGGGATATCTCTAATGGTTCTGTCAATGTCACCGTTTCGATAAACATGCAGCCATTGGCATCTGCAACTGTCACGGTATATGTGCCAGGCGTGAGTGAAGAAACCCGCGGGCCTGTTACCTGATGACTCCATGTATAAGTAAACGGCGCCGTGCCACCGACTACCTGTAGAATCTCGATCTCACCATCTTGATCACCGGTGCAGTCGGGGTTGTCAATCCTGACGTTAAGATCATCTATCACTTCAGGATCTGCAATGACCTCAGTGATGAATGTGTCTGTGCATCCATTGGTGGTATTTATCACAACAAGGTCGTACTCTCCTGCACGATCCACAACAACGATTGCTGAGCTCTGGCCACTGAGAATTTGACCATCAATTGTCGTCCAATCAAATGTATATGAGCCAGGGGGGCTGACGACCGCAGTGATCGTTGTAGAGTGCACATCACAATTCAGAATGTCTGCGACCATGAGTACCGCAAAGGGTTGAATAAAATCTGCTGTCACCACCGTCTGATCCTCAGCGGTACAACCATTGTCCTGATCTGTTACGGTGAGCATATACGTGCCTGCCGATGCTACGATGATCTTAGCTTCTGACGGATCCGATGTAATAATGCCGCCATCAGGTGAGGACCAGGCGTACGAGATAGAAGGACCAGAAGATGAGTTGCCACCAAGGATGGCATTGGGCGTGGTGCATGTAATTTTCTCGTCAGGTCCTGCTTCGGCATCGGGCACCACAGTGTCTTCTACCAGTGTCACACTCACCACGTCCTCACATTGACTACTCAGGTCAACCACTGTGAGAAAATAGTCTCCGGGTGCACCTGCAGTCGCGGTTGCCTGATCTGTCGGTCCCAGGATCATACCGTTTATTGTAGTCCATTGATAAAATAACATTCCCTGACCAGAAGATTGTGCTCCATCAAGCAAAAGCTGGCCATTGTTGTCGCAAGTCAGTGTAAAGCTTGTATTTGAAATGATAGCAATAGGCGGAATGAACACACTAACAACCACGGACTCAATAAACGTGCAGCCATTTTCTGTGTAGTGAAATTCAATAAGATGCTGACCTGCACCAGCAAGGGTTGGATCGAAGGTGCCTGTTATATTATCTGAAATCCCATTTCCTAACCATACACCTGTCCCCTGGCCATTGGTGATGTCCACCATCAAATCCACTATGCCTGTTTTAGGATCTATGCAGATATCATCCACGGGCTCAATACTAATCTGGGGAGTGGGACATTCCTGTGCAACACAAGAGGCAGTGATCACAGCCGGTGGACAAACAGTATTGCCTGAGATCACGATTTGGATTGCAATTGAGTCTCCAGGCGATAGACCGATGACCTCGTATTGATTCCCAGAGACCATTCCAACAGGTCCGAAGAGATGCGTCACATCATAGGAAGTGGCAAAAGGAACAGGGCTCCATTGTATCGTGACGCTGCTTGTAGTCGGCAGGCAGGAGAAGGCAGGCAGGCCGATGGCAGGTTGAACTTCGATGCTATGAGAAACCACTTCTGATACGCAGCCTGCATCTTCCACAATCAACGTGATCGTATATGTACCGGGGCTGTTCCATGTAATCAAGTAGGGGCCGGATCCAGTGCCGGAAGCTATACCGCCGCCAAAGTCCCAGGTGTGGAACGCATTTATAGAAGCATTACCGGTGTATACGACGGAGGCCGAATTGCTCTGACAGATCACGTCATCTGCAGAAAATGTTGCAGTTGGTGTAGGTAGTATGGTAACCGTAATACTTCGTTGATAGATGCATGTGCCTTCTGTGTAACTAAATACGATGGTATGGATACCGACGCCAGCGGAAGAATGATGTGGGTCAAAAATTCCTGCCGGATCTACTCCGGGGCCACTCCAGATCCCCGATTCCGGAGTACCATCAACAAGTGCAACGAGTGGAATTGGTGTACTGATCTGACCAAGACATAATGTTGTTGCAGGAATTTGTATTTCGATCATTCGTGGTGGACAATTCTGGGCAATGCACTCTGCAGTGACACTCACGGATGGACAGGCTCCAGTCCCCGAGATAGTCAGTTCAATTTCTACTGTAGAGCCGGCATCCAGGCCAGCAACAATGTAGCTCGTATCGTTCATGATCGCACCTGCTGGCCCTTGAAGCACTTGCACTTCATACATAAGTGCTCCGTCAACAGGGGCCCACTCGAAAGTCACCGTGTTGATCGTCGAGTGACAACTTACCACTGGCTGACCGAGCTGTTCTACATTGACGTTTTGCGTTATCGAGGCAGTATCACATGTGACCTCAGTAACGTGCAACGATATCGTGTGGATACCGGGAAGGCTCCACAATACCTGATGAGGCCCGGGACCTGTCCCGCCGCTGATCACTGTTGCATTGCCAAAGTTCCAGAAGTACTGCGCATCGGGACTTGCTATCCCTGTGAATGTGATTGTCTCAATGGAGTCAGCACATACAAGAGACTGCACTTGAAAGGCCGCCAGTGGTGCGGGAAGTACCACGATATTGAAGCATGTATCTCGACCGGTACCACAATGATTGACTGCATTCACGCAGATCGTGCCTCCTGTATATCCCTGCCAGTTTACCAGGATTGAAGAATCCAGTGTGTCTGATAGAATAAATGGCACGGGGGGATTTATGGACCATTCATAATATCGCATGAGAGTATCAAGATCAGGCGTGACAGAATAGGTCACTGTCTCACTGGCACAGATGGTCCCTTCATAGATCTCAATATTCGGTGGTGGGGGTCGAAGTTCATCCAGATTGATAACGACGGGGTTTGTCAGAGCCGGGAATGTGCAAGCGGAATATCTCACATATAGCTCATATATCCCGGGATATGGTGAGGTAAATGAGGGACTTGTAGAGATCAATGTATCATTATGATACCACGCGTAGGCAATGCCGTTCATACTTGGTACTGCCAGAACGATCTCAGATGTAAGAACAAAAGCGCTGTTCAGGCAGTAGAAACTGGCAGTCGCTTCGATATACGTAAGATCTACAAACAGTGTGGCAACACTGTCACAGCCATAGCTGTTTGCTCCCGGATAATGCAGTGTGAAAAGGCCCGTATTGAAATACTCGACACCTTCGTACTCCAGGAATTCGCCACATAGCAGAGTATCAATAAACCCCTCAACGTTGGATTCTGGAAGCGAAGTAAAAACTTTGGTGCTATCGTATGGGCAGCCTTCCTGAGAGAGGTATGAGCTCACATAGGTGCCTGGCTGAGTAATGTTATGACCTTCCCAGGTAATGTCCGTACCGAACTCTTCTGGACAAAGTTCTACAGGCTCCGAGACACCATCAATGTCCAGGATTTCTAAATCGAAGCAGGCAGGGATATCAGAGGTATCGCATGCAGTAAAACCGACCACACAGATTTGATATACACCAGGAGGGGCATCTACAGGGATGTCGATCCATTCTGAGCCGGCCATATCCGCAAATGTGGAAAAATGATATCCCGGAGGCCACGGAAATCCGGTCCACATATACCCCTGAGCTTCGGAAAGTACGGGCTCTGCGGTTGCTGTCCATTGGGTCTGCCCAGGGCAGACGGCCGCATCTGGTGTGCTTGCCGATACAAGTTCTTCTGTCATCTGAGGAAGCACAATCCCGGTTGTATAAACGATCTCATAGGAGCAAAACACATCAGCATTATTATTATCGATCATCAGCCAGTAAAAATTTCCTGGTATCAGATGGGTAGACTGGAGCAGCATAAAATCTTTTTCACATCCGAGGGAGTCGCACGCAACGACATTTTCTGGAGTCCACGATTGAGCGGCCATCAAACATCTGTTTATGATCACAGCTTGTAAGCCACACGTATCCCCTTTACAGTCTGTAACGGAAATCACGATCTGCCCACCTGTCGCTGAAGCCTGAAACATATAGTAGTGTGGATGAAGGGAAGGATTTGAGCCCATGCACCATTCGTCAGGCTCTTCAAACAAATCAAAGGTCCATGGAGACGGTGCGTAACACAAATTCTGAAGGCACAGCATCGGAGCCGTAAAGCAGTACTGTCCAGGAGGTTCTGTTGGTGGATAACACTGACCACGTACCAGAACAGAGAAGAACATCAAGCCTATCCAAAGAAACCAGTATTTGCGAACGCGACGGAAGGTACACCTCCACTCCATAATCTTAAAAGTCAATTTCAACATAACAAAGTACGCAGTTTCCTAGATGCCGGTTGGTGGATCCACGGTATAATGTCGAATTACGACACAGCTGGGATGCGTGGTGACTACTTCAACAGTAAAGGCGTAAGTTCTTGTATTCGTCCGATATGCATCCGTGAGTTCCTGGGACGGACGTCGGTGTCTCTGTTTGGCTTTAACGATGTCCTAAAGAACTTTTGTTTGCGCTCTTTATGCCTCAACCGCCTTCGTCTTGCAGGTATAAGACCAACGTTGCGTGAAATGAGACACGATCTTGTAACCACACGGAATCGAGACCACTAACTTTTCTTACTTTGCGCTGCATCATTTCCACCTCCACCAGATGATAAAAAAACTACAAATCTGTCTATGGATCTGGCTCCTGTCAGTCCCGATTCTGTCATCTCAACCAGTCCACTCAGAACTTCCTCAAATCACGGGATGCGTTGCGCTTGTGAATGCACAGGTGGTCACCGCACCGGGCAAATCACCGATCGTGGCCAATGTGATCACCAGAAATGGTTTGATCACGCATGTCGGACCCAATGCATCGATTCCCAATGATGCGTATCGCATTGCAGCCGACAGTTTATTCGTCTATCCCGCCTTCATCGACGCGTTGTCCTATACCGGTATCAAGGAGCAAAAGGAAGAGCAGGGGTCAGGCGGACCTCCGGGGCCTGGAAATCGCGGCCAGCGCGTGACAGTGGATGAGGATGGAAATCCGACGCTCGAGGATGCCGGACTCACCCCTTTTATTTCAACGCGAACAACATTTGACCCGAAATCTAAATCGATTGAAGACTGGCGTAGCCAGGGATTTGCCATCGCTCACGTCGTGCCGAAAGGAAAGATGATCCCTGGTAAAGGCGCTGTGGTGGTACTCTCCGGAAAATCCACTGACGAAGCGATCTGGAAAGAAGACATATCGCTATTCAGCCAATGGTCAGGAGCTGACGGTAACTACCCGAACACCATCATCGGCATGATCGCGAAATGGCGCGAATTGTATAACAATGCGGAACAGGGAATGAAGCATCTGGCCATGTATTCTGAAGCTCCGATGGTGGCGCGACCGCAATACAATCGGGCGCACCAGGCTTTAATCCCCGTCGTGAAAAAGGAAATACCGGTGTATTTCCGGGCGCCAAAGATCAAGGACATCTTTCGGGCCATCGATTTGAAAAATGAACTGGGGATGAAAATGGTGATCTCCGATGCGCAGCAAGCGTGGTCGCTGAAGGAGTATTTCCAGCAGCCGGATTTGAACCTGGTACTTTCCCTCGACCTGCCGGAAGACAAGACAGAAAAGAAAAAACCGGAAACCAAAACAGACACGCCAGCCAATGCGGACTCAACTTCGCAGGTTTCCATAGACTCAATCAAAGTTGATCCTGAAAAAGCCGCATTTGAAAAGCGCCGGGCCGAAAGCCATAAGATGCATTTGGAGCAGGCCGGTCATCTCGCGAATGCCGGTGTACCATTTTCCTTTAGTACGATGAGCGTCAAGTCTGGGGATTTTTCAAAAACGATGCGGACACTTTTGGAAAATGGCCTTACCCGCGATCAGGCATTGCATGCATTGACTGTAGCTCCGTCGAAATTACTCGGCATTGATAAATACTGTGGCACGATCGAGACTGGAAAAATGGCCAATATGATCGTCGCTACCAAACCGATGTTCGAAGAAAAATCCATGATCCGGTATATGCTTGTAGAAGGAACGCTTTTCGATCTCGAAGCCAAAGAGAAAAAGAAATCGGAAAGCAGTGCAAGTTCTTCAGCAGCCGGGATGCTGGGAGGGACCTGGGCTTATGTCATCGAAATTCCGGATCAAAAACGGGAAGGCACATTGACCTTTTCCGTTCAGTCTGGCGAAGTGACCGGAAAAGTTACGCTTCAGGAATATTCGGGTGGTGAGATTACGCTGGTTAACATTGTGGTTGACAAAAATTCGGTCTCCTTCACCTTCCCGTATACTATTGAAGGACAGGAAATCGAAGTTGAATTTGACATTAATATTTCTGGGGAAACATTTGAAGGCACTGTGACAGCAGGACCTTTCGGTTCTTACCCCGTGACAGGTGACCGGATTGAAAAACCGGATTGATGATTGATTGAATTTTTGATTTATTAATTGATAAAAAGGGAGGGACGTTCCGAGACATCTGACTTCCTTTAACTTTCAAATAGCTATGAAAGCATACATTCTTACCGCGTTGTCCTTTTGCAGTATCCCTTTCTTTGGCCAGATACCCAAAGGAGATATCCTGATCCAGAACGGCACGGTCATTACGGTCACCCAAGGCACGCTTGAAAATACGGATGTGCTGATTCGGAATGGAAAGATCAAAGCTGTCGACATAAACATCAAAGTGCCAGCCGGTATCAGAGTATTCGATGCGGCAGGCTTATATGTGATGCCCGGGATCATCGATGCACATTCCCATATTGCCATCGATGCAGTGAATGAGGGCACCCATCCGGTCACGCCTGAGGTGCACGTAGGCGACGCCATTGATCCCTTTGATATCTCCATGTATCGTGCATTGGCAGGAGGTGTCACAAGCATCCATGCTATGCATGGTTCGGCAAACGCGATCGGAGGTCAGTGCCAGACGATGAAGCTCCGGTATGGCGAATCTGATCCTAATTCCTTCGTATTTGAAGGCGCTGCCCGGACGATAAAATTTGCCCTTGGTGAAAACCCGATGCGCGTACATGGCGAAGGACGCGGCATTCAGCCCCGTACCCGCATGGGCGTCGAGCGGGTGATCCGCAATGCCTTCCAGGAAGGAAAGATCTATCGCGACAAATGGCGTCAGTATGAGACCGATAAAAAGAAAAATCCGAATACACCGCCGCCTGTGTTCAACGAACGGCATCAGACTATGGCGGACATCATGGACGGAAAGATCATTATTCAATGTCATTCTTATCGGGCCGACGAGATTCTGATGTTGCTCCGGGTGCTTCATGATTTCGGTGTCAACCGTGTCACCTTCCAGCATGTCAATGAAGGGTTTAAAGTGGCTCCGGAGCTGGCGAAGTTTGGCGCCATGGCTTCTGTATTTTCGGATTGGTGGAGCTATAAATTTGAGGTCTATTATTCTACTGCATACAATGCCGCAATCCTCGTGCGGAACGGAGTGATTACTTCCATCAATAGCGATTCGGGAGAGTTGATCCGTCATTTATTCCATGAGGCCGCCAAGACCAAACGCTATGGTCAATTGACCGATGATGAAGCGCTCGCTCTTATTACCATCAACCCCGCTATGCAACTGGGGATTGATTCACGCGTTGGATCAATCGAGGTGGGTAAAGATGGGGACATTGCCATTTTTGAAAATCATCCGTTGTCGATTTACACCATACCTCTATTGACAGTTGTCGATGGCATTGTCCGCTTTGATGTTAAAAACGATCCGAAAGACATGCGTATCGACATCGATCCGGAAGAAGAGACACCGACCTATTACGGCAACGAAGAAGTGGAAGGATGTTTGCTGGATACCGATTTAATATTTTCACATCATCATTGATCCGGACTATGAGAAGATCTAATATTTCAATTCTGTTTTTCATTTTCTGCATCACCACAACTTTTGGTCAACAGGTTGAAAAATCTACTTACGGTGTTTTCGCCCTGACGAATGCAACAGTAGAGACCGTTACAAAAGGCCGGCTTGAAGGAGCGACCGTATTGATCCGCGACGGTATTATTGAAGCTGTTGGATCCGGCGTTGTTATTCCGGCTGATGCGAAAATTATTGACTGTAAGGGATTGACGGTGTATCCCGGCATGATCGACGGTGGGACTACACTGGGCCTGGAAGAAATCGGATCTATTTCACTCACGCAGGACTTTGATGAGGTCGGCGATCTGACGCCAGCAATGGAGGCGTTGACGGCGGTCAATCCGAACAGCGTATTAATCCCGGTCACTCGGGTCAGCGGAGTTACATCAGTGATCACCGCGCCCGGCGGAGGATTATTTCCAGGCACAGCGGCTTTGATCCATTTACATGGATATACTCCTGAACAGATGTTCGGCGGATTTAAAGCGGTGGTGATTAATTTTCCATCCTCAGGACGTCGCGGAAGATATGATCGCCGGTCGGATGAGGAGGTGAAGAAAGAGGGCGATAAGGCGATGCAGAAGCTCGAGGAAACATGGATGCGTGTAAGGACGTATGCAGCGATTGATTCAGCCACGCAAGGTCATGCAGATTACAATCCGGAGATTGCGGCATTGCTTCCGGTGTTCAAGGGCGAAGCCACCGCGATGGTGGAAGCCAATAAAAAGGAAGACATCCTTGCAGCGCTGCAATGGATCCAAAAAAATAAGATCAGGGCGATACTCACCGGTGTTTCTGAGGGTTGGCGTGTAGCGGACTCGATCGCAGTTGCCGGTATTCCAGTCATCACCGGACCCGTTATGTCTATGCCGACACGTGACTCGGATCCGTATGACCAGGCTTACCGGAATGCCGGTTTGATGCAACAGGCCGGTGTGAAAGTTGCCTTACGTACATCAGAATCGGCGAATGTCCGAAACCTTCCTTTCAATGCGGGGTTCGCCGCGACCTATGGTATGGGAACAGAGGAAGCATTGAAGGCCGTAACGATCATTCCCGCGGAAATCATGGGGGTGTCGGATCAGATCGGATCGATCGAAGTCGGGAAGCGAGCGAATGTATTTGTTTCAAACGGTGATCCGTTTGAGCCGGCGACGGAGATCAAATATCTTTTTATTGACGGTTGGAATGTTCCGTTGGAGTCAAGACAGACGTTGCTGTACGAAGAGTTTCTCAATCGGGAGCCTGGAGTTGAAAAGAAGGGTGTTCCCGGGAAGAAGAGTTAGGAACTCAAGAATGCCAGAAGCATTGAACACTCCCGCCCAAACAGACCGGTTCGGTACGGGCAGGGATTTTCGCAGATGCAACGGATGAATACGCATTACTATTAACGACTACAAAAATTTATCCGCACTAATCCGTCGCATTCGGTTGAGCTGTGTCCTGTTCTTAGTTTCACCTAGAACTTTACCTCTGGAAAATATCTATAAATATCATTTCTATCCAGAACCCTGACCAGTTCAACATTCTGTTTCGTATGGTAAAATCCCACCCTGTAGGCTCCCATCCGAATGCGATACGCCGTTTTATGACCTTTGAGCTTCTTACAATTCACCAATTGTCTTGGACTCACTGCTTGTTCCATATCTTCTATGATCTCGGCGAGCTGATGTTGAAATGGGACTGGAAGCCTGGCCGCATCCTTAAGAAAAGACCTGCGGATCTGGACATTCATTTCGCGGATCTCAGTTTCGTCAGAAATTTCGTTTTTTCTTCAAGTGTCAAAAGTTGGCTCCTTTTTCCCTTCTCCATTGCATTGAGGATGGCAGTGTCCTCCATTTCCTCCGTGTAGTAATCAATAGCAAGCTCATTGAGAATTGCTTCAAGAGCTTTTTCTTGCTTTTTATTCTTTGGTTTTACGATATATGTCATTTCGTAAAGATAACCTGTGTCAGTGATTGCGGAGAACTCCTTGTTTGCCTCGTCGTGCTGGGGTTGCTCGCGCGCGATTTTTGGTGCTCCCCTTACTTCATCACACATCTACCCACCTCCCATCCATCGATGCTGATTGATAGATTGATTCCACAATACGGATATCGCGTAGTCCTTCCTCACCTGGAACAAGAAGTGCCTTTCCTTCCTTAATCGCCAGTGCATCATCATCCATTTGCTTTGCCTGCTGATTGACCGGTGAAGGGTTTAGAATTTTTCCATCGCTTGTACGTCCTCTTACTCCGGAGTAGGATTGAAATGGAATAAGATTGTATGATCCGTTTTGACAAGTTACCTGCAGTGAGTTCATTCCGCGACCTAAGCTTGTTTCACAAATTGCAGTCGCCCCTGATGGAAATCGCAACTCGAAATGCATGTGTTCATCAACCTCATGATAAATCTTTGGCCGATCTGTGGATTGTTTCGCGCTTACGGCAATAGGCTCTTCACCTGCGCTATACCTTGCTGCATTCAGAGGATAGACACCCATATCATACATCGCACCACCTCCCATCGCTTTTTTTTGTTTCCAATGATCGGATCTGCCATCAGGATATCCGGCGGATGCTTCGATGCGCTGCACAGCACCATAAGTTTTATTACGTCCATAACCTATGATCGTTCTTGTATTTGCTTCATGTTGCATGCGATAGCCGATAGCGAGGGAGACCTTGTTTGTTTTACACGCACGAATAGCCGCTTCACATTCCACAACCGTCCGCGCCATCGGTTTTTCACACCACACATGCTTTCCGGTATTTGCTGCGCACACGCAATACTCACTATGCATTCCTGTCGGTAATACAATGTAGATCACATCAATGTCAGGATTGTCCGCCATGCGATCCATATTTTCATAGTTATAGACATTCTTGTCCGGTATGTTGTGTCGTTGCTGCCAGATGGGAATTTTTCCCGGCGAGCCGGTTACAATTCCCGCCAGATAACAGTGTGATGTCATTTGCAACGCCGGAGCCAACAGGTCAGTGCTATAGTAACCGAGTCCGACAAGAGCAACACCGAGTTTGTCTTTTGCTCCCGGTATGATGATACTGGGAAACGCAGTAGATACACCTAAGCCAATCGAAGCAATTGTCGTTTTTTGAAGAAATTCCCTGCGTGAAGAAGACATGTGAATGATTTTTTACTGAAAGATATAACGATTGGGGAGCGGAGTTATGGTATGTTGATATCTTGGCAGAAAGGCGGAAGGGCGGAAAGGCGGAATGGATAAATTGGTGAAACCGGGAAATCCGGGAAAGCAGGTAAAATTGGATAAATCCGTGAAGCCAGAAACACTTGAAAGCAAGTAGTACCGGCTGCGAACAGCCAATATCGAAAAGCGAACAGCATCTTAAGGATTCCACCTCGAAACTCGTAACCCGTACCTCGAAACTCGTAACCCGTACCCCGCACCTCATTTATGAAAGTGATCACCTTCGGAGAAATCATGTTGCGTCTCGCTACGCCGGAGTACTTACGCTTTGGACAAGCGAATAGTTTTGAAGCGAGCTATTCAGGGGGAGAAGCGAATGTTGCTGTAGCACTTGCGGGTTTTGGAATGAATGTTGGTTTTGTCACGCGACTTCCGCAGAACGACATCGGCGATGCGGCATTGTCTACGTTGAGGAAATACAATGTTGATACTAGTCACATCTTTCGAGGTGGTGAAAGACTCGGGATTTATTTCCTTGAATCAGGTGCGGTACATCGTGGCAGCAAAGTTGTCTATGATCGTGCACATAGTGCCATCGCTGAGATCAAACCGGGGATGATCGACTGGGAGAAGGTATTCGATGGTGCGCATTGGTTTCACTGGACAGGGATCACGCCGGCAATTTCAGAAAGTGCTGCTCAGGTATGTCTGGAAGCTTGTGAAGTTGCCGCAAGCAAAGACATTACGATCTCAGTTGATCTCAACTATCGACAAAATCTCTGGAAGTGGGGTAAGACTGCTGGCGAAGTCATGCCTGAATTAGTGCACTACTGTGATCTTATTCTGGCAAACGAAGAAGACGCAGAGAAGGTCTTTCATATTCGTGCAGAAAAGACAGATATCACGAAGGGGCAAGTCGCCGGGTCAGCATATGTTTCAGTTGCGCAGGAATTAATGGACAAATTTCCGAAGGCAAGGAAGATCGCAATCACATTACGAGGATCGATCAATGCCAGTCACAATACCTGGTCTGGTATGCTCTGGGATGGGAGTAATTTATTTGAAGCACCGGTCTATGATATCACACACATTGTGGACAGGGTAGGAGCCGGAGATAGTTTTATGGCAGGACTGATTTATGGCTTGCATACATTTGGGGATGATCAAAAAGCATTGGACTTTGCAACAGCGGCTTCATGTCTCAAACACACGATCAAAGGTGACTACAATCTTGTCTCTATCGATGAAGTGATGAAGTTGATGCACGGTGATGGATCGGGGAGGGTGAGAAGGTGAGAATTCCTCGACTCCTTCGTCGCTCGGAATGACAAGATGGTGAGAAGGTGAGATGAAGAAAACTGAAACACAAATTCAAGTGCAAGTGCAAACGAAAGTGCATCCCATTAACCTTTTAAACGTTAAACGTTCAACGTTAAACATTAAACACTAAACAGTTAATGACCAAACATTCCCGACTTTCCGTCCTCACAGCAATGAAAGAATCTGGCCTGGTGCCGATTTTTAATCACGATGATCCTGAGATTTGTAAAAATGTGATCAGGGCGTGTTATGATGGTGGAGCGAAAGTATTCGAATTCACGAATCGTGGGCAAAGTGCACTTGATGTTTTTCGCCAGATCGTCGGAGATGTCCGTAGAGAAATGGGAGACCTGATCATTGGAGTCGGATCGATAATCGATGCCCCTACTGCAGCGTTGTTTATTCAAACCGGAGCCCAATTTGTTGTTTCACCAATCCTGAATCCTGAAGTCATCAAACTATGCAACCGACATAAAATAGCTGTGATACCAGGGTGTGGATCTGTATCCGAAATCTCTTTAGCAGAAGAGCTCGGCGTTGAAATCATAAAGATCTTTCCCGCCTTACAGGTAGGAGGTCCTGCCTTTGTCAAAGCAGTTCTTGCGCCTATGCCCTGGGTTTCAATGATGCCAACTGGCGGAGTGACAACAGACGAAGACAATCTGCGTGCATGGTTTGAAGCTGGAGTGGCATGTGTAGGTATCGGATCAAATCTCATGGTGATGGAGACGGACGGTACTTATGATTTTGTTGGAATTATTCAGAAAACGAAACAAACGATTGACTGGATTGCAAATTTCCGAGGTACGCAATGAAAAAGACCTTATTTAGTTTTTTGAACTCGTACCTCCCTTGCGCCACCGCTATCGACTACGCAAAACTTCGTCGATCGGAGAAAGCTACGGCGGCACGCGGTCGACTTCGCTCCCTTCGAATACCTCAGGGCGAGCAAGCAGGCTGCCCCCGTACCTCGTAACAAATACCTCGTAACACGTACCTCGTAACTCGCACCTCGTAACAGATTTTCATGGGCACCGACCTTCATACAAAAAGATTCCTTCTCGGCTACGACATCGGCTCGTCATCAATAAAGGCTGCACTGGTAAATTGTGATACACAGGAGACTGTTGCCGTCGTGCAATCTCCCCACGATTCAATGATGATTACTTCTCCTAATCCCGGATGGGCTGAACAAGATCCGGAAATGTGGTGGTCTCATCTGTGTATTGCTACTAAAGAACTCCTGCACAAAACTTCAATTGATCCGAATGAAATCCAGGGTATCGGAATTGCATATCAGATGCATGGTCTTGTGTGTGTGGATAATAAACAAAATATCTTACGACCTGCAATTATCTGGTGCGATAGCAGGGCGGTTGACATTGGCAATATTGCCTTTGATGAGATCGGTCATGAAAAATGCCTGACGCATCTGCTGAATTCTCCTGGAAATTTCACAGCTTCAAAATTGAAGTGGGTCAAAGATCATGAACCCGAAGTCTATGAGCGCATCTACAATTTCATGCTTCCCGGAGACTACATTGCGATGAAATTGACCGGCGAAATCATGACGACACCAGCCGGACTTTCTGAAGGTATGCTTTGGGACTTCTCCAAAGATGAGGTTGCCGACTTTGTTGTTGACTACTTTGGCTTCGACAAGAAGCAGATACCAGATATCACTCCTATCTTTTCAATCCAGGGGCATATACATGATGTCGCCGCAAGAGGAACAGGTCTTGCCATCGGTACACCTGTCTCTTATCGATCTGGTGATCAACCCAACAATGCGCTCTCTCTCGATGTATTCGATCCCGGTGAGATCGCTGCTAGTGGCGGTACATCCGGAGTTGTATATGGTGTTGTAAAAACACTCACATCGGATAGGGAGTCACGCGTAAACAGTTTTATGCATGTCAACCATCAGAGGCAATCTTCACGTATCGGTCTACTTCTCTGCATCAATGGAGCCGGAAGTCAATACAACTGGATCAAGCAACAGGTTGCACAATCAGGTGTGTCATATGCACAAATGGAGCATGAAGCTTCAATCATTCCTGTGGGATCAGCTGGATTGCGCATACTTCCATTTGGTAATGGTGCAGAGCGGATGTTGGACAATCAGGAACCAGGTGCTCATATCCTGCATCTTGATTTCAACAGACACACGCGTGCGCATCTCTATCGTGCTGCATTGGAAGGAATTGCGTTTGCCTTTGTCTATGGCATGAGGATTATGGAAGAAATGGGTTTGAATGCCAAAGTCATCAAAGTCGGAAATGATAATTTATTTCAGTCTGAAATATTCTCGTCGACAATTTCTATACTGACGGGTTGCCGTATTGACGTGATGGAGACCACCGGTGCGATTGGTGCGGCGAAAGCTTCCGGAGTGGCTACGGGAATCTATGGCACATTGGCAGATGCGTGTTCTATGAATCAACTCGTGACGCGTTACGAAGCGGATGAGGACAAGGATGAGGTGTTGGCGGCATTCCATAAATGGGAGGAGGCATTGAGGAAGTGGGATTAAGTAGCGGGAGAATTGACAATTCTTGATGTATCCTGCAAGAATTGACTCTTCTTGATCCAGATTGAGGATTGTCAATCCTTGATCCAGGTCGTTCAACTTTAGCGCTTACCAGAAAAGTCGAATACCTTAGAATCGAAATAAAGCGCAATAGACAACGAGTACCAGAAGAATTGACGCTTCCTTGATCAAGATCGAATATTGTCAATTTGTAACCGCAACATGCCGAACTCCAACAGATGCCCATCCGAATCAACAAATAATTCAATCCAACGATGAAAAAAACAAAAATCAAAGCTCTTCCGGCGCCGAAAAGCGGCAAAGAATATTTCAAGGACATTCCGAAAATACCCTATGAAGGAAAATCGGATTCACGCAAATACAATGCATTAGCCTTTCGCTGGTATGATCAAGATAGGGTCGTTCGTGGAAAAACCATGAAGGAACATTTCCGCTTTGCTATTGCGTGGTGGCATGCACTTGGGAATACTGGCATGGATCCCTTCGGTGCGCCAACAAAACATTTCCCCTGGCTCAACTCCACTGATCCTATCGAGCAGGCAAAAGATAAAATGGATGCAGGCTTTGAATTGATGTCCAAACTTGGAATTCCCTTTTATTGCTTTCATGACTTTGATCTCATTGCAGAAGGCGCGACGCTGAAGGAAAGCATAAAGCGGCTTGAGATCATTTCAGATTATGCATTGCAGAAGCAGCAAGAAACTGGTATTAAACCACTGTGGGGTACAGCCAATCTGTTTTCACATCCGAGGTATATGAATGGTGCTGCAACCAATCCGGATTTCAAAGTTGTCGCATGGGCCGGTGCGCAGGTGAAGAATGCCATTGATGTCACGATCAAGCTCGGAGGAAAAAACTATGTGTTCTGGGGCGGACGTGAAGGCTATCTCTCCTTGTTGAATACCGACATGAAGCGCGAACTGGATCACCTCGCGCGCTTTCTGCATATGGCACGTGACTATGGAAGAGCACAGGGCTTTCGCGGCACATTTCTCATTGAGCCAAAACCCATGGAGCCAAGTAAGCATCAATATGATTTCGATGCGGCCACATGTCTCAATTTCTTACGCGAATACAATCTGATGAAAGATTTTAAACTCAATATCGAAGCCAATCATGCTACCCTTGCTCAACATACATTCCAGCATGAATTGCAGGTTGCAGCCAATGCAGGTGTGCTCGGGAGTATCGATGCGAATCGCGGTGATTATCAGAATGGCTGGGATACGGATCAGTTTCCCAACAATAGCCAGGAGCTGACTGAAGCAATGCTTGTCATTCTAAGTGCTGGTGGTTTAGGCAAAGGCGGGATCAACTTTGATGCAAAGACACGTCGCAATTCTACTGACGTGAATGACATTGTGTATGCGCATATCGGAGGAATGGATGCATTTGCCAGAGCATTGCTTATCGCAGATGCCGTCATGACAAATTCTGATTATGTCAAGTTGCTCAATAAGAGGTATGCTTCGTTTGATAAAGGCAAAGGCAGAGATTTTGAAAATGGGAAACTTAATCTAAAGAACCTTGCTTCGATTGCAATGAAAGATGGAGAACCTGCACAACATAGTGGTCGTCAGGAGTTTCTGGAAAATGTGATCAATAGCATTGAAAGTAGAATCTAAATACAGTCGATTTTCTTGGCGAACGGCGAAGGGCAAACGGCGAACAGCAAAACAACAAACGGCTCAATCAAATGAAAACGTAAGTCGTGTCACTCGCCCAGTTGGTGGTGTAACTATTCTTTCTTGTACTTCACCATTCGCATCAGTGGCCATGACGCGGTATGTAGCCGGTGCAAGATTGTGTGCATTATAGTTGCCTTCTCTATTGGTGATTCCAGAAACAACTTTCGACTCCCCTGATGGCGCAGATGCAATCTCGTAAAATTCGATGTCGAATCCTGCTCTGCTTTTTAAACGAAGCTCATGAGCTTGAGCACATTGTTCATCATAGTTGAGCGCAGGATCGGGCAGGAGTTCGATATAGATCCCGAAGTGCACCATGTCAGCTTTCAGCGACTCCGAATCGGGCCGTGCAAAACCATTATTTAATGAGCAACCGGTGAGTATAACGACTGCTGATACAAGAGCAACAAGGAGAGTTTTCATGACGTTGGTATTTTACGTGCTGCTAAAGCTACTGATGTTCTGACCGATTTCCAAAGATGAGTGTGAAAAATTTTCTGACTGCCTTTGCGATCTGCTTTTCTTGCGGGCTGTCTCTTCATAGCCAGAACCCTCATTTTGCCGCTTATGGAGTCACATCCGGGCTTGGTAGACCGAACGTGGCGTGCGTATTTCAGGATAGCAGAGGAGTGCTTTGGACGGGTACATCGGGTGCTGGACTATATCAGTTTGTATTAGGCAGGTTTGCGCAAAATACCACGGAACCTGAGGCTACAGGCTATATGATAAAACAGATCGGAGAAGACAAATCCGGTAGTCTCTACTTTTTATCTGAATCAGGTCTTTTCCGTTTCAATGGCAGGAATCTCGCGAGCATTTCAGGAGAAACAAAAGAAATTCTCTCGTTCGCCATCAACAATTCTGGTATTTGGTGGGCGACACGTGATACACTCTTTCTGCAACAAACTTCCGGGCTTATCCTAAAAAAGCGCATCGCAGTGGATCTGATTATTCCTGATCAGGATCATGCTCATCAAATGCTCATCATTGGCCCGAAAGAAATCAGTGTAGTAAATGAAATGTTGGAGACTAAAGAGAGGATTAGCATTCCTGTGAGCATCAATCCAAAGTGGATAGGATATACGTTTGATGCCGATTCTATGTTGTGGATTGCCTCAGATGAAGGTCAGCTCATGCGGTTCAATGGTTTTTCGAATGCAATAGTGAGATCTGGTCCTGGAGAAGTGAAGGACATTGCCGCGGGAGCATTAGGGAGCTTATGGATAGCAGATCAACAAGGCGTCTCAATCTATCAACCTCAGGATTCAACGTTGATCACATTGCAGATGTCGTCGCCAGTCAATTGTCTCTATTTCGATAGAAGCAATCGACTTTGGATAGGTTCTGCAACAGAAGGCCTCATCAGATATTTCGGTGAGCAGCATCGGGAATGGGTTATTCCTGATGATGTGGAGATGCTGTTTTCTGGCGCACAAACGCATGTCGCAATGGTGAGTACGAAAGCCGGCGATATAATACAACTTGGAAATGCCAAAGAACAGATCACGGCTCCTGGTACGAAAGATGATTTACGACAGATGTATCGGGATAAAAAATCAAGGATATGGGCATTGACAGAAAACCGTTTATGGATGCATCATGATACGTCCTGGATATTGATGGATAGTTCTGGCCTTGTGAATGGAGTAGAAATTGTCGGCAGTGACATTCCTGGAAATATTTGGTTTGCCGGCAAGGATATACTCAGACGCTATGGAATGAAGCCCGTATCATTTCCAACCGGTGTGACATTTGTATCAACGCAAATATCGGGCGCAATACCTGCTGATGAAACGATTTCAATGCTCGCTGACAATACAGGTCTGACATATCGTATTGGAAGTCACTCGGTAGGTCATATCACCCTTGATAAGTATTTACAAACACATCATTTAGGATTTAAGGTATTGTGTGGGGATCTGGATTCAACTGGAAATATTTGGCTTGGTACTGAAGCTTCAGGGATTTTTCGTGTTGCGGCAGAAGGCAGTCAATCACCCAAACCACTTCAAACAACTTATCCACTGAGGATATCTGACATTGTGTTTGTCAAATCCACAGGAAATAGTTTGATTGCAGGTACAGATAGAAATATTCTTCAGCTCCATACGGACACTTCAGGTCTGCATGTGACCAAAATTGAAGTGCTCAACGAAGCAGCGGGAATCACTTTATCAGGACTAAATCGCAATCATTACGCCATAACGGATGATGGACATTTGTTGGTGATGACAGGAGAAAAAGTTATAGAATTTGATCTCTGGCACAATGATGGCGTCTCACAGTCTCCTTCAGTGTCTATCTCACAGATTATGATCAATGGCACGGATATCAGGGATACACGCTATCAGCAACTGCTTGGATCTTTTAATAAGCAATTGGCAATACCTGAGTTTTCTGCATCTGAGAATACCATCACGTTCGTCCTGGCCGGAAATTCCATAGAAGATGAATACTTGTTTTATCAATGGCGCCTCCGTGGATTTCAAAACGACTGGTCTGAGCCTTCTGTGGAAAAAGAGATTCAGTTTTCCGGGCTTTCACCAGGAATCTATGAACTCGAAGCTCGCGTCTGTGATGCCTCTGGAAATTGTGGTGAAACTGCAGAGCCATGGCGCTTTGTGATTCGCAAAGCACTTTGGCATCATCTCTGGTTTTGGCCTTCGATTGCATTGATAGCAATTACGGGTATTTGGCTTTTCTTTCATCAAAGACTGAAACGACAGAGGCATGATGCAGATCGTGAAAAGAGACGCCTCGAAGCTGAACTGAATGCACTGACGCTGGAACAAAAATCATTGCAACTACAGATGAATCCGCACTTCATCTTCAACGCATTACAATCCGTGAGGAGCCAAATTCATGAAGATAAGCTCGAGGATGCAAGAAATTACCTTACCCGCTTTGCCAAACTGATGCGTACAATGCTTGAGATGAGTCGAAGTGAAAAGATCACCCTTGAAGACGAGCTCGAATTTCTGCAGGCGTATGTAGATGTAGAGAAAATGAGTCATCACCACCCAATTGTATTTAGCATGCATCTGGATGATGACCTGGATACATATGCGATAGAAATTCCTCCGATGATCATACAACCAATACTCGAGAATGCAATCAAGTACGGAGGAGATGGCAAGGAGATCAAGGTGGATATGCGCATTACACAAGAAGCAAAACTCCTTCGAATCAGTATTGCCGATAATGGGAAAGGCTTTGGATCACATGCTTCTGTTCATAAATCTGCAGCCTTGGATATCATCAAAAACCGGCTTGTACATCTGGGAAAGGGTGGGGGATTAGAAATTGGAAAGAGCAAGGAAGGTGGAGCGGTGGTGACGCTGAGGATTCCTGTGGAGGGTTGATGGTTTATTGTTTAGTGTGTATCGCGACATCCCTGTCCGATCCGGCTCGGCGGCGATTGGTCTTTAACCGCAGAGAGCCGCAGAGGACACGCAGAGAACCGCAGAGCCCTTGCACTTGCAACGCTTTTGTCATTCCGAACGACAAAGGAGTCGAGGAATGCACTTGCCCTTGCTCTTGAGTTTGCTTAGTTTTCCTGCATCCCAGCATCAATCCACGACTTGATCTGGGCAACCTCGCAACTTTGCAATGGGCCTCTGTTCCTCGGCATTGGAATGAATCCTGGAAGGCGTGCAGTCACACCATAGAGCTTGCCGGATTGAGCAACAGATCGGATGGCCGTATAATTTTCCAGTGAAATGCTTCCTGAAGGGGCGGGGCCACTATGACATCCACGGCAGTTTCGCTCGATGATCGGATATACTGTCTGCGCGAAACTCACATTTGTAATGTTGCATACAGGGTCGAGATCACAAGTGAGGTTTTGTGCGCCTTGTGAAATCCATGTCGCAATCACGTCGATTTGTTGCTGGTTCAATCGCACACGTGGTGATGGTGGCATCCATTTGTCTTCATCACCTTCTGTAATCACTTCGTAGATGTCGCTATCATAGAGATCATAAGGCTTCACTTTACCAGTAGACATCACCTTTGCATAAGATGTGAGGATGATATCTTTTTCATGGGTCGCATCGTCATGACATCCCGGTACAGAACAGTTCGAGATCAGGATTGGAAGGACATCATATTCAAAGTAGACCACGTGATCATCACAAGGGACAAAGTCTGTAGTATCTATAGGAAAAGTATCAATTGGATTGCCAATAGTATCTATCGGATCAATTGGATCTGTGAAAATGGGTTCATGTGTGCAGCCGGTGTTCTGCAGCATGAAATATCCTGAGATCGTTATTAACACCACCCAAAAAATGAATTGTTTCATGTCTTTATTTAATTGCTGGAAAGGAGGTGATTCTGAAGAATTTTGGAATAAGAGTATGCTTTAACGCATGATCAACTTGCCAGAGTATGTATTTCGTTCCGTGCGAAGTATGATCACGTATATTCCTCCAGGGAGATCATCCATAATATTGAACGCGATTTGTTCTTCACAGTTGATTTCATCCGATACGATCACACCGTCATTTATCGAATGCACAAACAATGTTCCCATTTTACCGTAGTCTTCTTCTGCGATACCAAGAAGCGAGATAATAGGATCATCTGACGACACCGGATTGGGAAAGAGCATCAACGGTTGTACTACACTCACTTCAAGTACATCAACTGAAGGTTCGATCTGTGAATTGTGCTGGTATACTTGCGCCGGTAACCAATCACGATGACTTTCCCTCATGAGTTAGAAATCAGGACATTCAATTGGTGTAATCCCTGTACAAGCCACATCATTCATGTCGTGTACAAAAATCTGATGCATCGGCAGAACGCATGACAGGAATACACGCAGAGTGGTGTTGCCCGAGACATCATATTTGAAGGGACTTCCTGACACAAGAATACCATCTGCAAAGACATTGAATCCCTCACTATTAGCGGATTCAGATTTCACCAGGACCTCTACCTGAACAAATCCCGCCTGCCTGCAACCTTCCGTGATAACTGCATTGACAGTCAAAGTACATGGTGATGCATGCAAACTGAAACTTGCCAGAAAAAGGCAACATGTCATTACAATGGAGAATCTCATCACGAGTCAGGATTTCTGTTTCACGTAAAACTCGACGTAAAGCAGGTCTTTCAGGCATCGCACCTGCTCATCCCGTGGACGAGGTAGCTGAAGGGGTAAAAACGTGTGCTGAATGGAATCGATGACAAACTTAAATGCAAACTCAAGTGAAAGTGCATTCCTCGACTCCTTTGTCGCTCGGAATGACAAAAGCGGTGCAAGTACAAGGGACACCTAAGGAGTGATCGCCTTTGGCTCGCACAATCAAAAATTGCCAGAGCCTCTATGAGCGCCGGTGGGCAGCCTAAATGACTTTTCTCTACATTCATCACCAGAATTAGAGATAAAAACCGAATGAAAGCAGTCATTGTCGAAGATCATCCGGATATCGCAGAGGAGTTAGCCCAACTCATCACGCAACACTGCCCGAATGTTTTGCTTGTGGGTACCGCGACATCTGTCGTGTCCGCAGCAAAGTTGATACATGAAGTGCATCCGACATTGCTGTTCCTGGATATTGAATTGCCGGATGGAACAGGCTTCGATCTGCTCG
>JANNQA010000129.1:0-7013 GCA_031400515.1 Bacteroidota bacterium
GAGTATGAAGTGACCATGTTCTTTCAACACGACTTCGCTGACTTGCTTTGAGTTTTGCAACATCCGTTTTCCAAAATCGACGTTTCCGAATGGCACGAGTTCGTCCTGGTCACCATGAATAAAGGTCACAGGACATCGCACTTGATCCCACAGAGGAAGACACGCCTCAAGGTCTTTCTTCAAAGGAGCAAGTTCTCGATTGCTGATACGGAATGCATGCGGCATGGCGATACGAATCATCGGGAACTCGAGTAATGGACGCCACCATGATGAAGGTTCGAGTGCAGGATCAATCGGTGCAGCTACCATGACAAGCCCACTTACAACCTCAGGATGATCCATGGCAATTCTGGCTATGATACTGCAGCCAAGAGAATGCCCGACGTATATATTGTGTTTGGCTCCAATGTGCGTCGCAAGCGCGTAGAGTTGTTCGCTTTGTGCGACCAGAGAGAGATCTGATTTCCCTGGTGTAGAATTTCCATAACCAAGCCTGTCATAGGTATATAGTGATGCGTGTGCCTGCAGGTGTTCATCCAGAAGGTAACTAGTGTATGCATCAAGGCTACCAGGTTAACCATGTACAAAAATCACCGCTAGAGAATCCCGTGCATCTGACGCATGAATACCGGCATAAGAAATGAGCCCTCCTTCATACGCCGTGCTGCTCACGACCGCCCGATCATCACCAGATTCTTGCAAGAGAGCGAGAATCTTTTCATCACTACGTCGCATTTCCATAAGTCCGAAGACATTTGCGATGATGCCAAGCAGGTAGAGCAATAAGGCCAGTGTTGCAAATGCCAACAAGAGAAACCGCACGACCTTGTTTATGATTCTTTTTGCACCCATACGCTGAGTGATAGTAATTCCTTTTTTATCCAGTCATGTGCTGTGTTCATCAGCGCTTCTCCATCTGTATCTATCATTGCAGGACCAATCGACACATGCATATCGACTTTTCGCTTGCCAAAGGTCTGAAAGAAATGCCGGAGAAATGTATCGTCACCGACCCATGCGTCATCCGGATCTTCATACTCTATGGCAAGTGGAATTACTGGAATGCCGAGCTGGGCAGCGAGCTGGAAAGTGCGTGGCCTGAAGGAGAGAAAATCAGGAGCCCTCGTCGTCGTCCCTTCCGGAAATACCATGATTGAAACTCCTTGCTTCAATAACGATTCCATTGCCAGAAGTGTATTACTGCGACTCTGCTTATCCTCCCGTTTCACAAAGACTACCCCTGTAATACGAATCCCCTTGCCGATCAAGGGCCAATCTGCGACCTCTGATTTTGATATGACCACACTCTCGGCATAATGCGTCGCGACCACCGGATCTATATAAGAGCGATGATTTCCCACGAAGATTACAGGTGCAGCACGGATATTCTCCAGGCCGGACAGTTTTACTTGAACACCACAAAGAGGAAATATGAATTTGTGCCATTTTCTTCGCCAAAGAATACCCTTTGTAAACGTGTCTGTCGCTGAGTGTTTTACCACATAGAATCCGATGATCCAAAAGAAAGTGTACCCTGCAAATCCGAGGAAGCGATAGAGTGCTCTGAATGTGGATACCAGTCTACTCACCAGCTTTTACTCAGGTTTTCAATTGTCTCTGCCCGGATATTTTTTAGATCCAGTAGCATCAGGCCATCGAGCGCATCATTGAAATTCGGGTCGAGATTGAAACCGATGAAGCGTGCATTCTGACGGATGTATTGTTTCAATAACACCGGTAGGCGGAAATAATCGGGTTCGATATGTTCGAGAAAATTTTCGAGCGCGTCGATATCCGGCAGTTCTTTCAGCGCGCTTTGGAGGTTAATATCCCGTAATGGTACTGTAAAAGGTTTGCGAGGGGTAATAAAGCGTGCATTTTCTTCATCATAATATTTCTCCTTCACGAATGCGACAATCAGGCTTTTAGAGAGGTCAGAATAAAATTTGCTGATCGATACCGGACCCATGAGATAACGACATGAAGGATGCTGAAGCAAAAAAAACAGAATCCCTTTCCACAAGAGAAACAACGGCAGCCGTTTTTTCTGATACTCAGATACGACGAATGAACGACCGAGCTCAGCACTTTGAGATAAGACTGGGGCAAACCCTTCATCAATCTTAAACAAGCTTCTGATATAGAAACCCTCAATTCCTTTTGAATTGTAGATCATTTCACCTTCTCCGATACGGTACCCACCTGCGATACGCAGAGCCTTTCTATCCCAGATGAACAGATGCCAGTAGTATCCATCGTAAGTATCCAGATCAAGCTCATTACCAGTACCCTCTCCTACTTCCCTGAAGGTAATCTCGCGAAGCCTGCCAATCTCCTGTAAAGTCTGTGGTATTTCAACAGCGCGAGAGAGATAAACGGCAAAATCTCCTTGTGTCACGAGGCACTGCTCCGATCTCAGAGCAGAAACTTCTACAGCGATTGCCTGAATATCGTAAGGAGAGGCGATTGTTTGCACTTGTGATGATGAAAGGGATGTCAGCATGCTTTGTCGTTATTTTGTGTTGGAAAGTAGGATATTACGCATTCAATAAATTCACAATGAACAAAACCATCACAAAGTTAGTCCTCACTTTCATAGTGAGTTTGCTTTTTGCCGCTGCAATGTTAGGACAAGGTAAAACTTTGAAATTCGGCATTGAACTACAAGGATATCCTACGGGAGTCATCCCTGGATTGAGAGCTGACCTGTATTTCAATGACGCCTCTAAAGTGCATCTACGCATCGGGTACAACATCGTAAGACATGGTGATGCAGGAGAACATGATGATGAACGTGGAGGCGGTCCTGGTTTTACAATCGGATATGATATACTCCCATTTGCATCGCATCGCTGGACATTTGGTGTGAGATCTGATCTGTGGTTCAATGAAGTTGACTGGTATGATATCGGTATTCAACCTCCCAATATTATGGGCACAACAAATGTCACTGTACTACAGCCTACAATACAAGCAGGTTATCGAATACCTTTTGGAGAGAAAGTAGAGTTACTTCCTACCATTGCTTTTGGATATGAGTTTAATATTAAGACTGTAGGAGCTGAAGTCGGGCATGGCGCGATTTTGCTTGCGGGGTTGGTTTTGAATTTTGAGATGTGAGCTAATGGCTAATGGCTTCTAGCTACTAGCTGCTGGCTTCTAGCTTCTAGCTGTTGGCTGTCAGTTATACTTGAGGACTGAAGACTGAAGACTGAGGACTGAAGACTGAGGACTGAAGACTTCTTTTCTCTCACATTCTCACATTCTCACCTTCTCACCTTCTGCTACTCCGGTCCATTCACATAATTAAATACAAACGCTGCCATAGCGCCAGCTACAAAAGTTGCGACGAGATAAATCCAGATACTACTCCAGGCGATGATTTCAGCGGTACATACTCCGACAGCAATTGCTGGATTAAACACTCCTCCGGAGATCATACCGAAAACATACGTTGATGCCATCATCGCTCCTCCAATCGCAACGCCATAGAAGGCGTTACTCATTGTGCCTTTTGCCGTGGAAACATGAAGGAAGACATAACACAAGACAAAAGTGCCAAGGAATTCTGCGAGCAATGCAGGCCCCGCATGAGGAGTCAATGGCGCAGCGGCACTCATGCCTACACTTCTCAACAGATATCCACTGGACAAGGCGGCTATGACTCCGCCCGCCCCTTGAGCGAAAAGGTATGGAGGCAGTTCTCCAAGGGCGAGTTTCCCACGCAGATAGATAGCCACAGAAATCGCTGGATTGAAATGCGCGCCAGAAATATGCCCTCCTGCATACACCATTACCATCAGCATTACACCAATAGCCAGCGGTGCCCAATTCCCAAGACCACCAATGACGCTCATGCAAATAGTCAGGACAAGAAAGAAGGTCCCGATGAATTCGACGATGTACTTCTTCATTTTCATAGCTTTCCGTTGTTTTTGCGATCCAAATATGTCGAATTTGCACACAACCACCGAACACGGTCTTTTTATGCAGAGGTGCTTTGACCTGGCGCGTCGTGGATCAGGCAATGTATGTCCGAATCCCATGGTAGGCTCTGTCGTAGTTTATGATGGCCGCGTGATTGGCGAAGGGTATCATATGCAGTATGGTGGAGCGCATGCAGAGCGAAATGCGATAGGTTCTGTGACCGAAAACGACAGACATCTTTTACCTAAGAGCAAATTGTATGTTTCACTAGAACCTTGTTGCCATCACGGCAAGACACCACCATGCACGGATCTGATTTTATCTACAGGAATACGGGAAGTGTATATCAGTGCAAAAGACCCCAATCCGGCTGTCAGCGGAAAGGGTATGCATTTACTTCGCGATCACGATGTGAAGGTCTTTGATAACATTCTCCCCACTGAAGGAAATGAGCTGATTCGTTTTTTTCAAACATCCATGACAAAACATCGACCACACATCATTCTTAAAATTGTACAATCCGCCGATGGATTTATCGGAAAGACTGACAAACAAGTGTGGCTGAGCAATGACTACGAACGTGTGATGGTGCATAAACTACGCAGTGAGGTAGATGCCATACTTGTAGGAACCAATACCGCAGTCCTTGACAATCCTGAACTCACCACACGATTTTATCCCGGACGCAGTCCTTTTCGTGTGCTTATTGACAGAACAAATCGTATTCCTCAAACACACAATGTACTTGATGGAAGTGCACCTACTTTGATTTTTACCGAACATGCTGAAATCGGAGCGGGAATACCAGTTCGATCCGGCATGGACGGAAATCCCCGCTCGACCGATTCGATCGGGCGAGCCACCCCTCCAAATCCTTTTTCCGTTGATATAGTTCAGTGCACATTCGACGATGACTTGCCCGATAAAATCCTTGCTGAACTCCATACAAGAAGAATCCAGTCCATACTTGTCGAAGGAGGTGCTGAACTTATAAATACATTTCTCAGGAAACAACTCTGGGATGAAGCGCTTGTCGTCAAGACACCCAAGATTCTTGAAAGCGGCATCAAAGCTCCCTTGATAGAAGGTAAACTGAAGTGGAGATATGAAATGGCTGGTGATGAGGTATTGGCGATAGTACCTTGAGGGAAGGCTTTTAGCTGTTGGCCGTTCGCCGTCTTCGACCGCCGGAGCTTTAGCGAAGGAGGTTCGCCATTAGCTCCCTCAAAAAATCCTTTTAAGAATTGACAATAGAAAATTGAGAATCTCTTCCGCCATTCCGCCGTTGATCCCTTGATCCCTATTTCACAACTACCTCTTTGATAAACTCCTCCCCAAGCATCCCATTGATCCTCTCCTTGATTTTATCTCTCATAAAATGGAGTTCTTCTCTCAAAGCAGATGATGAAATCTTAATTGTAAGAGTGCCGTCCTTTACGCGAATAGATCTGGTTTCACGATTGATCCAAACGCCCATCATGTCCTGCCAGGTCTGCTCGATTTTCTTCTGGTAGAGCTTAGGTTTAAATTTCGGATCGCGCACAAGGGTGCTGAGGATATCTCCAAGCTTTTGATCATTTTTCCGCATCGTCATGAGGCTGTAAATTACCATTCTCTCTGCTGTCGTCTTCATCCTGCTTCGATCGTAATCTCCCGTTGCTTATTTCCAGGACATGTGCCCGACATTCTGCATGCGCTATGAGTCGCTGAACTCTCGCCGGAGAAGCGTCAGAAATAAACACCTGCCCTGAATTTTCAGCACTCAGCAGAGAAATCAGACTTTGTGCGCGTGGTTCATCGAGACGATCAAAAATATCATCCAGAAGAAGAATCGGCAATATCCCTGTCGAACGCCTGAGGTATTCCGCCTGTGCGAGATGCAATGCAATGAGTAAAGATTTGATCTGTCCCTGTGAACCAAACCGCTTCACCGCACGGTCATCGAGAAATAGTTCAAGATCATCACGATGCACTCCTTTTGTTGTGCGGCCATACTGAAGATCAGCATCCAGACTTGCAGAGGCGAGTTCTTCTATGTTCTGATCCCTGAGATGAGAAGTGTATTGTAATGCAGGCGTTTCTCTCGAACCACTCAGTATGTCGTAATACTTAATGACATCAGGAAGTAATTCCGTCGCCAATATTTCTCTCCTATGATATATCGCAGTCGCCGAATCCGACATGGACTTTGTGTATGTCATGAGTAACATTCGATCTGCCCGATGTCCATCAGTGCGCAATAGTGCATTACGTTGCGCAAGGAGCTTATTATACCGTTGCAGATTTTCAAGATAGTCCCTATCTGCCTGACAAAGTGCGACATCCATAAACCGACGTCGCGCCACACTCCCACCCTGTATCAAGACAATGTCTTCCGGAGAAAGCATGATGACCGGAAGGAATCCGATATACGCACTCATACGATCGATCGTCTTGCCGTCAACAGAAATGTCTTTTATCTCCGCTGGTTTGACTTTCACACAGACAGAATGTATCTGATCGTTCATCCTGACAAGTGCTTCGAGTCTGAAGAACGGATGATCAAATTGCACAGTATCGCGATCGAGGGGAGTGCTATGACTCTTTGCCATACAGAGGTAGTAGATCGCATCAAGGAGATTCGTCTTTCCCATGCCATTCTGCCCAACGAGAAAATTAAGACCCGACGCAAAGTCGATTGTCTCATTGGAGTAATTCTTATAATGGTGTAATGCCAGGGAAGTGATCAAGGGAATTGAGTCTATTGATTTCGGGGAAAGGTAGTGAGTCCTCAGTCTTCACTCACCAAATCGGGTAATCGGTAATCGTTAGCCGGTGAAGTAGGTAAGTTCTCAGTCTACAGTCCTCAGCCCTCATCAAACAGCCAATGTCAATGCCTGAAATAGGTTGACCGTAATTTTTGAATTAAAACAAACAAAAAGGAGGTCAAAATGTCAACGAACAGGAAGCATTTCAGGAGTAGCCCACAGGAAAGGAGATATCGTAGATTTAGTGAGACATTTAAGAAGGTCCGGGTCAAGGAGCTGGAGGAAGGACGTACGACTGTACGAGAGATTAGCCAGGCGTATGAGGTGAGCGATACGGCG
>JANNQA010000175.1:0-22190 GCA_031400515.1 Bacteroidota bacterium
AGCTACACTTTTCATGCCTGCCTGCACAATAGATTGAGCAAGGACAGTCGCTGTAGTCGTGCCGTCACCTGCAGCATCGGAAGTCTTTGAGGCAACTTCTTTGACCATTTGTGCCCCCATATTCTGGACAGCATCTTCCAGTTCGATATCCTTCGCTACGGTCACTCCATCTTTAGTCACACTTGGAGCGCCAAAGCTTTTTTGTAAAACGACATTGCGGCCTTTTGGTCCGAGCGTCACTTTTACTGCATTCGCCAGGGCATCAACACCCGCTTTGAGTTTTTCGCGAGCTTCTGTATTGAAATTTATTTCTTTAGCCATTTCAGTGTTTTTTAATATTTATCAATTGATTGAAAGTCATTGGTTTGTGTCGATTTGATTAAAGTACGACCAGGATGTCGTCTTCGCGCATGATGAGAAAGTCCTCGCCCTTATAATGCAATTCCTGACCGGAATACTTTCCATATAGCACAGTATCTCCTACCTGCACGGTCATCAGATTTCCTTCTTTCCCGGGACCAACGGCGATCACTTCTCCCCGCTGTGGCTTTTCTTTAGCTGTGTCCGGGATGATGATTCCACCCTTTGTTTTTTCCTCTGCTGCTGCGGGCTTAATGACCACGCGATCGTTGATTGGTTTCATAGTTCATCCAGATTTAATAGATATTTTGAATTAGTTGAAAATGCTTTCTCGAACAACTGTACTCAGCATATTACATGCCATGGGCGGATTCCTGCCAATTTTACCGATGTGGGGATTTGCGCATAGTACCAAAAATGGTTCTTTGGCAATCCCAAACGCACTGGAAAAATTGACATAACTACGATGTTACACGGGAAGCTCTCGAATGGGCCAAGTCGGCAGTATTAGCCAACGAAGAAGCTTGCTATGATACAAAGGCCAAACAGCGCTGCTGCAAGCCCCCAGGTCACTTTCTCAATAAAATCCGTTGATTTGGCAGCCCCAAAAAGTTGGTTGGCACTCTGTCCTCCGAATGTAGAATCCACACCTCCTCCTTTAGGATTTTGGATCAGTACCGCAACCATCAGAAGCACACAAATCAAGGCAATTAGAACCGTAATGACCGTCAGCATACAGATTGTCTTTTTGTCAGTTGTCTAAAAATCGGCTGCAAAGAAAGGGTTTTTTACCAGAAGGGACAAAGGAATATTCCTTTGAAGAGATGACCACCTTCGCATTTTAGCGATTTCAGCGTCTATGTTTTGCCTTGACGCAACTCGCTTATTCTGCGAACATAGTAGGCTGCTTTTTCCGGATGATGGTTCACAAGTTTCCGATACATCGAGATCGCCTCCTCAATATGACCCTGGCTGGCAATCAGTTCTGCCAGTGTATCTGAGACTATGTTTTTGTCGAGAACAGGCAATTCGGAGTGCGTATTTTCTTCTTTGAGGTGAGTCTCTTTCTTCTTCTTTTTTTTCTTTTTTTTCTTCTTACCTGGTTCGACAGATTCTTGTTTTAAGGCACCACCAGATATATCGCGAGCCATATCTGTGTGTTCTGATTGATAACCTCCCTCCAACGCAGAGGGTTTTAACGAAAGCAACCATTCCGCAAACGGAGAGAGTGCCTCCATATCAGGGATTGGCTGACTTTGTTTCGACGCAATGGAATCTCCATTATCTCTTTTGCTTTTGTTTTTTATGGCTGTTTTAGGTAAACCGTCCGATTCCGACTCAATTAGCTTGCTGACCGGAAAACTTGCATTGGTATTCCACAATACGATGCTCAATGCGTCGTCGTCTTCACGATCATTAAGGTACGGATGACTCCGATGCTCACGAGTATCGTGCATGAGATTCGAAAAGATTGTTTAAATATGAATTATTGACTCAAAGTAGGAAAAAGCACCTTACGAAATTCAAAAAAAAACTCCTGAGTCATTTCTGACATCAGGAGCCTGGAATCACGTTATATCTTCTATGTTGAATTTTAGAATCTGAGCGAATAACCAATTCCCACACCAAAAGCCCTGTTTCTTACTCTCAGATCAATGACGGGTTCGTCCAGGACATCTGTGAATCCATGACTGAAGCTGGCATCAATGTTGAATTTACCATTTGCCGTCGGAAACTCAAGCCCGGCACCAACCACACCGCCAATTTCAAACGCATTGTAGAGATCTCCTTGTGGATTAAGGTCTATCTCGGCGATTTTGATGTCGATGAAACTATTGAGTCGTGTTGTAACCGTACCTGATAAAGCGTACCCGATTGTCGGACCTGCCTTTATATATGGTTGTACACTTCCCTCACTGAGTTTGTACTTCAGTATCAACGGCATATCAATGTAGTGAAATCTCGTAGTTGCTTCTGCTCCGATCGGCAAAGTCAGACCAAAAACATCGAGACTCGTGGACTCTTGTACCTTAAACCCCTTCTGTGCATAGTTCAACTCGGGAGCAAAATAAAATCCGCTACCTATTGGAAGTTCACTATAGATTCCTGCGCTAAGACCTGCAATCATTTGCGGTTCGAGGAAGTTTGTACCAAAGTTCAGTCCATCCACTGTCATGTCCGAGAATGTGGCTCCGGCTTTCACGCCGATTTCCATCTGACTCTTTGCAGTTTGTGTCATCAGAACTCCTGTGACAAGGAGTGCGAGTTGCATCATACGTTTCATGGCTTCAATATTTTTCTGATTAAAAAAATCTCTGCCTGTATGACGAAGTGTGAGAAGCTGACTATGTTATGAAAGCGTTAGTGACTGGTTATAATGGTGCTAAATAATGGGATACGGCAGAGTATGTGGGTAACTACCATTGAAAGGTCTATGAAATGAAAAAGGGCTGTATTCCTGCAGCCCTTTTTCATTTTTGTTTTTTTGAAAATAGCGTATGCAACTATGCAAACTTCTTCACTATCCAAAGTACTGCACATACTGTACCGGCAAGCCAGAAAAGACTGGACAGGTACCATGTAGAGATCGAGAATGTCAACAGAATAGCGGCACCCCAACCAATGATTGCAAACCAGAACCATTTGTCAATAGGGTCATTCAGGCCACCTAATGCTTTGTTTTGACTCTTAGCCATTTTCTGGTTGATCACTTTGGAAAACCAGGCCATCCGTTTTTCAGCGCGGTACTGCTGTTTCTCGCTCTTGAGCAAATGTTTGTCTGCTTTGACAAGTGCCTTTGCAGCCATCAGATCTTCCATTTGCACGACGCCGGCGCGAGTGTCTTCTGTGTTCACAGAATTTCCAGCATACCCTGTAACTGTAAACAGAGCCATGCTCAGAGAGAGGAGTAAGTACTTAATTTTCATAGTGTTAGATGATTTAAAAATTGTTTCTAAGTAAAATATGGCGTTAAAGTAAGAAAAAAACACATTTGTGTTTCTTAGAGTGGTCTTTTTCTCTAACTCATTTTTATGAACCAGCCAGATGGCTATATTTCCGCTCCGCATAGGTCATGAAATGCCCGATGTCTATTGGCGCCGATGTGATCTTCAGACAGAGATCTTCAGGGTCGAGTCTTCTGCCATAGCTATAAATATTCTCACGCAACCATTGATGTAGAGAGGCATATTGTCCCTCAGCTATCTCACTGTTCAAATCCGGTATGTCTTGTTCAGCCTTTTGATAAAACTGGGCTGCATAAAAACTCCCCATAGAGTAAGTGGGGAAGTATCCAAAACTCCCATGCGACCAATGTACATCCTGAAGTATCCCTCTCCGGTCATCCGGCACATTGACATCGAGGTAATCTTTGTATTTGCTATTCCACAAATCGCGGAGAGCATTTACCGACATATCTGTATTCACAAGTTCGCGCTCGATCTCATATCTGATGATCACATGAAGATGATAATGCAATTCGTCTGCTTCTGTTCGAATGAGGTTGGGTGCTATATGATTTATTGCTGCATAAAAATGATCGGGTGAAATGTTGCCGAGGTTTTCAGGAAACGCATTCTGTAGCAATGGAAACTGATGTTGCCAAAACCCTTTACTCCGGGCTACCTGGTTTTCCCATAGTCTTGATTGTGATTCATGAATGGCTAGTGAAGCCGGTGATCCAAGCGGAAGACCGTATTGACTTACCGGCAGTCCTTGTTCGTACAACGCATGTCCACACTCATGGATACAACTCCACAGCATATTACTGAAGTCGTTTTCATTGATACGTGTTGTCACTCTCACATCCTGAGGAGAAAAACTAATCGTGAATGGATGTGTGCTGATATCCTGTCGGCCTAAATGAAAGTTATATCCAAGCTGTCTGATTACCTCAAGTCCGAATTGCCACTGCCTGTCACGTGGATAGAGTTCATGTAAAAATGTGGTGTCTACTTGTTCCTTTGCCCTGATCTTTTTGATCAGGGGAATAATTCTATCTCTCGCCTGATCAAACAATGTGTCCACTTCAAGGCCTGTTAGCCCGGGTTCATAGATATCGAGCAATGCATCATAGCGCTCATTCTCATAGCCGCGTAAATCTGCTTCTTCACGCTTCAATAAGATTAAGTGTTCGAATGAAGGAGCAAATACATAAAAGTCATTTGCCTCTCTCGCTTGTATCCACGCCGTGAATGCTTCGGACTGTGCCATGGACAACCGCTCAACAAATGCAGTTGGAAGCATCACCTCCTTATGGTAATCACGCAGTGAGAGTTCTGTATTCCTTTTCTGATCAGCATCAAGTCCATTGCTGGCGATCAAACGTTCAAGCAGGATACCGGTACTCTCTTCTGTAAAGAGTTCGTGCGCGATAGAAGAAAGGGTCGCAATCTGTTGTGAACGAAAGAAGGAAGCACCTTTTGGTAGATTGACTTCTTTATCCCAATGCAGGATTGCTACGGAATTGCCAATATCTGCAATGCGTCGCATCTTGCCCACGTACTCATCGTATAAGTTCATTTTTCCTTTACTTGAAGACTTATCATTGCAATACCTGCCATCAACCATCCACCAATAAACAAGAGTCCCCCGACAGGAGTCACCGGTCCGAGCCAACGCCATTCCGGATGCAAGGCCAGGAGGTACAGCGAGCCACTGAAGAACAGGATGCCAACAAAAAAAACAAATGCTGCCATCCAAAGTATTCGCGGGAAGTGATATAGCCGGCCTAAGATTAAAACAAGGATCATTCCGAATCCGTGATAAAAATGATATCGGTTTGCGGTGTTCCAGATATCCGTTCCGCGTTCGCCCAACGCATCTTTCAGGAGATGTGCTCCAAAAGCCCCGAGCCCTACGGCAAGTGCAAGGACAAGACAGGCTATGATTGTCATTTGTGTAAAAAAGCGTTTCATGTTATCCTCCAGTCTATTGCTGTCAATCCTTGTGTTAAGAGTAAATCATTTGCTTTAGAAAAATGTCCACATCGCATAAATGCACCGCCTGCAAGAGGTGATGGATGCACTGCTTCGAGGACATGATGTTTCATCTGATCAATCAATGCCTTTTTGCTTTTCGCAAAGTTGCCCCATAACAGGAAAATCAAATTCTCTTTGTGAGCAGATAACTTTTGAATGACGGCATCGGTAAATTGTTGCCAGCCAATACTCCGATGAGATCCTGCAAGTCCCTGTTCAACGGTAAGTATGGCATTCAGCAACAGCACTCCCTGCTCAGTCCAATAAGAAAGATCACCGTGTAATGGTACGGGGATCCCGAGATCACGCTGAATCTCCTTGTAAATGTTCTTCAATGAAGCCGGGATGGGAACGTTTTGGGGTACAGAAAAACATAAGCCCATAGCTTCACCAGGATTGTGATAGGGATCCTGTCCGAGAATGACCACACGGACTTTATCCAAAGGAGTTTTATTGAACGCGTTGAAAATCAATGGACCAGGAGGATAGATTGTTTTGCCATTTTTCTTTTCCTTTACGAGGAATTCCCGGATGCCCGAGAAATAGGGCTTTTGAAACTCATCATGGAGTAAGTCTTTCCAACTGGCATCGATCTGCACATTGACTGCAGTAGAAGAATGAGGTTGGGAAGATAACAACAACACGATCTAATCCATTTTTTCTGTTGTCGGCAAGATAGGATAATGGAGAGCAATCAGAGAAATGATGACCTTCACCACGATCAAATAACCTCCGATGGCCGAATATCATATTTCTGCAGACTGGGTGAAAGACATCGCATTTGATGCGCATGTCAATGAGCATACGGTGCGTATGGATTCCGGCGCACCCGAAGGAACCAACACAGGTCCTTCTCCAAAAAGAATGGTGCTTGCTGCGCTCATTGTATGCACAGGAATGGACGTTGTCTCACTTTTGAACAAGATGCGGGTGAGTTATAGCACGTTCCGGGTCGAAGGTTTCGCACCGATCACAACAGAACATCCAAAGACTTTTGAAAGAGTTGATCTGAAATATATTATCACCGGTTCCGACATCGATCGTACTAAGGTGGAGAAGGCTGTCAATCTTTCACAAGAGAGATATTGCGGCGTATCAGCCATGATTAAGAAACATTGTCCGATAGAGTGGCAGATTGAAATCAGGAATGATGACTGATGAATAATGAATGTCGAATGATGAATAACGAAACGTCGCCCTGAAACGTAACAAATGTCTAAAGACAATTACTAGCCAGCATCTTCAGCTTGCCCCCAAAATCAGCAGTGTGTGAAATCTTATTTGTTGCGTCGGACTTTAACAGTTAAAGCACACTATCTTATTAAATGCCCGCGTTCTGCCTGATCGAACGACGACTACAATTATTTGTTTCATCCCTTTTCTATTATGAACAATGCAATTGTTGTAGTTTTCATTTATGCCTGTGTTGTACATGTGGCCACACATACCGCAGCATGCCAGCCTGAAGTAGATATTCTTTCTGAACAAACATCTGTCAGTGATCCATTGGAAGCGCGATTTGTGTACAGCATTAGTATCCTGAAAGATCTCAACGAAAAAATCCTGGCACTGGATCATCACTTTACAAGCCTGAGTGCACACCATGACGTGTTCAATCTGTCTAATCCCCTGAATTATCCTGAGTTCACGTCGCTACAAGACTATGTAGAATCCGATCTCAAGGAAAAACACACTTTGAATGTGCCCGGATTTCTTGAGCAAAATGCAGTATTTGCCAGTGCATGGACATTGGTCTCCCTTGTTCTTTCAGACAAAAGTGCCACAGAGAAGTCTAAAGCTCTCGAAAGCATTTCCTGCTTATTGGATTTCACGATGCGCATTCAAAATGATTTGAATGTCATTTATTATGAAACCGATTTTTTGCGCGAGGCAAACGAAGAACTTGGTCTTAAATGCAACGCATTGTTTAATGATCATTGCAGATTGATCGGGTATGATACTCCCCTTCAGTCCTGCAGAGAAGCAGATGATTGGGAAAATGTATTTGCACATGTTAATATGAAGTTTCAGGGTATGCAATCGCAATCACAGGTCACGGGATTGTTAGCAAAGGTCACTAAGGAGAAAAATGACTTGCAATTTCGTATCGATCTGACCGTACAGTTTATCCAGGAATACACAGGAATGATTTCGCAAGGGATCAAACACTATCAGAAGTTTCAAAAGATTCTTTCAAAATATGAGCAGGAAAAAGCTTGTGTAGGTCAACTACCTGCGGCATTCACTCAGCTCAAAGGGGATGTGCAACTAACATTGGAGAAGTTTGAAAACGCATACCAGATGCCGGAGTTGTTTGGATCGAGATTGAAGATGCTCATGTATGGAGTGCAGGATTAGAATGTGAGAGTAAGAGAATAGCGGCTAACCGCACGCCAGCCCGTAGCAAATTACAAATGGCCAATAGGGTATCTTATTGATTTTCTTCCGAACATTGTCGCTTCTCAAATCGTGAGTCACTTTAAATGAACTCTGATACTGTCGTCTTCAAATTCGGTGGTGCTTCTGTACGCAATGCGCAAGCAGTACGCAATGTGGCAACAATCCTTGCTCAATACAAAGCACCGCGGACTGTCGTCATCATCTCTGCGATGGGAAAGATGACAAATGCATTGGAAGAACTCACGCGTGCGCAATTCGATGGCTCTCCGAAAGCCCACACGCACCTAAGAAGGATTAGAGAGTATCACTGGCAGATCACGAAAGAGTTATTTGAAGAAGACCATGAAGTGTTTGCACAACTCAATGACCACTTTGTGGAAATGGAATGGCTCATGTCCGATCCGCAGCACAATGAATACGACTTCCTTTATGACCAACTTGTGTCCTATGGCGAATTGTTGAGTACGCGGATCGTGAGTGCCTATCTCCAGATGAATAGCGTCCTGTGTACATGGCTTGATGCACGCGATGTCGTGAAAACAGATAATACCTGGCGCGAAGCGAGGATCGATTGGCCTGCCACTCAGGCGGCGATGAATGAAAAAGTAAACCCACTACTCGATGCCGGGAACTGTGTACTGACGCAAGGTTTCATTGGCTGCACGAGCGAAAACTTCACGACTACCCTTGGCCGTGAAGGATCAGACTACACGGCAGCGATATTCGCATTTTGCCTCGATGCAAAGAGTATGACAGTATGGAAGGATGTGCCTGGGATACTTACAGCAGATCCTCAAAGATTCGAGAATACCACACTGATCAACCGCATGTCGTATCGTGAGGCGATTGAAATGACATACTATGGTGCTACAGTCATTCATCCCAAAACGATTCAGCCCTTGCAAAATAAAAGCATACCGCTCTATGTCCGTTCTTTTCAGAATCCTGAAGAACCGGGCACATGGATAGGGACAGATATGGATGCTGTCATTCCGCCCGTGATTGTTTATTCGGACAAACAGGCACTCATGCGTGTAGCAACGCGTGATTATTCATTTATGGCAGAGCATCATTTAAGTGACGTCTTTGCATTGCTTGCAAAACACCGGATCAAAGTGAATATGATGCGAAACACTGCGATCAGTTTTCTTGTTTGTTGCAGACAGGATGAGGATCGTATTGAGCGACTTGCCAAAGAACTTGAAAAGGACTTTACAGTCATAGTCGATAAAGATCTTTCGCTATTGACGGTAAGACATTATAATAAGAGCACGATTGATACGCTCACTTCCGACAAAACGATTGTCATGGAAGAAAGATTTAAGGATACTGCCCAGTTTGTTTTGCTAAATGATAAGGTTGTGAAACCGGTTTAAAAAGGCGAACGGCAAAAGGCGAACGGCGAATAGCGTTTCTCTTTTTCATTTTAATTTTGATTTTAATTTTCATTGATCCTTCATGAAGGCATACCTCGATCTTCTCAGGCATATCCTCGATCACGGAACTCAAAAAGCCGATCGCACTGGCACAGGTACTTTGAGTGTCTTTGGCTACCAGATGCGATTTGACTTGCAGGAAGGCTTTCCACTCCTCACGACGAAGAAGCTGCACACGAAGTCTATCATCCATGAATTGCTGTGGTTTCTCAAAGGCGAGACAAACATCCGTTATCTAAAAGAAAATGGCGTTCGCATCTGGGATGAATGGGCGGACGAAAATGGTGATCTGGGTCCCATCTATGGTAAGCAATGGCGAAGTTGGACTACGAATGACGGACATACAATAGATCAAATCAGTAAGGCTGTCTTCACAATCAAAGAGCACCCCGATTCACGCCGCATCATCATCAATGCCTGGAATGTTGGTGAGCTTGATCAGATGGCCCTGACACCATGTCACTGTCTGTTTCAATTTTATGTTGCAAATGGGAAGTTGAGTTGCCACCTTTATCAGCGCTCTGCCGACTGTTTCCTTGGAGTGCCGTTCAATATCGCCTCCTATGCTCTTCTCACGATGATGATGGCTCAGATCACAAATCTTAAGCCCGGAGATTTTGTCCACACGTTTGGTGATGTACATCTGTATCTGAATCATCTGGAACAGACTCAGTTACAATTGACCCGTGAACCGCGGAAATTGCCACAATTAGTTATCAATCCCGAAGTCAAATCCATCTTCGATTTCAAATTTGAGGACTTCACATTGTTGCATTATGATCCGCATCCCCATATCAAGGCAGAAGTTTCTATTTAGAATGATTAGGATAGCCGAATGGCTGAAAGGAGGGGTAAAGCAAGAATTCTCGATTCCTGCCTGCAGACAGGCATGGCTCGAATTTCGATTCAGACTCGACCCGTAAAGTATTGACAATCAATAGCTCAAACTCTTCCTTCGCCTCCGCCTCCGCCTTAGCCTTTCCTCTTTAGCTCCCCCTAAAAATTACTTTTCAGCGCTCCTTGGTTATTGTCAGTTTCACAATGTACTTTTGCGCGTGTTTCACAGAAGTTTAACATATTTGCGGCAATTATATATAATGAATTGCGCCTGATGATTTCATACGCGATGCAGCCAAAAAAAATCCATTTCCCCTTAACCCTTGTTTTTGCCCTGTTCATTGCCTCCAGCGCAATTAGTGCTCAGGCAGATGCAGCTTTGGGTAAAACCCTGTTCCGAGATAATTGTGCACAGTGCCACAACCGGGACATGAAATCTATGCTTACCGGTCCTGCCTTGGGTGTTGGCGAAAGCAATTGGGCGGATTATCCTAGAGAAGATCTCTATTCCTGGATACGGAACTCATCTGCATTGATCGCTGCCGGTCATCCGCGGGCAGTAGAGCTGTGGAATCAGTACAAGCCCACGGTCATGAATAACAATTCGACCTTGACTGACAATGATATAGAGTCGATACTCGCTTATGTCCAGGAAGAATACACCAAAGTGCCTGTTGTAGCAAGTCCTGGTCCTGGTGGTGCTGCTGAAACTCAACAAAGCTCAAACAGACTTCTATATATCATCCTTCTCATAGTTCTGATTGCAGTAGCGCTGGTACTTTCAAGAGTCATTAGTAATCTCAACCAGATTGCTCATGTACAAGATGGCAAAGTCGCAACTCAGCCACGTACAATTCTTCAGATGCTCACGCATCGGACAGTGGTTGCATTCGTGATCTTTGCCCTGGTCATCTTCGGAGGCTATACCACAGTCAATAACGCCATCGCTTTTGGCCGGCAGCAAGGCTATGCTCCTGAGCAACCAATAAACTTCTCACATGAAGTCCATGCCGGTATTCAGGGAATCGATTGTCAATATTGCCATGACAGCGCGCGTCGAAGTAAACATGCCGGTATTCCTGCAGCGAGTACCTGTATGAATTGCCACCGGGCTGTGACCGTAGGCTCACAATTCGGGACGGCGGAAATAACCAAAATCTATGCTTCTATTGGTTTCAATCCGAGTACGAATACCTACATCAGCAACTACGAATCATTGCCCGAGGATACCATCAAAGCGATCTATGAAAAATGGATCAGCGATCAATACAAAGTGAAATCCGGACTTCCTGCCTTAGACAGACGGGGAGCTCAACAAGTGGCAGCAGAATGGGAAGGGATCAAAACTTCACTGACGAATCCATTGAAGCCGAATATTCCCGGGCCTATCGAGTGGACTCGTATTCATCACTTGCCTGATCACGTGTACTTCAACCATTCTCAACATGTGAACGTGGGCAAGATCACATGTCAGCAATGTCATGGAAAAGTGGAAGCGATGCCTGTGTTGTCACAGTATGCTCCTCTGTCAATGGGATGGTGCATCAATTGTCATCGCGAGACAGATGTGCAATTCGAAGGCAATGCCTACTACGATTCATATAAGAGATATCATGAAGAACTCTCGTCAGGAAAGCGCGAGCGTGTAACAGTAGAAGATATTGGAGGTCTTGAATGTCAAAAATGTCATTATTAGGATTTGTTCTTGAGTATCAAATAGGATAGAGACAAATTTCAGATAGGAGAATCTTATGAAAGAAACAGAGCAGAAGATTTGGATCGGTGATTGGGATCTCAGCGGTGACCAGAGTTTTGTAGCGGAGAGTCACAAAGAGTTCAGCGATGACCTTACCATCATTGATAGTTTTGGAGACAATCGCGGGCTGGCATTACAATCCAACCGTCGAGACTTCCTGAAATACCTGGGCTTTGGTTTGGGCGCTGCCACTATAGCCGCTGGTTGCGAGATTCCATTGAAACGTGTAATTCCTTATGTCATCAAGCCCGATGATATTGTTCCTGGCGTAGCGAATTACTATGCCTCGAGTTTTGTCCAGGGCGGTGATTATTGTAGTGTACTTGTAAAGACGCGTGAAGGCAGACCAATAAAAATCGAAGGCAATGATCTCTCTGGTGTCACAAAGGGAGGAACAAGTGCGCGTGCACAAGCGGTAGTACTGGGGCTCTATGACACAAACAGATTCCGTGGCCCACGGCTGAATGGAGATAATAGTGAGCTCGCATGGGATGCGCTTGACAAACAAATAGCATCAACGATTACAGCAACAAGTCGCATTCGGATTCTGACAGGGACTATCATGAGTCCTACCACACACAAAGTATTGAATGAGTTTAAGGCGAAGTATCCGAATACACAAGTCATCTCATATGATGCCGTCTCATCCGCAGCATTGTTGAAGGCGAATGAACAGTGCTTTGGTGTAAAGGGGATTCCTGATTATCATTTTGATAAAGCAAAAGTGATCGTAGGTATTCAGGCGGACTTCCTCGGTACCTGGATCAGTCCTGTAGAATATGCAAAAGACTACATCGGCATGCGGAAGATCAAGGATCCAGAGCATCCGGAGATGTCGAGACACTATCAGGTGGAGAGCTATTTCTCTCTTACAGGATCAAAAGCTGACAACAGAATTCAGATTCGTCCGTCAGAGGCTGGTGCAGCGGTTGCACATCTATATAATGCAGTAGCCTCAGCAGTAGGAGCACCTTCAGTAGCAGCGCCACAACTAAATCCGGAAGCTGTTGCGATGTTGACAAAGGCTGGAAAAGCATTAGCCGCACAGAAAGGACAATCGCTTGTCGTCTGCGGTACAAATAATATTGGAGAACAGGTACTGGTAAATCGCATCAATGATCTTCTCGGCAATTTTGGACATACCCTTGACTTCGGAGCGGTAAACAATATGCGTCAGGGTGACGAGTCAGCTTTGAGACAACTCGTTTCTGAATTGAAGGGCAATCAGGTAGATGCACTGTTTGTCTGGGGAGCGAATCCGGTGTTCGATTTACCCGATGGAAAAGAAATAGCTACAGCGATTGTAAGTGTCCCATTGAGCGTATCCTTTGCAATCCTTGATGATGAGACAACGGCAGTTTGCAAATACGTAGCTCCTTCTCACCACCTTTTGGAATCATGGGGAGATGCTGAGCCTAAAAAGGGCCACTATAGTCTTATTCAACCTACGATTGCGCCATTGTTCAATACCCGACAAGCTGAAGAAAGTCTGTTACGCTGGTGTGGCAGCGCGAATCTGAGTCTTAGTGTAGATCAGCCTTATTATGAATATCTGAAGTCGACATGGCAGACGGATATGCTTGCACAGAGTGGAACAGCGGATGCCGAATCATTCTGGCAAAAGTCATTGCACAATGGGGTATTCGAACATGCTCCTGACTCGCCTGCGGTCATTTTTGCCGGCGATGTGAATGCTGCTGTGGCGAAAATAACTCAGCCGAAAACGGACGGTATCGAAATTACCTTCTTTGAAACAGTCAACATGGGTGCAGGACAGTACGCAAACAATCCATGGTTGATGGAAATGCCTGATCCCGTCACACGTTGCTCATGGGGTAACTATCTCGGAGTTCCTTTGACATGGGATGGTGTGAGAAGGTTTGTGGGCTTGAATCACCTTGAAGACGGACATCGTGCAGATTTGACGATTGGCGGAAATACAATCCAGACATCTGTTGTCAAACAATTTGGACAGAAAGAGAATACGTTGGCTATAGCACTTGGGTATGGTCGTACAAAGGCTGGTCGTTGTGGTAATGGAGTTGGAGTAGATGTACAGCCTTTCCTGTCGTATGATCAGGATGGCTTACTACAATATCATGCAGGTAATGTAAGCGTATCTGATTCTCAGGGCAAAGAGAAAGAGTTCTCCTGTGTACAATACCACCATACGATGGGTGTAAAAGGAATTGATAAGGCAACTGAGGAAGAGATCAATACAGATGAAGCCGCCCTGGTCTACAATACCTATTTCGGTCTTGTCAAACAGGGATATCAGGGGTCTCTGACAGAACGGACAGTCATCCGCAATGCTCATCTCGATGATGTCGAACAATTCATCAGTGATCTACAGCATGAACGCGAACATCATCAGTACTTGAATGACCAGACACTCTATCCAGACTACTCTGAGCGTTTCAAAACAGGTCATCATTGGGGTATGCATATCGATCTGACTTCGTGCACAGGATGTGGCGCTTGTACAGTCGCGTGCATGGCAGAGAACAATGTGCCTGTTGTCGGAAAGAAGGAGGTGAGTCGCCATCATGAGATGACATGGTTGCGTATCGATCGATACTACTATGGAGATGTCGAAAATCCGAATGTGGTGTATCAGCCTCTCATGTGTCAGCATTGTGACAGCGCACCTTGTGAAAATGTATGTCCTGTAAATGCAACAAACCAAAGTGCTGAGGGTCTGAACCAAATGGCTTACAACAGGTGTGTAGGTACACGCTATTGTGCAAATAACTGTCCTTATAAAGTAAGACGCTTCAATTGGCTTGATTACAATGCAGCCGATCTCTGGCCTGCAAATGAGCGCGGTATAGATCATGACGCCGCAGTGCCATGGTCTGCAGACAACCTTACGCGTATGGTATTGAATCCCGATGTGACAGTGCGCTCTCGTGGTGTAATGGAGAAATGTAGTTTCTGCGTACAGAGAATTCAGGCAGGAAAACTGACGGCTAAAGTGGAGTCTCGTCCATTGCGTGATGCCGACGTGCGTACTGCCTGTCAGACAGCTTGTCCCACCGGTGCGATTACGTTTGGTGATAGTAATAACGTTGACGGGGACCTTGGCAAAAAATTGAAATCATCATTAAACTATATAGTTCTTGAAGAGGTCAACACGCGTCCGGTTGTCCAGTATCAGGCTTTGATTATTAATAGGGATAGAGAAGTGTGAGAAGGTGAGAGGGTCCGCCTACGCTATTGGCTTCGGTGGATGCAATGAGAGGGTGAGAATGTGAGAATGCGAGAAAGCGAGAAAAAACTCAAATTCAAACTCAAACTCAAACTCAAGAAGAAAAGCAAATAGCAAACAGCGAATAGCAAGTAGCGAACGGCAAAAGGCGAACGGCAAACAGCGAACGGCAAACAGCAAATAACAAGCAGCGAACAAGAAAATGGGAGCCATTATATCACCGATACGGGAGCCGCTGATCAAAGGGCACAAAACTTATCACCAGATCACAGAAGATCTTTGTGCACCTACTGAGAGGGCTCCAAGTAGAGCATGGGTCATTGCGTTTATTGTTGCAGTGACAGCACTCACGGTCGGTCTTACCTGTATCTTAATAACTGTATGGATCGGAGTGGGCACGTGGAATCTCAACCGTACCGTTGGATGGGGATGGGATATCACAAACTTCGTCTGGTGGATCGGAATAGGGCATGCAGGTACGTTGATCTCAGCAATTCTTTTGCTCTTCCGTCAAAAATGGCGTACCGGCGTAAACAGAGCCGCAGAAGCGATGACGATTTTCGCGGTGATTTGTGCGGCGCTCTTCCCTGGTATTCACGTAGGCCGGATGTGGGTAGAGTACTTTTTCTTCCCATACCCCAATACACGTGGTCCGATATGGCCAAACTTCAACTCTCCTTTGCTCTGGGATCTCTTCGCAATCAGTACCTATTTCACCGTGTCGTTATTGTTCTGGTATACGGGTCTTGTACCTGATTTCGCGACAGTAAGGGACAGGGCACGAGGTTTCAGAAAGAAGGTGTACAACTTCCTTTCTTTTGGATGGACCGGTGCTGCAAAACACTGGCAGCGTCATGAGGCGCTTTCACTTGTGCTCGCCGGACTTGCAACGCCGTTGGTACTTTCTGTGCATACCATCGTAAGTTTTGACTTCGCTACTTCAGTGATTCCGGGTTGGCATACGACGATATTCACTCCATACTTTGTTGCTGGTGCTATCTTCTCTGGATTTGCAATGGTGCAAACGCTAATGGTCATCACAAGAAAGGTTCTAAACCTGCAGGAGTATATCACGCTGGGACATATTGAATCCATGAACAAGGTCATCCTCGTCACTGGAACGATTGTCGGCGTGGCGTATCTCACTGAATTATTTATCGCATGGTACTCAGGATATATCTATGAGCAGTTTGCATTTTTCAATCGTGCTCTTGGCCCATATTGGTGGTCATATTTTGGTATGATGGCCTGCAATGTAATATCGCCTCAGGTCTTTTGGTCAAAAAAGATCCGCAGGAGTATTGTGTGGACCTTCTTCATGTCCATCTTTGTCAATATCGGAATGTGGTTTGAGCGCTTTGTCATTATTGCCACGACGCTCGCACGCGACTATCTGCCATCAAGCTGGAGTTTGTATTCTCCAACGATTGTCGAGATCTGTATTTTCACAGGGACACTGGGATTGTTCTTTACCGCATATCTCATTTTCGTGAGAGTCGCACCTGTTGTTGCCATCGCGGAGATTAAACATAATCTGAAATCGTCTGGAGATCAGTATGCCGAACATGCGATGGATCATCATAAAGAGGCGGTGGATGAGGCTTTAGAAAAAATTGAACGGTAGTAAATCATGCGCACTTACAATAAAAATATCCTCTACGGACTGTACGATGATGAGACAGAACTCCTCAGTGCAGTGAAAGAGGCAAACGATCATCATCTGGACATCTGGAATGTCTTTACACCATTTCCGGTCCATGGACTTGATCCCCTGCTTGGATTGACAGAATCACGCCTTCACATCGGTGGTTTTGTGTATGGTATGCTGGGTACTTTGACTGCATTCCTGGGGATGACATGGGTATTCACCAGGGATTGGCCGATTGTATTTGGAGGGAAGCCGTACTGGTCAGTGCCGGCGTTTATTCCGATCACATTTGAGGTGACGGTGTTGTTTGCAGCGATTGGGATGACTGTGACATTTTATATTATCAATGGTCTTGCCCCGGGAATCGTAAATCCGATTTTGGACGACAGGATCACAGATGACAAGTTCTGTATTGCATTTGACACTTCACATGGTGGTCAGGACAAATACCGCTCTTTCTTTTCAAAGACAGGCGCCAGTGAAGTAAACGAAAAAACAATCTGATCAGGATGAAGCGCAATGTATTTTATATCTCGTTGTGTGTTGTCATCACAGGGATGATCGCATGCACTCCTGCAGGTGGTGAAAAGCGTGGACATGAGTTTATGCCAGACATGGTGCATCCGATTGGCTACGAAGCGAACATCTATGAGTATTACTATTATAACAGATGGGGCACGGAAGAAGAGTATAAGAAGTTTGCAATGCCACGTCACTCAGTGCCAGGTACAATTGCACGTGGAAATGTCGGTGCATCACTTGGGTTGACACCGGAAGACAGACTCATGGCATACCATGGATTCACGGGAGAAGGATCGGAGAATGGTATTGTCATGACAGTGAATGGAGCAGTGCCTTATCCTTACATAGATACAGAGGCAGATCGGGTACGTGCTGCAAATGAAATTCTGCAAAACCCTTATCCGATTACGACATCTGGCCTGGATCATGGCAAAGCGCTCTATACAGTCTATTGTAGTGTTTGTCATGGTGAGAAAGGAGATGGACTTGGATATCTTGTCCGTGAAGCAGATCCGACCAAGGGGATTGTCGCTGGAGTATATCCTGCTGCACCTGCCAATTTTTTGAAAGAAACTTTCCTCGATACGTCGAATGGATTTTTCTATCATTCTCTGATGTATGGAAAAAACATGATGGGTCCTTATGCCGATAAGTTATCGTATGAAGAGCGCTGGCAGGTCATTCACTATATCAGATCATTGCAGGCAAAAGCAAAAGGCTTGGTGTACAATGAAAATGAAAATACCTTCTCAAGTGATATCCCGGGTGGGCCGATATTACTGAAAATGAAGGAACAAGAGGCAATGAAGAAGACAATGCAAGCTGTAACAACTCCATCGGATACTACGCATAGCGAAGGACATGGCGAAGAACATTGATACCATATTATTGAATTTCAGAAAAGCACGCGAATAGGATGAATCATTTCAGATTTGAAGGTGGGCTAAAAACGACCTTGTTGATCCTGATTACCATAGGGATTATCAGCCTGGTGATTACTTACATGGGTGATAATTCGGACATGCATCATCCGCGTTTTTGGTCGAACATCCTCCATAACTCAGTGTTTTTTACCGGGATCGCATTTATTGCACTGTTTTTCCTTTGCGCATGCATTACAGCCTGGTCAGGTTGGCATACATTGTTCAAGCGCGTGTGGGAAGCATATGCATTGTTTTTGTTTCCCGGACTGATCCTGATGTTGATTATTGGAGCCGGTGCATGGGGTGGATGGCATCATTTATATGAGTGGGCAAATACCGACCTTGTCGCAGATGACAAGATCCTGAAAGGCAAGAGTGGATTTCTCAATCCTAAATGGTACATCTTTGGAACTGTGATCGTTGTTGGCTTGTGGCTTCTGATTACGACACGCTTACGTCGGCTTTCTTTGAGCGAAGATCAGTCAGGAGATGTTTCCTTCAGACACCATCATAAGATGCGCATCTGGGCTGCGGCTGGCTTGCCACTCATCGGCTTTGGCTCTGCTGCCGTGATCTGGCTCTGGGTGATGTCAGTAGATCCACATTGGTACAGTACGCTTTTCGCCTGGTACAATGGTGCGAGTTTATTTGTATCAATGATCGCGGTGACGATTTTGTGCCTCTACTTCCTGAAGTCACGTGGCTATTATCGCCAGGTTAGCGTCGAGCACATTCATGATCTTGGAAAGTTCTTGTTTGCGATTTCCATATTCTGGACCTACTTATGGTTTTCACAGTACATGCTCATCTGGTATGGCAACGTGGGCGAGGAAACGATTTATTTTAAAGAAAGAATAGAGAATTATCCTGTATGGTTTTATGGGAATCTGATTGCGAATTTTGTGTTGCCGTTTCTGATTCTGATGCGTAATGATACAAAGCGCAAACTGGGGAGCCTGGCATTTATTGCACTTTTGGTATTCATTGGGCACTGGATGGATTTCTTCCTGATGTTGAAACCCGGAATCTGGAATGCAGTTAGCCATGGTGCTCACGATTCTGCAGATCATGCCGCTGAACATGTATCTACTTTCGTGCCTGGATTTACACTTCCGGGATTTTTGGAAATCGGAACCATGCTCGGATTTTTAGGTCTCTTCCTGTTCTTCTTTTTTACAATGCTGAGTAAGGCTCCGTTGGTCCCAAGAAACGATCCGTACCTGGCAGAAAGTGTACATCATCATGTCTAATCAATTGGTGAAGAAATGACTGGATTTATCATTATAGGAATTCTCATCTTACTTGCTGTCGTCATTGTACAGATCGGCAAAGTGTCTGAATTATCGGCACGCATCAGAGGTGAGGAAGAACTCGAATATAAGAGCAACAAAACCCAGGGCATATGGCTCATGGGTTTCCTTGTGGCGTTTCTGGTATTCTGTATTGCCTCGGCGCTATACTTCAAAAATTGGATGCTTGGATATGGACCACATGAGTCAGCATCAGAACATGGCAAGCTAATCGACGACCTGTTCAATGTGACTCTCTTGTTTACAGGTATTGTCTTTGTACTCACACATATCGCGTTGTTTTATTTCGGTTGGAAGTACAATGGCCAGAAGAATAGTAAAGCGACGTTTATAGCACATAATAATACACTGGAGATTGTTTGGTCTGCGATTCCTGCATTTGTCATGACATTTCTCGTTGTCAAAGGTCTCGTTGCATGGAATGAAATCATGGCAGATATACCAGCAGATGAAGAGCATATAGAAATCGAAGCAACAGGGTATCAGTTTGCATGGCATCTTAGATATCCTGGTCCGGATGGAGTATTGGGTGAACGGAATTTCCGGATGATTTCTGGTACGAATCCCCTTGGTCAGGACTGGAATGACACCAAGAATCTCGACGACCTCCACCCTTCAGAGATTGTGCTTCCCGTTGGTAAGAAAGTCAGAGTACGTATCACTGCGCGTGATGTGCTTCACAATTTTTACCTGCCGCAGTTTCGTGTAAAAATGGACGCAGTCCCGGGTATTCCAACCTACTTTGTATTTACTCCCATGAAAACTACAGAGGAGTATCGTGAAGAACTCAGTAAGTATCCCGAGTACAATTTGCCAAAGGACCCCGCAGATCCGGCAAGTAAAATGCTCTGGGAGGAATTCAACTATGAACTGGCATGTGCGGAACTTTGCGGAGCGAGTCACTTCTCGATGCGGAGATTGGTCAAGATTGTTTCACAGGAGGAATACGAAGTGTGGCTTTCACAGCAGCGTTCGTATTATATTGACAACATCCGGAATAAAGATGATGATCCATTCAAAGACCAGATCTTGGATGTAGAAGTAAGACAACGTCGTGAAGATTTCAATACATCCGTGGAAAGCGCACTTACGGATACATCCGCAAAAGAGAAGATCATCGTTCTGCAGAATGTGCAATTTGAAACCGGTGGCACACAACTGACAGCGGCTTCGCGATACGAGTTGACAAATCTTGTTGATATCCTGAAGAAATATCCTGCAGTACGCATTGAAGTAAGTGGACATACAGACAATACCGGTGATGCTGCTGTAAACCTTCAGCTCTCTCGAGATCGGGCAAATGTGGTCTACCAGGAATTGACAAAAAATGGCATTGAAGCCTCAAGGCTGACAGCATCAGGTTACGGTTCTACAAGACCAGTTGCAACAAATGATACAGAAGCAGGCCGGCAGCAAAACAGACGTACAGAGTTTAAAATTCTGTCACAATAAAAAATTCATACCATGTCACACGCGCACATACCAGAAGAAGATGTCCTGATCCGCGATCACGGGTATGAGGATCATTTTCATGAACATCATGAAGGTGACAAGTACAGATCAAACTTCATCACAACTTATATCTTCAGTCAGGATCATAAGATCATTGCAAGGCAATTCCTCATTACAGGAATTTTTTGGGCGATTATCGGCGCAGGCATGTCTATCATTTTCAGATTGCAGTTGGGTTTTCCAGATGAAAGTCTTGCCTGGATCAAACCTCTCCTGGGGAAATGGATTACCGTGAATGAAGCTACAGGAATCGGTTCATTGAATCCTGAATTCTACTATGCTCTGGTGACAATGCACGGCACCATCATCGTCTTCTTTGTTCTCACTGCTGGCCTGAGTGGCACATTTAGCAATCTCTTGATACCGCTTCAGGTTGGAGCCCGCGATATGGCGTCTCCATTTCTGAATATGCTCTCCTATTGGTTCTTCTTTATGGCGAGTATCGTGATGTTCATTTCGCTGTTCCTGAATACCGGCCCTTTTTCCGGAGGCTGGACTGCTTATCCACCACTGAGCGCTTTACCCGAGGCGTCTTCAGGGTCTGGCGCAGGGATGACGTTGTGGCTGGTGAGTCTCACACTGTTTGTTGGATCAGTACTCCTCGGTGGAATTAACTACATCACGACAGTATTGAATTTGAGAACTAAAGGCATGAGTATGTGGAGGATGCCTTTGACGATCTGGGCATTTTTTGTCACTGCTGTATTAGGTCTATTATCATTTCCAGTCCTCGTTTCCGGATTTCTCCTGTTGATGTTTGACAGGAGCATGGGCACGAGTTTTTATCTCAGTGAAATATTTATCAATGGCCGTGCCATGGATGTGGTGGGAGGGAGCCCGATTCTCTATCAGCACTTATTCTGGTTTCTCGGTCACCCCGAAGTATATATCATTATCCTTCCCGCGATGGGAATTGTATCTGAAGTACTTGCGGTGCATTCGCGGAAACCGATTTTTGGGTACAAAGCGATGGTGTATTCTATCCTGGCGATTGGCTTCTTATCTTTTATCGTATGGGCACATCACATGTTCATGTCCGGCGTCAATCCATTCCTTTCGAACTTCTTCGTCATTTTCACGCTCATTATTGCTGTGCCCTCTGCGGTGAAAGTCTTCAACTGGATTTCAACGCTTTATAAGGGCAATCTCCGTCTGGTCACACCCATGTTGTTTGCGATCGGATTCGTTTCGATGTTTATCTCAGGAGGATTGACAGGAATTTTTCTAGGCAACTCAGCGATTGATATTCAACAGCATGATACATACTTCGTCGTTGCACACTTTCATATTGTAATGGGT
>JANNQA010000177.1:0-7663 GCA_031400515.1 Bacteroidota bacterium
CCGCGGGCATGGAACTTTCAAATAGCGGCAGGACAGAGATTCCATCGCATGCCATCGCATTGCGTGTACCGAAAGGTGCCTTGGTGGATCCGATCCATGACCCGGATGAGTCGTACTACGATATGTACTGGTATATCACGACACTGATGTATCAGATCAACGATGTGCGCAATCAGTATCTCAATAGCAAGGTTGCCCTCTCGAACACGGACCAGCAAGCAACCACAACACTCGCTGGTGGCAATCCGCTGGATCTGTATCCTCTCTACACAAAGGCTATGCTCTATAAAAGCATGATCGAAGATGCGATCCATCGCGCTGGCACTGCAACAGCGATTCTGGACGGCACCTTTGAATTTCCATCGGACTTTCAGATTTATGAATATGCGTTGGGTGAAGCAGGCATGGGTGATATCGCCGATCCTCTGTTGGAAATTTTTGTGAACGGAGCGGATCCAATTGGGGTTGCATTGGGCTATATCCTTCCCGATGTCAGCTTTCCATCCGTATCGAGTATCCTGAAAGACCAGCTGAAAGTCAACCAGGAATCCATGGAAGCACTGCGTGCGGTGATCTTCAATAATGATGACAATGATGGTATTGTAAGAGTCCAAAGTCAGACCGGCGAACTGGAGAAAGAATGCCCGGATTGTGTTTCCTACATGGATAGTGTGCTACACGGCTTTGCACCCCGATATGCAAAAGTGCAGGATAAGATCGTGGACTTGCTCTTGAGCAATATGAATCAATTTCATCCCGAAGGCTTCCCTCCTGCCGATCATGGGCAAAAGCTCTATTACCCATCTGAGAGCTTTGATCTATTTAAAGTGCCAACCAACGGTACCGCCGCAATCTGTCAGTCCGGAATGCCTCCGTCTCATGCACATGCAATGGCGCGTGTAGCCGATGAAAATAATGTCATCATTATCACAAGGCCCGTCAATCCCGATGGCAGTGCACTGATCCTCAACAATGCAGCTACAAAATCTATGGCTGTAAAACCAAAGAGCTCAAACTGGGGTCCGCAAAAAGGATTCATTCCGGTCATGCAACGCTATAGCAAGATCTGGGAGATCTTTGAAGGTGACAAGCGCACGGAAAAAATTGCAGAATACGACCATAAAGTAGAAGAGAATATCGCGCAAGGTATCGTCCTCACCAGGCCGCTTGAAATCAAAGCATGCAATGGTGCATTCCAGGTGTATATCGATCAGAGTAAGTTCACCGGAGTCGGCGATCAGAATGCAAAAGATGAGGTTGTTCTGGTACCTGTCAACAATCCGAATCAGGTATGTACATGGGGATCGAATTTCAATCAGGGTGATTATATCTATACCTGCGACCCGCGTACTCCTGAACATGAATTGACTCCATTGACAGTACTTGCGAGTCCGGCTGTGTTCGAGCCAGATGGAACAACGCCACGGTTTATCACTGCCGATTATGACTTGTTGATGATCGGGTTTAATGAAGGACCAGACCCCCTTGGAGATCCATCACCGCCAAACATTCCATTCCGTCCGATCGTAGGTCAGATGACAGCAGAACAGGAAGTACTGATGGGCAAGATCAATACAGCGGTCGCGGGTACAGGATATCAGGGTGGCCAGGTTGTGCATCATGGACCAGAAAATCAGTTCAGCGCATCACCATACGTAGATTATCCGCTTACAGTTTTCGCACCAGACGATATTCCCAACGGGATTTTCAATAACTCAACCGGCGGATGGATCTTATCCATCAAGATGGGTCCTCCGGGCTTTCGCGATCTGCACCTGAAACAGTTTGTGAATCGTATGCGTCGCGCAGGTTATGATCTGTACGATAATCCCGGTGCACCAGGCTGGCTATGGACATGGAATAGTTCTGCAAAAGCATATCATCTTGAGGATGCGAAAACCCTCGGAGATTATGTAGAAGAGTTGCCAAAGAACACCTGTAGTAAAGATGGTTCACAGGACAATCCTTGCCCTGTAGGAACGCCCGGACCTGGCCAGACTGCTGAACTACCCGATCGCACTATCATTCGAAATGGTCGCTCACCGCAATCTTTTAATGTTGTCTCAAACAGCAGCACCCCAACGAAATGGAAATTAATTGATGTACTTGGCCGTGTGTATGAAGTTGGAGGATTGGAATCAGACGGAACGATTTCTATTGATCACGACAAGTTGATCCCTGGTATGTATTTTATTGTCGTTGAGGGGATGGGGACGGTGGCGAGATTTATGATGTCAGGGAGATTGTGAGTGTGACCTGCAGACTATGGGAAAAGATTTGTCAACTATTGGAACGTTGACAAATCTCTGTGCCACAAGCCATATTGTCTAAGTCAACGCATAGCGGCTTAGAATGATTTTCTTCATACTCCTGTCCTTCCATGCCTGGGATTAGTCTAAAATACGTTCTCAACGTGTATCCTCCTGGTACATTGAAACAATTCAACTGTAGGTTTGATGTATTGGATCATTCCTCACAAAAAATTATCGAAATGATAAAGGCTAAGAGTTTTTTCGTTTGTCTGATTTGTATGATTGCGGTCACGTTCGACACACTTGGACAAACCGATGCGCTTGCCACCCGGTACATGAAGATGGCAGATGAGTACAAGAAGAACTCAAAGCCGGACAGCGCAGTGATCTACTACGAGAAGGCAAGCGTGGAATTCAAGAATCTGGATGAGATGGAAAACGTGGCAATTGCATATAATCAGATTGGAACCATACGCACAAGACAAGATGAGTATGAAACCGCGAGAATATACTTGAATAAAGCCCTTGCTGCTGCATTCACGTTACCCGACTCGAATAGCCTGGTCGTTGCCACATCTTACATAACCCTGGGTGTTGTGTATAACGCAGAAGAGCAGTATGAACAATCGCTGAAGTATCATCATAAAGCGCTTGCAATAAGAATACTGAAGCTGGGAGAATTTCACTCTGATGTCGCCACCAGTTATGGCAACCTTGGGAATGTCTATTTGAATAGCGGGGATTATGATAAGTCGATTGGAGCCCATCTGAAAGCAATGCAAATCAGAGAGAAGCTATTTGGTCCATCAGGCTCAGAGGTCACACAGTCTTATTACCATCTCGCCAGAGCGTATAAAGAAAAGAAGGAATACACTTCAGCATTGACCTACTTCGAAAAGGCATTGCAAAACAAAATTGAAAAGTACGGGCTCGGACATAAGGAGCTCGTTATTGTGTATGATGTTATCAGCGAGGTGTATTTTCTGATGGAAAATAATGAGCAGGGAGAATTGTATAAGGCGAAGGCAGAGGAGATCAGGAGCTAACTATAAGAACTCACCCCCTGCCCCTTCTCTCTACGAAAGAGGTAAGTAATACAAATGCTTGTAGTTAGTCAATCACCTCTTTCTTGAAAGAGGGGGAAGAAACCCTCGTAATTCAATACATCATTCTTATCCGCGACAATTCGTCCGATCCAGTTCTTTATCCGTGTCCCTTTTCTTTTCCAATCCGTTTCTTTGCGGAATGCAAAGCGTATTTATCGAGTACGTCTATCTCATCCTGATCATCCTCGCCCTGGTCATGCTGGCGCATAAACTGGGTTTGGCATACCCGATCGTGCTTGTATTAGGCGGACTGGTCATCAGTTTTATTCCTTCATTCCGCAGTATCACCATTGATCCAAACCTGGTATTCCTGATTTTTCTTCCACCACTGTTATATGAAGCAGCATGGCAAGTATCGTGGAAAGAGTTTTGGAAATGGAGAAGGGCGATCGTCAGTTTTGCGTTTCCGATCGTCATCATCACTTCGTGTGTCGTTGCTTTTGTTTCCAATGCCCTCATTCCTGGATTCACACTGGCACTGGGATTTTTGTTAGGGGGTATCATCGCACCACCTGATGCCATTGCTGCTACCTCCATCATGCGACAGGCGAAAGCACCCAAAGCGCTGATGAGTATTGCCGAGGGTGAAAGCCTGCTGAATGATGCTTCTTCACTCATTGTATTTCGTTTTGCAGTGGTGGCTGTCATCACCGGACAGTTTCATTTTCAGGAGGCAGCATTCGATTTTGTCCTTGTTGTCCTCATGGGTATCCTCATCGGGCTGTTGGTAGGATTGATCTTTTATTGCATCCACCGCTGGTTTCCGGTCACAGCGAGTATTGAGGTCGTTCTCACACTTGTGACACCGTATTGCATGTATTATGCAGCGGAACACTTTCATTATTCGGGTGTCCTGGCAGTGGTGAGTGGCGGACTATTTCTGTCGAGTAAAAGACTGAGCATGCTCAACTATATGACCCGCATCCAGGGTGTCAATGTCTGGAACGCACTGGTGTTCATCCTGAATGGTCTTGTCTTCCTGCTCATCGGGCTTCAATTACCATCTATCGTCAATCAACTCGGCGATGTGACTTTAACATCAGCAATTTGGTATGCTTTGATCATCACAGCATTACTCATTGTGACGCGACTGATTTGTACACTGGGTGCTTCGGTATTTACAACGTTCATGAGCCGGTTTATTAAAGTAGCAGAAGCTCATCCCGGTTGGAAAGGACCTTTTATACATGGGTGGGCTGGTATCCGTGGAGTGGTTTCTTTGGCGATGGCCTTGTCTATTCCAATACTACTTAGCGATGGACAAGAATTTCCTTACCGCAACCTCATTCTGTTTATCACATTTGTCGTGATCCTGGTCACGCTGGTATTGCAAGGCCTTTCACTTCCATGGCTCATCAAAAAGATCAAGTTGGTAGACAAGCATACGGTGATACCAGAGCATGAACAGGAATGGAAGATCCAAAGAAAGATCGCCCAGTTCTCACTAAACTATCTGGATGAGAGATACGGAAAGGAAGAAATTCAGAATAGCCTCCTCAAAAATCTACAGTCACGATTGCAAGCCGAAATGGAATTCCTCAATCTCGAGCTTGATGAAACCGAAGACAAGAATCACACCGCCCGCAGCGAATTTCAGCAGATTTATGTGGAGTTGTTAGAACAACAGCGGAAATTGCTCGAAGACATCAACCTGCGTACGGAGTTCGATGAAGAGATCATCCGGAAGTATCATTCGCTCATCGATATGGAAGAGTATAGAGTAAGGGAAAAGTTGAAAGTGAGTAAATGAGTAAATGATAAGAAGTGCCTCTTCATGGGCTATCTCTTTGTCATTCCGAGCGAGCGAGGCACGAGCGAGTCGAGGAATGGAGGAGTATAGGGTGAGGGAGAAGATGAAGGTGAAGGAAGGCTAAGGAAATCCAAAACATCTTTCAACTGTTTTCCTTTTGATTTAGGCCTGAAGGGCCGTCATACATGAGCGTTGGGCAGAGCCCAATGCTCATGACAACAAAGGATTTAAGCGCTGTAGGCGCGACAGAGAATCTTTTGCGATGAGAATCTTGGCAATTGAGATACCAACAACCCCCTTTAAAACTTCGTATGTAATTTAGTGGTCTTGACTCTTCCAATCCATAGCACATGCGCACACTGATTTTTCTCGCCGTAATAGTACTCCATCTTTCCACCTTCACTCAAGGCGAAGCAATGCGTGTACCCGTCATTGAACTCACCGGCGATGGCTACAACAGAGGACTCCAGCATGGCACTCAACTTAAGAGTGCAATCCAGGACGTTTTTGCAAAATGGAAATTGAATATTCACAACGCGACAAGTGGCGATCCTGATTCTGTGCTGACCGCATTCAGAAATGCGACGAATTTTGAACCCGCTATCAGAAAACATACACCCGCTCTCCTCGAGGAACTGAAAGGCATTGCAGCAGGATCGGGCCAGAGTTATGAAGATGTCTATGCGTTTCAACTCCTGGATGAGTTCTGGGTGTACCTCGACAAACAATCCAATACCGACATTCATCACTGTAGTGGAATCGGTGTCGCGGCCACTTCAAACCACCCTGCCTATCTCGCACAGAACATGGATCTGGAAAACTATATGCATGGCTATCAGGTCTTATTCCACATGGCACCAACCGATAACGAACCGGAACAATACATCTTGAGTTGTGCAGGACTGATCGCATTGGCTGGCATGAACGCAAACGGAATCGGTCTTTGTATGAATACGATCATGGAATTACAGGCTTCTGAAGATGGATTGCCAGTTGCCTTTATGGTCCGCGGCGTGCTCTCTAAACAAACCGGACCTGAGGCCATGAAGTTTTTACAAACAGTAAAACATGCTTCTGGCCAAAACTACATCCTGGGCATCGTCGACAGCGTGTACAATTTTGAAGCTTCCTGCAATCAGGTCGTGCGATTCATTCCAGCATCCGGTGATGGCTCTGTCGTCTATCACACCAACCACGCTCTCGCCAATCATGACGTGAAGCCGTGGTACATGAAATATCATGAGCAAGTCCTTGCAGGAGAGACTCAAAGCAGAAACAGTGAAACCCGTTTTGCAACTTTTCAGAACCGACTGAATATGCAGGCAATCGATATTTCAGTCGACCTCATCAAAGAGACCTTACGCTCTAAAGACGACGTCATCCACCCGGTCTGTCGAACCTATCGCGTCGTTGGTGGTGGTTTCACTTTCAGCTCTTTGGTATTTACATTGGGAGGAAAGAGATCTGTGCAGCTCACTTATGGGTCGCCGGAGTATGTGGAGTATGTGGAGTATTTTTTTGGGGAGTGAGGGTTCAAAGCCAGTAGCTAGACTTGTCCTGGCTTACTTCGACAGGCTCAGTACAAGTGTCGAAGGAAGCCAGACTTGTCCTGAGTTTGGTCTCCACTGAGTTTGAGTTTACCCTGAGCCTGCCGAAGGGAAGTGTCGAAGGAAGCTTCAATTATATGGAGGAGTATAGGGTGGTGGAGAAGTTGGGGATGCGTGAAAGATACAGCAACTGACTACGCAAGGTATAGACCTTCCAACGAATGTGAGGCAGGCAGGAGAACCTCCATTTTTATGTCAAAGGTGATCGTCCACGCCGTATAAACTGACGTTGTCAATGCCTATCCATAAGAGTCCGAATGAAAATCTAAGACGTGATTGGCGAATTGTTTTAATCCTTTTTCAAACCTCCATACCAAATTGTAAATACCCAAGTGAATGTATCGGACAGGACGTTATTGAGTACGAGTTACGCAAACGAGACAATTCCCGAAGAATGGAGGTCCGGCTGACGACGTAAAATCCACAGTCTTTTATTGTGCAGTAGAAGTATTTTGCAATGTATTCGGAAATAATTATTTTAGCAGAGACATTTGGAAGTTCGTTCAGTACCGCAGGTTCAGTACCGCAGGTTCAGTACCGTAGGTTTGGAACGCGGCTATGAACGACAGATAAGACCCGAACACAGATACTTTTATTAAAAGGAATTTAAAGTAACTGCTTATGAACAGAAATGATCCTTCATGGGAAAAGGAACGCCGATGGATTGAAGCCAAAATCAGAGGTTTGGAATCCATGATTCGTGAAGCTAGACCAGATAACCCAGATATTCCTCGTTGGAAAGAGGAAATCAATGGACTCAGAGCTCAATTGAATTCGTATAAGTATTGAATTAATAGGGCCAATCATTATGGACTCCTGCCTTCTGTTTGCTGCGTGGATATAAATTAAATTAAACTCATTCTAAGTCATGCTGTCTGATGATGAACCTGAACCGGCCGCGATAGACGCTCGGACTCAAGTCCACCTTGAGACGAAAGTGATGCCGGA
>JANNQA010000182.1:0-2259 GCA_031400515.1 Bacteroidota bacterium
CAGGGAATTTATCAGGTGCGATTTCGTCCTGACGATTCGAAGCTCGGTGTTGTCTCCTGGGAAAGAACAGCCTCAGGAGTTAAGGGATTTGCAAAGCTTCTCAATGCAAAGGATGCCGTTGAAATCCTGAAAGCGGAAACCGATTCACATCCTGCTGCCGGCATTGTATTTACTCCAGATGGTATGCTTATGATCGTCGCGACATGGGGTGAAAATGTCTATGCATTCGATATCAACTCAGGAGAGACTACATGGAAGTATGATCTCTCTGGCTATGATGAATACAATGCCTTTCACAGTATTGCACTCAGCCCGGATGGAACAACTGTGGCCGTGGGGAGTGTTGATCATCGCATCCATTTCCTTCATGCATCAGATGGACGTCTCATCAGACGCATTGAGCCGTGGGAAGGGCATACGAAAACAATCAAAGCGCTAAGTTTTTCACAGGATGGCAAGTGGCTCGCATCCGCTGGTGAGGATCAAACAATTCTTGTGTGGAATGTACATGAGAACACAAAACATGCATCACTCATTGGCCATACACAAACCGCTACAGGATTATGTTGGTCCGCTGATGGTTCCACACTCTTCTCAACTTCTGCTGATGGCACACTGAAACAATGGGATTTGGATCACCCCTTTGCGCGGAGCTATATCATTTGCGATGTCGGCCCATGGCAAAGCCCGGTCACAACGGATAAGAAATATTTTGCTGCTCCATGCACAGACAAGAACCTTGCGATGTATGAAATTTCAACAGGGAAAGTGTTGAAGAACTTCGGTCCGCAGAGTGGACTCTGTGCTGAGGTGAGCAAGGATGGCAACTATCTGGTCACTGGAAGCTTCGATGGGATTGCAAGATTGTGGAATGTACAGACAGGAAAAGAAATCGGGACATATGCCGGACACACAGGTCGTATCGATGGTATTGCATACATGACTTCCAAAGGTTTCGCCATCTCTGTCGGAGATAACACGATGCGGATATGGTCCGGTGCTGATTCGCTTCTGAACATGATCCAATTGTTACATTCTGCCTTCAGAGTTGTATTACATCCAAAAGAAACATTTGTATACACTGGTTCATACGACGGCAGCATCACAGAATACAACACCACTAATTGGACTGAAACACAAAAATTCACATGCTCAAAAGGTTTGCAGGAAATGACGATAAACGCTGACGGAAATCTACTTGCTGCGTTTAGTGGCAAGGACATTAAAGTATGGAATGTGAAGACAGGCATACGAGAGCATCTTCTTTCGGGTCATGAACAAAGCGGTTATGGAATCGATTTCTCTCCTGATGGCAGATATTTGATCAGTGGCTCAGATGATCAGACTTTCAGATTGTGGAACCTTGAGAAGGGTATGTGTGTAATGAGGTATCATGGCTATGAAGATGTGATCTATTCATGTAAGTTTTTGTCTGACAATGAATTCCTGGTCGGTACTTCGCAGGGTCAAATGTGGTACTATCATTTTCATCCCACACAGCGAGAATGATATTCCCCTATTGACCTATCTTGTTTGGAATAAATGTTGCAATCATAAAACTTGCTACACCATCAAATGAGAGCATTACTGACATTGCCCTTTTTCCTTTCTATTCTCATGTCATGTGCAAACGATGATGAAGTATTACTTCGGATCAATGAGAAGTTTACGGTCTATCGTTCTGCGGCATGTGCGTGCAATACACTTAGCATGACAGACGCTGCGAGTAAGGAGATTACTTTAGTGAAGCACGTCCTTGTCGTCATGGGTAATACCGAGGAGTTTCTCGTGCAAACGTCAGCCCCTGGTACGGATTCGCCGCTATGGATGTTAGTAAAAAGCACACAGACTACAAGCACGCAGGATATTGTATCGCTGAACAAAGATGAAGTGGATAAAGTACTGGAAGTGCTTAAGATTGAATTCGTGAAGGACTACAGTAGTCTATAGTTGTTGCTACAGATTTCAAACGCAACTTTTAACAAAAGAAGTCAGCATCCTTAGCCTTCTTCAAAAAGTGACCCTGCATGGGCTCCCTTCGACAAGCTCAGGGTAAACTTCTCGCCCTTTTATCTCTTTCAATCATAAATTGACCCTTCATGGGCGTCCCTTCGACGAGCTCAGGGTAAACTTCTCGCCCTTCTAACTTCCTTTAGTTTTCAAAAAAAGTGACCCTGCAAGGGCTCCCTTCGACGAGCTCAGGGTAAACTTCTCGCCCTTCTAACTTCCTTTAATTTTCAAAAAAAGTGACCCTGCAAG
>JANNQA010000019.1:0-63923 GCA_031400515.1 Bacteroidota bacterium
AGAAATTCGCGAAGTAGCAGAACCCTATATCCGCAGACGCGCGATTCGTCATCTGGAAAAAGGACGTGTGGTGATTTTTGGCGCAGGCACCGGCAGTCCATACTTTACAACTGATAGCGCTGCAGCTCTACGTGCGAATGAAATCAAAGCCGATGTCATCCTCAAAGGCACTCGCGTGGATGGTGTCTATACTGCTGATCCCGAAACTGACCCCACTGCAACCCGCCTCGACGAAATCTCTTTTGCTCAGGTGATCAGTATGGGTCTCGGTGTGATGGATATGACCGCGTTTACATTATGCAAGGAAAACAATCTTCCCATCGTCGTCTTTGACATCAATGCATCCGGCAATCTCAAGAGGATTGTGCAGGGAGAAATGATTGGGAGTAGGATCGGTTAATTGGCGTAATGGCAGAACGGCAGAATGGCAGAACGGATAATCATTCCGCCCTTCTGCCTTTCCGCCCTTCTGCCCTTCTTAGATCATCTTCCTCAACTGCCCGATCTCAAGCTCGTCCACGAATTTCTTCAGCTCGTCCATATCACAATTGGTCCCATTCAGGGTCACGAGAAATCTCTTCTCTACCATGATCGCCAGTTCACTTGTTTTGTTTGACTTGTCGTACTTCTCGAAAGTCTTATATCCTTTGTATGTGCTTGTGCGTTCCCAACCATTCTGATCTTCTTTGTCCAGATCCAATGATGACCATGCCGCCATGCTCATCACAGCCATGCCAGCTCCCCCGGTATCAGCCAGAGAAGCTTTGATGCGTTTGTCGCCAGTAGCCTCATAGTCAGCTTCAGCAATGGAGATATTGAAGCCGAATGCACCTGCTTTTTGAGATTCAAAGGCAGTCCTGGTATACCCTTGAATGTTCTCACTCAACATGTCTTTGAGTTTATGGTGATCCACAGGTTCAGTACCCTCGGCACCCAGACCTTCCATGGCTTTTTTGATTGCATAAGCGGGGTCATCGGCATTTGCATCATCCGATTTTGAAGTTTCATCTTTTGAGGCATCATCTTTATTTCCACTCTTGCAGGCAGTGAAGACAATGGTGAAACTGATAAGGAGAAGAATGAGAAAGCGCATGAGAAATGAGTTTTTGTTTTGAGAGATGATTAAAGAGGATCGAAGTTAGGAAAGTGGAGTGAGTGTTGATGTACTGCGCTTCTGGTCCCTCTCCGGGTCGGGAATAAATCCCGTCCCTCCAGTGCTGTCTACGTCAACAAACTTTTAGAATGAATCGCTAAGACCCGGGAAGTGCAAATCTTAAAATCGAGCTCTGCATCAATCCTACCAAGAGTGTTCTCTCGTTTATAACTACTTGTTTTACAGTACATTTGCTTCCTCCTTGCACGCAGGACTAATTTTGATACAACATGCAGGACTAATTCTGGCACGAGGATCTGGAGGGTGTAATACTTTGAGATCTCCTTTTGATAGAGTACTTGTTATTTCCAAATCAAACATCCCCGTGCTGTCGGACTTCCGTAATCTTGAAGGCATCCCCTGCTTATGCGCAATTATTTAACAAAAACCTTGTTTTACGCGCAAAAATTGAGCACTTCCGAGGTCCGTCTGCTTGTTACGCGCAGATATTTATCATGACGAACATACCAGAAATTGTTTTCACTTCATCAGTTCCGGTTATTATCTGGAGGATTAAAAAATTGGATCAAACAGGGTGCCTTGCGGCCTATACTATTGATTTAAATAAGCGCCCGAAACTTAGCCACAGAATCTGTCAACCCATTGTCCTCTAGTGTATCTAATACTTCAGAAACCGTTCTTGGAGGATTCTTCAGTCTCGCCGCCTGATCCACCAATGCTTTCAGCGATAAGTGCGGTTCTAGTTCTATTAAATGACCAATAAATATATCCGGATGTTGAGCTTCAACATCATATGTATCAAGATAATCCTGAGGGAAATCTTTCAGATTGAATGTGACGATGACGTCGGCACCGCAACGAATAGTGGCAGCAAGTACATGGTTGTCTCCGGGGTCGGGTAGAGTCAAGGCCGAAATCAATCCTTCATACCCTATGACTTCGGCATCAGGAAAGGCAGTGTTCATTTGGTCACAGGTATATTGAAGCCTCTCGGGCAAAAGTTCTGGTCTTTGATCAAGAAGGTTTGATCTCCATTCCTTTTGAATATCAGCTGACCATTTAGGTTTATAGAGACCGGCAGCCGCCAGGCTCAACAAGATATCACGCAGTGACGCCGGATATAAAACACACGCGTCAAGAATTGCCGTGAAGCGTCCCGAATGAAGCATTAGTAACCCATGTCAAGTTCCTGAGCTTGTTTAGCAAGCTCTTGTAAGGCCTTTTCCCTTTGGGCTTCCATAATTCTGGAATATGTAATAAAATCCTCCATCAGGATTCTTCGATGGGACCCTACCTTTTTAAATGGGATCTCGCCTGCCTCCAGAAGCTTCACAAGAAAAGGTCGTGAAACATTGAGCATGTCTGCCGCCTGTTGCGTACTTAGTTCTGAGTCTTCAGGGATCAATGAAAAGGCTTTTCCTTCAGCCATCATGCTTAGAATAGATTTCAGCAATCTGAAGACTTTCGCTGGTAACTTAAGCTGAACGAGCTCATGATCACTTACCTCGATGTCTACCGGCTCTTCGCGTCGGGCAAATGAGGCCGCTAATCTGCTTACTGAAGGCAGGTTTTGCCGTGCAATCGCTTGCTCCTTTTTTGTCGCTCTCTCTATTAAGGCAGTCATGGTACCTGATGTTTAATCCGCAATTATACGAAACAAACGAAATAATCGAAATAAATGTTTCAAAAAGGAATCCCTTTGATTACACCATTCGAGGATTTTCTTGCCAGTGTCACTGGTGATTACAAACTCGGGTTGATCGATGAACAGACCTGTGCGGTCTTTGCTGCACTTAGCATTGTGTTTCAAGCACCGCTCGTTCAGGGCACAAAAAAACCGCAACGCTGTGCGTTACGGCCTTCAATGCGATGAGGTCGGTAGCAGATTGACTCTGTCGATCTGTAAATGGGGGCCATTCATCACATTGAAGGCCTCGCTCCGCTCGGTTTTTTATACCCGTTCACTGCATTGGCGCCCAGCGCCATTCCGTTCAGGGCATAAAAAAACCGCGACGTTTGCGTCGCGGCCTTCAATGCGTTGAGGTCGGTAGCAGATTCGAACTGCTGTACGTTAATTGGCTGAATATCAGAATATTAAAACCTTATATAGATCCATTAGGTGCGGCGATAGGTGCGGACATAAAATAAATTTTCATCGAAGATCCTTGGTTCTGTCCATGAGGCCTTTCACGCTAAGATTATAGCAGAAGGTCTCCCCTCCATCGTCGTCTATTACGGTTTGACGGATCTCTTCCCAGTTCTGGAAGACCACAGTGACCCGCTTCCAATGATCGTGACCTCCGCACTTGTTATAGTGAAATATCTTAGGCTGAAAGCCGGGTACAGCATGCGCCAGAGCATATATCTTCCTGAAGTCTGCATCTCCAGATATGAGATATCCACCATTGCTGTGTAGGAATGATGCTATAGCTTGATCACTAGCGCCTCTCCCAAGTCCTGGCGTGGTTTTCGTGCTATGCACCTCTATTTCGATACCACCTCTAGGTTCCAGGGCATTGAGAGCAGTCGCGAAGTGCTCTGATATGTTTTCGTCGAGGTATATGTGCTTCATGCCGCCGCTTGTTTCCAATAGCGTATTGCTTCTTGGACCTTGGCGGGAGGTAGGTCAAATAAATTTGAAAGCATCTGCTTACTGTCTCCAGCTTTGTACATCCCTGCAAGGTTGCTTACTGTAATGCGCGTATCCTTGATGATTGGCTGACCAAACTGGATCGCAGGATCGATCACTATGCTTTGAAATCCTTTTGGATGTATACGCACTGGTTGACCTTCTTTGTCGAATTCCACACTCCTCAGGAAGTCAATGATGATCTCTGCGAAGAAGGCCTGCCTAGTGCCGTCAGTTTTCAGGAAGACATCATCCAGTTTCACGATCAGCTCTTTGCCACTTTTATAGAGTGCTCTCGATGCTAAGGGATATCTGGTCTTATAGTATCTGGAAAGCAATCCATGTGCCTCCAGTATCTCCTTGACCTTGTATCCTTCTACTCGTAGCAGATGAAAGATCTGGAGCTCGATGAGCGCCTTGAAATTGATTGCCACTCCATCTCCGTCCATATAGTGCTCACCGAGATATCTCCGCAGTAGGTAGCGCACCCGGCGTCTGTCCACATGTAAAATCATAGCAATGTCCCTGGGAGTGAAGATGCCCTCACCGATACGCGGTATGGTATGTGAAGCGGGACTCATTAGGCTTTTTCCTTTTTTATCTAGGAGATCATGGCGCGAATCTAGTTCCAAAAATAATGCCTGAATTCCCCTTTCCTGCTATACAACGTAAAAAAGCCTTGGGATAGGGTATTTCGCTGGTCTTTTTAATAGATTCGTATGTGGCAAAGTCAAGGACTTCTCTCGAAAAATCAGAGTACATCGTTTCTGGTGTAAAAATTGGGCTCTCTTTCTTGGGTCCTGTCGGAACGATTTTAACAGAGTCAATTGAGATCCGTGATAGAGTTAGAGCAAAACGTGCTAGTCAATTCATAGAGGGACTTGCGTCTTACATCAATACGTTACCATCGGGGCCGATCAATTATAATGACACGCAAAAGGAACAGTTCGCTGAGATCTTTGAAAGCGTTTTTGAATCAGCAGTAAGGTCCTCTTCGGAAGTTCGTAGAAATAGATTAAAGAACATCTTATGTAATTCGCTGAAATCAGGAGATGTATCTGATGACATGAGACGGTTTATTTCAATTACGAATCGTATCTCCGAGCTTCAGGTCCAGATGCTTGGATTGTACAACAATCATAATGAAAGGCAAGGCACTCAACGTACTTTGAGTGAACTGCGGCATGAATTGAATAGACTTCAAATAGCGAGGAACAAAGAAGCGAAAAACGAGAAATCCGGGTATGCCAATAAGCTCCCAACCGCTGAGGAGGCTCTGAAATTAGCTCAAAAGCAAGCGGACGACTTGAATGCTATCGTCGAAGAGCTTCCTAATCCGAACAATCCGGAACAATTTGGATTAGACAAAGCAGACTTCTTATCAGAAGTACAGGAACTGGTGTCTAATGGATTGCTTCATGATTTGCACGCACTTGGCCAAGACGGCTTACCGAATCGCCACTTTGCCTTAAGCAGCTTAGGTAAAAGATACCTACAGTATATTAAATCCTAACCTGCCGCCTTCCAATTCACTTTATGGGGAAGGGAATGTGTAACTTCAGGCGATGCAGCATCCCAAACATTGATACCCTCAACCCGACACCTATGAGCAGCATGGACAAATGCCCAAACTGTGGCAAATCTCTAAATGGCATATTTAGTGCCGACCTGCTTTTGCAATCCAGGGTCGATTTTATCAATAAGCATTCTGGAGAGTCGAAAGCGGCTTATTGCACAAGCTGCTCAAGGCCTCTTCTTGATAAGATTGCCAAGGAATTCAAGCAAGCGAAAAAGGAGATTGAAACTCGACTGCAGCAGATAATTCACTATGTGCCAGTGCTCTCAAGTCCGGCTCCCGTGAAATGGGACTATGAGGTAATTGGCATGGTCACATCGCAGACGACGACGGGCACCGGATTTGCAGTTGAGCTCTCCAGATCATTTAATGATTTCTTTGGATCCGGATCAGGCACCACTAATCGAAAAATTTCACGGGCCACTCAGCTTTGCAAATCTGACTTGCGCGTACAATGCGTAAGGCAAGGAGGCAATGCGGTGATTTCTGCGGATATCGATTTCAGCGAAATCGGCGCCGGCAGTACAAACATGCTCATGGTATGCATGGCTGGCACGGCAATTCGTGTGACAGACATGGCAAATTTCAGTGTCAAGAGCAGGGATACAATTCTCGAGATCGTCGAGCTCACCGAGCAATTAGAGGCAATTGCCGAAATGAAGTAATGCGCAGCTGGGCATTATGCCAAAGCCCACTCATGAAATTATACGACTCCTTACTTCGAAGCAATCTGTGAATCTGTAACAGGCTTCAGTTCCTTGGCGAGTCTTTGTACTGTGTCGAGCAGATCTTGGACATCACACATTTGGATATGGACCCAATAGGCGTGATCGCCTGGTTCTCGTTTGAGTTTTTCATTAGAGGCCAATTGAAATAGATCAGCGAACCGGTCTTTACAAAAAGCCCTGAATTCGCCACGCACCGCTTCGATGTTATCCATGAGTTCATGATGCTTTGCGCCTACATTATCGGAGGCGTATGTGAATAGTTCCGCGTCTGGCGGTACTGTTTGTAGGTACCGGATCATCTCTGCTGCTTTCATAACTTAATTGGTTGTTGAAATGATGAATAATAAAACCTTCTCAATGCTCACTTCCTCGCGGGACCAATCGCATCTGCGGATTACTCTCTTCAATTCTTTCAGGTCAAGCACTTCTAAGATTGCACTTGCTCTGCCGCATCCCATGCTTTGGCTCTCCATGTATGTAACCCTGACTTCCTTTCCCTCGCGCACATAGTTGGCTGTGTACACCGGATAATACTGTTGTGAATTGTTGGATTCATACGCGCCGTAAAAACCGCACTGTCTTACAAGTGTGTCAATTTCTGGCAGTGATATTTTAGCCTCGCTGTGGCATGGTATTCCTCTTGCTATTGTCGTTTGCATTGTCTTGAATTTTTGATGTTTATTAAATTGGCTCTGTGGGTTGGCTGCTCTTATTGCTCATGCCGCAATGGCTTGGAGAATGTCAAAGAATGAGTTTACGGTAACTTCTGGCTCGGTAGTAACACGCATGCCTAGGCGCTCAGCTTCTTCGATTTCATCTATGTACATATGCTTCTTTCCCTGGTCAACATGTAAGACGCATGCCGTAGCGTTAGCTTCCATGAATGCAGCCAGTTGATGCTGATCAGGATAAGTGTCCACGAAAACATCAACCCATCTCTTTTCGGTCGGGTCGTAGTCTCTATCCCAGTAACCGTACAAACCCTCCACGTCGACTAATGATTGATCGAGCGTAATTTGTAAGTGATCAGATTTGATGAACACCAGATGAAGTCCATCCTGAATGACATCGTGCAGGTTGCGGTCGAAATTCAGAGTGTCGGAGGAGGTATTTGCTTTCATGGTTGACCTTTTCGTTAAAGAATTAGGACAAAGATAAACCAGATAAATGACAAATGCAAGTAAAAATGTTCTTTTACGTTAAATAATTGTCATTATCTTTACCCCTATGGATAACATTTTACGCCTTGGCGACGTACTTAAAGAGAAGGGTATTTCGGGAAAGGACCTCGCAGAGGCTATCGGGGCCAGCCCTACTTATGTAAGTCAGCTCGTAAACAACCACAAGTTTCCCCGAAAGGAGATGCTGATAGCAATTGCAGCGCATCTAGATATCGACGTTAGAGATCTCTTCTATTCGTCAAAGGCAGGCAAGCCACTGCAAGCCCTTCAGGAAATAAAGCGCATCGCAGACCAGGCTTTAGAGCAAAGCTGATCTTTCAGGGCGGAAAAGCCACTTGAAATGAAGCTACAAGAGGGAATTGATTACTACATAGCCTCTGACAATGAGAAGGAAGTCAGATATGCTCATTTTTTGATTGCTTCTCGCAATGAAATAGGAGAGGAGGAACTGGAGGATTTGTTCGTTAGTGCAGAAAGCAATGGCAAGTTTCTTTCCATTAAATACGAGGATGGGGTTGATGATGGTGGCGAGTATATTCTGGTAGACTCCTTGCCTTAGAAAACTGAATCTCGAAATAAAGAAACTCGCTCACGCTACTCTATTAAAAAACGAATAGACCCTTGTAGTGGATTTTGCGTCAATTTGAAGTTGTTCGGGGGTCATCCATGAAGCAATTTTGCCTACGCCAAAACAAAGGCAGGAATTCATGGCTGATCAAATCGGATACACGTTTTCAGTTGATGATCGCAGGCTCATTGAGTCCTTAAACCGCTTTGAGCATGGACTCGAAAATATCCGTGCTGAAGCCAAGAAATTAAGTGTTGATACCGGCAAGGCGTTTCAGACTATTAGCAAGCAGATAGCTGACGCCGAGAAGAAGTCGTTCTGATTCAAGTAGTTGTTTTCCGGACTCATCGCCACTGATGCAGTAAGGGAAGGTGTCCGTCTCCTAAAGCAAACAGGACAGGCAGCAATCGGTGCTGCCGCAAATTATGAGCAGTTACAAGTAGCATTCAGCACCTTCCTCGGATCTGCTGCAAAAGCTGATAAGTTGCTTGAACAACTCACACAGACAGCGGCAACAACTCCATTTCAGCAAGATGAAATATTCCAGGCAGCAAGGCAGTTGCTTGCCTTCGGCTTCGAGCAAGAGAGAGTTAATGACCTTATCCGCGATCTTGGTGACATCAGTAGCGGTGTGGGTCAACCACTGAGCAGGCTCACGCTCATCTTCGGACAGATCCAGGCAAAAGGACGGCTGGTCGGTCAGGAGTTGCTACAGTTGAATGAGCTGGGCGTCAATCCAATTGAGGAGCTAGCACAAGTCACAGGCTTCGCCGCGCATGAGATAGTCAATTTGGCTAGCAAGGGCAAGATCAGTGCTGATCACGTCGCGAAGGCGTTCGCTTTAATGACTTCTGAAGGCGGACGTTTTAATAACCTTATGGAGAAACAGAGCGAGACGTTTGCCGGGGTCACATCGAACTTCAGGGACCAGGTGAGCATCATCCTCCGGCAATTTGGAACGGAGTTGCTTCCTACTCTGAAAGAGGCTACAAGTGATGCAATTGAATTCCTGAAAAGCTTAGATCCAGAGAAGATTAAGAGTTTCGCTCAGGGCCTTGTGTCATTCGTGAAAGGATTTGCCTCGATCGTCAAGGAACTGGCTTTGTTGACAGCGGGATACGTAGTTGGGACCGTAGTCCAAAAGGCGTATGCCGCCGGCACCGTCCTTCTTACAAAAGGAGTCAAAGGACTATCGACCGCAATGAAGTTAAACCCAATCGGTTTACTCTTCTCAGCTATTGCACTGGCAATCCCATCAATTATTACTCTGACAAAAAGACTGTCTGGCACGACAGCAGTTGCGGAGGAGATGCGGGGAGTGATGAAAGGATTGAGGGCTGATTTCTTTGATCAGAGCACTGAAATCGACAACCTGATTGGTGTTCTTCGTAATCATAATAGCACTGAGCGGGAACGAAAGGTTGTTATGGATCAATTGAACGCATTGTATCCTGACATACTGGCAAAATATGATTTACAAAAGGGAGTGGTGCAGGATTTAGTCGATCTGGAAATTGAACTCAAAGACGCTATTCTTGATAGGATAGTCGCAGAGCGGAGGGCTGAAATAAAGAAAAAAACGTTTGATAGGGTTGAAGAAATAAAGGCGTCTGATCCAACATTTGCAGCAAGCGGTAGATCCTTTGCCCTTGCCAATCAAGAACAGAAAGAAGCAATTAAGAATCAACAAATAGAGGAACGTCTGAAAGATGAAGAAGAGGAATTGAAGATACTTAAAGAAACGGAGTCCGTGATTCGGGGCAATCAGGAAGCCGTGGCCGATGCTACTAAAGAACAACAAAGCTCTGCTGATGCCGCTGGCGCTCGAAGGACGCAATTGAAAAAAGAATTATCGGCTCTTTCATCTAATGAACTCAGAGACATTGCTAAGACTGCATCTGTGGATGAATTAAGGGCAAATACAGCGAGAGATATTCTCAAAGCCCGTGAACAAGAGGCTCGCGCAAACGCTGGCAATGCAAAGGAGATAGAGAAAGCCGCTGAAGCATTAGAGAAATATCGAGATTCACTCTTAAAAATTGCTGATGATATTGAGAAGACACGAATAGATCAGGTCACCGATCCGCTTGCAAAACTTCAGGCTGAGCAGAAGTTTGCCCTGGACCAAACAAAGACCATTTTTGATGAGCTCAGAAAAGAAGCTCGATCGCTGAATGAAGACGTTACAGAGATTGACGCCCTGGAGAAACGTACCCGGGAACAAATTTCCATTGAGTTCTATCGTAAGCAACAAGAACTCCGAAAAGAAGATCACGAGAAGGAGTTGGCTTCCTTTATTGAAAGGCAGAAAATTGAGGCGCAGCTAAGGAATCAAAACATTGAGAGCACGACTGTAAGCGATGGGGTCAATACCAAGGATGAATTAGTCCGGGTCAAAATACTTGAAGCTGACATTGCAGAACTCGACCTCCGTGGAAAAGAATATGTCCGTGATTTCAAGGCATTCACCAATGAAGCACTTCAACTAAAAGCTGATTATGAAGCTAAGGTTGCCGAACTGGACAATGTAAAGATTGCAAATGCTCAAGCCGCACTTGATAGAGAGGAGGCGCATGCACTCGCAATCATAGACAATCTGAAAAAGTCATCTGACCAAACACTGACTTTGGAGGAGTTCAAAGAGCAGGAGAGATTAAAAGTCGCTCTGTTCTATGCTAAAGAGAGACTGAAACTGCTTGATCCCAATTCTCCTGAGGCGATGGCGCTGTCGGATAGTATTGCGGCCATTGAGGGTACATTAACCGACTTCTCTCAAAGCAACATTTTTGATACTATAAAGAAGAAGCTGGCTGAGATGTTGAACATCGATGTTGGGACGCTTGATGCAATCATCGGTCAGGCTGGAGCTGTCTTTGCTCAATTACAGGGGCTTGCTGCTGATAACACGCAGCTTCGTATTGAGCAGGAGAAGGAACTACTCGAGGCTACCCGGGAGCGCATCTCAGAAACTCAGGATGCCCTTGCGAAAGAGATTGAGGATGCGAAGAATGGATATGCAGCGAACGTAACTGCCAAAGAGGAGGAGCTGGCATCACTCAGGAATGAAGAGGATAAACACAAGAAAGAATTGGCGAAACAACAGAAAGCCGCGCTGAAGGCTCAGCTCCTATCTGACAGCCTTACTCAGATCAGTAGCCTAATCACGATGGCCGCGAATGTGACAAAGACTTCATCACTCTTAGGCCCTGCAGGTATTCCTGTTGCCTTGGCCGCAATCGCTACCTTCCTGGGAATATTCAGAGCCTTCAAATCAGCGCAAGCCAAGGCTCAAGCCCTCTATAAGGGCGGGCGCATACCCAAAGAAGGGTACACTGACAAAGATGGAGGCAGAGGTCACCGGGTGCAGGACACGAACATCATCGTAGGTGCAGGCGAACATGTCCTCAATGCAAATACATCAGAGGCACAAAATGAATTCCTCACCGAACTCAACAAAGGGAAGTGGGATGACATCGACTTCCTCTCCCTTGTGAAAAAAATCAGAGCCAGCCATATAGGTCCAGATGCTGACCGCCCGACCATGGCAGAGCGTTACAGGCTTAAGCCGTTCAAACCTATTGGTAGAGAACTAGCTGAGCGCGTCAATGCATCGCGTGAGGCTGGCATTAAAAAGCAGGCAGAATATGAGCATCGACTCAGAAAAGAAGTCATGAAGGAGGTGATGGGAGATGTCATGCCGAAGCAGATCGATAGGCTGATCAGCTACCTCGACAATAAAGAGGAGAACATCCCTTGGACTGATAACCAGATCGGACTCATCTCAAAGAAGAAAGGGAAGACTACGCGGAGAAAATTCTCATCGTGATGTTTTAAGACGCCTTCACCCACTTTCTTTGTAGTTTTCATCAAATTCGATAATGAAAATGAACAGATATTTCTTTGCTCTAGGACTCCTATTATTATTGATAGCAGCCTGCACTACGGAAATAAAAAAAGACAGTGAGGACACTCAGCAGACCAATTCACCAATGGCCGACACCGCTGATTCTCCAGCTCCGCAGGTTACTCAATCAAAATTCATTACGCCTCAAGAGCTGATCCGCGAGATAAATAAGCGCATGGGTCTTGGCCCGATGGACCCCTGGACGAACAAAGCAGGGGGCTTTGATATGGGGGAGTACATAAGTACTCTTGAGTATCAATTCGGTACTCCTATTCCTCACACTTCGGTTAAGAATCAGATTGAGCTTACCATTGGATCTAAAGACAAACTTGGATCAACCGTCGAATATGTGAAAATTGATGTAGGGTTTATGAATCCTTCCGAAAAGGCCAGTGCAAAGAAACTCTACCAGGACAAAGTGAAGCTTATTTCAAGCATACTGAACATTCAAATTCCCGATGAGATTTATAATGCAGTCAAAGCAGAACAAACGCATCAGATGGAATCGGGGGGATTTGTTTTTGAGCATGAGAAGTATGGAGGAACGCGAGAATTCCTTGGATTGACAATTCGGTAAAAATCTAAACTCTTGATTTATCCTGAAAATAGTGTTCAGCATACTTGCCCTCTCTGTTCCAGGGGAATAGTCTTTCAATGGACCTATAGCGCCTGGTCTTCTTGCCGGCATAATGCTTCTTGAAGTATTTAGTCTTTACTACGGATAATGCCTCCGCAACCGCATCGATGCGGTTTGCCTCCTTTCTAAGTTGTCTCTTCGAATGTGATAGAGTTTGTTGTGAGTAGAATCCCTTCACTGCTCTTCTGTAAAGAAATTTCCCTTGAATGAAGTGTAGTTGAAGACACTGCCGTCCGGTCGTCGGACAAACAAATTTCCAGTGATAGCCTCGGCCTAAGTTCGATCGGATTCGCTGAAGATCGATTCTGTACTTGACAACCTTGCCTTCATATTCATATGCTAGAAGTATATAAGCTTGCCCCATGCTTACACATGAGGCAATTGACATCGTAGTCCTGGCTCTACCTGTACTTGCTTTCCACTTTAACTCGCCTGCGGACATTCCGGAAGACAAGTATCCGGACCTTTTCAGGTTAGCGATGGAGAGAGTGACGCAACCATCGTAGAGGATTGGATTGGTCTTAGGCTTCGCCAAGTTTTCTTTAAGGTTTTAGGTTTGACCCATTGATAACATGGTGATTGTCAAATGTCTCAGTCATAGACCTCAAGTGTCAATCCCTCAGTCTTTATAACATGAGTGCCCCAGATCATTCCCTGGATCACATTACCACCCCCGATGACCCAGAAGCCCGACCTTTGCAGATCTAAAAAGAAGTCATCGAATATACAAGGCTCGGTTTTTATGGCATCGCAAAACGCGAGATACTCTCTGTAGATAATGGGAAATGGCATCCTCATGTAGTGATTTGAATTGCATAGTTTTTCATGATTACAATCGCATGGCCGATAGCCCGTCTTCTGCAAAAAATCGCTGATTGTTACATGCACGTAACGAATCGTCCGATCGTCAGTTGTATTACTCATAACGGTTTATTGAATTTTAAGTAATCCAATTTTAGTGCAAGGACTGGGCTCCGTTATGTGAACGCCATGGCTCTCTTTAAGAATAAAGCACACCTGCTGTGGCGTAAGTGGAATAATCCCATGATCCACGCAATACTGTTCATATTGGCAATAGAAGTCTGCGAGCAGTGTGGATTGGTGCAATGGGCGCTTATATGAGTTGTCTTCTATGAAGTACTTGACCGAGTTCGCAATGTCCTCGCATTGCTCAGCATGCAGGCTACCCTCTTGCAACGCTTCGGCCCAATTGAATGAATTTGGCCTTGCCTTGATCGTATCGTCTATCATTTTCAAAAACTCTGAATCTGACTGAGCTTTTGACATATGGGGATCCACCTTCGTAAGTTCTTTAATTACTGCCTTTTCATTAGGCGGGATTTCCTTTGTTATTTTCAATGCATGCACGACCTCTCCTGAGTCGTTCAGAACGGGTCTATTGAAATCACGAGTCGTCTCTTGGGTATACCCCTCAATCAACTCTTGTTCGGTGATCCTTCGGTGTTTTCTTTTCATTGTTGAACTGATTTTTGAATAACATGCTCGTATTCTACAAGCGACTACCTGGTCCTGAAAACGATGCACTTCTAGCCGGTTAGGATGTGGGGTAGACTAAGTAGACTCAAATTCGGGGAATTCTTTTCGAACGCCGTGTTTCGATGATAGAGAGTGCTTTTTATTTATATTATTTAATATTCACTAAAGTATAGTCTACCTAGTCTACTGCATGTATACTTAATTGCAAATCAACACTTTACAAGTAGACTACGTCACCTTCTACTCGCCATCTACCACACTCTACAAATAGCCCCTCACGGGAGTTTTAGCACACGCGGCTCAAAACGGTAACAAATCGTCACCAGAAACATCGCCCCCAAGGTGATTAGTAGACTCGGTAGAGGACGCGGTAGAGGACGCATCCTCTACTCTAAATCTCACTTCTGTACTTCCCTTGAGCATCCCCGCGCTGATCGTCTCTCGGTCGACATGAATGGCAAAGGATTTGCAGAATTCAGCCACAGCTCTTCCAAAAGCGCTATTGCTTTGAAAGGTCTTTTTGTCGTTTGTCTCGGATTCGTAATGCTCAAATAAACTCCTTAATGGGACGTATCCTTGTACTGACGAGGTCAATAATTTCCAGCCATTACCAGATATCATCTTTTGACCCCACTCAAAGAAGTCATCGTTGTATTGCTGTCGGACCCTCTTGATCAATCGATCATTACTCATTGGAATAGTTACCGGCACAGGGGACGACAGATAGAACTTTATGCAGTTACACATTACCTGGTAAAAACCTACCCATTCGTCCGGACTCCAATCGAGGAAAAGGAGATGCCCAAACTCATCTATTGGTTTGTGCGATTTAGAAAAATACCTGGACAATGGAATTTTTACAAAGCGACGATCTCCATGATTACCCTTTGTGAGGAGGGAATAGTTCGTCGTTATTCCCCACTTGCAGGAGTCCTCATAGTCAATGAACACTGCCCCTTTGTGTTTTTCCTCTACCTCTACACCCTCAGTGCCCAAGTTATATACCTTTTCGAGCGGGAAATTTTGAGGGGCGTCATCAAGAATGACATTTCTTACCCGATCGTGTATTCTTTGAAAGGCAAAGTTTTTGTCAGGGTTCCAAGTTCTACAAGGGATTATAATCGTGGATCTAATGAATCCGATCATCTTCATTAAGATTCCCTTTCCAGTTCCCCCGCCCTCAGCGCTATCTGTATTCTCTTCTTCGAAAATTGGGCACAGTGGCAAATTAGGATCCTTGAAAGTCGAAAGAAAGTATCCTATCCCCCAGAAAAAAGCAGTTAATGCTCTAAACCTCTCTGGATGTTTATTCTGAAGTTCATCCAATGAAAGGGCATCTAAGTCTGGAGAAATTCCAGCGATTCTTTTAATAAAAATGTAGGCATCTGTTCTTTCGGCAATTTCCATGGGGAGCTCCTCATCTGGGAAGGAAGAAGGGCATATTTCGCGTTCCCAAATAAAAACTCCTTCCGGTAGTTCATTGTAGTTCATTAGTCGAACACACTCTTTTGTAATAGTGACAATGCCGTTTTTGAAAGGAATGAATGATTCATCACGCGTGTCTCGGAGGACCTTGATCTTATCGATATCTGGAAGATGCTTAGTTATGTTTTTCCAACCTTCTGCAGGAAATGAAAGTAGCGCCCTAACAACGTTGTCGGCCAGAGCGGTGTCAAGATTTTCGCAAACCCATTGCTCAACATACTTGCGCAGAGTGTCATCTGCTATTCTTCTAATCAATCTCGCTTCACTGACAACTTGTATTACAGCTTTTTTATCATCGTTCTTAGGTCCCAACAAAAAGAAACCCTGGGATCTCACAAAGCGAAGGAGAAGTAACCGATCAATTTTAATCACTCCTTTCTTGTCGCTAACCCAAAACACATGTGGAAAAGTCTCGCTTAACGTCTTTGCAGTTTCGAGTATCGGTGAAATTTCTGAGGCTTCGAATAGATTGTAATCATCCTTGAGAATCTTCTGAATCAAGTCCAAATCAAATCCATTACGGTAACAATCAGCAGCTCGAGTAATGGCAGATTTCTCTATTTCTGTAAATGGGATTCCGTACCCTTTTGAACGGAGATCCTTAGCCGCTTCTCTGAAGCTTCCCTTGTGCACGAGAAAGGTGTAGGCTTTGAATGGTGAGTATGCTTGATCACCCGCAAGTTCAGCTGAAGAAGAAAAAACGTATAGGATTCGCTTTTGGTAGTGATAAGTTGCTCCCCATCTATTTGTCGACCCGAGGCGTTTTAAGTAGGCTTGAGAGCCATCATCTCTCGCTAAAGTCCAACCGGCATTGGATAAGACTTCCAGAATAGGATGATTTAGATCTGCATTATATGCGTCTCCGGGCAATTGACGGTAGTCGACATTCGGAGTCTTTTCTTTCCTTTCTTCCTGAAGATGTGTCACTTCAGGATCTGAAAAGCTTCTACAGATGTCTAGGATATCAGCTCTTTCAGTCGATGAAATAGTGGGTAGGTTCTCAAATGAGCCCAGGAGCAACTTATATCGAGGCGAAGGTGCGCAGACAAAATACCCCCCCTCTCCTCTTGTCTCGATTGTGCAAAGCCTTTTTCCGTTTTGATTTCGATGGGCCAGTTTTGTATTGCCATCAATGGGGCCTTCATTCCTGTACGATATATGCATACCACCTGATGGCGTCGACTCAACGGCAAAAGGTGGAGGGCTGCTCTTGTAATAGTCAACAATCTCTCCCCATAGCGAATCAAAGAGAGCCATCCCCTGAGGATCATTTTTGCAGTCTACGTCTATTACTTCGACATATCCGGAAACACTACCGCAAATAATCGCTATCTGCTCAGCGCCCTTTAATAATCCTGGTTGTTCTTCAACTGTAGGTATTCGCTTTTGATATTGCTTCCATGAACCTCCAACAGGAACCTTGTTCTTACATCCAATGGAAGAGAGCCCAAGTTGCCTATAGACTTTCGCCCATTCTAATAAGGTAGGTGAATCGATTTGTATATTTGTGTCCAATTCCATTTCTAAAATTTTCAAAGCCCATTCTGGTTGGTCGACCGTTGAATGGGCTTTTTTATTTGCTCATAATCATATATTGACTGGCTTTACAAGTTCAAGGACTTGTGCGCGGAGCAGGCGCGTCGACGCTCCCATTTTGTATTTGGTCAATAGCCCCTCGTTTATGAATTGGTAAATCGTCGGCTTTGTCACGTCAAGCAATTCACACGCAGCGCGAATGCTGATGTACTTCATGCTACTCGCTATTTCGCGCTCCCTATCGATTAAGGTTTTATTGAGCTCGCGGCAAATAACTTCGCTCAGGAATTTATCCCAAGTCTTCTCGTCATAACTGAATGCAGGTAAGTCGTTGAGGTTCACATTTGCCATGGTTCTGTCTAATTTTAACCGAGGCAAACTAATCACATATGTATGTGATAAAAAAGTACTTTTTTATTGACTTCTTTAAGAGTACTGAAAAACTACTAGTTTATGCTATAAACAACACTAGCTATTGTTGCTTTTCCAATGCCCATACCAAGCTCACTACAGGTAACGTGAATCAGTTCAATCGCTTTTTGCTTTGATGATGCTTCAGGCATTGCCTGATTTCTGAGTACACACTTGGCAATCGTAACGATCCATTTAGTCCTGACCGTTGCCTCAGTACTTCTAGGCCTATTTTTGGGATTTACTTTTTTTACCGGAGTACTATCCGTTTGATTAGTCCAATGGTGGTATTTCCTTAAGGCCATCCTTATCAAAAACTCTAACTCGCTCGCGGCGTGCCCTTGGTAATGAAACTTGTTATTTTCTCCAGGATTAGTTTCATCTACGACAATTGTAATTGACTTGAAAGGCCTAGCATCTAGTGAGAACTGGCTTACCAAATTCTGAATCGTCTCGTTCGTTCGCTTAGCAGCTATACTTGAGAGTTCCCAATAGAAAGAGTTAAAGAGTTCGAGAAGAATGGCAACAGATGCTAAGTTTACCTGATGCTCTAAGAATACATTTTTCAATTTCTCCTCTTGATCAAAGATCCAAAAGAGTTTCCCGCTTTGATCCACAGCTTCACCAAACTCAATTCCATCCTTAATGTTCTTTTTCACTTCACTTTCTTCAATGGTGAGAAATAAGAATGTGCGGCGAGTTTATCGGCAGCTTCATCAGCAGTGATTCGTAGGTACCTCATCAGGGCGGTTACGGTTGTATGACCTGTGACCTTACAGATATCGACTGCAGGGATGCCAGCAAGATGCATAAGTGTAGCTCCTGTCCTACGCGCAGTGTGCGTGGTAATCAGTTTGTATTTCGGAATGCTACGGTGCACTTCCAAATCATTGTCATACCTGGTCGTCTGTACCGAAGAATCGATATCGGCAAGCTTCGCGATGTCTTTGATACGACTATTTACTTTCTGCTCATACTCAAAGGGAGAAGTGTACTTGTATTTTGACAATAGATCATCAAGTGCCGATCGGATTGGTATGACTACACGTTGTTTGGTCTTCTGTTGGATCATATCGAGAAATTTCCTCCCCCCTCGTGTCTGAATGTGTTCAGGAGTTATCCGGACATAGTCACTGAACCTCTGTGCAGTATGGCAACCGATCAGAAACAGATCCCGGACTTTCTCATTCCGCAGATCTGCAGATAAGTCCAGGTTGACAAGAGCATCAATTTCCTTCTGAGTGAGATAAACGGCCTCGACTTCTTTCCGGACCGTAACAAAGCGCAATGACTCCCAAGCGCGGTTCTTGTGCAGGCCTTCTTCGTAGGCGCTACGCATAACAGATTTGAGAACCTTGATGTGCTTCCCTACCGTATTCGGCTTATTCCCCTGCTTTCTAAGATACATGGTGAAATTGTCGTAGAATGTCTGAGTGATATCCTCCCACGCCGGATTCTTGCCCTGATCATCCAAGCGCAACCGCAAAGCCCGGTATTGATTTATGCTACCCTTCGCGTACGGTCTTCCTTTGGATGTGGTACGCTTTCCAGAGACCATTTCCGCAACATTTCTGTCAATGTATGGAATGACCCTTTCAAGATTAGAGACGCCTTCCTCTTGCTGGAAGAGTTTGTTCAGGAGATCCTTCACCCGGGCCGGGTCCGGAGGTGCCATCAGTGGAAAGTAGAAATTGGTCAATTCGGCTTCGATCTTGTTCAGCTTCTTCTTGGCACTTTCGATTTTCGTGTATAGCTTCTTGTCCTTCTTTGCGTGACGCGACAACAGGGCTTTCTTTGTAGTCGGTCGCATTACCTCTGCATTCCAAAGCGCAGGATGAATACTGATCCCGGTACCGAAGGTTATTCGACGCCCTTTGATATAGAGCTTCAATAGGATCGACGTATCAGTGGTAGCTGAGGGGTTCTTGAGGTGAAATTTGGGTGCGATCTCCACTTGCAGATATTTTGACTGCAAAATACGGAGGTGCGGTGGGAGGTGCGCTATATTCTTTACGATTCTTTACGCATTTTAACAAACTTTAATATTTCCAGAGCCTCGTAAAATCAGCTTATTCTCTGATAATAAGGGGGAATAAAAAACCCCGGGAGCGATCCCAGGGTAAGAGGCCGTAAGGCCGTTGAGGTCGGTAGCAGATTCGAACTGCTGTACGAGGTTTTGCAGACCTCTGCCTAGCCACTCGGCCAACCGACCATTTGAAAAACGCTGTTCGCTTTTAGCCTTTTGCTGTTCGCTCATCTCAATAGCATCTCGCGTGGTCTCACTTTCTCGCCCTCTGTGAACGGGCGCCAAAGATAGTTCAATTTTTGTGCCGTAAAAACGTGACACATACAAAGAATTGACCAGCCAACGCTTACGGTCAGCCACCCGGTTTGTTTACAAGAAATGAGTTGAAAACTAAGTTCTTCCTCAGCCTTCGCCTTCGCCTCAGCCTTTCCCCTAACCCATCCTGATATGATCCTTGATGGACTGGATGAAATCCGGCGAGACACCGGGACGGTGAACATGATTTCTCAGATGATCACGCATTGTCTTCTCATGGGAGAATACACGCTGATACGTCGGATCCTGCTGCACCCTTTCGAGTAAGGATCTTTCGTCATCCAGGCTCAGAGCGTGATCAAAGAACATATCCACCTGACGGCGGATTTCCTGAAGATGGTCTTCGTTTTTCATTCTTAATGGATTTCAAAAACAAGAACAATGAACTGAAGAATGGCCAAATATAAAAATTTTCATTGCCGTTATTCCTCTTCAGCACGATTTTCAGCATTGCGGACTCTCAGCTCGCCCCGAAAATCTTTGTACCCCAAGGAGTCGGCATAATTCTTAAGTTTCTCTTTGAGCAGATTCCGCGCCCGAAATAGCCTTGACCTCACAGTACCAATCGGCACATCAATGATTTTGGCGATTTCCTCATATGTAAATCCCTCTATGTCACAGAGCAGGATCACAGTACGGAAATCCAGCGGCAACGCATTGATCGCTATCGTCACCTCATCGCCCATCATGTATTGGAAAATATCCTCCCGGAGGTCATTATAACCCGTAATCCGGTCGTCATCGCTGTCGTGATAAGCCACGATCTCCTCAAAATCAACCTTTATTGGGCGTTTTACCTTTTTCCGATACTCATTGATGTAGCCGTTTTTCAGGATCTTGAACAGCCATGCCTTTGGGTTGGTTCCTTCCTCGTACTTATCAATGAACCTGTAGGCCTTGAAATAGGTATCCTGCACGAGATCATTGGCATCTTCATCGCTATATGTGAGATGGTAGGCAAATGTCTTGAGTGCGTCTGCGTGGGGGAGCAATTCTTCCTCAAAGACTTTGTCAAAGTGTGTTTTGTCCTTGTTACTCACTGGTGCATTTAAAGAGTGCGGTCAAAGGTAACCATTCGGCTCTGCTAGACTCTGGCAGCATTACCCACATGCCACTCCATCGCTAAAGCTGTCAGGTTTCCCTCTCCGTTTGTGGACCTGGCAGGTTTAGTCGCCCACGCCCACGCTAAACCTTGCCGGTTACCCGCGCACGTCGCTCGTGCTAAACCTGCAAGGTTACCCATAAACCACATGGTTATTGCGAATAGGCTAACCTGCTAGCTTTAGCGCTTGCCTTGAGCGATGCTAAGCTGGCAGGTTTAGTCGAGCCCTTGGAGGGTGGCACAAGCTGGCAGGCTCCGCTTCGGCCTGGCTTCAAATCTTCAACGTGGCAGTATACTCCCTCGTCTTCTTAATCAAAGGCTGCAATGCCTGATCATCATCATTTGCCGGAACGATTTTCCGAAATGCTTCACGGATCAGTTCGAGTTGTGGCGAGGTCTTCTCAGGCTTACGAAAATCCAACGCGCGCATCGCCGTCAGAAATTCAATAGACAAGATCGTATGTGCATTATCACAAAGCTCATAGAGTTTGCTGGCGGCATTGGCAGACATACTTACATGATCTTCTTGTCCTTTGCTCGATGGAATAGAATCGATCGATGCAGGTGTGCACAGCATTTTATTACGATTCACGATTGACGCTGCGGTGTACTGGGCAATCATAAATCCGGACTGGACTCCCGCCGCCAGAGTCAGATACTCAGGCAGTCCACGATGTCCACACAGTAGTTGATATGTCCGTCTTTCGGAAATACTTCCCAGCTCGGCGAGGGCCAGCGCGAGATAGTCCATGGCAAGTGCGATCGGCTGACCATGAAAATTGCCACCCGAGAGGATGTCTTCAGATTCAGGAAAAATCAATGGATTGTCGGTAACAGAATTCACTTCTGTTTCGATCACTTTGAGACAATGTCCAATCACATCCCACGACGTACCATGCACCTGAGGCACGCAACGAAATGCGTATGGGTCCTGCAATTGCTTCTCTCCTTCTGCCGATATCTCACTCCCTTTCAACAATCGCAGTATTTCACTGGCCGTATGGATTTGGCCGGCATGAGGTCTGAGCTGATGAATACGCGCATCGAAAGGTTCGGGATTTCCCGTGAATGCATCAAGAGAAAGAGTCGCACAGACATTTGCCAGATCGTAGAGATGATGAGACTTCCCGAGCGCCCATACAGCATATGCAGTTGAGAATTGTGTGCCATTGATCAATGCCAGACCTTCTTTCGCTTTCAGAGTCAACGGAGAGATCGAATGCGTATCAAGATGTTTCCCAGCGGGAACAACGATTCCATCTTCAGTCACAAATTCTCCTTCTCCAACGAGAGTCAAGGCAAGATGTGCGAGCGGAGCAAGGTCCCCTGATGCTCCTAGTGAACCAAACTGATACATTGCCGGAGCCAATCCTGCATTAAAATATTCAATCAGCTTTTCCACAAGTACAACTCTGACACCTGAATTGCCCGGGCAAAAACTGAGAATCTTCAGAAGTAGTACCAGGCGTGAGATTTCATATGGAACCAATGGTCCAGCCCCTGCCGCATGTGATCTGATGAGATTGAGCTGAAGACGTTCTATGGCATCAGGAGATATACTGACATTGTATAGAGAACCAAAACCCGTATTGATGCCGTAGAAATTTTTATCCTTTTCTTGAATCGCTCTCTCGAGAAAGTCGCGACCTCTCTGAATACATTCCGAACAGGAAGGCGATAGTATGATTTGGCTTTTATTGCTACAGATTTGGCTGATATCCTTCAGGCTCAGAGGTCCACCGGTAATCTCAAATTGTGTGTGCATCGCGTTGTGTGGCGCAAAAATAACCGGCTTAACGAATCCACAGGCCTCACATGAGAGACCCCGGCATCCTTTAAGGTGTTAATTGCATTAAGTCTTCAGTTAAAAATCAGTTAACCAAATTTCCGTATGTACAATGATATAATATGTATTCAGTTCATCTTGTGGTACTCGCAATGAAAATTAGGAAATCAACGGCGAAACAGCAAAGCAACATATTGACTGAATACCTCGTCATTAGGCGCAAGTACAGGTAATAAATGTGGTAATTTTAGCATTTCAAAAAAAGAACTTCAAACAGATAAAAATGAAACGTAACAAAATCCTTCTCCTCGCATTCCTTTTTGGATTATGCACCTTCGGCACCATGTCAGCGCAGCGGGTGGCGGTCGTAGATATTCAGGCAGTTCTGGAAAGCCTTGACGACTATCAGGCGGCCCAAAAAGAGCTTGATCGTGTCGCTGCAGAATGGCGTCAGGAAATTGCTCAGGAATATGACAAGATCAAGACCATGTTCAATAAATTCCAGGCTGAACAGGTACTCTTGAGTGCTGAAGCGAAAAAGGCGAAAGAAGATGAAATCATGGAAGCCGAGAAACAGGTACGTGATATGCAAAAAAATCGCTTTGGCCCGGAAGGCACCCTCTTCCAAAAACGCCAAGACATGGTAAGACCTGTTCAGGATCGCGTTTATGGAGCGATAGAAGACTATGCTGAAGAGAGAGGGTACGACTTTATTTTTGATAAAGGAGGCACTGGAGGCCTGATCTATTCCAATACCGAATACGACAAGACCAATGACGTGATTCGGAAGCTGAGTGGCAACTGATCAACGAGAGAATAATATATTTGCACGCTTTTTTGTCAAACCAATTATATAAAATGTACACACGAAAATTCGCATTATTGTTGAGCACGGTGCTTCTCGCCTGCTTTTCATTGCAAGCACAAAAATTCGGCTATCTCAACTCTGCGGCTCTACTTCAGGAAATGCCTAAAGTAAAAGAAGCAGAAGCCAATCTTGAGACCTTGCAAAAACAACTGCAGGCCAGAGGCCAAAACATGCTCAAGGAGTTTCAGACCAAGTATGCTGATCTCGAACGTCGACACAACGAGGGAGGTATCGCGCCAAAAGACCTAGAGGTAGAGGCACAGAAACTCAAAGAAGAGGAAGCTACTCTTGCCAAGTATGAGCAGGAAATGCAACGTCAGATAATTGAGAAACGCGAGACACTTTTGCAGCCTATCCTTGATGAAGTAAATGCTGCTATCAAAGAACTTGCAGAACAGGAAGGATATACATATATCTTCGACTCCAGCGCCGGTATCCTGCTTTATGCAGATGAAACCACTGACGTGACAACCAAGATCAAAGCCAAGCTTGGCATGCCCTGACAGACTGTATTCAATGACCATATGTGAAAGGCTATCCTGATGAAACCGGGATGGCCTTTTTTGCTTTCCGTACCGAGATCAACTATCATTGTAGTGTGAATATCCATTCGATGCGCGTCTCCGTGATCATTCCGGTATTCAATGCTGCACAATTTCTGGAGGAAGCTGTACACTCGGCACTGAACCAGCCTGAGACGATGGAAGTATTGCTCATTGAAGATGGATCTGCAGACAATTCTTTGTCGGTTTGTGATAAACTCAGGGAGGCCAATGATCGGGTAAAACTTTTTGTACATCCGGACAATAAAAACCTTGGTGCAAGTGCCACACGAAATTTGGGAATGAGAAATGCAACTGGAGACTACATTGCTTTCCTGGATGCCGATGATCTTTATCTCCCATTGCGGTTTAATACAACCGGTAAAGTATTTCAGTCACACGCCGATGCAGATGGTGTATACGAAACCATTGGTACGATTTATACACAAGAATCGCTTCGGACAAAACATCTCAGTCGCGTAAGAAATGAACAAACAGGACTAGCAACTGTAGTAACGCCAGCAAAACTCTTCGATGCACTTGCTAAGGGAAAACACGGTCACATTCACCTGAATGGACTAGTCATCATGAAACGCGCACTGAATAATGATCTGGAATTTGATACCTCCTTCAGGCAAGCTCAGGATTCTGACTGGATATTGAAATTGGCAAGCTGTCGCAACTTATATCCGGGTAGTCTGGACAAACCGGTAGCAATGCGCCGTGTACATAGTGAAAATCGCGTACTCAATTCACGTGAAGCAATTTCATATCAACGCAAATACTTGTACAAGTGTATCTCAAAGAATTTCTATGAATCAAAAAACAGATACTCGAAACTCTATATTGTAGCCCGTTATGTGAGCTGGATGTGGGGAGGATGGATGCGTAGAATGGAATGGTTTTCTCAACCAACAATTCTGATTGCAACAACTCTCTATCTGCTCTGTCATCCCTTTCTGTTGTTTCGTATCATGTTCAGGTAATCAACGCAAGCGACAACCAGTCTTATGCAGGTCACGGTCATCATTCCTGTCTATCAAGCAGAACGCTTCATCGTCGCAGCTGTAGAATCCGCACTTGCACAGCCTGAAACTGCAGAGGTGTTGTTGATTGAAGATGGGTCTAAAGACAAATCATTGGCCATCTGTCAGAAGTTGACATCTGATGCGAGAATAAAACTCCTTACACATCCTGATGGAAAAAATATGGGTGCCTCAGCATCGCGCAACCTCGGCATCCGAAATGCTTCTATGCCTTTCATCGCATTTCTGGATTCAGATGATACCTATTTGCCCGGAAGGTTTGACGTGACAAAAACCATCTTTGCAAAGCATGGTGATGCTGATGGTGTACATGAGATCATTGGGGCTCATTATCACGATCCTGCATTCAGAGAGCGGCATATTGTACAGGCATCAGGTGAAAACACAGGCATTCGTGTTTCTACCAAACCGGAAGATCTCTTTCGTATCCTTGCCACTGGAAAGTATGGGCATATTAGTCTTGATGGACTCGTCATGAAAAAGAGTGCGCTCGATCAGATTGCGTTGCTTGACACAAATATGGTGATGAGTGAAGACAGCGATTTTATTCTAAGACTGGCAGCTACGCGTAGATTCTACGGAGGAGATCCGTCTCGAATTATTGCCTTGCGTGGTGTACATGGTCAAAACAGTGTCTTTGTGAACCCACGGGTCATGTACTATCGACGGAAATATTTACAAAAGTGCATTGATCATCATTTTTACGGATCAACTGATCTTATCGCTCAACTTTATATCATCACGCGTCGTGTAGGAGCTGGAAAACTCTATGCCCCGTTTCGTAGGCTTGGCAAATTTGCGTTACCTGTAAAACTCGTGGCCATCGCCGGATATCTCCTGATACGACCAGCGTTATTATTGAATTTGACGAAATTGGCACTGCGTGGCATTGTGAAATCAACATCGTCCTAGCATATCAAATCATAAGATGGATAAGTCTTTAAGTAAGCCGTTGAATGATATTCCTCTCGAGATGTCCCGGGAAGAATTCGTTTCGGCCGGTTATTGGCTGGTAGACCGGATTGCAGAACATTTTGCATCCCTGGATCAAAAATCGGTCACACCGGGAGAAACACCAGGTGTAGTACGTGCCGCATTGGGAATGCAAAGTTTGCCTGAAGAAGGACAGCACGCTTCTGAGGTATTGGCACATGCTCTGGAGCTTGTCATGAAGCACTCTCTATTCACTGGTCATCCGCGCTTCTGGGGTTATATCATCGGTGCCGGCACGCAAATCGGTGTACTCTCAGATATGCTTGCAGCGACAGTGAATCCCAATGTCGGAGGATGGAACCTGGCGCCTATGGCTACAGAAATCGAGAGACAGACGATCCGATGGATTGCAGAATTCATTGGCTTTCCAAAGGATGCAGGGGGTATCCTCGTAAGTGGCGGTGCGATGGCCAACTATGTTGGCTTCCTTGCAGCAAGACGAGCACAGGCTACCTGGAATGTGCGTGAAGCTGGCGTAGCAGCGGGACCCGGTCAATTACGCGTGTACTGTTCACAGGAAACTCACACATGGATTCAGAAGGCTGCTGATTTATTTGGATTTGGCACACAATCCATTTCCTGGATCGGGACAGATGCGTCGCTGCGATTGGACCTCAAGTCACTTGAAGCAGCAATTGTAAGTGACAGAGCAAAAGGCGCGTTGCCATTTCTGGTGATCGCCACGGCAGGTACGGTGAGCACGGGTGTAGTAGACGATCTGAAAGCAATTGGTGAATTATGCGGGAAATACAAACTCTGGTATCACATCGATGGTGCTTATGGTGGACCTGCCGCAGGATTGCCGGAGTTGCAAGATCAATTTGAAGGCATTGCAATGGCAGATTCTATAGCACTTGATCCGCACAAGTGGTTCTATTGTCCCCAGGAAGCAGGATGCGTCCTTGTCCGTGAATCGTCTCGACTCACAGAAACATTCAGTTACAAGCCTCCCTATTATCACTTCGAAGAATATGAAGATGCTCCTGGAATAAATTTCTATGAATATGGCATGCAAAACTCACGTGGATTCCGTGCACTTAAAGTCTGGACAGGTTTTCAACAAGCCGGCAGACATGGTATGCAATCGATGATACGGCATGATATTGAAATGGCGCAACTTCTTTACAAACTCGTAAGTGACGCCGAAGATTTCGAGCCATTCCAGGTGAATCTCAGTATCACCACATTCCAATACAAACCTCTGGATCATCACCTGTCAGATAAAGATCTCAATGCTCTTAACGAACGCATCATGGTTGAGTTACAAAACAGTGGAAAAGCATTTCTGACAAACGCACTGATCGACGGCAGATTTCTCTTGCGTGCATGTTTTGTGAATTTTCGGACACAAGCGGATGATGTAAAAGCACTACCCGGTATAATTCGAGAAATTGCAGCGTCTTTAGATATTTAGGTTGATCGTACCGTGCATACTTGCGAGAGCATCCCAGCGGCTGTGTTCTAATAAAGACTTGAGCAAAAGCGTTGGGAATGAACGGCCTTGAAGGGTTGACGTACTGCGAGTTAGCGCGGGGGGGGCATTAAGCGATCAGCGAAGTGAGGCGCAGAAGGATCATGAAAAATTGAGAAAACCAGGATCGCCGAACGGCTCTGATCGCGGGCAGAAGGGCGGGCTTACTCACAGTAAGTCAAGCATTCACAGCCTTGATTTTTTGGTTCTTTTGCATCAAGGCAAAAGAACAATAAATCTAATGATGTACCCATCTTCGATGAGCCTATATTTATAGATCGTGTATTTAATTAGTCATTCAAAAAAAATCCATTTTATGAAACTCATTGCACTCTTCTCATTATTCTTCTCCTGGGCTCTGGCATGCTCTTCCGGAGGCGGTGATACTTCCCAATATGAAATTGCCGGTGGTAAAGCTGCGGTGCCACCCATGGATCAAAGTGAAGGGGCATCTAATAGTGGCCAAAGTACACAGATGGAAACTGTGGAAACAAAGATCATCCGGGATGGAAGAATGACTGTGAATGTCAAAGATGTCTCCAAAGCGAAATTGTTTGTGGATGGTGTGCTTGTAAAATATCGTGCCCGTACTTCAGGAGAGCAGTTTGAGAATACTGACTATCAGTCCAGTTACTATATCCGGATCAGGGTTCCATCGGATAAACTCGACTCTCTTGTGCGTGACCTCGAAACAATAGATGGCAATGTCGTTTCAAAGTCCATCGATGCGCGTGATGTCACTGAAGAGTATATCGATCTCGAAACCCGCATGGAAAACAAACGCAGTTACCTCGAGCAATACAGACAGCTATTGAAAAGCGCTCGTACGACAGAAGATGTTCTCAAAGTCAGCGAGGAGATTCGCCAGATTGAGGAAGAGCTGGAGAGTGTGGAAGGCAGGTTAAGGTATTTGGCAGATCAGGTGGCTATGAGTACGCTTGAGCTGAGCATGATCCAAACGAAAGACTACATCTACAAACCCGACAGGAGTATCAATTTCGTAGAGCGACTGAAGGAATCGCTATCCGGCGGCTGGTACGGGTTTGTGAATTTCTGCCTCTTCATGCTACGGTTGTGGCCTTTTTTGCTTCTTATCGCCGTGTTCTGGGTGCTATTCAGGAAGTTGCGAAAGTCTGCACGCGAAAGGCGGAAGCAAGCAGGTTCTGATACTGGCCAGCCAGCGTAGTTCATATCAGGGAAGTCGATTTCTAATTCTGAGGAGTGGATCGGCGTAAATAGTTGAAAGCCAGATATCTGCGAGACTTGCCTGACGTAGTCAGGGATTGTCAATCCCTGCCCGTCCGGCTTCGCTCCGCTGAAGCTTCGCGAAAGCGCAGTCAGGCGGGCTTAATCCACATTAAGAAGAGACAATTCTTGAACACTGCGTGGTGTAAATCTCTAAAAACCAGCAGGCTGCGAGAATTGTCAATGCTTAATCCACATCAAGAAGAGCCAATTCTTAAGTGGTGGGGGAGGCGGTATTTCTTTGAAAATCAGTATCTGCAAAGGGTTAACCTTCCATTCTCAAATACTAATAAGCCAGGTTGGCGTCTGAGGTGAGTTAAAGAATGCTTCTCCTGGAAATTATTCCTTTAGAAGGGTAACACCTTACGTCATTGTTTACACAAAGGATGCATGACTTCCCCAATACTTTATCGTATGAATTCGAATAAACGTCATCTTGCAGCAATCCTGTTTACCGACATGCACGGTGGAGTTCCTGGTATAGGAGCAAATGATCCCGAAGCAAACCAATGGCGTAAACGCTATCATGACATCCTTACCGCGTATCACAAGGTTTTCGATGGTCGTATTGCGAATTTCTATGGCAATGGCAGTGTGAGTTTGTTTGCATGCACTCTAGATGCAGTGCGCTGTGCACGTGCAATGCAAAAGATTTTTCAACAATTGGGAAAGGGAAAAGTGCGGATAGGTATCCACGTTGGAGAAGTATTAGATGAAAACGAAGATGTATCAGGAGCGAGTGTGAATCTTGCATCACGTATTCAGGATCTCGGTGTGCCAGGATCAGTTTTGTTTTCAGATATTGTCTATGCGCAAATTCGCAATCAGCCTGAATTTGAAGTCTCGTCACTCGGAAGGTTTTCGATGAAAAATATTCCGGACAGAGTACATGCTTATGCATTAAAAGAAAAAGGAATTGTCGTTCCGTCCAGGATAGATATCCTCAGACATCAACATGCAAACCTGCTTAGTTCGTTGTTGCAAGCTCCTTTACAAACGATCCTCTTGTTGTGCCGCTTCTTGTACTCCTGGATTTCGTGAACGAAACATGAGTAAGCGTAATTACTTTTCTTTTTTGTTTTGGGTAATTGTAATCGTATAGTTATATGCACTGCCTCTGGGCTTTGCTGCCTGAGTAGGCGGAGCATGGACATTATATACATACTGTGTGGTGACTGGTGTTGCAGCAGGTTTTTTCTTCGGTAAACGAAAGTGTACATGAATGTCTTTGTGGAATGTCACACGCACTCCACGCGTCTTAGGCACTTCAAACTTAAAGTGACGTACGAGACGCTGTGCCTCTTCATCACATCCATGACCAATGCCTGCAATGATATGCGTGTCTGTCACATTACCCTTATGATCTATTGAGTACTTCAGACTTACGGTACCCTCTATCCCTTTCTTCAAAGCGTCAGGTGGATAGACAAGATATTCCCGTATAAAATTGCGCATCGCAAGAGATCCACCCGGGTATATCGGCTTCTTGATAAAATTCTTGTCTTTACGTTCTTTCTTCATGGGATGTGGCTGTAGATAGGGTGAAAGTACGTAAGAAGACGCCGTTCGCTATTTGCTATTCGCTATTGGCTGCCGAAGAACCGCCTTTCGCCGAGGACAATGAAGTACTGCGCATATATACTTGACTCATTGCAGACTGAAGACTGAAGACTGCGGACTGAAGGACTGCAGACTGAAGGACTGAAGGACTCCTATCCCCCGATTTCGCCAACTTCACCGATAACTTATGAGAGCACTTGTCGTTTCTGGAGGAGCAAGTAAAGGCGCATTTGCAGGAGGGATTGCAGAGTATCTCGTCAGCGATCTTGGCCGGCATTATGAAGTTTTCTGTGGTACAAGTACAGGCAGTCTACTCGTCCCCTTATTGGCGGCTGGTAAAATCGAACTCGCAAAAAAGGTGTATTGCAATGTGAGCCAATCTGATATCTTCAGCAATTGTCCGTTTGTGGTTAAGAAGACCTCTCATGGATTCAAGACTGGTTTCAATCATCTGGGCATTATCTGGCAGTTCATCAAAGGCAAAAAGACACTTGGTGAGAGCAAGACACTTCGTCGGTTGATCACTCAGACTATCACTCCGGAAGTATTTGAAACTATTCGTTCTGGCCCCGCACAAGTGATCATCACTGTGTCAAACCTGACGAACAATGTGATTGAATACAAATATGCTCAGGACTGTGAATATGAGGATTTTTGTGACTGGATCTGGATCTCTGCGAACATGATTCCATTTATGACCCTCGTCACAAAAAATGGTTGTGAGTATGCGGATGGCGGTTTCGGCGATCTGATCCCCATGCAGGAAGCAATTAATATCGGTGCTACAGAACTCGACGTGATTATCCTGAATCCAAGACACCTGACACAACAGACACCACCATCAAGCAACGCGTTTGGTCTTTTGATGAAAGGCTTTCACTTCATGCTGAATCAGATCGGTCAGGATGATATCAATCTCGCATTGCTCGAAAGCAGGTATGCCGGGATTAAAATCAATCTCATCCATACTCCGCGATTGCTCACAGATAATTCTTTTGTTTTTGACCCTGAACAGATGCGGGGATGGTGGAAGGAAGGCTACGACTACGCCAGATATTTGTATTCGGGCTCGAAGTAATAGAAACACTTGTCTATGTGAAGAACTCCCATTTTTATCGGGTTTGTCGCTAAATCGGGCCGATTTTTGCTACTTTTCAAGAACCAAGAGGTATCCGGGTTGTTTAGGTACTTACTTAAAATATCATACTGTACATGGCATCTAAAGTCGACTCTAAGGGAATATACGCAGTGCCCATGCCATTTCGCATGAGTACCAGTTTTAAGGCAATCTTCGATTATTGGCGGGATCTTGCGTCCGATAGCGATCCCCTTAAAAGCGCTCCTGCCAAGGCATTGCTGAAAAGACTGGAGTCAGCCCCAGAGTTGGCTTCTCCCTTTGATGACTTTACGCTACTGCAGAAATACACTGATGAAATCTCAGCGCTCTTTGATCCTCTTTTTCCCGTTCCGCTGCAAACGAATGAGATCAAGGGTCTCAATATACCGTTTACAGGTCATGTCTTTAACTATACGAAGCGCTTTCAGACTATTATAGAAAAAGCCGGAAGTCAATATCAGTGGCAGGTAAGCGATTTTGATGCGGACCAGATTTACTTGTCTGCGTGCATATTCGTCTTGAATGTCTATTATAAAGCTGCTATTGATTTTAAGCGTCCATTTTATTTTGATATTCCAGACACAGTGAGTGGGGTTGACAAACGCTATCGCGCGTTTTTCAATGCAGATTTTGTGAAATTTCATCATACAGAAAGTACACGATCGATTTCACCTGATGACATTCGATTGCTCGTAGAAAATTTCAATGATATCGATCTCTGGAAATCCAAGATTCCGCCAAATAGCTATGAATTTGAAGGTTTTGGTATTGTGACGTTGTTTGATGTGACTGAGGAAGAGGCACTGTCTTCGATGAAAAACACGTTGTTGCAAAGACATGCACTACAGTCAAGGTCTTACCAGGAAGAGCTTTCTAAACATATGCGTGCATATCTCAATCTCAGTGATATCGAAGTGGGCTTTGCTTCCTATGATGAAAGCACCAAAAAAGTACACCTGATGGGTGAGGACGATAACTCGTGCATGACGCTAACCGAAGACGGGGTGCTTGACGCTGATGATTGCTTCTGCAGTTTTTCATCGCAGGAAGTATTTGATAAGCATGGACTGTTTGTGGTTTCCGATGTTGCACGTCATGCGAAAGATTTAAGTCCGCTGATTGACCGGATGCATGATCATGGAGTGAAAAGCTTCATCATCGCACCTCTGATGTATGGCGAAGATGTGGTCGGCTTTATTGAAGTCACTTCTGAAACCGCTGGCGCATTGAATTCTATTGTCGCAAGCAAATTGGGAAATGTACTTCCAATGTTTACCGTCGCAATGCAACGCGCTCTTGATGAACGTGAGACCCAACTCGAAGCAATCGTCCAGGAGAAGTTTACAGCCTTACATCCGTCTGTGGCATGGCGTTTCTTTGAAGTCGCAGAAAATGTACTGGATAAAAGAAATCAAAAGCTACCAGACCCTGATGATGAAGTGATCTTCAGGGATGTCATTCCTTTGTATGGACAGTTTGACATCCGAGGTTCTTCTACTGCCCGAAATCTTTCAATACAAACCGATCTGATAAAGCAACTCAGCAAAGCCGAAAGCGTCATGGATGCTGCAAGGCAAATCCACAAGCTCCCGATCTATGATCATCTCAGGTTCAGAATACAGAAGTATCGTATTGAATTACAAAATGGTATCAATGCAGGAGATGAAGTAAAAATCCTGGACTTTCTCAAATCTGAAATCTACCCTGTATTTCATCATCTCGCAGCAATGAATCCGGAGTTGGAAAAAGTCGTGACGTCCTATATCCAGAGTCTTGATCCCGAACTGAATGTCATTTACGAAGAACGCAAACGCTATGAAGTATCAGTAACACAGATCAACGAGTTCATTGCGAGTCTTATAGAAACAGAACAGGTGAAGGCACAAGCGATGTTCCCACATTATTTTGAAAAGTATAAGACTGATGGTGTGGAGTATAACCTTTACATGGGTCAGAGTCTTCAGCCTGTCAAACCATATGATCCATTGTATTTGCGGAATATGCGGTTGTGGCAACTTCTTCTTACAGCTCATGTCGAGAACCGTATTCATGCTATGCAGGACTCACTACCTATGAAACTATCGATCACTTCATTGATCCTTGCTCACAATAGTCCATTGTCTATCAAATTCAGACAGGATGAGAAAAAATTTGATGTGGATGGTGCATACAACATTCGCTATGAGATCATGAAGAAGCGCATCGACAAAGCGTACATCAAAAACACTCAGGAGCGCGCGACACAACCGGGAAAAATTGTGATTGTCTACTCGCAGGATGAAGAAGCAACAGAGTACGCACAGTATCTCGAATATCTACAGGCACTGGGTATTATTGAAACACAAATCCAGTATGTAGAATTGGAAGACCTGCAAGGCACATCGGGATTGAAAGCAATACGAGCTGATCTCATTTATTCAGATGCATCGACTAAGCATTTGACTGAGATGTATGAGAAAGCGAAGGCGTAGTCCTCAGTCCATCAGTCTTCAGTCCACCAGTCCTCAATCAAGGCAGTCTGTGCCAGAAGCAAGACGCCAGAAACAAAGAGCAGTCCTCAGTCTACAGTCTTCAGCGAATGATGGCTAATGGCGAAAAGCCAATGGCGTTTCTTCTGCTAATGGCTAATGGCGAAAAGCCAACGGCATTTCTTCTCGGTTTCTCCCTTTTCGTATTTTACACGCATGCCTGAGGTTATCGCACATTCCCTGTTTACAGACTTTGATATTTCACTCTTTGCAACCGGCAAGCACTTTCATCTGTATAAGAAGATGGGTGCGCATCCGATCTCGGTTGAAGGAACAGCCGGAGTATACTTTGCTGTTTATGCTCCTACTGCAAAGAAAGTCTCGGTGACCGGAGATTTTTCAGCATGGGAGCCACTCACTCTTTTGCCGCGCTGGGATAGTTCAGGTATCTGGGAAGGCTTTGTACCCGGGGCGACAATGTGGCAGAAATATAAGTATCTGATCCGGCCCGCTGGCGTGAAGTATAAGCTTGAGAAAGCAGATCCATATGGACGGTACGCAGAGATTCCTTCACGCACAGCTTCTATCATCTGGGAAGATCAATATCACTGGCGTGACAAGAAATGGATGGCTGACCGTGCCGGCAAGAATGGACTGACTGGTCCAATGTCCATCTATGAAATGCATCCAGGCTCCTGGAAACGTCATGGCACAGAAAATCGACCACTGACCTATCTCGAGCTTGCAGAACAACTACCAGCATATCTCAGCGATCTGGGCTTTACGCATGTAGAGCTCATGCCTGTGATGGAGCATCCCTATCCACCTTCATGGGGATATCAGATCACGGGTTTCTTTGCACCTACCAGCCGGTTTGGCACACCAGCCGATTTCAAAGCACTTGTAGATGCCTTGCATCAGGAAGGGATTGGCGTCATATTGGATTGGGTGCCTTCGCATTTTCCACGTGATGGTCATGGTCTGGCGAAGTTTGATGGATCATGTGTGTACGAACATCCAGATCGTCGCAAGGGATATCATCCTGACTGGGACAGCCTCATCTTCAATTACGGTCGCGCAGAAGTACGCGCCTTCCTCATTAGTAATGCACTCTTCTGGCTAGAAGAATTTCATATCGATGGATTGCGTGTAGATGCAGTGGCTTCTATGCTCTATCTCGACTACAGCAGGAAGGAAGGAGAATGGGAACCAAATATCCATGGCGGTCGTGAAAATCTTGACGTGATTTCCTTTCTGAAAGAATTAAATGAAACCGTCTACATGAATCACCCCGATGTGCAGATGATCGCCGAAGAGTCTACAGCGTTTCCACTCGTCTCACATCCTGTGTATGTCGGTGGACTTGGCTTCGGGATGAAGTGGATGATGGGCTGGATGAATGATACATTGGCCTATTTCAAGAATCCTACGATCTATCGCAAGTTTCATCATGGCGGAATGAGCTTCAGTATTTACTACGGTTTTTCTGAAAACTATGTACTACCGTTCTCACATGATGAAGTAGTGCATGGTAAGGCATCACTATTACATAAGATGCCTGGAGATGACTGGCAGAAATTTGCAAACCTGCGATTGCTCTATAGCTATATGTATACTCATCCGGGGGCGAAGTTGCTATTTATGGGAGCGGAGATTGCACAACGCAGTGAATGGAATTATGCAGATCAACTCGAATGGGATCTTTTGGATCATGCACCTCATCGTGGCATTCACAAAATCGTTAAAGATCTCAATGCATTATTTAGAGAATATAAAGCACTATTCGAGATCAACTACGACTTCGACGGATTTGAATGGATTGATTTTTCTGACAATGAACAGACGATCCTTACCTATCTGAGAAAGGGCAAGAAAGAAAAGGACATGCTGCTTGTCATCTGCAATTTTACAGAAGTGCCAAGGCATGACTATCAGATCGGCGTCCCGAAAGCACAGGCATGGAAGGAGATCTTCAATTCAGACGACGAGAAATATGGCGGAAGCGGGATACTCAATAATGAAAAGATCCTTCCAAATAAAGAAGTCTATCATGGGCGCGATCACTCAATTCGTTTGACGCTGCCTCCGTTGGGAGTGACTGTTCTTGAAAAGGCGTCAGGAAAGAAATCCAAATAAGTCGAAATGCCCGCCCGGATGGTCGGACGGGTAAAATCATAAATGTAAAAGTCAAAAGTCACCACTTTTATATTTTGACTTTTGCATTTTACCTGCCCGAACTGAATTCGTTCAGGCGGGCATTTTGACTTTAATTTTCTTCTACAAGTGTAGGCTCCGGTCCTCCGTCGCAGAAAGTGCCGCCTCACGGAATGCTTCGGTATATGTCGGATGCGGATGACAGATGCGAGCGATATCTTCTGCTGATGCTCTGAATTCCATCAATGCCACGGCTTCCATGATCAGATCTGCAGCACGGGCGCAGACCATATGGACACCCAACACTTCATCTGTGTTTCTATGTGCAAGTACTTTGATCATGCCATCGAGATCACCACTTGCGCGAGAGCGACCAAGGGCCTTGATTGGAAACTTACCAGACTTATAGGGAATTGCCAATTCCTTAAGTTCTTCTTCTGTCTTTCCAACAGATGCGACCTCCGGCCATGTGTAAATCACATTGGGAATGAGATTATAGTCGATATGCGGCTTTTGTCCGGCGATCATTTCCGCGACATGAATTCCTTCGTCCTCGGCCTTGTGTGCAAGCATGACGCCACGTACGACATCTCCGATAGCATAGATATGAGGCGCACTGGTACGAAGATGTTCATCGACAACGATGCGACCTTTGTCATCTAGTGTTACACCCGCTTTATCAAGTGCAAGACCATCCGTGTATGGTTTACGTCCGATAGCCACCAGACAATAGTCGGCTTCTACATCAAACGACTCTTTGCTATCCCTTTTCTGAACATTCACCGTCACTCCTGTCTTTGTTGACTTCACACCAGAGACCATATGCTCAAAATGAAACGTCATGCCGAGCTTCTTTAATGATCTCGTGAGCTCGCGACTGCAGTCTTTGTCCATTGCCGCAATAATCCTGTCCAGAAATTCCACAACAATGATTTCTGTACCGAGGCGAGCGAAGACAGAACCGAGTTCTAAACCGATTGCTCCGCCACCGACCACAACCATCCGCTTTGGAATCTTTGTAATGTTCAAAGCTTCTGTGGAAGTGATGACACGTTGCTTATCGTAGTTAAATGCAGGCGGTACGATAGGTTTTGATCCTGTCGCGATGATAGTATGTTTCGTATCAAGCGATTGAGTTTTTCCGTCTGGTGCGACGATATTGATCCGATGTGCATTCGCAAAAGACGCATGTCCGGTGAAGACATCAATTTTATTTTTCTTCATCAGGAATGACACGCCCTGTGCTGTCTGATCTACGACCTGATTTTTGCGGGCAATCATTTGAGCGAGATCTACTTTGATAACGCCAGTCTTGATGCCATGATCGGCGAATTGATGTACAGCCTGATGGTAATGCTCCGAAGAATCGAGTAATGCCTTGGAAGGAATACAGCCAACATTTCCACAAGTACCACCCAAAGCAGGATACTTCTCAATAATTGCTGTTTTCATACCAAGTTGCGCAGCTCGAATGGCCCCGACGTATCCTCCTGGCCCTGATCCGATGAACACAATATCGTATGTCATATCATCTGATTAATCCACTTTAGGCGGCTGTCCACCGTCGGGCGGTTTGCCTGACTTATTTCTGTGCTTGTGCCTTCTATCGTGACGACGTTTATTGTCCGGAGATTTTTGCTCTCCCTGAGGTGGACGTTGATCTCCTTGTGGTGGTCGTTGCTGATTTTGCGGTGGACGCTGATCACCTTGTGGTGGCCTTTGTTCTCCCTGAGGTGGACGTTGATCACGTTGCTGTGGTCGCTGTTGATTTTGAGGTGGACGCTGTTGGCCTTGAGGTGGTCTCTGCTGATCCTTACCTGGAGGATTATTAACGGCGGTGGGGCTATTCGGATTCTGTGGACCTCTGTCTTTAGGACGGCGGCGTTTTCCACCACGGCGCTTGCGTATTTCATCCGGTAACTCGATGGCGCCGGTTACGTCTTCAAAATCCATATGGCGCACTCCATCCTCGTCATGCTCTGACTCAGGTATGAGTAAGTCTTCAGGAAATTCCCCGCGACGATTCATGGCTTTGATTTCCTTTATCCGCTCTATTGGTACAGCAACGATGGTCGTCTTTCCGCGATCTACTTCTGACGCATAGTAGATAATACGCTTGAAGATATCTGTCTTCACCATCGAAGCCTTTCCTTTCTTGGTACGTAAGACTTCGACATCCTCAGGAAAATCTTTTAGAGCATCCAGGTAAGTGTCCAGTTCATAGTTCAGACAACATTTGAGTCGTCCGCATTGACCGGAGAGCTTAGTCTGATTGATGGATAGATTCTGGTAGCGTGCCGCAGAAGTATTTACAGATTTAAAATCGGTAAGCCAGGTAGAACAACATAATTCGCGTCCACATGATCCAAGGCCTCCGATCCGTGCGGATTCCTGACGTGCGCCGATCTGTCGCATTTCGACTTTTACCCTGAACTCACGTGCATAGTTTCGTACGAGTTCACGGAAGTCTATGCGACCTTCAGCTGTATAGTAGAATGTTGCTTTACGTGCATCACCCCTGACCTCGATGTCGGCAATTTTCATATCCAGATCCAGAGTTCTCGTAATTGCACGGGCACGGACAAGCGTTTCTTTTTCCATGGTGCGGGCTTCGCCGAGTCGCTGCAGATCGCGCTCATTCGTTTTGCGTACGACGGCATGAAGGAACCTGTCTTCTGAAACATTTTTCTTGCGCATTTGCAGTCGCACGAGTTCACCGGTAAGACCGACGCGGCCCATATTGAATCCATTGCCTTCATCCACGACGACCATATCACCGGCATTCACCTGAAGATATTCCGGACAATGGCAGAATTCTTTACGCGCACCATTCTTATAGCTAATCTCCACCACATTGAATCCCGCAGGATCATGAATATCCATTCCGGCGAGCCAATCGTAAGTATTCATTCTATTGCAGCCACCAGTAGCGCAGTGACCTTTGTCCTGACATCCTGACGGACTACCATTTGAAGTTCCACACGACCCACATCCCATCTGTTATATTTTTATGTCATCATTCAATTAAGTAATTACTACGCTTCCTGTGCGATTGCATTTTCCGCATACAGGATTTTTTGCAACATCAATGTGGCATGAAACCACATGATGCGTCCGCTTGCATTCTGTTGTATCGCTCGCAGGTTTTCCTCGAAGAGTTGCACAAGTAACAACAGCTCACTTTGTTCAATCTTCTTATTCAAAAATTCTATCGTCTTTTTCTCCTCGTCTGTTGATTGAAAGTCCTTGCCATATTTAAACCAAAGGACTTTCTCCATCAAACCCAGCGCATAGAGTAGAAATTGTTTGCTCTCTTCACGTGAATACTTTGACGCAGACTCTGCCCACTCAGCTATCACGCCAGGATTTTTACTCCAGGCAGCCTTGATCCATTCCTGTGCCCATTGAATAGGATTAAGGGTTAATCCCTGTGCCATTTTCAATGCACTGTTCCAATCTCCCTGTGCAGCCGCAGCAACCCACTCTGCACGTGCCATCTCAATGCCCTGCTGATTTATCAAACCCTCCTGAATCACGCGTTCTGATAATAGAGGAAAATAAAACTGTTGGCATCTGGACAAAATCGTTGGAAGTATATCGTCACGATTTTCTGCAATCAAAAAAATGTATGAATTCTCAGGTGGTTCTTCGATCAGTTTGAGCAACCTGTTTCCCTCTTTTCCAAGATACTCAGGCAACCAAATGAGCAGGATCTTATAATCTGCTTCAACCCTATGCAACATGAGTTGTCCTATCATCCGCTGGCAGTCCTCGACATTGATATTGCCTTGTTTGCTTTCTGCATCAATATGCTCCAGCCATTGATACCGGTTCATGTACGGATTTTCTGTCAACGAAGCACGCCATTGTGGATAGAGCTGATCACCCGTGACCTTGGATCCTATTGTCGGAAAGGCATAGTGGATATCCGGGTGCATGTACTTATTGGCTTTTACACAACCCTTGCATACGCCACACGGACCGTGTTTTGTCCTGTCTTTGCAAACCATGTATTGTGAAATAGCAAGAGCCGCCATCAACGCACCTGTGCCTTCCGGTCCCCATAGCAATATCGCATGCGGCATGGTGCTATGATCGATAGCAGACTGAAGAAACTTCAGATGCGAGGTATGAGTGACTATATCGTCAAATCGCTGCATAGAGGTCAGATGAGATCATACGCCTCAGGCAGGTCTTCAAGAAAACTGAAAATGGTTTATTGACTCCGTCGTCCGTGCAGCACTATTGGCGATCAGAAAATTACGTCAGTACTGCGATACGATGATCCAGACATGCAAATCCGAGCCCCCGACTATACAAGACACCACTCTGCCACTTTAATCCAGGATATATGCACATGTAGTTGACGGTGTTTTATTTCCGTAGAAACACTGGCCTGCCCATCTCATCCACTTCACTTATTCCAATCCGTCCAGCCGACGTTCCCGATTCAGAATTCTTAAAAATGACCTAATTGAGACAAATCAATTCAAAGTCGATGCCAAAAGTACAGAAAAATGCGTGGTAAAAAAGGGTTAAACCGGTAAAGCCGGTAAAATGGGTGAAAGCGGAGGCAAATCCTACCTGAGTGTACTCTTATACGGGAAAGGATGAAGTCGGGAAAGCAGGGAAAATCGCCTGGAGAAATAGGAAAATCCTTAGTTGTGGCACAGTTTAAAACCCATAAACCCTATAAACCCATAAACCGTAAACTCAATCAGCAGGGTATTCCACAAAATTCCGGGGAGTCTCGTACAGCCGGACTTTGAGCTCATATTTCGCGTCGAGATGCATCCGCAGGATACGCCATATCACGAAGCAGATGTTTTCGACAGTGGGAATCAACTCCTGGAATTCGGGAATCTCTACATTGAGGTTCCTATGGTCGAGTTTGTCTTCTATTTCCTTGCCGATGATCTCTTTCAGTTCCTTCAGATTTATCAGGATCCCTGTCTCCGGGTCCACATCTCCGGTCACTTTGACTTCCAATTCATAGTTGTGTCCATGAAAATGGGGATTTGCACATTTGCCAAAGACCTCCAAATTCTTCTCTTCGCTCCATGTAGGCACGAACAACCGATGCGCTGCGTTAAAATGAGCCTTACGAAAAAGGGAAATACGCATGTTTTGATCTTTGCTAAAATGAGGGGCAAATATAGTCTGTTCAGCAGGTAAGAGAGCTGCCAAATTGAGAAAGGAGAATGCTGAAATCGTTGTAGTCGATCTAACGTTTGCTCAGTCGCACTGTCTTCATCACAGTTTGCTTTGCATCGAGTAATCTTACCAGATAAATCCCTTCCGACAAATCCGACACGTCGAATCGATTGTTTTGTGTTGCGTCATACTCTCGCATTTTGCTTCCGACCATTGTGTAGATCACAACTTTGGCTATGCCGGCCTGATCACTCAACTGAAAGTATGAGGTTGTTGGATTGGGGAATATTCTCAGTGCAGTATTGCCTGGATCGCTCACTGAAGAAGTGCCAGTTTCGAAATGCGATTGTAACGTTCCCAGGATATTCGAGGGATTGGCAGCAGTAAAAAATTGAACTTGAATGTCCGCTTCTCCATCAACCCCGGCTGGACCTACATGAACTGAGAAAGTCAACGCAGCACCTGGAGCAAGCACATTGGGTCTGTTTGCAGGGCTGGCTTCGATATTCGGCAGGTAGCAATTGTTCAGATCACAAATCCATGTTGTCCATTCATGCTCCATTGACTGCACGGTACGCGACCACAATAGTTCAATTGTATCAGCGGAAGTATTTATAATCTGCGTATACGCCCCGATATCCGTGGAAGTTGCAGGCCCCGTAGCGGAGATGGAGACAGGATCCACAGTAATGGATAACTGCGCACTCACCGTGATGGTGAAGAAAAGAGCCATAACGTGTAGTAAAATCTTCTTCATAATGTGCAACTTAGATCAGAAAATCACGTGCAAAATAGGGAGTTTTTCATTCTCTCCGGACCCTTAAGGTATCATTAACCATATCGGGTACTGTAGCGCCTTGGTTGTCTGGCAGTTTTTAACGCAGTTAATGACAAAAGGGCTACAAAACCGGGTATTTCGTCCAAGAATCACAGCTGATATGATATTTTTGCGCGATTTTCCGCTTTCAAAATTTTTTCACCAAAAAAATAGCTCAGAATGAAACATTGTCTTACCCTGATTTCTCTCGCATTTGCTGTCTCACTTCAAGCACAAACTTTCTTTCAGGATTTTGAAGTGGGTATAGAACCAATGGTGCTCTTTAATGTTGACGGTTTGACACCGCATGCGAATGTAGGCGCTTATACAAATGCCTGGAACAGAGCCAATGTAACGTTTGGGAATGGCACGTTTGTAGCAATCAGTACGTCCTGGTATGTTCCTCCGGCTTCTGCTGATGACTGGATGGTCACCCCTCTCATTCATCTTCCGGATACAAATGGAATCCTTCGCTGGGATGCGAAAGCTCAGGATGGAAATTTCAGAGATGGGTACACAGTCTATATATCCACCACAGGTAACACACCCGCTGATTTTACTACCGTGCTTTACACTACAGCAGCGGAGTTGGCCACCTGGACTACCCGTACGGTCAGCCTTGATGCCTATTCGGGGCAAGCGGTCTATATCGCCTTTAGGAATAACTCAAACGACAAATTCCTCTTGTTGGTTGACAATATCTTTGTCGGTGCACAGAAACAAAGGGATATCTCTCTAGTCCGTGTAACTAGTAACATCAATTTTGCCACAACAGCGGAAGGGTCGCGTTCACTCGGCATCACAATACAGAACTTTGGATTGGAGCCAATTACTTCGTTGAATGTGACATGGAATTTGAATGGAGAAACGGCTACTCAGAATCTCACAGGAATCAATATCTCTCCTACCGCGTCGTATACCTTTCAGCACGATACACCAGTGAATTATATTGTGGGAGAGGGCTATCAACTCAATGTGACTGTCGACAGTATCAATGGGACAGTTGATGAACAGCCAAACGACAACGCCTGGGCATCCCCAACGTTTAAAGTACTTCCACCTGTGCCGAATTTTATCAAGACATCTTCGGATGGAGAACTGATCGACTTGCATCAGATACTCGCTTCGGGGAAAGTTGTCATTCTTGATTTCTTCGCATCATGGTGTGGACCATGTGTAGTTTCTACGCCGATTTTGAACAACCTCTATGTGGCAAGTGGTGCTGGCGAGGCCGATGTTGATGTGATCGGGATTTCAATTGAAGGTGCTGACACAGATGCCATCGTCAATAGCCTGAATTGGGGTTCTACATATCCCAATTTGAGTTTTGGAATACAAGGTTTTGAGGCGTGGATCAATTTCGATTTTAATCAAGGCTTAGGAGCTGGTGGATTAATTCCGTTTTTTGTCGTGATTTGTCCAAATGTGGATGATCCCGCGTATTCAGAGATTGTGACATCCTATGTAGGGATAGAACAATTTCAAAATGTGCTTGATAATACCTGGCTGCCTGCTATTACTGAATGCGTAGAGTCGTTGTCGTCGGCTGTGAAAGATATTCGTTCTATAGAGTCATTCACACTTCTTCCGAATCCGACACAGGACTACCTGAATGTTGTATTTTCTCTGAGTGAGCCAACGGAAATGGCAATGGAGATAATCGATGTGACTGGCAAGTCTATGATACGTCAACCGGTGAGCACATTCCCGGCTGGCGAGAATACAGAACGTATCGATGTGAACAACTTTGTGAGTGGGACATATTTCGTACGCCTCACGCAACAGAATGCAGTGAGTACATTGAAGTTTACAGTGGTCAACTAATATTGATCAAAACAACTTTCGGAAAGGTGAAATGCGCAAGTGTTTCACCTTTTTTTTATTGCATCGGGAATAAAATCCATCTTTTCGCATCGGGAATGACCCGCCCATGCAGTAAGGGGCATATTCGGGCAAGAATCCCGATGCTTCAGACTAAAGATCGCGCTTCGTGATGAGCAGCCAGGTGAGCCAAATAAATATCAGTGACCATCCACCAGCCACTAATAATTCAGTCCATTTGACAAAATCCTGAACTTCCTGGAAAAGATATTTACCAAATGGGATATGAATGATATTGTTGATCGCACGCATCGGGAAGTACCAGGTGGCGAGCTCATATTCATGTTTCATAATCACTGTGGCGATAGGCTCCATGATAAGTGAATAGAGAATGAACAAGATGATCGCAAAGCCCGTCTTTCGTACCAACGTAGAAACGAACATCGCGAAGACCAGAAAACAAAATGTCTCAAACGCAAATGCAGGTACAAACCCAATACTGTACACAATAAAGTCCAGCGACTTCACCGGTGAATACAACATCCCCAACACAAACCCAAGCAACAACAAAACCACACCTGCCAGAAGTGACAAGACAACAACCAGACCAAGCTTGGACATGACATACTCAGCACGAGACAACCCGTCGATCATGTTTTGTCTGATCGTACGTAGGGTGTATTCCTGACAAATAGAGATCATCACTACAAATGCCAGGATGTACTTGAACAGAAATGTGATGTAAGCCATATTCTGCCATACATCGACAAAATCAAATAATGGCAGACCTGTTTCAAAAAATTCTTCAAAAGGACCATTTTGATTTTTGATCATGTAGTCTATAAAGGACTTGATCGACAGTCCGAGAGCGAAGTAGCAAATGACAAACAACCCAAGAATGATCCAGAATGGTTTATACCTTCTGAATTTTAGATATTCCAGAGTAAGCGCTTTAGCGATCATTTTCCTTCAGAATTTCGAGAAACTGTTCTTCGAGATTGGTGCGTACCTGTGCAAGATGAGATGCCGCGATACCCTTATCAAATAGATATCGGTTCAATTCCATTGTTGTCAATCCATCTACCTGAATGGTGAAGACACCATTTTTTTTCTCCAGGGATTTTAAGCCCCGATGCTCCTGCAAGACTGATAGAAGTGTATCTGGATTTTCTGCATAGACTTCAATACGCTGCTTGTGATTCAGAGCATCAGCAACACTACCTTGATAAATTTTCTTGCCGCGCTGCAATACACAGAAATCTGTACAGACTTTCTGCACCTCATCCAAAAGATGACTGGCCAGGATGATTGTCTTCCCCATTGATGTAATATCCATGATCAGCCGTCTGATATCCGCAATGCCCTGAGGATCCAGTCCATTTGTTGGCTCATCGAAAATCAAAACCTCCGGATCACCTACCATTGCTTTCGCGATTGCCAATCTCTGCTTCATCCCCAGAGAGTATGTCTTGTACGCATCTTGACGCCGTTCATAAAGGCCAACAAGTTTTAGGAGAGCCTCTTCGTCGTATTTGTGAGCATCTTTAATATGCGCGGAGACTTTGAGGTTGTCGATTGCATTGAGAAATGGATAGAAAATAGGATGTTCCAGGATTGCTCCAAGACGCTTCCGTAATTCGTTATCATCACCTTCTCCAAACCAGGAATAAGTCCCGGCAGTGCATTTTACTACTCCAAGCAACATTGCCAGAGTGGTGGTCTTTCCACTTCCATTAGGTCCAAGTATGCCAAAGACCTGTCCGGGATGAACCTCGAGCTCGAGATTATCCACCGCTACGATGCGGCCAAAATGTTTTGTGAGATGATGTGTCTCGAGTACTGGGGTCATGCCCGATACAGTTGGAATGGTTGTCTTCGCACTTAGTCAGGGATTTCTTCTGTGTGTGTGTCGATGACTGGTTCTTCGTCGTCCTGACCTAAGATCTTGCGCAATTTCTCAAAATTCATACTCTCCAACGCTTCCAGATAGCGCAGATCGAGTTGTCCGTCCATTTCCATCAGCGCGAAATTTGAGCCTTCGGAAGTTGCAAGCACATAGTATGCATCGTTGCCTGATTCTCTTGACATCAGATTGAGGAGAGTACCATCGGTTTTTGCACTTACCAGGGTTTCAAATTGCTCGGCACCGAGTTCACTGATCATACGCTTATAACTGGCGGTGGATACCTCCGAAGACCCTTCTGTCACATAGACATTTATCTTGCGAATCCCTTTAATCAGCTTGTTGAAATTTTCATCACCACTGTTATTGAGCATGCGCAACGTACTCTGATAGATGAAAAACTTGGTCAGACCTTCGTTTTCCTTCAGAAACTTCTCGACCGCTTTGATTTGGGCAGAGCCGGTCAGGGAGAGGGTGAAAATGGCAAGAACTAAAAGCAAGCCTTTTTTGAGGTCCATGATTTTCTGGTTTTGGCTTCTTTAACGAGTTGATAACACTTTTAGTTACAAAATCTGAGCGAAATCCTCGGACATGACGCTATTTCGTTAGCGAAGGATTCGGGCGAAAAGCTCCTTTTAACGCCGTCTTTTCGCGGCTGGATCTTGCAAAACGGCGTTTCTGGGATGGAATGTGAAACCAGTCTTACTCTGGCAGAGGCGTTTTATGGGTAAGGAGTGTAAAACTTGTCCCCGTCCGACCAGGTCATCCGGGCGGGCGACAGACTAGGCGGAAGACGTTTCATGGGAAAGGAGCGTAAAACTTGTCCCCGTCCGACCAGGTCATCCGGGAGGGCGACTGACTAGGCGGAAGACATTTCATGGGAAAGGAGCGTAAAACTTGTCCCCGTCCGACCAGGTCATCCGGGCGGGCGACCGACTGGGCGGAAGACGTTTCATGGGAAGGAGTGTAAAAAAGACGTTTTTTAATTGCCGGGGAGGGCAGCCATGGAGAACTTGTAAAACAATTTAGGAGGAACTCGCAAAACGTTGCTATCGAACCGAATGAGTGGAAAACGTTGCGCTGTCAGTGACATCAACCCAGATCTATCTGAGTATTGTCGCCAATATTGAGACTTTGACGCAAGCCCTTGATAGCCGCGTCATGACCAACAATGCTATGATATAACACAGCTTCCTGTATTGAGGTATAACTGCCGATAATGGAGTCTCTGATGATCGCAGAATCAATATGACTATCACTACCAATCGTCACGTGTGGTCCAATAATGGAATTTTTGATCACACAATTTGCACCGATGGATACAGGGTCAATAATGATGGTATTCTCTGCATTCTCCGGTGCATCTGAAGATTTGCTCTTGCGATCCAATAAGGTCGCGTTCGTCTCAAGAAGAATATCCTTCTGTCCACAATCAAACCAGTTGAACACTTCAAGTGTCGTAAACCGAATGCCCTGTGAAATCATACGCATCAGTGCATCCGTGAGTTGAAATTCATTCCTTGTCTTGAAGCCCTGCTGAATATTATAATCAATACAATCTATCAACGTGTCGACCTCTTTGATTTTATACAAACCTACCATTGCAAGATTGGATTTCGGTATGCTCGGTTTTTCTATGACGCGAGAGACAAATCCATCCTGATTCAATTCTACAACACCAAAGAGTCGGGGATCCGAAACTTTCTTGATACCCAGACATGAATATGGAGAGTTGAGAAAACTGGTGAGATCCACATCGACAATCGTATCGCCCAGAATGATCACGATCTCATCGACGCCTTTGAGACAATGTTTTGCTGTCCAGATCGCATGACCGAGACCCTGACGAACTTCTTGTTGAACCCATTCCACAGAAATATCCGGATAGGCTTTTTCCACATAGAGTTTGATCTTCTCACCGAGATAGCCAATGATGAAAACAAATTCGCGCACACCCTTGGCGATCAGGTCATCAATAATAAATGCAATGATAGGTTTGCCCGCAACCGGAATCAACGGCTTAGGTTGTGTGTAAGTATGCGGACGCAGATTTGTTCCTGCTCCAGCTACAGGGATGACAGCTTTCATTGTGGGTGAAAGATACCAGAATCCTCCTTCGTCTACGACTACGGCGGACAAGTGTGAGAAAGCGAGAAGGTGAGAAAGCGTGAGAAAACCGTGAGGGTTATATAGAGTAGTTTATAGGCAACTTACCAGCCACTTAGATACAACTTAGTCCGAATGGCGCCAGCCAAAAGTTGATCAGCCTCTGGCTGAAAAAGCGAATAGCGTTCTTCCTACCCCTCCAACGCAGCAGCTCCACCCACGATCTCAGAAAGTTCTTTTGTGATGGCTTCCTGGCGCGCTTTGTTGTAATTGATGCGGAGTTCTTTGATCATTTCTTCTGCATTCTCTGTGGCCTTGTCCATAGCGGTCATGCGTGCACCGTGTTCTGAGGCTTGAGTGTCAAGGAGAAAACGTTGAAATTGGATTTGGAGGATATTTGGTACGAGCTGTTGGAGAAGCGTATCCTGATCTGGCTCGAAGATGTAGTCAGCCCTTGACTTTGTTTGCGACTTTTCAATCTGCACCGGCAAATAGGAAACGCGTGAAGCGTACTGCGTTGCGGCATTCTTGAACACTCCGTATGCGACATCTACAGCATCATACTGGCCTTGTGCATATGCATCCATGATACTGATAGCAACTTTCGAAGTATTATTGAAGGATAGATCCTGGAAAAGATTTACATGATCCCGGATCAATGTGCAGTCTTTATAATACTTGCGGAAAAAGTCAAAGCCCTTTTTACCAATGCAGAGAATTGACAGATTGCCATTCTTTCGTACATCAGCATATACTGTATCGATGCTGTGCACTGCTGCCTTGATCACATTGGTGTTGAACGCACCTGCCAGACCTCTATTGCTGGTGACGACAACGATCAATGCCTTTTTTATTTCACGTGACGTACCGTATGGATTGCTCACACTCCCATCTACATTGGAGAGGATGTTCTTGAGCATCTGGTTGAGCTTCACTGCATATGGGCGAAGTTGGGTAATCGCATCCTGAGCTCTACGCAGTTTTGCCGCAGATACCATTTTCATGGCACTGGTGATCTGCTGCGTGGAGCGCACAGACGTCATACGCTCTCTGACTATTTTCAGCTTACCACTCATTGTGTATTTTTTATTCTACTCTACTACTCTACGCCTACTCTACTACTCTACTACTCTACTACTCTACTACTCTACTACTCTACGCCTTAAAAGGCGTAGTTATAGAGGCGTAGTTATAGAGGCGTAGTTATAGAGGCATAGTTATAGAGGCATAGTTACAGAAGTTCATTTTTTGTATTGTCTGGTGAGATCGGAGGCGAGTTGCTCCATCACACTTGTCACATCCTCACCCATCTGACCTTTTCTCAATGATTCGATTACAGCCGGATGTTGTTTTTCAAGACCAGTGAGATAGAGCTCTTCAAACTCGCGGATCTTATCCAATGGTACATCTTTCAACAAACCCTTTGTGCCGAGATAGATGATTGCAACTTGTTTTCCTACAGACACTGGTGAGTATTGTGCCTGTTTAAGGATCTCCACATTGCGTCTTCCTTTTTCAAGCACCGACAATGTCGAAGCATCGAGATCAGAACCGAACTTTGAAAACGCCTCAAGCTCACGGAATTGCGCCTGGTCTAGCTTCAGAGTACCTGCGACTTTCTTCATGGATTTGATCTGAGCAGCACCACCTACCCGCGACACCGAGATACCTACGTTGATTGCAGGACGAATACCGGAATTGAACAAATTCGACTCCAGGAAGATCTGCCCGTCAGTAATCGAAATCACGTTTGTAGGAATATATGCTGAAACGTCTCCCGCTTGTGTCTCGATGATTGGCAATGCAGTCAATGATCCACCACCTTTCACGATTGGCTGGCCTTTCTCATCTCTTGCGTCACGCAATGAAGCAGGCAAATCATTCATGCTTCGTGCGATCTCATCATTGTTGATCACTTTGGCGGCACGCTCAAGCAGACGGCTATGGAGATAAAATACATCACCAGGATATGCCTCACGACCAGGAGGACGTCTCAGGAGTAGTGATACTTCGCGGTATGCTACAGCCTGTTTTGATAAGTCATCATAGACGATCAATGCAGGGCGACCAGTATCCCTGAAATACTCACCTATAGCTGCTCCTGCGAAAGGTGCAAAGAATTGCAATGGTGCAGGATCTGATGCTGATGCAGCCACGATAACAGTATAAGGCAATGCACCTGCTTCTTCCAATGTTTTGGCGACTTGTGCTACTGTAGATGCTTTTTGTCCTGAAGCAACATAAATACAGTATACCGTTTCACCCCGCTCATAGAATTCTTTTTGATTGATGATGGTGTCCAGCGCGATAGCTGTTTTACCTGTCTGACGGTCACCAATGATGAGCTCACGTTGTCCACGGCCGATCGGAATCATGGAGTCGATTGCTTTGATACCCGTCTGAAGAGGTTCGTTTACAGGCTGACGATAGATCACACCTGGAGCTTTACGTTCCAATGGCATTTCATACTTCGTGCCACCTACAGGACCGCGACCATCGATAGCCTCCCCGAGTGGGTTTATTACACGACCAAGAAATCCTTCACTCACCTGAATGGAGGCAATTCTTCTTGTGCGCTTCACTGTAGAGCCTTCTTTAATACCCTCCGGTGAACCCATGAGTACAACACCCACATTGTCTTCTTCGAGGTTGAGAACGATTGCCTGAACGCCGCTTTCAAATTCCACCAACTCACCGGACTGTGCTTTTGTGAGTCCATATACACGTGCGATCCCATCTCCTACCTGCAACACGGTACCGATTTCCTCCAGTTGTGCTTCTGTCTTGAAGCCGGAAAGTTGTTCTTTGAGAATCGCAGATATTTCATCTGGTTTGACTTGTACCATGATATCTTCTTCTGTTAGATTAGAGTAATGTTTCGTAACTGTTTTTGACAAAGCCTTTGCGCATTTCGTCTAATTGATGTGCGACGCTGGCATCATAAAGCTTGTCACCAAATTCAAGAATAAATCCTCCGAGGATTTCAGGATCGACATGTTTATGAATTTCCACGTTGGGGAATGTGACTCCTGATGCGCGGATTTTCTGTTTGATTTCTTCCAGCCTTTCTGCAGATACTTCTGTGGCCGTCGTGAGCTTGACAGAGGAAATCTTTTTGATCACACGATACTGCTCAATGAATGCCTGTGCAATATCCCCGAGATAAGATTCACGTCCTTTGCGAAGCAGGATATCAAGAAAGGCATTCGTAAGCGGATCAAATCTTTCTGTAAACAACTTTTCGAAGATCTTGCGTTTCGCAGTGGTGTTTACGATAGGACTTTTCAATAGCAGATGCAGGTCACGTACCTGAGAAGCCTGATGAAAATACTCCACGTCCTCAGTCACATGCTCCAGCTTGTTCTGCTCTATTGCCAGATCGATCAATGATTTGGCATACCGTGCTGAGATACGTTCTGCTAACATCCTTCGGATTAGTTGAGTTTGATTTCCTTCACCAGTGTATTCACGAGATCCTGCTGTTGTTTGTCATCCTTGAGCGCGCGGCGCAAGACTTGTTCAGCAATATCCAGTGCCATATTTCCAACCTCATTCTTCACTTCAATCAGTGCCTGTTTTTTCTGGCTCTCAATTTCTGCTTTCGCGCTTGTCACAATCTTCTGTGCTTCTTCCTTTGCCTTCATTTTGGATTCCTGCACGATGTGCTCACCGGCATCTTTTGCTTCCTTGAGGATTTTGGCTCTTTCCTCACGTGCAGTGGCGAGCAGCTTCTCATTCTCAGCCTTCAGATTCGCCATTTCCTGACGAGCAAACTTCGCCTGATCGAGAGAAGACTGGATATCGAGTTCACGTTGCCTGAGTGCACTGGCGATGGGTTTAAACGCAAAGCGACCTACAATCAGCCAGAATAATCCGAAGATGATTGTTGTCCAAAGAATGAGCCCGATATCAGGTTTGATAGGGCTAAAGTCCAGCAAGTAAAACATTGCAAGCCTTTTTTATTCGTGAAAAAAATGCAGTCTGTGCAGTGAAGCAGTGGACTAAGAAAGACTAAGAAATATAAGCGAGAATGATTGCAATCAGACCAATCCCTTCTACAAGAGCGGCCATGATCAACATATTTGCACGGATATCTCCTATTGCCTCAGGTTGCCTTGCGATCGCTTCCATGGCTTTACCACCGATGTAACCTACACCGATACCGGCACCGATCACTGCGAGACCAAATGCTAAAGTTGCTATTGAACCAGTCATAGTATAAATAAATTTTAATGTTGTTTAAGAATTTGCTTTAATAAATTTAAAATCACACTGATCAATTAATGATGTTCTTCTGCAACTGCCATTCCGATATACGATGCAGAAAGAATAGAAAAAATAAAGGCCTGAATAAAGGCTACCAGCAACTCAATCGCAGACATGAACAAGGTCAAGGCAATAGAGACTACTGCACCTCCATATCCGCCAACCATACTTTCACCCATTTTACCAAAGATGAAAATGAGCCCGACGAAACTCAGTACGACGATATGTCCTGCGGTAATGTTTGCAAATAATCGTACCATGAGTGTGATGGGTTTCAGAAATAATCCCAACACTTCGATCGGTGTCATGATGACTTTTACCAGAACGGGAATACCCGGCATCCAAAGAATATGTTTCCAATAATGTCCATTACCATTGAGATTCGTGATAAGGAATGTGAAGATTGCGAATACAAGGGTGACACCAAGATTGCCAGTCACATTCGGATTCCCAAAGAATGGAATCTGTCCGATGAGATTTAGTGTGAGAATAAAAAAGAACACTGCCATGATGAATGGCATGAAGCGTTCGTACTTCGGACCGATCATCGCTTTGGCGACATCATCACGGATAAAATTGTAAATCGGCTCTAAGAATGATTGCATCCCTTTCGGTGCCATCCCCACGCGACGACGATAACTGCGCGCAATGGATAAGAACACCCAACCCAATAAGAGCGCCACAAACAACATCGTAAATACATTCTTCGTGATGGAAAAATCATAAAACGATGTGATCCCTCCTCCAAACAACCCAAAATCTGCAGTACTTGCTGACTCAAGTTCATAAAGGTGATTGTCGACACAGGCATGGACGAATATTCTTTCCTTTCCATCCACCATCCGTTTTTCTTCTTTGAACCCTGAAACTGCAACTTCGCCAGATGGAAAATCCGGATGAAGCACGGGGTTCACACGTCTCACTTTTCCTTCAGCGATGACATAGCGGTCATATGCTTTCACACCATCGCCATGATGCCCATGGACATGAAATCGGGCGGAAGAAAAGACTGACCAACCCTGATCTTTCGAATACAGGATACATGGCAGGGAGAAGTGCCAGGGCCCCATAGTATAGATATTCTGGTCGGCAATATGGTGAAAGGCAACGGCACCCGGGTTGTATTCTGTGACCTCTTGGTGCGCCACAATACCGCAAGATGATGAATCAGCTGCATGACCATCTCCATGGGTCTCATCATGCCCCTGAGTAAACCCATTTAAAGACAGTAAAAGAGCCGATATAATGACCAAAAAAGCCCGTAAATCCTTGATTTTCATGTGCCGTTTAACCCTATTTCAAAATCAGGCGCGAAGGTATGTTTTATCCCCTGATTTAGGGCATTGTGTTCAAACTTTTACGCGAAAATATGAGAAGGTGAGAACGTGAGAGAAGACCAGCATGACGCAAAACAAAGTCAAAATGTCGAATACCGAATATCGACGTCCGAAGTGTCTTGACCACTTCGATATTCGGACTTCGATATTTTACATTTTGACTTCCTTGGCTGTTTACCGCGCGAAGACTGTGCCCGTTTTTCAGGGACGCAGCGTCTTTCAAGACGGCTTTCGGCCAAGACTGTGCGGATCTGGAGGCATAGGATCGCCGGACTGGGACACCAACTTCGCTGGCAGCACCTTGGGGAAAGTCAAAATGTCGAATACCGAATATCGACGTCCGAAGTGTCTTGACCACTTCGATATTCGGACTTCGATATTTTACATTTTGACTTCCTTGGCAGTTTACCGCGCGAAGGCACTAGCGCGTTTTTCAGGGACGCAGCGTCTTTCAAGATGGCTTTCGGTCAAGACTGTGCGGATCTGGAGGCATAGGATCGCCGGACTGGGACATCAACGTCGCTGGCAGCACCTTGGGGAAAGTCAAAATGTCGAATACCGAATATCGACGTCCGAAGTGTCTTGACCACTTCGATATTCGGACTTCGATATTTTACATTTTGACTTCCTTGGCTGTTTTACCTCGCGAAGGCTGTAGCGCGTTTTTCGCGGATCACGGTCACCTTGATCTGACCTGGGTACTGCATCTCGTCCTGGATTTTCTGAGAGATCATAAAGGATAGGTCGTCCGCGTAGTCGTCGGTGACTTTCTCACTTTCTACAATGACTCTGAGCTCACGTCCGGCCTGAATAGCATATGCTTTCTGCACGCCGTCATAGCTCATTGCCAATTCTTCAAGTTCACCGATGCGTTTGAGGTAGCTTTCGAGGATTTCGCGACGTGCGCCGGGACGTGCCCCACTAATGGCATCACATGCCTGGACAATAGGTGACACGATGTTATTCATTTCAACTTCGTCGTGATGCGCACCTACAGCGTTGCAAAGTGCAGCATGCTCTTTGAACTTTTCGCACATTTTCATACCGAGCAATGCATGTGAGAGTTCTGTCTCCTCTTCGGCGACTTTACCAATATCATGGAGTAATCCGGCGCGTTTTGCGAGTTTGATTTGTTTGGCGTTCAATCCTACTTCAGCAGCCATCGTTGCGCAGAGATTTGCGGTTTCTATGGAGTGCTTCAACAGGTTTTGCCCATAAGATGACCGGTAACGCATCCGTCCAACCATCCGCACCAGTTCAGGTGCGAGGCCGTGGATATCGAGGTCAATGACAGTACGCTCACCGATCTCAACGATCTGCTCTTCGAGTTGTTTCTGGACCTTGGCAACGACTTCTTCGATCCGGGCAGGGTGAATACGACCATCGGCGACAAGTTTTTTCAAGGCGAGACGACAGACTTCACGACGGATCGGATCGAAACTTGAGATAACGATTGCTTCTGGTGTATCATCGACGACGATTTCAGCTCCGGTTGCTGCTTCCAGCGCGCGGATGTTTCTTCCTTCACGACCAATAATCTGTCCTTTGATGTCATCGCTTTCAAGATTGAATACCGAGACGGTGTTTTCGATCGTGTACTCAGCACACATGCGCTGAATAGTCTGGATGACAATTTTCTTTGCTTCACGGGCGGCGTTGGTGCGGGCCTGATTCACGGCTTCCTTTTCGATTGCCATTGCATCTGTCTGAGATTTGGCACGGATGGCTTCGAGGAGTTGCTCTTTCGCGGCGGCTTCAGAGAGCTTGGCAATATTCTCAAGCTCACTGATGAATCGTTCATTTGCAGAATCGAGTTCTTCTTTTTTCTTGGCTAGGATTTTCAGTTGTACATCGAGATTTTCGCGGATGGCTTCGATTTCGGATTCCTTGCTTTCGAACGCTTCTGTTTTCACCTTCAGGGATTCTGTACGCACCTGGATGTCCTGTTCGAGTTGCGCAAGTTCAAGTTCGCGTTCCTTGATCTCTACTTTATGTTGTGCTTTGTAATTCTCGTACTCGACCTTGAGGCTATTGAACTTGTCTTTGGCTTCCTGGATTTTCTTTTGTTTTACTTTTTCATTCTTCCATTCAGCATTTGAGAGAATTTTTTCAGCCTTTACTTCGGCTTCATCGACGAGGCGCTGAGCGGAGACACGTGCCTCCTGAATCGACAGGTCAGCTTTACGGTTACTTTCCTCTACTGCGTTTTTACGCATTCTTTTCAACGCAAGGATTGCGATGACAATGCCGATAATAGCACCGCCGATCACACCTGCGATTAAACCAATTCCAATGTTGTCCATAACTACATCTGTTTAAGTATGATGAGAAATAGACCGGGATGGTTTCAGTCAGCCAGAGATGGCAAAATAGATTACACGATGATCCGGAGAATGGAGCTTTCGATCTGATCAGACAACTCACGGAGTTCTTCGATTCCGGTGAGTTCACGTTTCAATTTCGCAGATTCCATTGCATATGTCAGCAAAGCCATAGACAAACAATCTTGTTTGTCTTTTTGCAGGTAGATGTTTTGCAGGTTCCGCACTTTTTCATTGATCTCATCAGTCACCTGCAATACCAGCGACTCCTCTTCCTGTGTCACCTTGAGCGGAAAGGACCGCCCGGCTATCATCACATCAATACTCTTCATGGAGTGCGCGTTCTTTATGAAATTTCCTGCATCAGATTGATGCATTTATCGACTTCCCTAATGTACAGTCCGAGTTTTTTGTCGGTAGCCTTCTTTTCCTTGTCACTGAGCCCGCCTTGTACTATCTGAGACTTCGCTGATTCCAGTTCCCGGACCAGGATCATCCGATCTTGACTGAGAAGATCCAGGTCTTGTTTTAAAGAAATATTTTCTTGTTTTAATTGTTTGTTCTGTTGCTTAAGTATTTCATACCGATCGCCTAAGGCCTTGATCTTTAGATCGATATCCCGCATTTTTTGCAATAATGTTTGCATGCGTCAAAGGTACATAAATGGTTTTGTAGTTTATATGCCCCCTTTACCCAAAGCTTTCAGTGGCTTTACAGGCGGGATTGGCCAGAAAATGTGGCTGCCAATTGAGGGACTTCAGAAGAGGAATCCGCCTATGTAATCGAGATGAAAGTCGCCTTGAAACAGAGAAACTCCATTGCCTCGACAAGACAATGGAGTTTGGAGTTCTTATTGCAATCTCTGATAAACGGCCTAGTAGTTGAAGCGGACAGTTGTGTATCCCTGTCCACAGTCGATCAGCCTTTCCTGCGTTGTATTCAACTGATTTTGTACATGAAACGCCATGATATACACACCCCATGATGCATCAAATGAGACCTCAGATGAATAGAGAAACGCGGAATTGTTTTGGGTGCTTTGTGCATCGACGATATCTCCATTGCCCTTTATGGCGACCACTTTCCTTGCAATGACTTTCCTCGTCGTGGGATCGAGCAATTCCAGATTCGCCTGGTCTACGATTTTCGCTGATTCCTCTGCAGTATACAAACCTGCCGGAATGAGTACATGGCATTGCAACACAATCTCTGATCGGGGATCTTCAACCGGTGTGCAGCCCTGACAAGGAGTACCAAATTCCTTATCACATGAACCAAGGATTGCTGTAAGGCACAGCATTAGAGCTAATTGTAATTTCATGGCTAACTAATTTTAAGATGAATAAATTGATAAACCGAACTGTGAAAAATGCCTGGTCATACATAGTGAGCCAGCGTTCACAGTTGTTACTTAATTACCCCAATATTTTGAATTAGCTGTACCCGGTGGAACGTGGATATGCTTCGAAATGCGGGAAGAATGATGTGGTGTATTTACAATTTATCGGACTATCTTAATACGGCACCGGTTGCTTTTTCAAGAGCCGAGACAATCTGCCTGATCGCGTTATTGATGTCCTCCTCTGTGAGGGTGCGTACTGGATCCTGAAATACAAGGGATATTGCCAACGACCGTCTGTCATTACCCATTGTCTCTACATTCTCATAGATATCAAACAGGCTGCAATGTGTAAGAAGTAGACCACCTGCTTGCAAAATTGTTTTCTCAACGGCCTCATATGGGACATGCTTTGCAAGCACAATAGCGATATCACGATACACAGCCGGGAATTTGGCAATTTCATTTAACTCAAATTTCTTTCCTGAAGACAAGGCAAGCAAACCCGACAAACTGAAATCTGCGAAGTAAAGGGGAGTCTTTAGATCAAATTGTTGCAGAGTAGCACGACTGATTTTTCCAAAGGTGACAATGTGTTTTTGATCCCGCACATATTCCAGGGCATACTCCCACTGGGCATCCTTATTCTCAATGATCTCATCCGGAGTGATACCCAATCGATCAATGACGAGATGAACATATTTTTTAAGAAAGTAAAAATCCGTGACTTCACTCTTCCGTCGCCAACCGGAGTAGTATGGTGTGCCGCATACTGAGAGCGTTAGTCTTTCATCTTCTCTGATTTGAGAATTCTCTCGTTGATATGTGCGACCGAATTCAAACAGCATGAGATCAGACTGACCGCGATTTTGATTGAATCGTACTGCTTCCAGGGCTGTTGCGAGAAGATTATGACGCATCAGATCCAGATTTACGTTCGAAGTATTGGCAATCAGGATACGGGAATCTTCTTTTATGTGCAGAGGCCCATGATCAAACTGTCTCGCTTCAATCAAAGACATTCCCATCATTTCAAGAAATCCCTGAGAAGCCAGGAAATCACCAAGATCACCTCGCAGCGTACTCATTGTCCTTCTTGCGGTGGTCAATGCAATCTCCAGTTTCGGCTTCATCATCACATTGTCAAATCCATAGATGCGAAGGATTTCCTCGATGACATCAGCTTCACGTGTGACGTCGGCTTTGTTTGTAGGAACTGAAACTATTATAGATTGCCCATCATCTTTCATCACCTGCATATTCAATGCCTGCAGAATCTGAAGCACTTTTTGAGGAGACATCTCTACGCCTGTAAGTTTGTGAATCATGTCCAGGCGCACCGGAATCTGCTTTTCCAAAACTGGGTTCGGATACACATCGATGACATCCGAGGCGATATTTCCTCCTGCGATTTTCAACACTAGGCCCACGGCTCTCAGAAGTGCATCCTTGCAAATGTTCGGATCCGTTGATTTCTCAAATGTCCTTGCAGCTTCAGTACGCAGATCATGCCTCATACTTGTACGACGAATCCATCCCGGATGAAAATGCGCCGACTCAATAAAGACATTGACCGTGCTCTCAGAAATTCCTGTACCAATACCGCCATATACACCGGCAATACACATCCCACGATTTTCTCCGTCACAGATCATCAAATCTTCCGCAGAAAGTTTTCGCTCCACGTTGTCCAATGTCGTGAATGTGGTACCTGCCGGCAAGGTTTGTACAATGATTTGCCTGCGTTTGATTTTATCTGCATCGAACGCATGAAGCGGTTGACCCATCTCATGCAGAACGAAGTTTGTAATGTCTACAATGTTGCTGATAGGCCGAACATCAATAGCACGAAGCCGGTCCTTTAGCCATTTTGGTGATTCACTAATGGTAATATTGCTGATCGTCACGCCACAATAACGAGGACATGCTTCTGGATTTTTGACCGTGATATCAACTTCATAATCTGCTGTTTTTTCATAATGGCCAGGAAAAACAGGAAGACGTAAAGTGACTGGACTTTTATTCACAGAAAACCATGCCGCGAGATCACGAGCGATGCCAAGATGACAGATTGCGTCGGATCGATTGGGTGTGAGTTCGATATCCAGAACATCATCGCTTGTCACCTGATAATATTCACTGGCAGGAGTGCCAATAGAAATGTCTTCCGGCAATATCATAATACCACCGTGATCGGTGCCCAGACCAAGCTCATCCTCAGCGCATATCATGCCCTCTGAAAACTCGCCCCGGACTTTAGCTTTCGCAATGGTAAGCGCCTTGTCTGCCAATGTCGGATAAAGTGTTGTGCCTACTGTAGCGACCCATACCGTTTGACCTGCGGCTACGTTTGGTGCGCCACACACAATTTGAAGGAGCCCCCCGGAACCGATATCTACTCTGGTCAATGAAAGACGATCCGCATTAGGGTGCTTTTCGCATGCGACGACCTTACCTGCTACAACACCCCTGAGGCCTCCCTGGAGACTTTCGACATGTTCTATGGCGCTTACTTCCAAGCCTAAACTGGTGAGGATTGCCGCAATATCAGCAACTGGTACGTCGACAGGCAGATATTCCTTTAGCCAGTTATAGGAGACTCTCATTGGGGGGAGATTAAAGTCAAAATGTAAAATGTAAAAGTCAAAATGTAAAAGTCTACTCTGGATAAAGTTATACTACCCCCTGACCCCGTAGCGCCTCCGCCGTCGGCGGACGAAGTCGCCTTTGTCGGACGCAGTCCGCAAAGTAGCTTCAGCACTCGCGGAAAGGTGGCACCGCCATCCCGCGTAACACATTGAATCTCAATGCGCGTGGACTTCCCCTTAAGCAGATTGAGGGGCGTGAGAGTGCAAAAGATTAGTGTTCGGATTAAAGTCAAAATGTAAAATGTAAAAGTCAAAATGTAAAAGTAAAGGCTAAGATAAGTTTTGCGGGCAAGGCTACTCGATGACTTTGATTTCTCCAGCCTGAAGAACCGTAATGTCACCAGAGCCGGCATTGAGGGATACGAACGCGATGATATTGCATTGAGCGGCATTCCAGGCGGAGGATAAATCGTATTCAAATACAATCTCAAACTCTTCACCCGCTAATAATGAAGCAGCTAAATCCTGGCCATCGAATGGTGTCACCATGTCGCGCAATACATGATTGTGTACATAGTCATCAACAATACCTCCGGCTTCAGAATCATCCTGTGCATCTATGATTCCGCTTTCCGCAATCATGATGGAGATACGCAATTGGTCGGGTATGTCCACTTTTGCGCGTCCGGCAATAACCAAATGCAAATGACGCGTGTCATCCAGATATGTCCTGGTGATGGTAAACTCAAGTTGTGGATCAATAGCCGCTTCCTGAGCGACAAAACCAGCCCAGACGTTGGTACCATGTTGCAATTCGCCATTGAATTTGCGTCGATTGATCACGCCAGCAGGATAGCCGAGATTAGGTCCGAGCAAATCAAAAAGCTGTTCTCCTTCGTCTGTGCGCAAATCATATTGACCCAGAGGAAAGAACTGTGGATTTGCAAAGAAGTTTGCATGAATGGATACGACAACAAGTTGTTCCTGATAGATACTGCGCAGATTCTCCAACTCACGACTTCCCTTCGGACAATTTGTACAGCCTTTACCAGTAAACTCCTCAAGTAATACGATGCGTTCACCGGCAGGAACGACCGGCTCGATGGTGCGCGTCTTACATGCAGAAACAATACAAATGATCAGGCAGAAAAGAAAAAATGTATTATTGAATTTCAAAATCACAGAATCAAGAATTAAAATTGTGATGATATCTGCAGACGTACTCCACTGAAGGCCGGTTCAAGTCTGCAAATTCCTCCGGAACATACAATGCCTTCCACCTGTTTCACAAATCTCCCGCTAAAGCGATGCGCACCTGTACTGTAAATCACACCAAACGTCGGATAGTGGAGTGGATCATTTTTCTTATTGCCAGCGCTGTCTTCATACGGTATGACATTCCACATATCAGAGATCTCAAATAACCAATGTGGTGCGATGCCTACTTCAATCAAACCATATGCCCAGCTTCCAAAATCCTGGCGTGTGTGCATATACTGAAGCTCACATCGAATGGATTGCTTCTTTCCAATTTTGTTTAGATAGTCAAGATATGGTGTCACTGCCTGCACCATTGCTGCGCCGGTTTTACCCTGATACAATTCCTGATCATACCATTGAAACTGCAGACCGGTAATGAGTGTGCTCTTTCTGGGTTTCTTGAAAGTCGCTTCTGCGAGAAACTCACGATAGAGCAAATCCCCATCGAGATCCATGATATTTGAAAAATTGACCAGGTAGTTTTTTTGCGGTGAAGCGCGATAAGACAATTCAATCTGCCCGGCAAGTTCCCCTAGATCCTGTGTGGCCGCGGCATACCGGGCTGTAAGGCGATATGTATTGAGGCGCATCATTGGAGGGAGATAATGAATCAATCCACGATTCAGGGATGCAAATGGATCTGCTCTGAAATTGAAATTTTCTGTAGCCTTTAATTCTAATGAGGCGCCGAAACCTTTATCAGCGTAATTCAACGAACTGTATACGACGTAGCCTGGTTCGACCACAAACTTGCCCACACTCTCACCACCATTCCAAAGTGACCTTGGAGCCAGCAAGTCATAAAATGCTTCTTTGGATTTATATGCACCTTCCAGATACCAACTGATTGGTCCTGCCTGAAAGGTATTGTATAGGGTTACTGCAATATTTGAATACGGTACTTCTTCGATAAAATCATCGGGAGTATAAGAGCCAAGTACCGCCGCGAGTAAATCCACTTGTGTTTCATTCAGGGTTTTTACAACAATGCCTGCTCCTGGTGCAAGCGACCATTTGGCGTCCGGATTCTTTGAGGTGAGATAACCTTCAACACGGCCACCGTACAACCATGAATCAAAGACATCGAACAAATTCTTTTGCTTGCCCCCGAAAGCACTGATATTCCAGTTCTCATCGAGCGCGTATCGTCCACGCAGACCCACAAGTGCATTGTCAAGGAGAAGTGCACGCTCTTCATATGCCTTAAAGATGATGCCACTCCCTATCTGATCATAGATATATCCGGCAGTCACCTCCAGTTTATTCCACTGCTTGCTGACATATACTCGCCCGATGCCATACTCGGAGTGTGCATCTGTAGGGTTCAGGAGGTTGGAATTGTGAAACAGGTCAAAACGTACGCCTGCATCGAAGGTGCCACGATGATATTTGAGATTAATCCAGTTTTCAATCCCAATCAGATTGTCATCATACTGGGGAGTATTTGTGGCCCCGATCTTTTCGTCTTCGACAAAAAAGTTGATGTTGGCATCGAAGCTACCGGAGAACTGTCCTTTGATTTCCTGACCATGTGCGGGAGAGGTGAAAATAGCCATCAGAAGAGCCAGAATCAGAATACGGTGCATGGCGTAGAACAAGTAAGGCGTTAAACTGAGGTTAAGTGTCTATTTAGCTGGGTGAAAATAAGATAAATTTGCACCCATGATAAAGCAGGTTTATGTATTCACAGCACTATTGACGAGCGCTATTGCCCTGTCTCCGACGACAATAGGGAGGGAAAATATCTCATTGCATACAACAAACTCCTCTGTAAGCAAGACATTGCCTAGTGTAGTTTTGAAAAGACTGAATGGCGAGAGCGTAAATATTCAGGAATATGGCAAAAGCGGCAAAATCACGGTTTTGAGTTTTTGGGCTTCATGGTGCTCTCCTTGTAAGCGCGAACTTGATGCAATTGCCGAGCTCTATCCGGAATGGCAAGAAAAATATGATGTCGAGATCGTCGCTATCACAATAGACAATGCGCGTGCACTATCCAAAGTGCGACCCATCGTGGAGCAGCAGGGCTGGCCTTTCGAAATCCTCTCTGATGCAAATCAGGAACTGCAGCAAGCATTAAATTTCCAGGCAATACCACAGACATTTGTGGTGAACAAATCCGGTGAAATTATCTATGAACATGCAGGCTACCAGCCAGGAGATGAGTATGCGCTGGAAGAGGTGATTGCAGGGATAGGGAAATAAGAAGAAGGCGGTCACCTTCGCTTAAGCTACGGTGACTGAAAAAGGCTGGGGCTGAGGGAAGTTGCAAACTTCAAAATCGCGTTGACGATTGTGCGAAGTTGCAAACTACGCACAAGGTCATCTTGTCGTAACGTATGCTAACGGCGAATGGCGTAAAGCGAAAAGCCTTCTTTTTCAAGGAATAGCAGGTTTTCCGAAATAGACTCCTACTTCAGGGGGAACTTTGACTTTGATCTTGAGAAAGATTTCGTCGGTGTTCTTTTTACCAAGTTTATGGTACATCTGTTTTGAGGTGAGTATTGCGCGAAGCACAGTGGTGACGTGGATATTCTCTTTATATTTCTCGCGATACCCTTCCAGTCTTCCATGATCAAACAGCCCGGCAGGTCCGGAAAGTTCGACCTCCAGGGATGGGCTAATGGCCAAATTCACTCCGAAGCTTGTGATCTCAAGACCCATAGATTCCAGTTCGGGAAAGACATCAAGCCATGTCTCAATGATCGAAATGGTTTTTTCTTTGGCACTGTCACTGATATCAGTGATTGTTTCCTTTAGCGTATTGGTAATCTGAGAGAATGCTTTTTGTAGTTCTTGTTTCATACGAATAAAGATATGCCCTCTTGAGTTGCCAATAAAATAATAAAGCCGATCACAGTGGACCGGCTTTATTCTGATCGTTCGTTCTGTAGTTGTTTCCCGGTTCTTACTTACACCCTGTAGCTGACTCTTCACTTTGGGAGCCAGCTACAGGGTGCTTTCATTCATCAAAAGTTTCGAGCGAATCCAATTGCTGCAAACGGAGCCAGTGCCACCAGATCGGAGTTATTTATCAACCCGTCCATGTTTA
>JANNQA010000029.1:0-11494 GCA_031400515.1 Bacteroidota bacterium
GTCATGCTGTCTGATGATGATATGGAAAACTATATCTGTAGTAAGTGCAATCATGTTTTTGTTATACCTGAGGATGATGAAACGAGTAATTATCCATATCAGTGTCCAGCAGCGTATGTCTTACCTTTTACTCACAACTATATAGATTATGGACCACACGGACCTAAGAGATTTGGTTGCAACAATTGTGGAGTTAGAATTAAGGCCGCCAAGTACATTAGAGTACCACCCATAGGTTACTGTAGGGCAGCACCTGGTTCAACTGGAATAATCGGTGATCCATATGGAAACCGCGGCCATCGGTGGGAATGCTTGGATGATTGATAGTATTAATATTCTCAAGGAGCTTGGTTGAGCTTCTTGAATATCAGCGCCGATTGCTCACTGACCTTAACCGGAAGTCGGAGTTTGATGAAGAGATAATCAGGAAGTACCATGCGTTGATTGATATGGAGGAGGAGGATGGGGTGAGGGAAGTTGAAAGCGAGGGAGGGGAATTCAAAATCACACGCGGTTATAGTTTGAAGCCTGTGGAACGCGGTGTTCTAACTCTAATCCCTCTAAACTCAGATAGACCTACTATTGGTGTCGCTAGGGTTACTTTTTCCTAAAAGGTGAATAAAGGATCTAGGACAAATGGTCTGGCAAGGAACATTTAACCAAGCTCAATACACTTCCTTGAGGAAACCAAATTGGATAGTAGACTGGCAGAATTCACGGGAAAAACTTTATCATTCAATCCTTTATTAAAAGCTTCATTTTAGGGGTTAGCTGCAATTTTGGCAATCATGGTCATGATTGTGAAGAGGATGCTGAGAGGATTAAGATGTGCATGCCGAGGGTATACTATGTCGACGGTGACTGTGAGATGTGTGGATGATAATTAAAAGTGAATCACGGGTTTATTGGGGTTGGTCTGTTGCTGTCTTTCTACGATAATAAAATAGTAATAAACAGTAAATACCTAGTCATGGCACTAACTCTTCCAAAAATATCGAAGCTTGTCTATGAAGCCAATGGAAATGAAATATGGCAAAATTTTGGGGGAGAGTATACGCTCAATAATATTCAATTTATCAACACCAATCCTTTTGTGATTGAATGTAATGGCACCAATTATTTGCTTACTTCTGATAAGGGCAACAATTATTTGGGAGATTATGATTTTGTATTGTTGACCTCAAAGAGGCCAACACAAAGTGATGTAAATGATCGTATAATAAATATTAGGCGTTGGCTAAAGCATCCTGCTTTTGTTGCTGTAATGCCTGAGCAAGTTGTTGCTTCATGGAAGGACAAATTCAATTTTATAAAGGAAAACGAAGTCGCAAATATCAAAGGATTAAGACCACCGCAAATGGGTGCTTTACATTCAATTCTAGCACACATTCAGAATCCAGAGGAAAAAGCAATTGTTATAATGCCAACAGGAACAGGAAAAACTGAAACCATGTTGGCCACTCTAATTGCCAATGAGTGTAAAAAGCTTCTTGTTTCCGTTCCCTCCGATTCCCTGAGAACGCAAATCTCAAACAAGTTTATTACACTGGGTTTGCTTAAAGAATTTGGAATTGTTAGTGCAGATTGCATGAACCCAATAGTTGGAATCTTAAAGAGCGGTTTCCATAATGCACAGGATTTGGATGACTTTATTTCAAAATGCAATGTAGTTATATCCACAATGGACATACTGACTGCTTGCAGTAATGCTGAAAGAACAATATTGAAGGATTCCTTTTCACATCTCTTTGTTGACGAGGCCCATCATTCAGAAGCCAAAACATGGAAAGAACTTATAGGAAAATTTGATAAAGAGAAGGTTTTCTTGTTCACGGCGACTCCGTTTAGAAATGACGGCAAGAGCCTCCAAGGAAAAGTAATTTTTAATTTTTCACTTCGTAAAGCACAAGAACAGAAATATTACAAACAGATTAACTACCTACCAATAAGAGAATACAATAAGGAACTAGCTGACGAAAAGATTGCAGATAAAGCTGTGGCACAACTAAAAGAAGATATTTCTGCAGGGTATAGTCATATTCTAATGGCAAGGTGTATGAGTAAAGGGAGAGCAATTGAAGTATTCGTGCACTATGAAAAGTATCCTGAACATAATCCAGTACTAATTTATACAGGGATATCTGGACTAAGGAAGAAAATTGAGGAAATAAAGAGAGGCGAGCACTCAATTATAGTATGCGTAAATATGTTAGGAGAGGGTTTTGACCTGCCAAATTTGAAGATAGCTGCGATTCATGACGAAAGACAAAGTTTGCCAATCACGCTTCAATTCATCGGGCGATTTACAAGAACGTCCTATGATGAATTAGGTAATGCAAGCTTTATAACCAACATTGCTTATCCGCCAATTCATGAGGAATTGGATCAATTATATGCAAGAAATGCAGATTGGAATTTGTTGCTGCCTCGTATTAGTGCTAATGCAACTCAAAGGGAAATCAACATAAGAGAATTTCTTGACCGCTTTCAAAACATCAGTAAATCGCAAGTGCCGTTTGGAGAAATCAATCCTGCAATGAGTACCGTTATTTATAGAAATAGTAGTAGCGACTGGAATCCATCAAATTGGCAATCTGGATTTCCTGGTATTGAAAGCTACGAGCATGTATTTAGTGACACCAACCACACGGATACTCTAGTCATAATTTTAGGTAAAATCGAGAAAGTTGAGTGGGGCAGTTTTGAAACGGTTCAGAATTTACAATGGGATATTATAGTTATTCATTGGGATTTCCGTCCGAATATCAACAGAGTGTTTTTGAATACGTCGCTCAAGTCATTCTCAGTTAACTCTCTGATGGATGCAATTTTCGGAGAAGAAAGAACAACTTTGATAAATGGAATGAATGTGTTCAGAATATTCCACAAAGTGAGTAGATTGACACTATACAATGTTGGGACTAGACGCGGAATTGGTCAGGACATAACATTTCAAGCATATTACGGGAAAGGAGTTCAGGACGGAATAAGAGAGTTAGAGCAAGGCACTCTTATAAAGAACAATATTTTCGGAGTTGGTTATAAAGATGGAGATAAAGTGTCATTGGGATGTTCTGTAAAAGGAAAACTGTGGTCTTATCAAAGAGGCAACTTGGACGAGTTAATTAAATGGTGCAAAACAATTGGTGAAATCGTCGAGAATAATCTCATTGACCCAAATGTGGTTCTTCAACATACTATGGCAATTGAGAAAATTTCCAGTCGACCTAATGTAATGCCAATACTTATTGATTGGCATCCGTCGATGTATGAATTCGCAAAAGATCGTTATCAGTTTATCGTTAACGGAAGTTTGTTTGACTTATCTGATGTAGAGCTATGTACGTTAAATCCAAGTATAAACGGAAGCTTGCAATTCTCCTTAGAAACTGCAGAACATTCAGTGCAGTTTGAAATTCAACTCGGGGTTAATGCTGAAACCCAAGAAAGTAATTTCCGAGTAATCAAAACAAATCAGACGGAATGCACAGTTCATTATGGGAATAAAACTGCAGTCTTAAGAGATTTCTTTCAAGAATTCACGCCTACAATTTGGTTTGCTGATGGATCGCAAATGCTACAAAACTTGTATGTAAAGCTAAAGATATTTCCTGGTGTATTTTCGTTGGAAAATATCATTGCTGATGATTGGATTGGGGTGAACATTAGATATGAATCACAGGACATTGCCCCTTACATTGAGAATTCCATCCAATACTACTTCATCAATAAGATTAGGGAAGATTTTCAGATAATTTATGATGATGACGGCAAAGGTGAAATCGCAGACGTTATTGCAATAAATGATTCAGATGAAGTAATAGACGTGCACTTGTTCCATTTAAAATATGCAAGGGACGCAGAAATAAACAACGATATTGAAAACTTCTATCAAGTTTGCGGTCAAGCACAGAAATCATTGAAATGGAAACATAGAGATGGAAGAGCATTCTTTAATCATCTTTTGAAGAGAAAGACAAAAACTCTTAATCATAATTCATGCAGTCGGATCATAAAAGGAACTGAAGAGGATTTAGAGAACTTATTGAATCAAGCGAAGTACACTAAGCCTATGAAATATCATGTCTACATTGTTCAGCCCTCTTTGAGTAAAACAAATGCATCAAATGACATTCTCTTATTATTGGGAAATGTTCAGCATTACTTATCGACTGTTGGAAACATAGAACTTAAAGTATACTCTAATAATTAAGGGGTCATTAGGTAGTGAGCTTGTACAACAAGAATAAAAACTAAGAAGTGAATATAAACTACAAAATCAAAAGTGACATTTCGGAAGCTCAAATCGAAGCAGATGTTGCATCCTACTTAGGATATGTCACTCCTTTTTGGTCTGCAAGATTCGAGCTACTAGCAGTTGATGAGCAAGTAACCGGGGCAGACAAACTATTTAACAGGTTTGTTCCAATATATATGCAATTTAAGGTGTCAGAGGGATTGAAGCCAATGAATTTTAGTTTCCTCCCATCTAATTCAAATTTGCCTTTACAACGAATTAGAATATTTCGAAGAAACAACTCCCTTCCGAGTAATCCTATTCTTTATTTTAAGCTGAGAGATTTGGCTAAGAATGCGACAAACTTCCAGCATAACTCGCTTTTGCAATTTCACTCGCCACCTAGTCAATACGCAGTATATGTTGCTCCACTATCTCTTGAATACACAGCATACAATCAATCTTTGCAATTGTCTTTTCCGGAGAGATTGTTCTTTTGGAAGCCATTTCATCTAATGGCGACTCGGATTTATGAAAATAATTCCAGGCATTTAATCTCAATCCTTCCTTTTCTGAGAGGACATATCTCAATTCCACCACATAAAATAGTTAGCACTTCGGATCATCATTACTCATTTTCGAAATCAGGAATTGACATTGCATTTCACCAAGGCGAAACAATTGAAGGAGACTTCAGACTTTCAACATTCGTTAGTAAAGTTTATCAATCTTTCTATAGCAGCGATAGTGTCGGAATAAGCAAGCAATCATATATGGAAGTTATGGAGAGATACTTTGAATCAAATAGCGACTACGAACCAATTAGTCGAGATTTATCAATTGATGATAGGATAATTGAATTCGCGAAGCATCTTAAAAAAGTACGAGGAATTAAACTGTTGTTCCTAGGGAATGAAGTTGACCGCTAGTAGCAAGTATTACCATTTTACCGTCCAATAACACCTCCATAACAACTCCGCACCCATCCGCTATCTACCTTGCAGGAACAAATCAGATGGCATGATGAAATCTACAATTGCATTGCTTAAGACTCTTTTCCTTACTATACTGCTAGTCATCTCTCACGGCTGCCTCGCCCAATCCAAAATCGAAAAGCTCGATGAACTGATCACCACCTATGCAGACTACGGAGTCTTCAACGGATCTGTCCTTGTCGCAGAAAAAGGAAAGGTGATCTATAAGAAAGGCTTTGGTCTGGCGAATGTGGAATGGGACATCCTAAATCAACCTGACACAAAATTCCGGTTGGCGTCGATCACAAAACAGTTTACGGCCGTGGTGATTGTACAACTGACTGCAGAAGGTAAGGTCGCGCTGGATGTGCCGATTTCTAATTATCTGCCGGATTATCCTGCGAAGACCGGAGGCATCATCACGATTCACCACCTGCTTACGCACACATCCGGTATTCCGAGCTACACATCGTATCCCAACTATAGAGAGATGATGGGTGATGCTTACCGCCCTGAGGAAATCGTGCGTTTGTTCGCTGATTCAACACTTGAGTTTACTCCCGGAGCAGAATTTAACTACAGCAATTCAGGTTATGTTTTGTTAGGTCACATCATTGAGAGAGTCACAGGAAAAACATACGAACAGGTCCTGCAGGAGAAGATTTTTACTCCGCTCAAAATGCACAATTCAGGCTATGATCATCATGATGCTGTGATCAAAAACAGAGCTTCGGGCTATGACCGGGTTGGTAACACGTTCCGGAATGCCAGTTACATCGACATGTCTGTTCCCTTTGCCGCAGGAGCGATTTATTCAACTGTCGAAGATCTCTATCTGTGGGACCAGGCATTGTATACAGAACAGCTTCTTCCTGAAAAGTACAAGCAATTACTCTTCGATACACACATCCCTGCTGGTGGAGAGCATTACGGCTATGGTTGGGAAATTGGCAACATGCGTGTAGGTAGCACTGAAGACCAGGTAGCAACAATCAGTCATAGCGGTGGAATCAATGGCTTTGGCACACGCATTACCCGAGTCCCCTCGGACAAATCATTGATTGTGATATTGGACAATACCGGAGGTCCCTCTGTTTATCCAATGACTGTTGCGATCACCGGAATTCTGTATGACAAACCCTATGACTTTCCAAAGAAATCCGTTGCGAATGCGTTGCTCGATATGATAGAAAAAGAAGGCATCACTGCTGCTTTTGCACATTATAAAACAATCAAAGGCTCCGGCGATTACTATCTCGACGAAAATGAAATGAATATGGCGGGATATCAATTGTTGCAATCGGACAGGGCAAAGGAAGCTGCGTCTGTTTTTAAGCTCAATGTTGAAGCATTCCCAAATGCCTTTAATCCTTATGATAGTTACGGCGAGGCGCTTCTGGCCATCGGAGATACAGCTCGGGCTATTGAGAACTATATGAAGTCTGTAACATTAAATCCGGGTAATGAAGGCGGATTGAGAGTCTTGAAATCACTCGGTGTAAATACAGACGCCTTAGTCAAAAAAGTTTCTCCTGAGCAATTGAAATTACTGGAGGGTGAATACTTGGTGACCAATCCTCCTTCGGACGAGTATAAAGAGTGGAAGATTGAGTTTACTGTGGTGAATGGAGAATTGACAGGCAACGACCGGGGCTACATATACAGACTGGTTCCTGTCGGGGACAATGCGTTTATCAATCCGGATGATGGAGCTTCAATCGAATTCGATACTAGTGATAGGAGCGCGATAACGATGACGCTGTTTGGGAGGTTTAAGTTTAGGAAGGAGGCTAAGTAGCTGCTAAGTGGCTTCTAAGTAGCTTGATACTGTCTCACAAAATAGTCCTGCTTCTTTCGCGTCATCGTCTCTTCAAGGGTAGCTTTTTAAGTGGTGATTATGCTAAGAGAAAGAACTCTGTGTCCTCAGTATCTCCGTGCGAGTCATAGTTAGATTAGGTGGTTGAGGAGTCTTGTTATGTTCCGAAATATGAGATCCAAAAAAGCCCACGCTCTTGACGCTTGAAGGTCCTGGGGACGCCCGACCGACGGTCATTCGGGCGTGGCGGGCAGGCTTCAAGGTCAACCGCCCTGTCAATGCCTGAAATAGGTTGACCGCTTTTGGGTTTAAAAACGCAAAAGGAGGTCAAAATGTCGACAAATCAAACACACTTCAGAAGCAGTTCAGTGGAGCGGCGCTATCGTAGATTTAGTGATGCATTCAAGAAGAAGCGGGTCCAGGAGATCGAGGAAGGTCGTGCAACAGTAGGAGAAGTAAGCCAGGCGTATGAGGTAAGCGATACGGCGGTATACAAATGGCTAGAAAAGTATTCTAGAAGAGAAAAACCAGAAAGAACAATAGTGGAATCAAAAAGTGACACAACGAAGATTATCTCGCTGGAAAAGCGGATAGCAGAGCTGGAGAGACTCCTTGGTCAGAAGCAGATCGAGATCGAGTTTAAGGACAAGATGCGGTCAACCATATTTAGGCATTGACACCCCGCGAACGGCGAACAGCAAATAGCCAAAAGCGATTTTACTCAAGAGATCAGGTACTCCTCTCAAAAGCCTCCTGTATCTTTTTCATCGTCATGAACATCCTGCCGCTATCCGGAATTTTTGTGAAGCCATACTTTGTATAGAACTGTTCTGCTTCAGCATCAATTGGATCAACAATCACTGCCACTGAACCGATATGTTCTTTTGCAACTTGTAAGCTCCTTTTCAGTGCATCCGCCAGGAGTAACTTACCATAACCCTTACCTACATAATCAATGTGCACGGCTAATCGCCCCAGGAGTATGACAGGGATATGAGGATACCGAATCTTCCTTTTTAATTCAGCTGGCGCATCATCCATAGGAATACTGTCAGTTGCCAGAGTATAAAATGCAATCAAGCGATGTTGCTCGTCAATGATAACAAAGCAGGTACAGGCACCGGACTGCACATCATTGGTCGCATTCCTCAGAATATAGTTATCCAGGGATGGTTTGCCGCAAGAGAAATGATCTCTCTGATACTCTCTTTGATATGGTACAATCTTCACTGGCCGGTCTATGGTTTCACCAGCTTGTTATGTAACTGAATCGCGGAAAGAAGGGCCTCATTCGGTTTTTCTTCTTTACCCATTAAAGCATTGAAAAAGATCTCTTTGTCCCGTTTTGAGATCAGGATACTATTCTCCGCTTCCACTATTGCCTTTGCTTCTTTGTAAATCGCCTGCCTTGCAAATTCAGAAAAGGATTTGAATCCTCTGACACGACTGGCGTGTTCAAAGAGGTCTTTGTCTTCATTACTTACCCGGAATTCTATCCGGTTGTTGTCTTTCTTGCGTTCAGCGGTTCTCATCTTCTTGAATTTAAGATTGCACAAACGTACGGTATTATTACGGACAATACAAGAATTTGTACGGCAAATTTCCGTAACCATTTGTTAATATATCGGAAGCTGGACTTGGATCATAGACTTGCATTCTTGCATTGTAGCGTCCAGGGTTTGTGCGATGTAAGTAATGTGCCATTTACTCCGATTACATAGATTTGCAAAAACACTACATATGGCCAGCACGAAACACCACCTCTATGAGAGCAGCACTTTACACGACATTCCGGGGAATTATCGACATTCAAAATGTAGAAGATCCGTCTCCTAAAGACCATGGCGTCGTGCTCAGGGTTAAAGCGACTGGTCTGTGTCGTAGTGATTGGCATGGATGGATGGGACATGATCCGGATATTAGATTACCACATGTTCCGGGACACGAGCTGGCCGGAACTATCGAGGCTGTCGGGAAGAAGGTGCGCAATTTTAAAGTCGGCGACAGAGTGACGGCACCATTTGTATGCGCATGTGGGAGTTGCCCACAATGCAAGTCCGGGAATCATCAGGTTTGTGACAATCAATCGCAGGCGGGTTTTACGCATTGGGGTTCATTTGCAGAATATGTTGCACTGGAATATGCAGACACGAATCTGGTAAAGATCCCGGAAGAAATGCTCGACGTCACAGCCGCCATCTTAGGATGCCGCTTTATCACATCTTTCAGAGCAATTGTAGAACAGGGAAAAGTCACAGAAGATCAATACGTCGTGATCCATGGCTGTGGTGGAGTTGGACTCTCTGCGATCATGATCGCCAATGCTCTTGGGGCACACGTGATTGCCGTGGATATCAATGAAGAGACGCTGAACTTTGCCAGAGAACTGGGAGCTGCGTCAACAGTCAACGCATTACAAAATCAGGATGTAGTCGAACACATCAAAACATTAACGCACGGAGGTGCGCATGTATCTGTTGATGCTTTGGGAAGCGCAACAACATGTTTCAATTCTGTTGCCAATCTGAGAAAAAGGGGGAAACACATTCAGGTTGGGTTGATGACAGGAAGCCATCGACATCCAAATGTACCTATGGACAAGGTATTGGCAGGCGAACTTGAGATCATCGGAAGTCATGGCATGCAGGCTTATAAATATCCTGCGATGATGGAAATGATACGAAGCGGCAAACTGCATCCGGAAAAACTGATAGAACGAACTATCTCGCTTGAAGAAGCAACGCTTGCACTGCCATTTATGGACAAATTTGAGAACAAGGGTGTATTGGTGATTGATAGATTTTGAAAAATGGTTAACTGTTTAACTGTTTAGCGTTTAATGTTTAAATGTTTAGTGTTGAAATGTTTACAGCTTAATGCCTGCTGAGGACTGAGGACTGCTCTTCGACACTTCGGCGAGCTCAGTGCAGGCAACTCAGACACCGAGGACTGAGGATTGGTCTACTTTTCCGACTTCAAAAGCTTCCCAGTTACCATCACTCGCTCTTTTTCATCAAGTACCTGATAGAAATACATTCCGGAAGGAAGAACTTCCAGCGAAATCATCCCGGTGGAGGATGTCAGTTGTTGTGTCATCAAGAGATTGCCGCTTGCATCAATGAAATGCAATACAAATTCGCCAGGGGAAAAATGCCTGCAGGTATAATGCACCTGATCGGTAGCAGGATTGGGTGACAGGATCAGCTCAGGTTGTGTGCCGGAGAAATCTCCGACTGCACAAGTTGTAGCAACATCCTTGAACTCCACAATCGGGACCCTGTCATAAGAACCTGGCACGACTGGATTATAACCTACAACGACAATGGGTTCCTTTTCCATAGCACTGAAGTAAAAATAATAGTACAGGGTATCAACACCCAGGCTATTTAATCCCAGAGACTGTATGGCAACATCCGTGATATCCAACCATCCAAGGGGTGGAACCTTTGCATCCAGGCGTTTTTCAGTGTAGGTTGTTCTTTTTTTCCTCAATACCTCATAGACACCACCGGGTATTGTCGCAGTGCCAAATGCATCCGAAACGTCAAGCTGAGAGATTGCTGCCCGAAACCGTAAAGAATCCGGTGTGATAGGCAAAAGACTAAGGAGTTCAGCCGGGAGTTCCAATGCCGCAAACGGATAGAGAATTCCAGAACTATACTGATGAATATCAAAAAAGGCAAGCGGTACTTCACGTTCTGTCAATGGTGGATTATACCTGACGTGCATCTCAATTGGTATCAAGACGTCCAAAACACCGATCCCGTTCTGACCAACGAGTCTGAGACTTGTGCTGTTTACGTCATAATAATTCTCCGTGTCGGTGGGATCGATAGTCACGAGTTCCGTGTCAGGAAAATTGCCGAATGCCGCTCCTTCACTCGCAGGTCTGTACACAGTCGTACGCAGGATATCCTTGCTCAGGAAAGAGAAGTCCCAATTCTGCCCGCCACCCGGCATCAGATACTGGACTTCAAGTGGTACAGCTGTGTTATCAATTGCCGTCCTCAGAGTATCACCAGCAACCGGAAATGTCTCATTGGTGATAGTGATTTGGGCATACAGCGTTCCGGTAAGGACTGATAGGAGAAAAATCGGTAGTGTTCTTTTCATAAGGTGTTTCTGTTATGCAAATATCAGTAGTGTGTGAATGCTGACGATAGGAAAGGTACTAAAATCATGGAAGGCTATTGGCTGCGGATGTGTTGTTGTTTATGTGTTTAATGGCCGCTGCTTCTTTCACTAACAGACACGGTTATACACGTTTCGTGTGTCTGAAGACTCTCAACTTACTTACCTCACCGACTGCGTCCGCCGAAGTCTGACAATGGCGGATTACCGAAATTGTGGACTCATATCTTGGCAAGGATAAGAAATAAAGCTTCGTTGAAGGGACCATAAGGGGAAACAGAGCAGTGAGGACAAAGCAAGCGATTGCGCTATGCAGATCTCTCAGGCAAGCCCCTT
>JANNQA010000069.1:0-23917 GCA_031400515.1 Bacteroidota bacterium
TTTGATCAAAGCAAGTATTTTGACAATGTCCTTACCCGTTACTACACAAAAAAAGGCTGGAATATCTTTCAATACTCTGTTCTGAGGAGTCTTGGTGAGTTTCTTATTCTTAAAATCCTTGTCAAACGTTATCCTCATTTACAGGAGCATCAGGTATCGTGTCATGCGGCACACGAAGACGATGGACGCATTTATCCGTGTGGTAGTTGTGAAAAATGCCGAAGGATTGTTGGCATGCTGATGGCTATGAAAGAGGATCCGAAACGCTGTGGGTATACAGATGAACAAATAGAAGAATGTCTGAAAACGTTGGAATCCAAAGGCGTGAAACAAATCGGTTCCGACGCTGCTCATCTCTATCATTTACTCCTTGAGCAGGACCTGATCGAAAACACGGATCATTCAGAACAGCTTGCGAAGCCTAATCCTCAAATTGTAAGGTTGCGCTTTGACAATGAGCGCAGTATGTTACGGGATATGCCTTCTCAGATGCGTGAACCGGTACTACGTATCTTCATGGAATATGCAGAGGGCGTAGTGCGCATGGAGAACCGGCAATGGAAAGAGACTGATCTCACACCTGAACTTCTCTATGCCGAACAATACCCCTTTGAATTCATTCAACTTGGGCGAGTATCAGATACGGGTATTGGCGAAGATATGTTCGAATGGGATAAACATACTTCTCCTGAAATTGAAGAACGCCTTGTAGATACAGACACTGCGATCTTACCATGTGGCGCAATAGAACAACATGGCCCACACCTGCCATTGGATATCGATTACTTCGACGCGATTCATCTCGCACATAAGGTTGCTGCGGCATGCAGTCATCCAAAGCCGCTTGTGTTGCCGGCGATTCCCTATGGAGTGTCATACCACCACGACGATTTCAAAGGCACGATAAGCGTACGCAATGAAACTCTGGGCAATCTGATCTATGACATCGGTATGAGTCTCGCAAAAAACGGCATCCGCAAACTCATCATCCTGAATGGACATGGCGACAACCTGCCAACACTTGCATATGCCGCACAGATGATCAATAGGGACGCTCACATTTTTGTCTGCGTCGAAACTGGTGAAACAAGTGACAAAGACATCAGTGCATTGATCGATACCCGCAATGATATTCACGCCGGCGAAATAGAGACAAGTACTACGATGGCTGTGCGACCAGACGTCGTGAGGAAAGATAAATTGATGAATGAGACATTGACCTTCGGATCATCATATCTCGATTACTCCTCAGAGCGTGGAGTACCCTGGTATGTACGTACAAACAAAATCTCCGAGTCTGGCGTGATGGGTGATCCGACAAAAGCAACCCCCGAAAAAGGCAGGAAGATGTGGCAGATCATGATTGCGCACCTTGTCGAATTTGTTGAGGAAGTGAAGAAGAGTAAGCTTGAGGATTTGTATCAGAGGAAATATTGAAAAGAACTGTTTAACGTTTAATGTTTAGTGTTTAGCGGGAAGGCATTGTGCGGCCCTAGAGTATAGCCGTTGTTGTCGGTTTTTATTTGTTCCCTTCCATCCTTACTACACTTGTGTTCTCAGGTGCAAAAATTGTGTCGTAGTCAGGGTGAATAAAGTAAAGTTTTGGCTCCGGGCATTTAGGTAATAATCCTCCAGAAATTCCATGCCATTCGTAGTAGCCACTTTGATTGCTATAATATACCTGTTCAGGTCTTGTATTTTTGAAAACCGCGACATTTTCAATTCCTAGTTCAGTTTCTGAATCGATTATAATTCCTTCTCGAAACTGGCCACAATCACAGCTTGTTATAATACAAGAAAGGATGCATAATGGAATTTTAATTTTATTCCTGATTATAACCGATAACATTATGACATATCATTTAATAGCGATTATTTCTAATAAATGAAATATAGGATTTGCTGTTCGTAGTCTTTTGAGTCCCAAGATCTCCCTACAAAATTGACGATGCTCTCACCATTTTGAAGAAATCGGTCGGTATCTCGATCCACGTTTAGTTCTTCTTCTTTGTTGAATTTGCACTTGCACCGCTTTTGTCATTCCGAGCGACAAAGGAGTCGAGGAATGCACTTGAATTTTTCCTCTCTCACATTCTCACATTCTGCCCTATGCTTCCAACACGCCAACTTCAATTTCTTTCAACTGATGAATTGCCTGTATTGGATCTTTTGCTCCAAACACGCTATTACCTGCGACAAGAACATCAGCTCCAGCCTTAAGCAGTGCTTCTGCATTTTGTAAGCCCACTCCCCCATCGATTTCAATCAACGGATTAAGATTGCGCTCGATGCACATTTCCCGAAGTTCAAGTAGTTTCGGAATTGTTTGATAGATGAATTTCTGTCCACCGAAGCCGGGATTCACGGACATCATGCATATGAGTTCGATATCCTCGAGGATATCTTTCAATAGCAGTACCGGCGTATGTGGATTGATAGCGACACCTGCACGAGCTCCAGTCGCTTTAATCTGTTGAATCGTGCGATGAAGATGATGGCATGCCTCGTAGTGTACCGTGATAGTATCCGCGCCGAGTTCGCGAAAGATCTCAATATATCGTTCCGGTTGCACAATCATGAGATGGACGTCCAGAGGTTTTTTTGAAATTCTGGCGACATCCTTGATCACTGGCATACCAAAACTGATATTCGGAACAAAGACACCATCCATGACATCGAGATGAAGCCAGTCGGCGTCACTGTCATTTACTAATGCCACGGCTTCTGCAATTCGTGTGAAGTCAGCAGCAAGTAATGAAGGTGCTATAAGATGATTTCTTCTTTTCATACTTCCACTTTGGTATTCTGACTCGCTGAAGTGATGCGATCATCCGGTATGAGTTCAAGTCGTTGGAATCTCAACATAATCTGCGCTACAGCCGTCACATCTCTTTCACAATATTTTGCTATCCGCGGGAGATCCTTATCAATCCAATATACCCGACCAACATCTGCACCACTGATATCTTCTTTGGGGCCAGGAACTTTGAGAATACGTGCGAGCAATGCCAATGATGTATAATTTTTGAAATCACCGAACTTCCACATTTCCATCGTGTCAAGAAGAGGAGTCTCCCAGGGCTTCTTGCCTGACATATCTAACAAACCGGGAAGAGGAAGGCCGTTGATGATCAATCGACGACAGAGGTATGGAATGTCGAATTCCTTGATGTTATGCCCACAGAGGTAGAAATTTCCCGGATGTTTCTCGGCATATTCATTTAGCAGTTGAGAAAAGGCTTTCAGAAGGTCAGCTTCGGAATCCTGCATGAAGGATTTGGCACGTAAATGCCAGTGACCTTCCCTCATATAGAGGACTGCTGCAGAAATGACGATCACCCTGCCATATTCAGCAAAAATGGCTGCTTTCTGCTCATAGAGCGCTGCTGCTAAATCATGCGTCCATTCGACATCTCTGGCACTGCTAAAACGGCTCGCTTTGAGTTCCCAGAATTTTTGAAGATCAGAGTCCAGCGCGTCAAAATTGTCCAACTCGGACACGGTTTCAATATCCAGAAACAGGATTTGGTCAAGCGGTAGGTAGTCTAACATGGTTTTACGGAGATTTGTCAAGTGATGCTTATGGGAGGTTTCACATTTGAAAATGTAATTTTAACACATCTTTTGCGTTCATACCTGCAAGTTCGAAGAATCCTTGAAAAAATTGTGGATTCCTTAGAATTGGTCAGGTAAATACAATTGAATCCCCTGGACAGTCGTATTTTGGCTCGTCGCCGTCTCTCCTTTAAAATTGCCGGGATCATATAAAAAAACACCAAATCATGGGTAATCCATCCAATCAACGTCTTGTCGCTATCGCCACCGTAGTCATAATCGCCCTGCTGGGCTGTATCGGGTATCTTTTGTACAACAAGGTGAACCAGGACAAGCTGATCAAACAACAAAGTGCGGAGTTGATCTCTACAGAGAAACTCCAGGCTTCACTGGAGAAAGAGTACTATCAGGCGTTGGCGGATCTGGAAGAGATGCGTGGCACAAATGAAGAACTGAATGCACTGATAGAAACACAAAAAGCTGAATTGAAAACTCAAAAGGATCGGATCTCCGGGTTGCTGAAGAATTCCAAAGATCTTGAGATTGCCCGTGCGGAGATTATCAGATTGAAAACGACAGCCGAAAAATATCTTGGGGAGTTGGTGACATTGAGAGATGAGAATAAAGCTCTTGCAGATTCGAACTTAGAACTCACTCAGGCAAAACGTACATTATCTGAGGAGGTCGCCGTCCGAACACAGGAAAACGAAGAACTATCTGCATCGCGTGCGACACTGGCTTCTGAAAAAGAATCACTGGAACAAGAGAGAAACGTCCTGGCAAAGAAAGTCAATGTCGCCTCTGTCATCAGAGTACAGGGATTCGATGTGAATGGCTACAAGCTCAAAGGCAGCGGCAAGGAATCAGAAAAAAACCGTGCGAAAACAATCGATGGTCTGAAAATCTGTTTTACAGCACTTGACAATGAGATTGTATCTCCCGGTACAGAACGATTCTTTGTCCGTATCGTCAATCCGCTCGGCGAGACAATGGCAATCGATGACACTGGCTCCGGTGTACTCAAAAATCCAAATACAGGTGAGGAAGTCCGTTACACTCAGTATCGTGATGTTGAGTATAACAATGAGGAATCAAATGTCTGTGTGAACTGGCAGCCGGATGTGCCTTTCAATGCTGGACAGTATACAGTAGAAGTATATAATAAAGGCTTCCTTGTCGGTATGTCTACGGTGTCATTGAAATAGTTCCATGTTCAATGTTTAATGTTTATTGTTTAATGTTTAATGTTCAGGACTCTCATTTTGGCTTTGAACTTTAACACCCCAGTCTTTTATCCATGAGGATCAAAATTTTCCAGGTAGACGCATTTGCTAATAAACTCTTTGCCGGTAATCCTGCTGCGATATGTCCTCTTGATCATTGGCCAGATGATCAGCTCATGCAGAAGATTGCAATGGAGAATAATCTGGCGGAAACAGCCTATTTCGTATTACACGAAAGACCGCTACACATACGTTGGTTTACTCCGACAACTGAAGTAGAGCTTTGTGGTCATGCAACATTGGCATGTGCACATGTGCTGAGTCATCATTTGGGTTATAGAGAAAATCCGATACAATTTCATTCTGCAAGTGGACCCTTACAAGTTATTGTGGAAGGAGAAGGGATGTATACGCTAGACTTCCCGCAAGACAGTTTGCGTAAGCGCCCATTGGATCTACCCTTTGTCAATTTATTCGGGCAGAAAGTTTTGGAAGTATGGCGTGGCAATACCGACTATCTCTTGCTCATGGAATCAGCCGAGGCAATTAGAAATGTTGAGCCAGATCTTGTTGAGTTGGGAAAGAGTGATGGGCGTGGATTTATTCTCACGGCGCCGGGAGAAGATGTGGACTATGTGTCACGTTGCTTTTTTCCACAAGCCGGAATTGATGAAGATCCTGCAACGGGTTCGAGTCACACGACTCTTGCACCATTCTGGTCACAGCGACTAAACAGAAAGAAATTTACTGCAAGGCAGCTTTCCGCACGTGGCGCATATTTTGAGACAGAATGGATCGCTGACCGTGTGTTGATCACTGGGAGAGTGGTGAGTTATTTGGAAGGAATCATTGAGGTATAAGAGCAGAAAGTGAGAAAGCTTGCCCGAACTCGCAGAGGGCGGGTGAGATAGTGAGAGAAATCCAAATTCAAGTGCATTCCTCGACTCCTTTGTCGCTCGGAATGACAAAAGCGGTGCAAGTGCAAACGCAAGGGGTTAACCTGGCTACTTACAAGCCACTTAATCGCTACTTACAGGCTACTTACCAAGCTACTTATCAGCCACTTACAAGCTACTTAGAAGCCACCCTTGCGCCACCGCTGAAGCTAAGGCGGCACTCGGTCGACTCTCTACGTTCGCTCAGGGCATGCTTAGACTTAAACCAAATCCCCACTTCTTTGTATTCTTCTTTTGGCAAATCGTTTTTACCTGTTTCTTCTGCCCCGTTTAAGACAAGTGCAGATATTTTAATTTTGATTTTCATTTTAATTTTGATTCTTCTTCATGATCACCTGGAGATTCAGTAAATACGATCCAAACGCCTTCAAGGAAAATCCTTTTGAGACGCTCTTGCGCCTCTTCAAGGAACTGCTGATGCATACGAACGGTGACGTGGCGGAGGCGTTGCAATGGCTTACTGAACTGGATCGCAAGTACAATCTCACCGATGAGAATTATGGCATCGCGGACTTCATCCAGGAATTAAAAGACAAAGGATACATCAAGACCGACTCTGATGATAATCAACGCCTCATCCCTGCTGCGAAAATGGAAATGTCGATGCGCAAGCAGGCATTGGATGACATCTTCGATCAATTGCAAAAATCACGGAGTGGCCAGCATCGCACAAAACACACAGGACAAGGAGATGAATTTACATCTGAGATCCGCCCGTATCAATTCGGCGACAGTCTCGATCAACTTGCAGTTTCCGAGACATTGAAAAACGCGCAGATCAATCATGGTATCGAGGAGTTTGAGCTTGGTCAGGAAGATCTGGAAGTACATGAGCCTTATTATCAGGCGCAATCGAGTACGGTATTGATGATCGATATCTCACATTCGATGATTCTCTATGGTGAAGACCGTATTACACCGGCAAAGAAAGTTGCCATGGCGCTTTCGGAACTGATCATCACACGATATCCTAAAGACACATTGGACATTATCGTCTTTGGTGATGATGCATGGCCTGTTGAGATCAAAGACCTCCCCTATCTGGAAGTAGGACCTTATCATACCAATACTGTCGCAGGACTGGAACTCGCGATCGATATCCTTCGCAAACGGAAGAATCCGAATAAACAGATCATGATGATCACCGATGGCAAGCCGACTTGTATTAAAATCGGAAAGAAATATTATCAGAATGCATTTGGACTCGACAAAAAAATCCTCAATCGTACACTTGCTCTTGCCGTGAAATGCAGAAAATTGAATATCCCAGTCACGACTTTCATGATTGCGCGCGATCCCTGGCTTGTCAATTTTGTCGACGCGTTTACACAAGCAAACCGTGGAAAGGCGTTCTATAGTACATTGGAGGGACTTGGGTCGTTTATTTTTTTGGATTATAAGGACAATAAAAGAAAGAGAAAATAACAAACTCAAGTGCAAGCGCAAGTGCAAACTCAAGAAGATGGGAATAAAAGAGCGCTGAAGGCGCGATAACATATTAACCATGGCCGCACGCCATGGTAGGTGAACCAAAAAAAGATGAGCCCTGAAGGGGCGTTACAAATACTCAGTATGATGAAAGCAAAAACATTAGGCGAAATCAAATCTTCAGGATATCAGCCGAAAAAGATCAAAGATGAATTGCGTGACAATATGCTTGAGGCATTGCGCAAAAAGAGTCCGGTCTTTGAAGGGATACTTGGATTTGACGACACAGTACTTCCTGATCTCGAACGTGCAGTGCTTTCGAGGCACAACATTCTCTTGCTAGGATTGCGTGGTCAGGCGAAGACACGCATCGCACGTCTCATGACAAGTCTTCTCGATGAATACATTCCTATCATCGCAGGTACAGAACTGAATGATGACCCACTTCATCCGATTTCAAGACAAGGCAGGGACATTCTTGCGCAACATGGCGATAATACACCAGTGGAGTGGATTCATAGATCAGAGAGATATGTCGAGAAGTTGGCGACACCAGATGTGAGTGTTGCGGATCTGATTGGTGATGTGGATCCTATCAAGGCGGCGACCTTAAAGCTTCCCTATGCAGACGAACGCGTAATCCATTTTGGATTGATACCCCGTGCACACCGATCGATTTTTGTGATCAATGAGCTTCCGGATTTGCAGGCAAGAATCCAGGTATCATTATTCAACATTCTTGAAGAAGGAGACATCCAGATACGTGGGTTCAAGATGCGTCTGCCGCTGGACATTTGCTTCATCTTCACGGCGAATCCAGAAGACTATACAAACCGTGGTGCGATTATCACTCCGCTTAAGGATAGAATACAAAGTCAGATCCTGACCCATTATCCGCGCACCCTTGATGTAGCGAAACAAATCACCTTACAGGAAGCAGGAATTGCTGATTCCCAATCAAAACAGATCTATGTACCGGAGCTGATTCGTGATCTTCTTGAGCGAATTGGATTTGAAGCAAGGGAAAGTGAGTTTGTCGATGAAAAGAGCGGGGTGTCAGCACGCCTGAGTATTAGCGGTATGGAAAATTTGTATTCCACTGCTGAAAGGCGTATGATTCGTAATGGCGAAAAATCTACGTCTATCAGGATCATTGATTTTTGGGGAATGATTCCTTCGATCACCGGTAAAGTGGAATTGGTTTATGAAGGGGAACAGGAAGGACCTCATAGCGTAGCCTTAAAGCTTTTAGGTCGCGCTGTGAAAGAACAATTTCTTGAGACATTTCCGCATCCTGAAAAAACAAAGAAAGGACAGGATCGTGACCCTTATGGAATTCAACGTGCGTTTTTCTCAGGCTCAAATGTGGTTGAGATCGAGAATGATGCTACAGATAAATCCTATCAGCAGATATTGGATAAGGTGCCAGGTCTTGATCAACTGCTCGAGGCCCATCAGATTTCTAAGAAAGACCGCTATGCCTGGAAGGAACTGGTCCTGCATGCGCTCGCAGAATTCGAGGTGATCAGCAAAGACTTATTACAAACACGGATTTCGTTCTCCGATCCTCTGGCGAATATGTTGGAAGATCTAGACTAGCTGAAGAATGAAAATCAAAATGACAATTGCAATTGCAATTTTGATCCTAGCGCCACCGCTTTAGCTCAGGTGCACGCGGTCTACTCGTGGTACTCACCCAGGATTTTCGTGGAGTTATCCGCCTCTGGTGGGACTGCTTTTCTTTGAAAGAGGGAGTTAAGTTGAGATTTGTTTTGATTGCAATTTTGATTTTGATTCTCTTCTATCCGTTAGCTTCGGCGTCTGAATGAAGGTAAAAGATATCATTACTCGCCGTCTGGTCAATCAGCAACTTATTGACTCAAGTCTTTCTTCACCTCATGAAGTTGTTAACTGTCTTGTCGCCATGCAGGCACAAGAGTATGCGATGGCCAAATGGGCAATTGATCTGCGCCTTCCTGGTTCAAAAGAAAGCGAAATTGAACATGCCTTTAATAACGGGATCATCCTCCGCACACACCTGATGCGCCCTACATGGCATTTTGTGGCCCCAGAAGATATCCGATGGCTATTGAAACTCACGGCTTCGCGTGTTCATGCATTGAATTCGTACATGTATCGTGAATGTGACCTTGACATGAAGTTGCTCAACCGGTGCAATGATCATCTCACGAAATTTCTTCAAGGTGGTAAGCATTTGACCCGAAATGAAATCAAAGTCCTGTTAGCACAGAAAAAGATTCTTGCTGAGGGTCCACGGCTCAGCTATATTATGATGTACGCCGAACTCGAAGGGATCGTTTGTAGTGGTTCACGGAAGGGAAAACAATTCACGTATGCGCTGCTTGAAGAACGAGTGCCGAAGTTTCCCTCACTTACTCGCGTGGAGGCATTGACAAATTTCATGTCACGCTATTTTCAAAGCAGAGGGCCTGCGACATTACAGGACTTTACCAATTGGTCAGGATTGACGATGAAGGACGCGAAGGAAGGACTGAGTCATCTCAACACAGATTTTATCTCCCAGTTATTCAATGGACAGGAATATTGGTATTCAACAAAAACAGACACCAGAACTGTAATTGCACCTAAGGCAATTAAGAGTCAAGCCACATTTCTCCTTCCCGATTATGATGAATATGGTATGGGCTACAAGGATCGTAGTGCCATCAGTCCCGGCCAGCAAGTCCTCAAAGACAAAAAGGGTAGATACTTCTGCATACCAGCATTGGCTGATTGTCGACGGTGTTGTTGCGGTTACATGGAAGAAAATTATAAAAGACAAACGTCCCCTGATTGACACCGCGATGTATTCCTCCCTCTCTCAAGCAAAAGAACGCGCTGTAGAGAATTCGACTAACAATTATCTCTCCTTTTATGATTTAGGATGAAGCACTCCGCATTCAATCAATATTCTGCATTCTATTCTTCCCACCCTTCTTAACAGTCCGCTAACAGCCGTGCATACCCTTTTCGGTTATCTTTGCCACCCACTAAAAACACCGTCGAGTGAGCATTCTTATCTTCCTTATCGTCTCTTATATCCTCCTGAGCATCAGCCTCTATCTCCTATTTCCGAAGGCGAATGTTCCGGCATGGAAAGGTCTGGTACCCGGAGTGAATTTCGTAGAATGGTGTAAACTCATTGGACGATCACCATGGCATGCCGCCTGGCTACTCTTCCCTATCGTGAATATTTTCATTTTCTGCGGGATGGCTGTGGATATGGTGCGTTCATTTCGTTTGTACAAGCTCATTCATAGCACTGTGGCTGTGGTATATGCGCCTGCGATTTTTATTTACATCGCAAGAAACAAAGACATCACTTATGACGGTCCTACGTTGATCAAGGAGCAAGAATTCAAAACGCAACTTCAGGAAGCTATTACGACAAACAACACACGTAAATTCACTAAACTTCAAGCTACAAATCCGTATAAAAAGTCTGCATCAAGAGAATGGTTTGAAGCAATTGTATTCGCAGTGTTTGCGGCAGCATTCATTCGGATGTTTCTCATCGAAGCATATAAGATCCCTACTCCGTCGATGGAAGGATCATTGCTTGTTGGCGATTTTTTGTTTGTCAGTAAAGCCCATTATGGCATGCGGATGCCAATGACACCGCTCATGATCCCTCTGCTGCACAATCGAATTCCTCTGATCGGTGGAGAATCGTATCTCGAATCTATTAAACTTAAGTATCGCAGACTACCAGCATTGGAGAAGATTGAACGTAATGATCCGATTGTATTCAATTGGCCAGTTGGTGATAGTGTGTATCTCACTCCGTCACGGTCATGGACATATGATCAGGTACAACGCGACCCAACGTTGCGGGCTTCACTGAAGGGTCAGCAGGTGATCACAAGACCGATTGATAAAAAAGACCATTATATCAAAAGATGTATCGCGATACCGGGCGATTCACTGGAAGTCATCGACAGGCAAGTCTATATCAATGGCGTTGCAGCAATTAATCCCAGCAAATTGCAACACCACTACAGCGTACTGACACAGACTCCGGTCAATAAAAAATGGATGACGGATCATGGCATCAGTACAGTTGATCATCCATACGGCTTAGAGCAACTCTATTGGCTTGACAAAGATCAGGCGGAAGCATTGAGTCAACTGGAAGGCGTGGCTGTAGAAGTCCTGAATTCGGATCAGCTATGCAATATGCTCAAGATCAAATGTGGCAGCTTGTTTCCAAATGATCCGGCGCATTTTGGGACATGGACAAATGACAACTACGGCCCAATTTGGATTCCTAAAGCAGGTGTAACGATATCTATCACTCCTGAGAATATTGCACTTTATCGTCGCGTCATTCAGGTCTATGAGAACAATGACTATGCGATGCGTGATGGTAAAATCTTTATTAATGGTAAAGAAGCGACAGAGTATACTTTCAAACAAGATTACTACTGGGCAATGGGAGACAACCGGCATAACTCAGAAGACAGCCGTGTATGGGGCTATGTTCCGGCTGACCATATCGTTGGCAAACCGCTTTTCATCTGGATGTCTACAGGCGATGGCATCCGCTGGAATAGATTGTTCACATCTGCGCACAAGATGTAGTAAAAATTTGCCTATCATCACGATGTGAAAAAACGCATGTGGGGGTTCAACCTTTTTTTGGTTTGGATTTGTATTGTACCATCGATTGCGCAGGTACCTAAAACCGATTTATATCTATTTCAGCTTACCCAGGATGATACATTGCGTTGGCATATTCACTCTCCTTCTGTCCTGAGTAACTGGAACCAGGATAACTATACCAATCAACCGGCGTGGTTTGATAATAATACGCTCCTTGTATCCGCTCAACGCAATGGTGAAACACAAAATGATATCTTCTCACTGAACTTGCATGACAATACCTTGCGCAAAATGACCGAAACTCCTGAGAGCGAGTTTTCGCCAACGCTGATGCCAGATGGAAAGCACTTCAGTGTGATAAGACAGGTTCATGGAGAAGAGGTGGATCAGCAAGTATTTCAATTTCCATTGGACCTTTCATATTCAGGACAGGCAGTACTGCCCCAGATTCAAAATGTCGGATATCACTGTTGGCTGACCAGCAATGAACTTGCGCTGTTCCTCGTCGATGAACCTGCGAAGCTTGCATTCGTTACCGCTTCCGAAGGAACACCACGCATCTATTCCAGTTCCATAGGCAGATGTCTGCGACGCACTGAATCGGGGGATTTAGCATATGTCCATAAATACTCAGACACATTCTGGTTTCTCAAGACAATGAATTCAGAAACTCGCAAATCAGAAATTCTGGTTGAGACACTATATGGTAAAGAGGATTTTGCCATTGGCCCAACCGGAGATTATTTCATGGCATCAGGCAGTGTCCTCTATGTCTTTCATCCTCAGAATAAGGATTCAAAATGGATTCCAGTATTTGATCTCTCTGTGTTTGGCTTGAGCAATATCACAAGGCTTGCCATCAGCGAGGAAAACAGGATTGCGATTGTTGACCAAAAAGGCTGAGGCGGAGGAAAACAAAAGCAAACTCATTCCTCGACTCCTTTCCTTCGATTCCTCAGGGCAGGCTTGCTCGGAATGACAAGAGGTAAGTGCATGTGCAAACGAAACAGCCCCATGAAAAGGACCTTCCTCGCAACCCGTACCCCGTAACTCGTACCTTTCTAAGAACCCAGAACTCTGAACTAAGAATCTTATCTTGCCCTCATATCCTATGACCGGTATGTCCATGTTAATTGCATTTCTGTTTTCATGGTTTTTTCAAAGCCAGAATATCATACAATCTGCACCGTCGTCGCAGTTCATTATTGAACTCACACAGCAGCAGTATCCTCACGTTGTTGATGCATTGAAAGAAATTCCCTATAGCCTTGAGCGCATTCATCCTTCTACCGATTACTATCGGTTTCATGTCAAACAGGAATTCAGTATTGAGGAACTTAACAAATTCATAGATTCTGGATTGATTGTTCGCTGGCAACATGACCGTCCTGTCGTACAGCGCAATACACCGAACGATCCATTGTTTGCGAATCAATGGGGTATGATGCGTATTGATATGCCGGATGCCTGGGATCAGACTACAGGTGGCGTCACGGTCGAAGGGGATACCATCGTGGTGGCAATACTCGATGTAGGTTTTGATATTGATCATGAAGATCTGCGGCAAAACATTTGGGTCAATGCAGCCGAAGTGCCTGATGACGGCATAGACAATGATCAAAACGGATATATCGATGACTATCGCGGAGTAAACGTGCGAACTGAAAATGACGAACATCCAAATGACACACATGGCACCGGTATAGCAGGCATCATCGGAGGGCAGGGAAACAATGCGAAAGGAATCTGCGGTGTGAATTGGCATGTAAAACTCCTTTTCATCAGTGGAGTGCATAATGAGTCTGATATCATTGAAGGCTACATGTACGCAAGTGCGTTGCGTGAAAAATTTAATGCGAGTGGTGGCGCACAGGGTGCGCTTATTGTCGCGACAAATCTCAGTGCGGGTATTGACAATGGGCTTCCTGAAGATCATCAGATCTGGTGTGACCAATATGAAGCGATGGGAAGTGCAGGTATTCTTGGCGTCTGCGCTACTACCAATTCAAACACCGATGTCGATATACACGGTGATATGCCTACGACTTGCCTCAGTGAGTATCTCGTTGCGGTGACCAATACCGATATGAATGACGATAAGTTGCTTTTCGCAGGATTTGGCGCTATACATATCGATCTCGCAGCACCAGGCACACCAACACTGACAACCGATATTGCAAATGGCTATGAAGACTTCGAAGGAACATCCGCTTCGGCTCCGCACGTGGCTGGGGCGATTGCATTACTCTATTCTGCAGCATGTCAAAACGTGTTGGAGCTTGCTATTTCCAGCCCCGGCACACTGGCGCTCCAGATGAAGAGCCTTGTATTGCAGAACGCAGATCCGATCGTAAGTCTGGAAGAGATCACATTGTCAGGAGGTCGTTTGAATGTGGCCAGATCTATCGGAGCAATGGTAGATATCTGTGACATCAATGGTGGGGAATTGGAGATTATCCGGATCAGACCCAACCCTGTATTCGATGAGACACTGATTGAATTCAATATCCCGGACCTCAACCCTTATGAGATCAGTCTTTATGATAGCGCAGGACGATTATTGCTTCAGGACACTCCGGCATTCTCGATACCTGGCAATCAGTCATATCGCATTAACGCTAACAACCTCGTGCCCGGAGTGTACCATGTCGCCATTACACATCGGGATGAAATTGTGAGTAAGTCGCTGTTGGTGCAATAGGTGGCTGCGATTACAGATGGCTGTCTGTGAAAGAAAAAAGGATCCGGCAACATTAGAGTAAAAAAAGAATGTGTTTGCGACCGTATACTGCTCATTGTCGGAGTTAGTCTTCGCTAGTTGCAGCCAACGTGCACGAATTCGAGGCCATCTATATCTAATCGACTGCTGAACCACCCATCATCAACTATAGTCTGTTCATAGTCTATCTACCCTCCTCTCTCGAAAACAAACTTAATTGTGCAACTAGACGACAAATCGCATCGTCCTTGATTCGTATTGCAGTACAAGACTTGATTTTGACTTCATGGCCAGACTTTATGTGAAGAACTCACTGTCTCATTCTTTTCACTTTTTCAAAACAACTTGCCATGAAATCATTAAAGACTACCGTCCTGTGTCTATTGTTGTCAATAGGCTTCGCTACTCAGGGATTCGCCAATGAATATCCTCTGAGTGAAAATCCTTTAGGTGTCAATGAGGTCTTGAGGGAAAAGATTGTAAAACTGCTGGATAAGCCCGATCTATCGAAGCAAGAAGGGGTGAAGTTTCACGCAGAGGTGGAGTTTATTGTGACCAGGCAAAACGAAATCCTTGTACTGGCGGTCTATACAAACAATACCTTCCTCAACGAGTATATCAAGACGAAACTCAATTACCATAGCATTGGCCTCAAGGGTGTCCAACGATTGACTCCATATAGGCTTAATGTGAATTTCGTAAAGACTTAGTAACAAAGGAAGTCCTCAGTCTTCAGTCCTCAGTCTTCAGTCCACAGTCTTCAGTCCACACGGTCGGTCTGAGTTCGGTTTACCCTGAGCTAGTAGACCGCGTACGGCCATAGCCCCAGCGGTGGCGCAAGGGTCGAAGAGACTTCAGTCATTGGAACCGCTGTTCGCTGATTTCTTGAGTTTGAGTTTGCTTCCTCTCACTTTCTGTTTTTTGTCATTCCGACCGAAGTGGAGGAATTCTCGCTTCTGATTTACCGAAGAGGGATTCTACGAAGACGCGCCTATCGAAGATCTGGAGTTGTCCTATCCCCTCACCTACGCCGATGTACTTGATTGGAATTTTGAACTGATCGGATATCCCGAGAGCGACACCGCCTTTTGCAGTACCATCAAGTTTTGTAAGTGCAATGGCTGTGACATCAGTAGCTTCAGTAAAGTGTTTGGCTTGCTCGATTGCATTCTGACCTGTTGTTGCATCAAGGATAAGAAGGACTTCGTGAGGCGCAGATTCCATTGATTTACTGATAGAGTTCTTGATTTTAGTCAGCTCACGCATCAGGTGAGCTTTGGTATGAAGTCTGCCGGCTGTATCGATAATCGCAACATCGAGTTTATTTTTTATCGCGTATTGCACAGTTTCGAAAGCAACTGCTGCGGGATCCGTATTCATGCCCTTAGAATAGAAATGACAGCCTGCACGTTCTGACCAGATTTTGAGTTGATCTACCGCCGCTGCACGAAAAGTGTCTCCGGCACCCATTACCACAGTCTTGCCGCGTTGTTTGTACTGATGCGCGAGTTTGCCAATTGTTGTGGTCTTACCTACTCCATTGACACCGACGACAAGAATGACATGTGGTAGCGTGCTCTCATCAAAAACAAAGTCTTCAAGGTCGAGAGATTTGTTGTCCGTGAGAAGTTGTACGATTTCATCACGGAGGATTTCGTTGAGTTCTGCTGTACCAAGATATTTGTCACGAGAGACGCGTGCTTCAATCCTCTCGATGATTTTAACTGTCGTGTCCAATCCTACATCAGAAGTGATCAGGATATTTTCAAGTTCATCGAGGACATCTTCATCTACAGTGGATTTGCCGGCGACTGCTTTGGTGATCTTGGAGAAGATGCTCGTCTTGGTTTTTTCAAGACCTTGCTGAAGCTCCTGCTCCTTCTCTTTAGTGAAGAATTTTTTGAAGAAACTCATTGTGCGATTTCGGATTGCGGATGTCGGATTTCGGATTGCAGAAAGTCGGAGTGAATTACCCTGCGCTTTAGCGCGGGTTTCAACAAAAAAGGCCTTTTCAGCTTACGCCGAAAAAGCCTTTATCACTGTATCTGTCTGTAAACAAATTATTTTTCCTCAAAGAAGGCTTTCGCTGCATCTTTGTGGATCATCACTTCTTTGTAGGTGTATTTACCTGTGACCGGATCTTTGATAGGCTTGATGACCTTTACATAATCCCGTCCTGTTCCTGCATTCGCTGCTCTCTGAGCAACACGTGCATTTTTGGATACTTTAGCCATGATGAATTAGACTTATAGTTATTATTTAATCTCCTTATGCAGGGTATATTTCTTCATTATCGGGTTGTACTTTTTCAGTTCAACACGATCCGGAGTGTTCTTCCTGTTCTTTTCAGTGACATAACGTGATGTGCCCGGCAAGCCACTGGTCTTGTGTTCGGTGCATTCCAGGATGATCTGGATACGATTGCCTTTAGATTTCTTTGCCATTTCCGCAGGTGAATTTACAGTTTAAGGCCTATATCGACCCCTTTGCGTTCAAGTTTTTTCAGATAAGAGTAAATGCCAAGTTTGTCTATTGTGCGCATGGCTTGAGTTGAAAGCTTTAAAGAGACCCAGCTATCTAATTCAGGAATGAAATACCTCTTCGTGTGCACATTAGGCAAAAAGCGACGTCTTGTCTTCGCATTCGAGTGCGAGACATTGTTGCCCGAGACGGGACGAACACCAGTAAGTTGACAGATTTTAGACATAACTTTTAATTCTCAATTGTCGATTCTCAATTCTTAATATCGCTTCCAAAACTCTTTTAAACCGCCACTTTGTATCCCGGTAATCGGTGATCAGTGATCGGTGTAGTTGGTGAGTAGAAAGTTTCGAAGTGCTTGTTACCGCGACAACATATTCCAACTAGCTAAACATTGCAGGTATTCCCACACACCCATGCCCAGCTAAACCTGCCAGGTTGCCTCTGAACCTGCACCTCGGGTGAACCCGAACCCGGAATTCCACCTCGCTAAACCTTGTAGGTATTCCCGCGCACTAATGCCCAGCTAACCCTGCCAGGTTCCCCGTTCACCCGGACCTCGTGCAAATCTCTTCACCATTTCCGATTTCCTCGCAACCCGAACCCCGCACCTCATTTAAGTGACCGCGGGAGAATTCGAATCCCCAACCTTCTGATCCGTAGTCAGATGCTCTATCCAGTTGAGCTACGCGGCCAGTTAAAAAACTCTTTCGTTTTAGGGGCGCAAAGATAACCGAGAATTTGAGAAATGTCAAGTTTGGCTGTGGTTGAATGCAATCTGGCGAAATGTGACAGAAAGTAACTTGTGAATTTACATTTGACTACTGACTATCAGTAGGTTACGATCAAATTGCTCATCATTAAGACACTCAATCCAACTTAAGAACCTCTAAAAATGCCTTCTGAGGAATCTCTACATTCCCAATTTGCCGCATTTTTTTCTTACCCTTTTTCTGCTTCTCAAGCAATTTCCGTTTTCTCGATATATCACCTCCATAGCACTTGGCAGTCACATCCTTACGCAGCGCTGAAATCGTCTCACGAGCAATAATCTTGGCTCCGATTGCAGCCTGTATTGCAATCATGAATTGCTGGCGGGGCAGCAGCTCCTTGAGTTTAGCACAGACTTTCCTTCCGAATGCCTCCGCCTTGCTGCGATGTACCAATGCGGATAAGGCATCTACAGGCTCTGCATTCAGGCGGATATCCAATTTTACAAGATCAGATGCACGGTAATCCAGAGGCGCATAGTCAAATGAGGCATAACCGCGGGTAATGGACTTCAACCTATCATAGAAATCGAAAACAATTTCCGCAAGTGGCAACTCAAAGGTCATTTCAACCCTCGTAGGAGTGAGGTAATGTTGCTTAGTCATGACACCTCGCTTCTCCAAGCAGAGGTTCATGATATTACCGATATAGTCTGGTGCTGTGATTACCTGGGCTGAGATATAGGGCTCTTCGACACGGTCGAGAAGCATAAAATCCGGGAGATCATTTGGTGTGTTGATTACGATCTCATCACCTTTTAAACCGTAAGCGCGGTATGAAACGTTTGGCACTGTTGTGATCACCTCCTGATCATATTCACGGGAGAGGCGCTCCTGTACAATCTCAAGGTGTAACATGCCAAGAAATCCACATCGGAATCCGAAACCAAGGGCAGCAGAAGTTTCTGGCTCGTAGACAAGCGAGGCGTCATTGAGCTGGAGTTTTTCAAGACTATCACGCAAGTCTTCGAAGTCTTCGTTTTCAATAGGATAGATTCCGGCGAACACCATTGGTTTTACATCAGCAAATCCCTGTATTGCTTCGCTGCATGGATTATCGACATGCGTGATGGTATCCCCTACTTTGATCTCTTTGGATTCTTTGATCCCTGTGATGATGTATCCGACATCGCCGGCACTGAGGCTATCCCGGGGATGTAATCCCATTTTCAATACTCCGACTTCATCAGCTTCATAGTCATTTGCCATGTTGACAAAACGCACTCTGTCGCCTTTCTTCAGGGATCCGTTGAAAATGCGGAAGTAGACAATGACCCCGCGAAAAGAATTGAACATCGAATCGAAAATGAGCGCCTGCAGTGGTGCCGCAGGATCACCTGTTGGTGGAGGGATACGGTCAACAATTGCCGTCAGAATATTCTCGACACCCACACCAGTTCTCCCACTAGCCAGAACGATATCATCTTGTTTACAGCCAATGAGGTCGACGATTTGATCCTTTGTTTCTTCGACCATCGCACTCTCCATATCCACCTTGTTTACGATCGGGATGATCTCGAGATCATGACCGATGGCGAGATAGAGATTTGATATAGTCTGAGCCTGAATGCCCTGCGAAGCATCCACAAGTAGCAAAGCCCCTTCGCAAGCAGCAATGGAACGGGATACTTCGTAGGAGAAGTCCACGTGCCCGGGTGTATCGATCAGATTAAGAATATAGTTTTGACCATCCGTATGCTTGTATTGCATCTGGATAGCGTGGCTCTTAATTGTGATGCCGCGTTCACGTTCCAGATCCATATTGTCCAGTGCCTGATCCTGCATATCACGTTTGGATATCGTACCAGTGTACTCGAGCAGTCGGTCAGAGAGGGTACTCTTGCCGTGATCGATATGCGCGATGACACAGAAGTTGCGTATGTGTTTCATTTGAGGGGGCAAAGATAGTCGGGAGATGCAGAATGCCTTTCAAAGGCGAAAACGATGAGAATGGCTAGGTCATCATTCGGATGTATTTTACGGGGTGTTATACTTAAGGTATAGGAGGTAGCTTCAATTATACAATAGCATAAGACCACAATCAGAATACAGTTCGAATAGCGCATCAGAGGAGATCAGGATATATCCTAACGTAATACATTGGTGTATGATCATTCTGTCAAAGGGATCTTTGTGTTTTGAGAAATAAGGTAGTGTATTAAAACCGGCACATTGTTCTGCAGTTAGATCAAGAGACAAAATTCCAGATTTTGTTGCATGCAGGAGCAATTCAGTCGGTTTTGTATTTGGTAACTGAACTTTGCCAAGGTTTGATTTTATGGTAATCTCCCAGTACGAGACGGCACTTACATAAATCGTGTTTGTGCTATCGTCAATGATCGCTTTTACTTCGTCCGATAATTTTACAGGCTCAAACAATGTCCAGAGAAATATATGTGTGTCCAGAAGGTAGTTCATTGCCTGATCAATTCTTCATCAGTTATTACCCAGTCTTTTGAGAACTTAACTTTTCCACGTTTAGCCAACAAACCGAGTTTCCTCTTCTGTCCAAAATATTGTTGAAAAGGAACTATCACCGCTAATTTCTTCGATTGTTTGCCGAAGGCGATAATAATTTTCTCCCCATTCTCCACGTCTTTGAGTATCTGAGAAAAATTGGTCTTTAGGTCCCCAATGTTTATGGTGCGCATTTCACTAAAGTTTTAATTACTGGAAAAGATGTCAAAGATAATCCTTCTTGACAAGTTGTCAAGAAGATCATTGCAATCTCAACGACTCCTGCCGAGTGACTTCATTGCACCATAGGCCAGTAACGCCATCGCCAATATTTCACTATAGACTACCACCTTCTGTGCAATGACTTGTAATCTCAATGCCTCGTCCGACGACCACGAACGCGGCCCGAACAACATGATGCAAATCTGCAAACCGAGTACCGCGGCAAATGCCAGCAACATCCAACCGTAGAAGTCCGGGAAGCCGGGATCTCGGAAAATACAATAGGCACATGTCAATGTCATACACCAGAATCCGATAAAACCCCATTGCACATATTTTACATGCACCCAATAGCCTTCGTCGATCGGATTGAGCGCTACCCCGATATATCCGATTCCAGCGATGATACCGAGAATGAAACACAGAGTGACAGCAGGACTCTTGACAGTTTTATTCAAATAATAACACAGGGCTCCAAAAAAGATGATTGTTGATATTCCGGCGAAAATCAATGTGGCCATATAGCCAAACGCTGTTGGGTTTTCTCCCTGTCCGAAACGAGAAGTCCGTCCCAGATCGCTGAGAAAATTGAGGGTAAAGTCATATCCGATACTCTCCCGAAATCCAATCCGACCCCCTGGATAAAACGACATCAGCCACAGGGTCACGACGACATATTGCAGTACGCCGATGAGTCCAATGAAATATCCCAGAGATAACAACCGTTTTTCTATCGCATTCAACACGGACATTTGACTTAATTTGCTCCTCATAACGAATCAGATTCATGAGAAAATATGTTTTCTTCTGCATTGCAATTCTCGCAATATCCTTTGATATCTCGGCCCAATACAATTTCACTGTTGAGAAATCGCTGAAATACACTCCTGTTCAGGATCAGCAAAGCACCAATACCTGCTGGAGCTTTGCCACGACTTCATTTCTTGAATCGGAATTGCTCCGTAAAAACCAACGGATGGTGAATCTTTCTGAAATGTATATCGTACGCCAAATTTACATGGACAAGGCCCGTAAGTATTTACTTTCTCAAGGCAAGACGAGATTCGCAGAAGGTGGTCTCTCTCACGATGTCATTCAGGCAACCATAACGTATGGCGCATTGCCTGAAGACGTTTATTCCGGAAAAGATCATGATACCGATATTCATAATCATGGCGAACTTGTTGTCGTCTTGAAATACGTATTGGACGGAATGTTGTCAACAAATACGGTTTCAGAAAAATGGCCGGAAGTGATTACTGCTATCCTCGATATTTATCTGGGGCCGGCACCGGAGAGTTTCATAAAGGGTGAGGAGATTTTTACACCTCAAACGTATGCGTTGTCATTAGATCTGAACATGGCGGATTATGTCAACGTTACGTCATTTACACAGCATGCATTTTATGAAAAATTTGTCCTCGATATCCCGGACAATCATGCCAAAGCGGAATACTATAATGTGCCACTGGATGACTTTCTACGCATTGCCCACGTTGCAGTAGAGAAAGGATACACGATTGCATGGGATGGAGATTCCAGTGAAAGTGCGTTTAGTCAGGCACAGGGTATTGCAGTGTTGCCTGAATCAGACAGGGAAGATGCACTGATCAATCCAGGAAAGGAAAATGCTGCAACACAAGAAGACAGACAACGCCAATTCGAAAATAATTCTACGACCGATGACCATCTGATGCATATCACCGGAACTGCACATGATCAGAACGGTGGCAAGTATTTTGTCATAAAAAACAGTTGGGGCGAAATAGGCGCTTACTCCGGAATACTGTATATGTCTGAAGCATACTTCCTGACAAAGACTATTGCGATTATGGTGCATCGTGATGCAATCCCTGAGGATATTGCCGCACGCATTGAGCGATAGTATAATCACAATTTTGACAGAAGTTTTCTCATCAGCAATTTTATCCGCCTTCCCGGGAATCTCCTGATGAGATTATTCCGGTGTATTGAATTTTTGTCAGCCAGAATTTTGCGAAAGGTAAGAGGGGCCATCAAAACAAGAAATGCAATAATCCTCAACGGTCGTCCGTCCAATTTCCATAGATACTTGAACTTGTAATACCAGCCGTGTACAATATCTGAAGGTCTCCATTGACTTTGCCAGATTTTATGTGTACTTCCCGGATAGTAACGTTTGTAGTATTCAAACTCTGGATAGTTATAAAATTCACCCATCAGCGACATCGCATATTCCCAGCATCGTTCCGGTGAGATAATCCTCGACGTATTGAAAAGCCAGATGCCATTGTCTATTGCGACATCTCTCCTGAATAATCCTTTAAACGCATGTCCTTCATAACCCCCAAATGCAACAAACACTGAGGTCTCATAGCTCCACTTGCCTAATTTACTTTTTGTTGGATGTTTGAATAACACGACGTTGCCATCATCATCCAAATCATGCCACGGTCCATTGACAAGGACATATTGCGCATGATTTTCCAGGATCTCGACCTTCGCTTTAAGGTTGCATCTTGGATAGCTGTCGTCATGCGGCATCCATCGGAAATATTTTCCATGACCAATGGATAACAGGAAATTATAGTGTTGTGCGTATGTGAGTTCATCCTTTGCTTTGAGAATGGTGACACGTGAATCTTCGCTGAAACGTGCTTCAAGGATATCGATGGCGTCGTCATACTGATGCCTGTCCGATATGATGATCTGAATATTCGGATACTCTATCGCTTCAATATTTGCAATGATGATTTCTACAAATCGCTTTGACCGAAATAATGGGATCGCATTTGTCACTAAAGGATACTCTGTCATAGCGAAGTATCAGGCAAGCATCTCCTGCAGTGCAATGGCATTTGCAGGTCCGCTCGTAAACTTTCCGGAGAAAATCGAATAGTATCCATCGACAGCGTCTACCCCGATCCCATGTCTGTTATGCAACCCACTTTCGCGATCAGAAATATCGGTCTTGCCTTGGCCCATGATGGACCCTGCCATGATTTGCTTCAACTTCAGCGTTCTCAATTCAGGTACATACTCAGAAAGTGCATCTATGGATTGTTTGAAAATTCTCTCAGCAAGATGTGGTGGATGAGATCCTTCGCACACAGCTTCCCATTCTTCCGGCAACTGGTCTGTATGGCCGATATATGCAAGACATGAGGGATACCAGGTTGCATATAATTCATTGTCGTGAGGAAAATTGACGATATCCCCAAAAGGCCCATGAGTAATAATGAGTGAGGGCACACCCTTGAGCTGCGGTATTGAATCCAGGACAAATCCATACTTCACACGCGTGATCCAGTCGGATGTATGATTCGGACGGATCAGGTTGTCAATTCTCTGCTTTCCTTCCCATAAACAATTCACAACAACATCGGCTGTGGTTTCCCAGGTTCCCTGACCATACGTACCACTGATCAAAAATGATTGAACATGCATGGCAATTTGCGCCAGCCATAGAATCACTTGTCGGAGGTGAGATGGATTGGGAGCCCC
>JANNQA010000110.1:0-21148 GCA_031400515.1 Bacteroidota bacterium
GACCCTGTTGAACAACGACTATGCTTTGAATGGTAAAATGGATGATCTCCGATTCTGGAATTATGCACGTTCAGAAGCGCAAATACTCACCGACATGATGCAAGAGGTGAAAGGCGATGAGTCAGGCCTTGTTGCGTACTATAATTTTAACCAGGGAGTTCCAGGAGGTAATAATACCGGCCTCACCACAATAGAAGATGTCACAGGAAATGGGCACACCGGCACACTGAGTGAGTTTGCCAGGACAGGAATTAAATCCAACTGGGTCACCAGTCCATTTAACTTTCCTGATAGTGACAAGGACGGATTGCCGGATCCATGTGACGACTGCTTTGCACTGAAAGATTTGACGCTGCAGAACATGGTGTTGGATGGGACATTCAAAGCAAGAGAAACGATTACACTCGGTAGTGGAAATACATTTGCCTCAAATGCTGATGTGTTCCTGCGCGCACCTGAAGTCAGAGTATTACAGTTTGTTCATCCACTTTCTGGCATTACGATCGTGGTGGCTCCGGATCCGTGTGGGAATTAACTTCTGGCCAAACCTCGGAACGTTCGACGCAGGAGAACTTACGAGCGTTTGACTAAGTCTTGCGTCGAACGTTGCGAGGTCAAGTGGTACGAGATGCGAGGTACGGGTTACGGGGTGTTAGTAATACCTTGAAGCGTCCTTCAGACCCACGAGCGTTTGGCTAGTTTGAGGGTTGAAAGTTTGACGCTCGTAAGTCCTCGCTTGTCGCGGGGCAGGCTGTCCGGACGTTGCGAGGTCAAGTGGTACAAGATGCTGATCTGGAAAATTCTGTTGGCCAGTTTTGTGCCGTTTGGAACATTTTACCTTGATTACAAGGTTTTACGGCATCTTTGAGCTTAACTCAAACTCTCCATGAAATATCGCAATGCTACACTACTGCTCTTCTGTGCAAATAGCTTTGCATTTAGCCAGCAAACGATCGTAGACACTGTCACCCATGCTGGCCTTGACCGTCAGTATATCATATATGTCCCGGGCAGCTATACACCCGGAACGCCAGCGCCTCTCGTGCTCAATTTTCATGGATATGGATCAAACGCCCTGGAGCAAATGTTCTACGGCGACTTTCGGCCGATTGCAGATACAGCGGGATTTCTGATCGTGCATCCTCAGGGCACGTTGGATCTCATTGGTGGCACTCACTGGAATGTCGGCTGGGATGCAAGTTCTGTGGATGATGTTGGGTTTACGATTGCATTGATTGATTCCTTGTCTGCAATGTATAATATCGATCCGGAGAGAATATACAGTACCGGGATGTCCAACGGTGGTTTCTTCAGTTACAAACTCGCATGTGAACTCAGCGAGCGGATTGCAGCAATCGCTTCAGTCACAGGTTCGATGAATGTGAACCAGACAGCAACTTGTGATCCTGAACATCCGATGCCGGTCATGGAGATTCACGGCACAGCAGATGGCACCGTGCAATATGAAGGAACCTTCCTGTTTGCGTCAATCGAATCCGTCCTCGAGTATTGGGTTGGCTTCAATGACTGTGATGCGACTCCGATTGTGGAGCAGCTTGCAGATACAGATCCTAACGATGGATGTACTGTTGAACATCAACGGTATCCGAATGGTACACTTGGCGTTGAAGTGGAACATTACAAAATCATCAACGGTGGTCATACATGGCCTGGCGCTGCATTTATCATTGGCGTCACCAATCAGGACATGGGTGCATCGAAAGAAATCTGGCGCTTCTTTTCCAAGTATGATATCAATGGCTTGATTGATCAGACATCAGGGACAGCTGATGAAACTGCGAATCCCGTACATGTGTATCCAAATCCAGCGAGTGAGTCATTCACGATCGAGCAAGGTTCAGATCAGACAGCACCTTTCATCTTGTCAACAGTGCATGGGCAGCATATTATTTCAGGATCTCTCTTTGGCGATAAGCAAACGATTCCGATCGCAGGCATTGCACCGGGCATATACCTTTTGACGATCGATGATCAGACTGTGAAGCTTGTCGTTACTGAATAACAGACTGTTCAAATTTCGACTCCCCGCAATCCGACATCCGCAATCCGCAATCCGAAATCAAAAAGCCCACTTTACATACGTAGCACCCCAGGTGTATCCGCCACCGAAAGCAGTGAGGATGAGATTGTCACCTTTCTTGAGTTTGTCTTTGTAATCCCAGAGGCAGAGAGGAATTGTAGCTGCGGTAGTATTGCCGTAGCGTTCGATGTTGATCATGACTTTATCGAGAGGCATATCAAGCATACCAGCAACAGAAGTAATAATGCGCATGTTGGCCTGATGTGGTACTACCCAGTCGATGTCATCTTTTGTAAGTTCATTCCGGGTCATGATCTCCTGTACTGCAGACACCATACCTGCCACTGCTTTTTTGAAAACCGGGCGACCATCCTGAAATAAAAAATGTTCTTTGCGATCTACGGTCTCATGTGTTGTCGGATTCAATGAGCCGCCTGCTTTCATATACAGTACATCCTTGCCTTCACCATCTCCATAGAGTGCAGAATCCACAATTCCATTACCATCTGTTGAAGGCTCGAGCATCACGGCACCGGCGCCATCTCCGAAAAGAATACAGGTGGCACGATCTGTATAGTCGACAATGCTTGACATCTTGTCGGCGCCAATCACCATCACTTTCTTATACATGCCTGTTTGAATAAACTGCGCTCCTACTGTAAGTGCGTAGAGAAATCCAGAACACGCCGCATGAATGTCAAACCCAAAAGCTTTTTTGGCTCCAAGCTTATGGCAGATCAACGTGCCTGTATCAGGAAAGGACATATCCTCTGTGACGGTAGCACAAATGATGAGATCGATTTCCATCGGATCTATCTGCAATTGATCAAGGAGTCGTTCTGCGGCAGCGACAGCAAGATCAGAGGTTGCTTTACCGGGTTCAATCAGGATATGACGCTCAGAGATACCAGTACGTGACTTGATCCATTCATCATTGGTATCGACCATCTTCTCGAGCTCCTTATTCGTCAGGACGTAGTCTGGAACGTAACCGCCTATTCCGGTGATCGCTGCAAGTATTTTCTTCATAGTATCGTTGAAAAGCCTGCAAATGTAAACGATTTCCGAGTGCAGAAAAGATCGTGAGAATTCCTCGACTCCTATATCGCTGCCAATGACAGACTTTCTTCCTGACTGATAATCATTGCATTGTCATTCCGAGCGATGCATGCCCTCAGGCATGCGTAGTCGAGGAATGGCGTGCGTCCGGCAAGTATTGATTTCGAGAGAGTGTGGAGCGTAGCGACAAACGAGTCGAGAAATCCTGTTGGTTAATGGTAGATCTCTGCGCCACCGCTAAAGCTAAGGCGGCACGCGGTCGACTCACCATTCGTGCTCCTCGTTGCACTCGGACCACTCATGGTTCGCTCGAGAAATGAGGAGTGTAGATCACTGCATCCTTCGACTCCACTGCGTTCCGTTCAGGATGACAATGCATTCCTGTCATCCCCAAGTCGGTTTATCGCCAGGGGCGGTAAGCTTATCTCGGAATGACAAGAAGGAGAGAAGGTGAGAGAAAGGACCGATGTGCAATTACTCTGCGTACTAAATTATACTATACTATCTGTTCTGGCCATTAAGTATGGTATGTATATCCCGGCCAAAAGAAAGATCTCTGCTATCAATGATGTAGCGACTCGAAGTACCCAGTGTTGCCATTCTTCCGCACATCATTCCAATTGAAATAGCGACCGTTCATGGAAATATAGACCCCAGGTTTAAGCACCTGAACAAATGCAAGAGCACTGCCCAGGTTGAAGAATCCATCTGATGATGTGCCGAATGCATATGGAACCATCGCTCCTGTGAGCACAATTGTCTTTGGGATATCTGCTTCCGCCAAAACTTCTGCCGTATGGACCATTCTGTCCGTACCATGGGTGATCAGTATTTTATCTGCCTGATTCCTCTTGCAATTGTGGATGATGATCTGTCTGTCTTCATCGGTCATCTCCAGACTATCTACCATCATCAGCGTCTGTACAACAATATTGAGTGTACACCGACCCCGGGCAAACATGTCCTTTAGGTGTGTGTCCTTGAAGTAAAGCTCTCCTGTGATATAGTTGTACTCTTTGTCAAAAGTGCCGCCGGTGACAAAGACCTGGATTAAATCCATGGGCTGCGTGTTTTTTTGATTACCGCCCAAAACTAACAAAAGTCCTTGCCCACATATCTGTCCGAAATGTCCCGGACGTTGTGAGCAGATGAAATGGAAATTCGAGTCAATTATGAATCATATTACATTTATTTTATATTTGTATCGTATTCAAAACGTATCTGATGGATTCTCCACTTAGAAATAGCTCTGCCAACACCGCCGGTTTATTGTTCACACCGGCTCCGGACCAGCATGCCGCTCTCGACAAATCCATGAGCTCAAACCGGGTTTGGATATCTGGCCCTGATCTCACAAAACGGATGCAGGTGCTGATCGCAATGTGTTGGAATGCCGCATTGCGGGGTGAAACCTCCCTCATCTGCGTGACTCCCGAGCTGCGTGGGAAAGTCCAGGACTTGTTGAAGTCTGCCGGTTTGCATGGCTTGTATTTTGATCTGGTAGGACAAGCTGATCCTTCGGTGATTGGTGCATTCCAGGTTGCACGCCGGAAGAAAGCCTCAGATGCAACCGCACATCAGGCCGAGGTTGCTTTGAACGAATACACGCGATGGAACATCGAAAAGGAACAAGGATATCATAACCTTGAAAACATTCTCTTCGGAGAATTGAAATGGAAGGACATCGTAGATCAGCGAAGCAGTGTCGCAGGAAGTGCATACCAGCATTTTCTGACTTCTGCTGTGAAAGACAAATTTGATCTCACCCATAAAGAATACTGGCATCTTCGTGGTCGGATAAAATCCTTTGCACGTCTGCGCACATTACGCACTGCAGGATTTGAAACTCTCGATGCTTTGAATCCGGCAATGTTCGATGATCCTGATGCTTCACTCAAAGAAAAAGTTGTTACGCACCTGAAGCATATTGTCACCATCGGGCGTGAAGTGCTTTGTACTGTCGCAGATGCAATTCATGCCTATAAAAAAGACGTGACCTCTGATCATCAATGGCGTTCTACAGAAATCACTGCAAGGCTTAGTCGTATACAACAACTTATCGCTGCTGGAGAGACGAAGTTTGGTCAGCGGTTTTGCGATGAGTCAACATTGAGCAATACATGGAATGCAATTGTCAAAGGGACAAGAGCTGATGTCCAGAGTCTGTACATGGCACGTAATGAAATCCGCGATGCATTTGTCGATTTCCATAACCAGTTGCAGGAATACAATGATACCCATCTGGGAGATGCCGCAGCGTTTATGCCTGATCCATTGACGATCGACGCAATCAAGTCGGCCTGCAATGAACTCCATGACATGTTGAACGATTGGTCACGTCGGGTAGATGCCCATGCTACGGAACATCGCAAGCGTATCAATGCACAGAATATGAGCCGGGGTGAAGATCTGCGTACGATGGTTCGTGCTGCCGAGAGTCGTATCGAAGAATTTACGACGCTACTTGCTGAAACAAATGTCCTTAAGAATATCCCTGAAATCAATGCACTCAGTATTGAGAAAAAAGCGGCAGTCATTGAATCTACAGTAAGACTTTGTTTGCGATTACTCGATGCAGCTCCCGATATTGATGCATATACATTGTGGACAGGATTCTGGTCAGCTCAGAATACAAGGACAAGAGCAGTACTACGTTGTCTCGATCTCATGGAGGACAGCGATATCGTCCAGGCATTCGACACCTGGTATTTCGGACTTACCTTAGGACAAATTCCTGATCATACGATCATCAGTGAAAAAAGTAACGCGCAAGAGGTTCATCCACAGATGGCAGATCTGCACGCTGCTCTTGAAGGACACATTCGCGCAATGGCCCAAACGAAGCGCAATGATGTGTTACGGGACATTGCTCCGGTACAAAAAGCACTGCTACTCAGTATTGCAAAATCACATCTCAATTCATTCAGCGACGAACTTCGCATCCTACCTGCAAAGGATCTCGCATGTCTGTTTCCGGTCGTCTTATGCAATCAGGAACAGATCACAGAGTACGGCTACTATTTCGATACGCTCCATGTCCTTTCTGATGACGGACATGACTATAAGTCATTTGCAGCGCAATCAAAGCGTTGTATGATGATCACGAAAGCGCCACCAAAGTTTGCTCTGGATCAATGGACGCTGGTCTCATTGGATATTGCACCACTCGAACAGGTGTATGACTGGAGATCAGTACCCACTTCGGACAGGTTGCCATTTCTGGAAGCACTTGCCTCACAGTTTGCGCCTTTTCTGAATGAAATGCGTGTGTATAATGCCCGAGGCATTCAGATCTTTAGTTTCCTCGGAGACAGAATCGATGGTACCCTGATGCAAAGACTTGGAATGCCATATAAAGAAGTGGGCGACGCAGGCCTTACTGCCCATCTGCTTGTCGAATCTTTCCTCGATCGACGTAAGCCTGTGATCCTTCTCCTGCGCGATAATAAACTTGGACAAACCCTATCGGGATACTTGCCTTGGCATCAAAGTACGATTGCAAAACTCGCTACATGCGGTATTCATGTTTGCAATCTTTGGTCACTGAATCTAAAGAATACGCCATTCGAGGCGATGGAACATCTCTATGAAGAAGTGAGGAGTTTTGCAGAAGAGTCAAATGCGATGTCTGTTCCTACACTTTCAGAAAACACTATTTTGGAGCGTCATGCTCAACCTGGATCTCATGCAATGGAACAGCTCCCTGAAGACACGCAGCCAAGGAGCCACGCAACAGGTTTTTGATAGCGTCCGTCGGAAATGGATTTCACTGACACCAGAAGAAATGGTGCGTCAGTTGTTGATTCATTATTTCGTGCAGTCACAACACTTCCCGGTTTCGAGAATGAGTGTGGAGCGAAAGCTCACATTACATGGGATGACCCGCAGATATGATCTTGTCCTATTCAACAAGAATCCAACGCCATTGCTGCTTGCAGAGTGCAAAGCTCCAATGATACCAATCAATCAGGATGTTCTGGATCAGGCAGCGCGATATAACATCGCACTCAGAGTGCCATACTTGTTAGTGACAAATGGCAGAGAATCTTATTGCTGTAGCATTGATTTCGAAAAGGAGTCATGGGAGTTTCTTGATCAGATGCCTGAATTGCTATTCGCCGTTCGCCGTTTGCCGAAGACCACTCTTCGACAAACTCAGAGACCGAGGAATAGGATTGAAGACTTAGACTGAGGACTGAAGACTGAGGACTGAAGACTCTGACTTACTTTCAGGCAAAGAAAATCCGTTGCACCATTTCGCGGAGCAATTCTCCATCTCCTTTATTCCGGCTACCCATCCCTTTTGACTTCAGATCATAAGTGCGGATGATACCAATGATTTTTTCCAATGACGCAACAGAATATTTTGAAGAGGCTGCCTTGTATTCTCTGATAAAGAAAGTAGAAGCCTGACCGATGGCCTGTGCAAGTTCCTGATCTGATGCACGTGAAAGGGAACGGATGATGAGAAGCTTGGTGAAATAGCTGAAGAATGTACCGAAAATCATGACAAGAGGACTCGATTTCATATTTGCAGTGAGATTCTGGAGGATGATCTCAGTGCCTACATAATCCTTCAATCCCAATGTCTTCTGCAATTCAAAGACATTATAATCACGATTCACGCCGATATTATCATAGACTGCTGCGGCAGTGATGTGAGCTTCCTTCAAACCGATTTTCAGTTTGGTGATTTCGTTTGCAATCCGTGACAAGTCATTGCCGATATATTCGAAGAGTACTTCCACCGCTTCTTTATCGATTGTCAATTTCTGATTCCTGACAATGGACTCTATCCATTCCGGCACCTGGTTATCATAGAGTTTCTTCGACTCGAAGACAAATGCTTTGGATTTCGCCGTCTTCATCAGACTCGTTCGGCCATCCACTTTTTTATGCATATAGCAGATCACCAGAATTGTCGTCGGAGCACTCTTGTCGATATAGGGTTCAAGGGCAAGAAACTGATCTGAGTTCATCATCTGCGCTTCCTTGACCATGATCATGCGGTACTGGGCCATCATCGGATATTGCCGGCAATAGTCAATCACCGTGCGCGCATCGGCATCCTTTCCATAGAGCACGATCTGGTTGAAGACACGTTCACTTTCGGAAAGTGCATTGACCTCAATTGCTTCTGCAATCTGTTCAATGAAGAAAGATTCTTCACCATGCAGGAGATAAACAGGAGAAAACTTCCGTGCCTTGATGTCCTTCTGGATCGATGCAAGTGTGGGTGCGGCCATGGGCGCCAAAATAGGGGAAAGCAGGGAAAGCAGGGAAAATCGGAAAGCGGGTAAAACCGGTAAACAATCAAAACCAGACAAACAAATAAGGCGATTTTCTTCCGGTTTCTCCGGCTTTCCCGGTTTCTCCGGATTCACCCTTCTTCAAGCCTTCTATCTTTGCGACCTATGAATAGTCGTCCGCTCATCCTCGTCACAAACGACGACGGAGTCTTTGCTCCTGGCATCAAAGCGCTGATTGATGTGGTGAGACCATATGGTGAGGTAGTCGTAGTCGCCCCCGATTCACCACAGTCAGGCCAAGGTCATGCGGTCACATTGAGTAAACCGATACGCTATCATGAAGTGAAGGACTTCGGTGATGTCAAAGCATATGAAAGTACAGGGACACCTGTGGATTGTGTGAAAATCGCAAAGAATGTCATTCTGCAGGGACGTACCATCGATCTCTGTGTATCAGGTATCAATCACGGCTCGAACGCTTCCATCAATATCATCTATAGTGGCACATTATCTGCTGCAATGGAAGCATCTGTGGAAGGAATTCCTTCAATAGGATTTTCATTGCTCGACTATTCATTTGATGCGGACTTCTCTGCTGCAAAAATTTATGCGGATAAAATTGTCCGGTTCGTCTTAGCGCATGGGATGACCAATGGTAAACTGATCAATGTCAATATCCCTGCTCTACCAGTGAATGAAATTCGTGGCATCCGGGTTTGTCGTCAGGCTATTGGCAGATGGGTTGAAGAATTTGCTGAGGGGACCGATCCGCGTGGTGAAAAGTATTATTGGCTTACCGGCAAATTCGTGGTAAACGATAGTGGTGAAGATCACGATATCTGGGCACTGGAGAATGGATATGTCTCTGTCGTTCCTTCGTTGCATGACCTGACGAATTACGCCGGGCTTACTCATTTCGAAGAACTGATGACGATGCATAGCCCCAAGTCAGAGCCTTCACTCTAAAACATTTGATGCAATGCAACCTGGCAACACCCAAAGGAATTTCCTTGATCGCGATTCTTTTCTACTAGGACTATTGATTGGATTGGTTTTTCCCATTATGATATATGGAATCCTGCTTACTATCTATGACGCTTTAGAAATCCGACTCCTGGCTAGCGATGTCGGTTTTGCGCCGGACTTTAGATTTCGTACCCTCGCACTCATTGCTATCTGTGCCAATCTGATTCCATTCAACATGTACCGTCGCTGGGCGCGTGATAATACCATGCGTGGAATGGTGTTACCTACTATAGGTTTTGTGATTTATTGGTTTATTCAATACGGAAGACATTTGGTTGGACTTTGAAAAGAAAAAATGGTACGAGGTACGGGTTACGAGTTACGGGGTGAGAAGCACCACGTAACATGCACCACGTACCTCGTAACACGTACCTCGTAACACGTAACACATTTTGAAATATTTCATTCTGTCTGGTGAAGCATCCGGCGATCTGCATAGTGCAGCGCTGGCTACCGCATTGAAGGAATATGATTCTGATGCAGAGATTTATGGATGGGGAGGGGATGAAATGGCAAATGCTGGTGTGAAAATTCTGAAACACTATCGGGAGCTCGCCTTCATGGGATTTGTAGAAGTCCTCCAGCATCTTCCGGACATCATGCGGAACTTTAAGCGAGTCAAAGAACAGATTGCTTCCATAAAACCAAAAGTCCTCATCCTCACAGATTATCCCGGCTTCAATCTTCGCATGGCAAAGTGGGCGCATCAGCATGGGATCCCAGTGCATTATTATATCTCACCACAACTTTGGGCCTGGAAAGAGAGTCGCGTGAAGATCGTGCGTAAGTATGTCGACCAGATGTACGTGATACTCCCTTTTGAGAAGGCCTTCTATGCAAAGCATGGTATTGATGTGCACTATGTCGGTCACCCGCTGGCATGGCGCATAGATTCTTTGAACCTTGCTTCAACGAACCTCGGAACGTCCGTAGGACTTACGAGCGTTCGGAATGTGCTAAACAAACGCATCATCTTACTCCCTGGAAGCCGACGTCGTGAGATCACGTATATGCTGCCAACAATGCTTGAAGCTGTGAAGCATTTGCAAGGGTATCATATCTACATCGCTGGTGCGCCCTCTGTACCGGCGGAGTTTTATTATGACTTTGTAAAAAAGAGTGGTTTGGAGAATGCAACAATTACATTTGGATATACATATGGACTCTTGCAACGTGCAACTGCAGCGTTATGTACATCAGGCACTGCGACGCTTGAGACCGCACTCTTCAACGTACCTCAGGTTGTCTGTTATAAAGGTGACAGGATGTCTTATTTGATTGCAAAGCGTCTTATCAAGGTGAAATTCATTGCAATGGTAAACCTGATTTGTGATAAAGAAGTAGTACCAGAGTTGATCCAAAGTGAATTTAATTCTGTGCGATTGAGAAAAGAACTGGAATCCATACTCACTGCGGAACGAAGAAATGCAATGCTCAGTGCTTACGATTTATTACGACAACGTCTCGATACTGGAGATCCTGCTAAGCAGGTTGCTGCACGGATCATTTCATCATTGAAACAACAATAATCATGGGCATTTTTGGAAATGATAAAGAACGCAGGCAGGCATGTGAAGAATTTGCGAAGAACAAGGGCTTTGACTTCGAGGCGAAGGACAGCTATGGCATCCGTGCTTTTTTCAAAGACATGAAACTCTTTAAACATGGCGCGCCAAAATCCGTGAATGTGATTCAACGCAAGGAATTAGACTTTGACTACAGCGGTGTGTTTGATTACCACTATACGGTAAGCACGGGTAAGAGTACTGTGACTTTCAAGCAAACCGTGTATTTCAGAATTCACAATGATCTCATGCTTCCTGACTTCCGCCTGTTTCCCGAGAAGTGGTTTCACCAGGTGAGTAAGTGGTTCGGTATGCAGGACATCAACTTTGTCACGTATCCTGAGTTTTCAAGGAATTTTATGTTGCAGGGGCAACAACCTGATTTTATCTGGAAGCTCTTTGAGTATCAAAAGCTCGTCGATTTTTTTAATGTCAATCGCAGTTGGTCTGTCGAAGCAGTAGGCAAGTATTTTGTGATGTATATTCCCAATATCCTGCAGCCGGTCACGGAATTCCAAAAATTCATAAAGACAGGGGATACATTATACGCTATACTCGTAGAGAGGAATAGAGAGTTGGAGGAGGCGCTGAAAGGGCAAGGAGAATTCTAAAGGATTTCGCCCGACTTCTTTAGAGTACATGTTTCAAGTTCTTCAGTCAATCTAAAATTTGTCGATCTCATTTTTTCCAAAGCAGGAATAATTGAATTTACTATTCCTTGAAGTTTGGCTTCTATCAGGATTCCCAAAGATCCGGTTATTTACAGACCTAGGTTTTCAGCATACCTTCTTCCTTTAAGGTCATCCATGATAAGTAAGCAGCCTTTATGTTCAATTGCCAGAGCAATGGCGCTTGCCTCGCCACTATCAAGTGATGCTTCCAGTATTTTTTGATAAGTCCTATTAATTGGATTCTTGATCTCAAACCAATCCGGGAGATACTGATGATATTCATCCCTAATCTCTTGTGTAAGAGTAATTGTTCCAAATAGAGCATTTAGTAACTGAAGCTCCCCAATCTTATCTAGTAGAATGAGACAACTTGTATCAGCGATGATGATTTTTGGCATTTTCTATGTCCCGGTCGAGGTCAGTGGATGGGTGATTTATGATTGGCACACTATAACTACTCAGCAATTCCATGAATGCTCCCTTTGATAGCCCCACAAGATCAGCGGCTTGTCCTATCGTCAGTTGACCTTTTTCATACAATCTCACAGCGATCAACATCAATGCTTCTTTCTTGTCAAAGTCAACCGTATCAGGTATGTTTAATATCAATGTTTTCATCACACTAAAGTAAGAGATTGCTTTGACTAATCAATCGTAGAGCAATTGTTTGTAGCAACGTGAAAGCTCCTACCTCCTCAACAACCACACCCCCACCAAAATCAACCCCATCCCCACCAAATGAATCAATGCTAGCGCCTCACCATCAAGCAAGCCCCAACCAAGCGCAGTCACTGGAATCAAGTAAGCGACTGAAGACGCGAAGACTGCACTCGTTTTCTGGATGAGCCGATAAAACAAAATATTCGCCAGCGCAGTACCGACCAATGCAAGAACAATGAGCGCAAGTAATGACATGCGTGCAGTATGATCCGTCAGCACAGATGTATAGATGTCAGTAAAGAATGAATACGTGATACAGGGTATCCCAATAATAAACAGCGCCATCGCACTCAGCGCGGTCGCATTGACGTCCTGCAGGTATGTCTTGACAATGTTTGCCGATAATCCATAGCAGACTGTTGCAAGTACAATGAGCAGGGTGAATGAATCAAGTCTGAGTCGAAACTGATGATCCAAAAGCACAATGGCCGCTGCGCCGACGAAACCAACAATCACTCCTGCCAATTGAGTGATTTTGAAATGTGTCGCAAAAAATAACAGGCCGATCACCCAGACAAAGATGGGTGTGAGTGAATTCAATATTCCGGCCACAGAGCTCTCTACATGCGTCTGTCCGGTCGCGAAAAGGAATGCCGGGATGCCATTACCTAGCAGACCAGCGAGAGCTGCGTATTTCAATTTGTTCAACGGAAACCTTTCTTTTACAAACAACGCATATATCGGCACAAATACCACGGCCGAAATGCCGATGCGCAGGATCGCTACTTCAGCACCATCAAATGCAATGAGGCCTTTTTTGATCAGGATGAATGAACTACCCCATGTGATGCAGAGGAAGATGAAGATGAGCCAGTCCTTGAGGCCTTGCCTGCCGGTAGACAGAGATTGTGAAGAAGAATTCAATTGCAATCAAAATCAAAATGAAAATCAAAATCGGAACACAGAGAAAGTTCTTTAGTGCTGGGGAATATTAGTCTTTGCATGTCGCGAGAAGATATGTCGTCTCTTTTTTCCATAAAGCATATCCAATCAATTGCAATCAAAATCAAAATCAAAATGAAAATCGGAACACAGAGAAAGTTCTTTAGCTACCCTGTGTTTTAGGACTATTTTGGATATCCGAGTCATAGGATCAAAGCAATAAAAATATTAGCCAAAGGCTGACCAGCCTCTGGCTGGAAAATTAAAATTAAAAGGAAGAGAGCACTCTGACTAGCACTGCAATTTTCATTGTCATTTTAATTTTAATTCTGCTTTAATTGTTCCACCGCCCTCCACACTCTCCAGACATTCTGATACAAGATCCTGGCAATGTCTTCTTCAGAATAGCCGCGTTTTAATAACACATAGATCAGATTCGGGTAGTCACTTACGTCCTTTAGTCCGGTAGGCAATGAGTCACCCACACCATCATAGTCTGATCCCAGCCCGACATATTCCACGCCAACTAACTGGACGACGTGATCGATATGATCTGCTACTGTCTCTACGTCTGCAAATAAACTCGGATTTGCTTTGCGAAATTCTTCAATGACCGGTTTTGCAGCTTCATCATTCTCGGCGAGTCCCTTGAATTTCAGTAGAGAATTCAACGAATCGCGATGTAAGTCATTTGATTTACGAACTTTTTCATCCAGGAATGAAGAGCCAAAATTGATCTGTATCACACCACCATTTTTTGCGAGAGTTCGAATCATGTCATCATCCATATTGCGTTCCCATCCGGGAGTGAAAGCTCTACATGAGGAATGCGTTGCTATCACCGGAGCCTTTGTCAATTCGATCACCTGGTAGAAGGTCTCATCAGATACGTGTGAAATATCGATCATCATGCCCAGGGCATTCATTTCCGCAATGACCTCCTTTCCGAACGGACTCAGACCGTGCCATCTGCGTTCTTTATCGTAAGAGCTATCACAGATGTGATTATTCTTTCCGTGCGTGAGTGTGACGTACCGAATACCACGTTCGTAAAAATACCGGATGTCCGAAAGTGATAAGAGTGGTGCGCCATTCTCCATACCCATCGGTAGTGAGATGAGTCCCTGCGTGAAATTTTTTTCTACATCATCGGGAGAGAAGGCTGCGGCGAATTTATCCGGATGTGCAGCGATGATTCCATTGATCATATCGATCAGTTCATCTGCGAGTTTTTTTGCTCCACCATTTTCTTCCTCCTGATAACTCGATGGAATAAACACGGCCATAAAAGGCGCATCGAGTCCGCCTTCTTTCGCTCGCCGATAGTCAAAGTCACCCTGATCTGTTTCAATTGGGATTTCGAGGAATTCGCGTTCAAGTCTGAAATTCTTTGCCTGCAACCGATATGGTAGATCCACATGTCCATCGGTGATGATGTATTTGTGCGCAAGAGCCACAGCGTGTTGATACAACGGATCATCCAGGTACTGTGCGGAGGCTTTTGAAAATGTCATTGTGCAAAGGGATATGAATACAAAAACTCTCATTGATTAGCTGAATAATTTGAAGGGGCGAAAGATAAGTCTAATCTCTTGCAAAATCTGACCTCGGAACGTTCGGGAAGAACTTACGAGCGTCAGGCGCTACGACAATCGGACTTATTTTTCCCCCAGGTAGTTCCAGCATTCCACCACCGCAAATTGCCGTAGTCGTTTTCCGCGTTTGTCAGAGAGTGTGATGGGCTGCAATACAGTGATAGAGTCGAAGTATACCGATAGTAATTCGTATGGAACATATTCCGAATCAAATTCCGATGGTCTTCTGCGCGAATCAATAAACAGCGCGGCCTTTCCCTTCAAATGCGAGAGATCATGATCGATAATCGAGTACTCAAGTGCATGTTCACCAAGGACATTGGCAGCATAGATCTTTTCGTCCAGATAGAAATTCAGAACTGCAGTAGTTTTATATCCGTCACGGGAAAAAATAAAATGGTTCGGATATTGTTTCTGCAATAGTGTGACTTCGGTCGCGAGTTTTTTCCAACCCCAATAAGTATCATCTGATTGAATATTGATCGGATAAAAGGCAATCTGAATTAGCAAAAGCATGGTTGCAATCACGGCAATCCACATTTGCCATTTCATCCACCGCATTTGCAAATACCGCATGACGAGAATCGATGCAGTGATATATGCTGGAATCATCCAGTTGATTTTCACCCAATACAACCATGAGATTCCCAGAAACGTCAGGATCATCGGTAAACTGAAACTCAATAAAAACAATGTGTCATCATCAGGCAACCTCCTTCGTCTCCAGGTTTTTTTGATATGTTTCCAAAAGACTACTCCCATTGCTATAGCGAGGATTGGAAGCAGGAGCGCCATCTGATGGCCAATGACCGCAATGAAATACACCGGGCGTAGCTTGAACTCCAGCATCGATGCAACTCTGTCTCCTGATTGGAATTTAAATGAAGCAAAGTCGTGTTCTACATTCCAGATCACCACCGGCAATGTCGCAATTGCAAACATGATCAGGAAGACAGGAAACTGCCATGAAAGAAGATAGCGCCGGTATTGCTTTGAGAGTAGCAAATAGCAGAACAATCCTGTGGGTATAAATACAGCGGTATACTTACTATCAAATGCAAGCCCGGCTATCACGCCCGCTAAAACCCAGGTGCTCAGATCCGGTCTCCGGATTGCTTTGTATAACACGATCAGCGCAAAGGTCCAGAAAAGAAGTAACGGAACATCAGGGGTGGTCACGATACTCACATCTGTGATGATCAGCGTGCTGCCAAACACAAAAACCAGATTCCTTCTTCGTGCTTCTGATAAATAATTGCCAGACAGTATATAGATCAGCCAAAGCGTCCCACAGGTTACGATAAAATCAGTCAGCTTCAGACTCCAGACAGCAGTACCTAGTAATTTTATAAACAGCCAGAGCATCATGGCAACGCCGGGAGGGTGATCAAAATAGGAGAGAGACGGATGTTCGCTATAGTAGAAATAGTAGGCATCCTGAGGCATGATCCCCATAGTGAATACCATCAGCAACCGAAGTACTAGTACTACAGCAAAACCGTAGAAAAGGAATTTTTGTGACGTACTATTTGGCAACTAAAATGCTTTTAGCTGTTTAATGGTTTAACTGTTTAGCGTTTAACCGTTAACCGTTAACCGTTAACCGTTAACCGTTTGCCATTAACCATTAACCATTAACCATTAACCATTTAACCATTAACCGTTTGCCTATTCTTTCACCTCTATCGCTTTCGTCTCCTCCTCATCCTTCTTTTCTTTTCCCAGATAAGATGGAAGATTCATGCCTGCCATATTGAAGAGGTCATTCATCGGAGGTACGGATTTATAAAGGCCGGAAATAAATTTTGATGTGCTATTGCCTTCTCCTTCCTGTTGATTGCCGCCTTCCCAGACAGTGACTTTGTCAATCTTGATATTCTTGATGGCTTCTACCTGAGTCCTCACAAGTTCAGGGAGTTTATCTGTGATGAGCATAAGGACGGCGTCGCGTGGATTTCCACCTGCTGCTTTTACCAATTCATCAAAACCAGCGGCTTGTTTCTGAAGGATTTCGTACATCCCTTTTGCTTCGGCTTCTTTGAGCATGAAGATGGCATCGGCTTCACCTTTGGCAATTCTACGTGTACGCTCTGCTTCTGCTTCGGCATCGATTTCTGTTTTACGTTTTGCGATTTCAGCCTGGACAATTGCGTCGGCCTCACGGGAAGCTTTTTCGCGAGCGGCTCTTGCCAACTCTGCTCTTTGTTCAGCCACGTAGGATTCTTCAAGCGCTTTAGCTGCCTGGATTTTTTCTGCTGTCATTGCCATGCGAAGGGCTTCTGCTTCCTTCTGACGTCGCTCAGCATTCGATTGTGCAATACGCACCTGCGCAATGTTTGCACCGTCAATTGCATTTGCTGCAGCCGTCGATTCTCCAACTTTTGCCTGTGCTTCTGCAGCCGAAACCTGTACGCGCATGTCACGTTGTGCATTGGATTGACCGATGCTACCATCACGGTCTTTCTCAGCCACCGATTGTTTCGCATCATTGATCGCTTTTGCTGCGGCTTCTTTACCCAATGCTTCGATATAGCCAGACTCATCCTGGATGTCGGTGACGTTCACGTTGATGAGCTCTAAGCCAATCTTCCGGAGTTCATTCTCCACATTCTGTGATACGTTGTGCAGGAATTTATCACGATCCGAATTGATTTCTTCGATATCCATTGTTGCGACCACAAGCCGGAGTTGTCCGAAGATGATATCCTTGGAAATATGCATGATGTCTTCTTCAGATTTTCCAAGCAAACGTTCTGCAGCATTCTCCATGATGCCAGGCTTCTTTGATATTCCAACAGTAAACCGGCTAGGTACGCTGACACGAATATTTTGTTTGCTGAGGGCACCTCTGAGATCAACGTCGATAGAGATCGGTGAGAGGTCGAGGTATTGATAGTCCTGGATTACCGGCCAGACAAACGACGCACCGCCGGCAAGACATTTTGCGCTACCACCTCCACGGGTCTTTCCATAGATCACCAGAATTTTGTCTGAGGGACAACGCTTGTAACGCGTCACAAACCAGAAAAGCATCAAGACTGCCAGAAGACCAATTCCAGTTGCAAATACGAGTAGAGGTTCCATTATGAAATGATTAAATGATTGAATGATTGAATGATTGAATGAAGAGTGAGATTATTTTTCTAGTTCAAGGATGACGGGTTCTACCAGTAGCACTTCATTTTCGAGGATTTCCACAACGCGCACCTGACTTCCGGTTATCAGTGATTGTCCTTTTGTCTCGGCGTCGTATTCATGTAAGGATCCATCGATCACGATATGGATTTTTCCCTTCCCTTCATGATTTTGTGGAATTGACAGATATACTTCACCTTGCTGTTCAAGAGCATTGAGCACATCTACTGTGCCCGACTTCTCCATCTGTGCAAACTTGTAGATCATATAGGCAACTACAAACATGGCAGTAGCACCCGAAAGGGTGGAAATGAGAACCGTAGACCATACACTGCTTTCCTGTGAAAGAAGATAGACACCGGTCCAGCCAAAAAAAGTGAAGAAAGCGATGATGCTGCGAATAGAGAAGGCCGAGAAATCTTTGTCCAGATGAAAATCATGAGGAGATCCATGATCCATATCAACGTCTGAGTCGGTCCCTAATCCAAGCAGACTCAACCCAAACATAATGACGAAAAACGCCGAAAACATCAGTGCAATAACCCAGAATACCTGCTCCGCAGTACCCAGGAACTGCCACCATTCATTCAAGGATAAGAGGGGGAACATGTGATGATTTTGAGTTGATACAAATACGTGCTGAGAATGATTTTCACCAGCGCGGGTTTGCCGACCATTGCCGTGATTTAATCGTCCAAAGATGGACAATAGATTGTACTTACCATGTGGTGCTCTTCATATCCTTGATTGCACGAAGGATATCGCGTCGCGAAACCTGCCCTACGAGCTTGCCGTCATGATCCACTACAAGCAGCCTTTTGAATGGTGTACGGAGAAAGATATTGGCGGCATCGATCACATCTGCATCTACGCTGATCGTTCGCATGACATTGGTCATATAAGCATCTACAGTATTCTTTCCCCCGGGTTGGTTGTGATACGCATCCTGCACAATGACATTCAGGCAATCTTTATCATCGATAAGACCTACGATTTCTTTTTTCTCATTCAGGACAGGCGCTCCCGTGATTCCTTTCTCGAGAAAGGTATTGATCACAGTGTCTATTTCCGTATCAGGACGAAAGGTGATGAGATCCTTGACCATGTATTTAGTGATTGAGGCGCCTTGGAGTGAGCGGGACTCCGCAGGCTTCGGCTTCTGCGTAAAGTTTTTCATGTCTCAGGTTGTTTTGATCGTTGAGGTCAAAAGATAGGAAATTCCAGCAAGCGCGCTGATTTCAAAAAGGGGAAGTAATGATCATTGCGCGAAGATTTCAGGTGCAAGAAGATGAGGTGTAAGGGCAGATTTGCCTGATGTCCGGTCAAAACAAACCAGCATCCTATACAATGTGAAGAATTCAAAGTCCTTTGCCGATGTTCATTACATTTGGCCTTTCCACCAATCAGACACACCCAATCCGCGATGGTCGATATCAAACTTTTTTCAGGAACATCCTCCAGGTATCTGGCAGAACGTATAGCAGACTACTACGGCAACTCTCTTGGGCAGATGGAATTGATGAAGTTCAGTGATGGTGAAATGCAGCCTGTCATCCAGGAATCCGTACGTGGCTCTTATGTCTTCTTCATCCAATCGACATTCTCTCCGACAGACAATCTTCTGGAACTTCTCCTCATGATCGATGCAGCAAAACGGGCATCAGCAGGATATATCACCGCCGTGATCCCATACTTCGGGTATGCAAGACAGGATAGAAAGGATAAGCCGCGTGTACCGATTTCAGCGAAACTTATTGCGAACCTCCTCGAAGCAGCAGGAACTGACAGGGTGATGACAATGGACTTTCATGCTGATCAGATACAAGGCTTCTTTGATATCCCTGTAGATCACCTTAAGAGCAATGCGATTTTTGTTCCTTACCTGGAAGAGCACGATATGTCTTCCATCATTTTTGCATCCCCTGACGTAGGCGGCGTAAAACGTGCACGCAAGTACGCGAATCACTTCGGCTCCGATATGGTGATCTGTGATAAATATCGTCGTCGAGCTAATGAAATTGCAGGAATGACGGTCATTGGTGATGTTGAGGGACGTGACGTAATCCTCATCGACGACCTCGTAGATACGGCCGGGACACTGTCTAAAGCTGCCCAGGCACTTCTTGATAAGGGAGCGGTCTCGGTACGGGCGATGTGTACCCACCCGGTGCTATCAGGTAAGGCATATGAAGTGATCGAGAGCTCTCCGCTTACAGAATTGATTGTGACAGATACCATCCCGCTCAAGTCCCATTCATCCAAGATCAAGGTACTGTCCTCAGCCAAACTGTTTGCCCGGGCTATCAGGAATACCCATGAGCATCGTTCAATCTCGGCCCTATTTATCGATGAATTATAGTTTCTGGGGTGAAGGGATCAAAAGAAATGGTGTAAAACCGTAATCGGTAATCAGTAATCAGTGCAGTTGGAAAGTATGGAGTTCGGTAGTTATGCCACAACGAACAAGTTAATATACTTGTAAATGTAAACTGCGCACTTACGAACTACACCGATTACTGATTACCCGTTCTCCGTTACCCTTGCATCATTCCGCCTTCCACCATTTCCCATGAATATTTTTCTATCTTCGCGCCCGCTTTTGGAAAATAGAATAAGCTATCCACCATGGAAAATCTCGTCATTCCCGCTCAGAAACGCTCAACGTCAGGCACCAAAGGAGCCGAAGACACCAGGCGCAGTGGATTTATCCCAGCCGTCATTTACGGTGGCATAGAGCCAGTCTCAGTCAGTGTGAACCTGCATGAAGCAAGACACGCTATCTATACGCCTGATTTTCACCGGGTTTTTGTAGAAGTGGACGGAGATAAAGTCTTATGTATTCTGAAGGAGATCCAATATCACCCGATCACGGACGCTGTGATACACATTGACTTTTTGAGGCTGGAAGAGGGCAGAAAGGTGAAAATCGAGGTACATCCGCACCGCGCTGGAGCGGTATGATTTCGCGAACGTCGTGGTCATGCGCCAGGCCCAGCTCCTGATCTCCGTCCGGTTACCGGCGGAAATCCGGCGCAATCTGAAGCAACTTTCCCGGGCCAAGCACACCAGCGTCGGCCAGCTGGTGCGGGCCGCGGTGGAAGCCTACCTGCCGCAGTTGGAAACCGGCGTCGCGGACCAGTTGGAGATGCCGATCGCCCCTGTGCCCAAGCTGAGTGAATCGGTGCTGGCCCCGCGGCGGAAGGCC
>JANNQA010000161.1:0-72039 GCA_031400515.1 Bacteroidota bacterium
CGCATAGGAGTTGTGGAAGGTCAAAAGTAAGAAGTATGTTATGCGGAGTTACAAACTCCGCATCGGAGTTGTGGAAGCTCAAAAGTAAGAAGTAGGTCATGCGGAGTTGCAAACTCCGCATAGGAGTTGAGGAGTTCAAAAATGAGGAGTATGTGATGCGGAGTTGCAAACTCCGCATAGAGTAGCAAGTTGGAAGTGAAGAGGAAGTAATGAGCGGAGTTGCAAACTCCGCTTATGGAGTTGTGGAGTTCAGAAGTGGGAAGTATGTTATGCGGAGTTACAAACTCCGCATAAGAGTTGTGGAAGAACAAAAGTAAGAAGTAGTTCATTCGGAGTTACAAACTCCGCAGAAGTTTATGCGAAGTTTATGCTCCCCCTCTCTGCTAATAGAGAGGGGGCTGGGGGGTGAGTCCTAAAACTCAAATCTCCATCGGATGTTTAACCTCCTTCCTGTCAGATAATTGCTGATCGCATACTGACTATTGTCTATCGCCCTGATCCAAGTTTTCGATGCTTCATTGCGGATATCAGGAAGATTGAATACTTCGAGGCTGACCCAACTATTACGACAAAAACTGAGGTAGTGATTTGGTTTCTCATCACGCCAGCTTTCATCCCACAAGAGAATAGAAAATCCAATATCGAATCTTCGATAGGCGGTGTACCTGTACGTATTGCGATACACAACATTGTCATCTGGAAATCCGTATGCCAATCCTGTTCCTATAGAAAGATTCAGATGCACTTTGAAATTATCATTTTTTGGCAGGTAATCCTGGAAGAAGACATTGAGATTGATCAATTGATCAGTAGGACGCGGAACGTCATTCACTGCTTTGCCTTCCGCTTCTCCTACTTCACGTTTCATATGCGTGATGCCATCGAGGCTTTCACGTGCGCGCAGGATCGAAAGATTGATCCATGATTCAGCGCCAGGCACAAACTCACCGTTCAGCCGTACATCGAGCCCCATGACATACCCACTCGCATCGTTCTCACCGGAATAGCGGATGCGCACATTATTAATATCATAGCTCACCAGATCCCAAAGCCGCTTGTAGTACATCTCAGTGATCATACGGTATCTCTTGCGTCCGCGTACATCAGGACCAAAGTCAACTGTCCAGCCTCCGACAACATGAAATGACTTCTGAGCGGCGAGTTCTGTATTTACAGTTCCATCGGGCCTTCGCATCTCGCGATAGAAAGGTGGCTGATTGTATATACCTGCCGCAATGCGAAATGAAATGTCATTCGGCGACTGAAGTGGCTTATAGAGAAACTGTGCACGTGGACTGACGATCAACTCGTCGTTCAGATCCCAATAACTCATGCGCACCCCACCAGTGAGTTTCATTTCATATTTCCCACTCTGAATGCGCGTATAGGTATCCTGTATGAATGTCGAGAAGCGAAGAGATTCCAGATCATTACGTGACTTTAAGACTGAGATGAGTCTCACTTCATTTACATCATAGGGCAATGAATACCCGGCTGAGTCGAGGCGTTCCCATTCATTGATTTTGTCGAAGATATCCTCGCGTTGTGCTTTTGCACCCCACTGAAAGAAGTGGGTACGTTCACCCTTTTCTTCATGATGACCGAGTTGGAATTCAACGCCACCCTTGTGCTCAAATGTTGCAACCTGTGAAGTCAATACATCACGTGCAAATTCATGTTGAATCCCAGTACCCAGGACAAGGATTTCTTCTCCTGCATCTTCACTACCGAGACCTGTTTCGATCTGGCTCAGTCGATATGCACCGACGATGTCATAGTTTTCCCGTTCGCGACTTTGATATCCTGATGCAAGAAATTTCAGATAAAGCGGATTATGACTTCTGTCCGGAAGATAAGTCAGAGATATACCTCCCAGTCCTGTGACAAAATCATCAACCTCATGTCCTTCGTATGTGCTTGTAAGTTGTAGTGCAAAATCAATCAATCCCTGCGCTGTCTGTCGCGATACAGGATCAAAGCTATAGACGCTCTTATTGTAATTACCCATCACACCAAGCTGTAATACCCGTGATAAGTCATAGGTGATGTAGGATTGCACATCGACAAATTTAGGAGTATACTCTCCCTGGATATCGAGTGAGCTAAGGAGGTTTTGTGTGGTCTTGTATCGAACACCGGTCAGAATACGAAGGTGACGATACGGATTTAATTTACTGCGTAGACTTCCTTCTACATGTGCAGAAGCGCCAAGAAGACTAAGTGCAGCGGAGGCACGTAATGAATCTGGTCTCTTATAATTGATATCCAATACACTCGACATCTTATCTCCATACTTTGCTTCAAAGCCTCCGGAAGAAAAAGAAAGATCACGAAGCAAATCGATGTTTGGAAAACTCAGTCCTTCTTGTTGACTGGAGCGGATGAGTTGTGGACGATAGACTTCAAAGTCATTGACATACACAAGATTCTCATCATAGTTGCCACCACGGACATTATACTGACTGCTGAGTTCGCCGCCGGTCCCTGAAGAAGTACCGAGCGCAATATGTGGGAGGACACTTTCGAGATTGCCGGTTGTTGTTGGCAGGAGTTTCAGTTCAAGGACATCTTCACGCACCATCCCCGCTTCTTCGATCTGCCGTTCTGTGATGATGATCTCAAGATCAGAGTCCAACGGGACCAGAGCTACATTCAACTCTCTAACTGCTCCGGGAGAAAGGGCAGTAAAATTCTGGCTATGTGGTTTATATCCAACGCGTGTGAAGTTGAGGAGGAATTCCTTTTCAGGGTCGACCTGAATTCTGTAACGCCCACGCTCGTCTGACTCCGTTGCATATTGAGTGCCTTCTACGAAGACAGTCAGAAATTCAAGTGGTTCGTCAGTATTGCGGTCAGTGATGGTGCCCAGAATGGTAGCTTTTTGCTGGGCTGAGACACATAATATTATATGTAGAAGTACGGCACTGATGAGAAATCGCATGTTGTAAAGATATTAGAAGAGGCGATGTTGCCTGGCGCTGGTTTCGAATCTCATATTACTGCAGCATTAACCAAGTCGTTGATCCCATACAACGGATATACTTTGATATTCTCATACTCTGCATAGTTCTCAAGAGAAACACGAATGCCGTAAGGTGTTTTCTTCTCCTGCTTGACAGTGCTTGTTGATGACATCAACGTATCTTTCGAAAAGGAGCTCCAACGATTAAGCTTGAGGAGATTAAAATATCCCAGACGATCTTTTGGCATTGGATTTTACGGGATATATGCATTTTTACAAGGCAATCATGTTACTAAATTTGCAAAAATACAAGGCAATAAGTCCTATGATTTTGCAGAAATACAAGGCATTCAACATTGTCCGGGAGCAAACCCGCCATTTTTCTGGTCATAATCAAATAAAATGGGCCTTGTTCCGACAGGCTTATAATCCAGAACACGCAGTAATAAAGGCACCATTAGGTCGTTTCCCCGATATGAAGACACTGTTCAGCACGATCTTGCTTGTACAACTTTTTACACAGATTCATGGTCAGCAAAACGTAATCTTTGATTTTGAAGACGATGTCCCCGAAGCCGTCACGCACATTTTTATTAATCTGAATTTTCATCAAGTCTCTGAGATACCGGCGACAATAGGACAATTCACAGGCCTCAGAGAGCTGACTTTTTTTGAACAGTCTGCGTTTTTTGCGGATGGTAATTGCATGGGGAATGGAGTTCGCCTCGAATCAGACATGCGTGAGGTCCCGATTCATTTTATTCCGTCAGAGATTTCACTATGCAAGGAGCTTGAGGTTCTTCAGATCACAGAAGGAATGATTGATCTTCTTCCCGAATCCATGAAGGATCTGGACAAACTTAGAATACTTGAACTGCCGGATGGAGGTACACTTGACAATATGATTGATGTAATCGCCGATATGTCTTCATTGGAGCTGCTGGTATGTTTTGGCTGTGTCCTGTCAGTCGCTTCCAGAAGATCTCTTCTGACTCGCAATCCGGATCTTGTTTTTCTTGTCACTGAGGATGAACTCTTCACATCAGCCAATAAACGACCAAAGTACGTTGTAGAGATAAATCAATCTTGTGGTATTGCATACTCCCGCCATATAGAGGCTGAAATGTTCATCGAAAGTATGTCACAGGAAGACAGGGATTTATACAACATCTCCTTCTCTGTGGATGTCGACTGACACGCAATTCGTTGATTCACTCAGCTTCTTGATCCATTCTACCGTTCTGCCATTCCTCCCTTATATATATTTACCCACTTTTTAATCATAGCATCAAAGAACACAAGCAATCCACGTGTCCCAACGCCTCGTCATTATCCCAACCTATAAGGAAAAAGAAAACATTGAACGGATGATCCGTAAGGTGATGGGCTTGAAAGCGGCTGAAGCCGGACCAACTGGAGCAACAGGACCAGCCGGATCAGCAGGAGAATCTGATAGTGCAGGATACGACTTACTTGTCGTAGACGATGGGTCTCCAGATGGGACTGCGGATATCGTCAAAGCTTTGATGAAGGAATATCCTGGACGTTTGTTCATTCATGAACGATCAGGTAAACTTGGCCTAGGTACTGCATATATCGCAGGTTTTAAATGGGGGCTTGCACGAGCCTACGAATACTTCTTTGAGATGGATGCAGACTTTAGCCACAATCCAGATGATCTCAACAGACTCTATGAAGCATGTGCCGATGATGGTGCTGATGTCTCAGTAGGATCACGATATGTATGGGGTGGTTCCGTTACAAATTGGACTCTCGACAGACGGGTGTTGAGTTCATGGGCATCATATTATGTACGACTCATTACAGGAATGCGAGTAAAAGACCCCACAGCAGGATTCGTTTGTTATCGCAGGAAAGTATTGGAGACATTGAACCTGGACAAGATTCGTTTCATCGGCTACGCATTTCAAATAGAGATGAAGTACAAATCCCATCTCGCTGGATTTAACATTCAGGAAGTGCCCATCACATTTACCGATCGTGTAGAGGGCATCTCAAAGATGAGTGGTAGTATTATTCATGAAGCGATATTCGGAGTACTGCGGCTGAAGTGGGATAGTGTGGTACTCAAATCCGGTAATCGGTAGTCGGTAATCTATGAAGTAGGTAAGTAGACATTGTGATACTTCAAACTTTCAGTTCATTCTTGTGGGCTGCGAACCTGGCAGGTTTAGCCGGGATGTGCGCGCAGTTAACCTGCTAGGTTTCGTGCGAGGTGAGCCGCCAATAGCTAGCAGCCAGAAGCTAGTAGCTGATTAAATAATTTTATTTTTTAATATATATAACCAATAGTTACCAACTAATTGCACATAACATTATATTTACATGCAGATTCAATTGACAGGATACGAGTTGTGAGGTTGAGAAGGGAATGTCACGTTTTTGTTGATGAATTTTCTGACTAAGCGGCCAAAGGGCCGACTTTTTTTGTCTTTGTGGTGTCGAATTGTGGGAAGAAGTGGGTAGGATGACATAGATTTGACGCGAAACCAAGTGAGAAGTGGAGATATGTTCCAACTAACCGGAGAATATGAATGTAAGATGGACGACAAGGGAAGAATCAAACTTCCCGCGAGTCTGATCCGCCAGTTGGGTACTTCCTCACTCCCAGCTCTCGTCCTCAACCGGGGCCTTGGTAAGTGTCTCGCGCTTTTTACAAAGCCGGCTTGGGACCAGACAACCAAACTTCTGAATGCCCGTCTCAATGCCTACGATCCCCAGCACCGTGATATTCTACGCTACTTCTATCGTGGAGCGACTGAGGTCACTCCTGACAACGCAGATCGCATTTTGATTTCAAAGAGTCTGATAGAGTATGCACAACTCGGAAAGGAGTGTATCATCATCGGATTTGGTACCGAGATTGAAATATGGGATAAGAAAAACTATGACGAACGACTCACAAGTGAGCCGACGGATTTCTCCCAGACAATGGGTGGTGTGAAAGAGCTATTGAAAGATGCTTCGATTGGCAATGGTCCAACAGCATAGTCATGCAATATCATACACCTGTACTGCTCTTTGAAAGTATTGAAGGACTTGCAATTCAACCAGATGGTATCTATATCGATGCCACGTTTGGCGGAGGTGGGCATGCAAGGGTAATCATAGAAAAACTCAGTGACAAAGGTCACCTGTTTGTATTTGACCAGGATGAAGAAAGCAAAGCGAATCTGTGGGAAGATCAGCGGATCACATTTGTGCAAAGCAACTTCCGCTACATCAGAGAGTACATGCACTTTTATAATGTACCTGCTGTGAATGGAATCCTTGCTGATCTCGGTGTCTCATCATGGCAACTTGATCAGGACGATCGTGGCTTCTCGTATCGCACACGACAACCTCTGGATATGAGGATGAACCGTGCTCAATCGGCCAACGCCGCAGATATCCTGCATAGCTATGACGAAGCAGCACTGATACAAATGTTCAGCGAACATGGAGAAATCCGCAACGCGAAAACTCTTGTAGCTGAGATAAGCAAAGCGCGTGCCACGATGAGGATAGCAGATGCGGAAATGCTTCAGCAAGTGATCGCACCATGTATCAGGGGAAACCGAATGCGGTACTTGTCTCAGGTGTTTCAGGCATTACGGATTGAGGTGAACGAAGAAGATAAAGTGCTGAGAGAGTTTTTGATAGCAGCAGGAGAAGTGTTGAGTGATAAAGGAAGACTCGTCGTCATCAGCTATCACTCTGGTGAAGACAGATTGGTCAAACAGTTTCTAAAGAAAGAGCACGAGAATGATTCGGGAATAAAGTTCAGGTTCCTGATGATGAATAAAAAACCGGTAGTGCCGGATGAAAATCAAATAACAGAAAACATCAGGGCCCGTAGTGCGCTGATGCGGATCGCCGAAAAAACAGAGATCATATGATAGTATTACAAAGGATAGCAAAGATGATAGCGCCAGGGACGCTATATCGCAACCTGCCCTTTGTCTACTTCCTCGCATTCCTCGGTGTGATCTACATCGCCCTTGGTCACTACGCAGAACGCAACATGCGTAAGATCGATCGCCTGCAAGACGAATTACAAGAGCAACGCTGGCAGTATATGTCGGTGCATTCTGAAGTCATGCGCCAGGGATCAAGGAGTAAAATGGCCGAAGCAGTAGCTGAAGCAGGATTGAATCCGCCACATGTAGCTCCACAAGAATTGATTGTTCACAGTGATCTTCCAATAAACGACAATGAGTAAGCACAAGGAACTACTCATCAGGGTCTATATCACCATGTTCGGCTTCGGCATGTGTGCTCTGCTGCTGTCGTTCCAGGCAGTGAAGATCGGTGTCATAGAGGGTGAGCGTTGGAGAGCAAAAGGTGATAGTCTATGGCTATCACAATTTCCAGTAGCTGCAGAACGTGGAGATATCCTATCCAGTGATGGAAGCCTGTTAGCGACTTCAGTACCATCTTTTGAATTGCGGATGGATACACGTGCAGAAGGTCTTACTGAAAAAGCATTCATGTCAGGCATTGATTCCCTGGCTTATTTGCTCTCAAAGTATGCGAATACGGGTTGGAGTAAAAATGAATACAAATCCTATCTGCTCAAAGCAAGAGCAAAGGGTAATAGATATCTGCTCATTCATCAGAAAGCAACTTATGAACAGCTTCATCGGTTCAAACAGTTTCCGATTTTCCGTTTAGGTCGCAACAAGGGAGGACTGATTATCGAACATGAAGCAAGTCGTACGAGACCTTATGGTATGCTTGCAGCACGTACGATTGGATATGTGCGGGATGAAATACAACCTGTTGGACTCGAAGGTCAGTTCGATAAGGATCTGAAAGGTGAAGAAGGCAAAAGGCTCATGCGTCGACTCGCTGGTGGGACATGGATTCCACTGGAGGATCTTGGTGAAATAGAAGGCAAACGGGGTAGAGATATCAGGACAACACTGAACATTGAAATGCAGGACATCGTGCAAAGTTCATTGCTGAATGGAGTACAAGAGAACAACGCCAAGTACGGAACTGCAGTCCTGATGGAAGTAAGTACCGGAAAAATTGTCGCGATTGCAAACATTGGACATTCGGAAGGTGTGTGGGAAGAAGACTACAACTATGCCGTAGGCTCTTCTACCGAACCAGGTTCTACAATGAAGCTTGCATCCGTGATGGCTTTCTTCGAAGATGGTCTCGCTGATCTCGATACAAAAGTCAATCTCAATAAAGGATATAAGCGGTTTTATAATCGTGAACTCAAAGACTCAGAGCACCATGGTTATGAAGAAACAGACTTACGCAAAGCGTTTGAAATATCCTCAAATGTCGGCATTGCAACACTCACACATGAACTTTATGGTTCGGATCGGATGGCTGAAAAATTCATCGCGCGCTTAAAGCAATTCGGACTTCAGGAGAAAACAGGCATTGAGCTTCCCGGAGAAGGTTCGCCATTGATCAAGGAAGCCTTTAGCAAAGAGCAACATTGGAGTGGTACGACGTTGCCCTGGATGTCGATTGGTTACGAATGTCAGATTACACCGTTGCAGATGCTCACATTTTATAATGCCGTCGCAAACGATGGTAAAATGATGAAGCCTTATCTCGTCGAAGCAATCACCGATGAAGGAAATACAATCAAGAGATTCAAACCTCAAACAATTGATAGCAGGATTGCATCTGAGAAAACAATTGCCATGGCGCGCGAACTTCTTGAAGGGGTTGCAATACGGGGCACCGCAAGTAAGATTCCTTCACCAAATGTGACGTTTGCCGGCAAGACAGGCACTGCAGTCACAAACTACTATCTCGCCGATAGTGGACATAAGAGTTATCAGAGTTCATTTGTCGGATATTTTCCTGCTGAAAATCCGCGCTATTCCTGTATCATTCTCATCAACGAACCGAAAGGCGGCAGATACTATGGAAGTTCCGTAGCACTACCTGTGTTTATTGAGATTGCCGAACAGTGTATGGCATTGGATCCGATAAAACATAATGCGCAGCCGGTTGAGGATTCTGTATATGTAAAACAGTATCCGCATGCAAATGCACTCTTCAACGAAGATGCAGATCAGCTCGCAAGAGAATTCAAATGGAAGCCCCGCAGTATTCCTGATTCAGAATGGATAGATATGACAGGTTCAGAAGATGAAATGTTTCTGGAAAGCCTTATTGAAAAAGACACATTGCCCGATGTGAGAGGTATGGGTATAAGGGATGCATTGTATCTCCTGGAAAATGCGGGTTTGATTGTGCGTGTCAGTGGAGTTGGACTTGTACGAAGCCAGTCATTACTGCCAGGTACGCGTGTATCAAAAGGGATGCAAATAGAATTGAAGTTGGACTCATGAGACTGTTGAGTCAGCTACTCGAAGGAGTAGAGGTTCTCGAATTACAGGGAACAGAACAGATCATGATACAGCATATTGCCATGGACTCAAGAGAGGTCCGGCCCGGTGGAATGTTCATCGCGGCAAAGGGTACAAGGAGTGATGGCCACATGTTCATTTACAATGCGATTCAAAATGGAGCACGCGTAATCGTGTGTGAAACTCCACCAACAGGTTTGCCTGAAGAGATTACCTGTGTGAAAGTGATTCATGCCTCAAAAGCAATCGGAATCATCGCACACAATTTCTATGGCAAACCCACAGAGCAATTAAAGCTCATCGGTATCACAGGTACAAATGGAAAGACCACTGTTGCTACACTTCTTTATCACCTGATGCAGGATATGATGGGAGTCGGAGCAGGATTGATCTCAACAGTTGAGTATAGAGTCATGAAGAAGATCTATCCTTCCACACATACGACACCGGATCCGATTTCTCTGAACAGGTTGTTGGCAGAGATGGTTGAGGCAGGATGTCTTTATGGATTCATGGAAGTGAGTTCACATGCCATCGATCAGGACAGAGTACATGGATTGAAATTTTCAGGAGGAGTATTTACGAACATATCACACGATCATCTTGATTACCACGGAGATTTTCTGACGTATATCAAGGTGAAGAAGAGATTTTTCGACGAGCTGAGTCCGGATGCATTCGCAGTCATCAATGTGGATGATCCGAGAGGTGAGGTCATGGTTCAAAACTGTAGCGCTAAGGTCTCAAAATATAGTCTGCACAAACTTGCAGACTTCAAGGCAAAAGTTTTGGCGAATGAAATAACGGGCCTGCACCTTCGGATAGATGATATCGAAATGCATAGCCGGCTGGTCGGCGAGTTCAATGCCTTGAATCTGCTCGCAGCATACGGAGCAGCCGTTTGTCTTGGTATTGACCGTCATCAGGTGATTGTAGCACTCAGCGCCCTGGGGCCGGTTGCGGGAAGATTCGATATCATCTCGCACCCGGTATCCGGAGTGCACGCAATCGTCGACTATGCGCACACCCCTGATGCACTCGAGAAAGTACTGAAGACGTTGCACGCCATCGTGAAATCCCCTGCACGACTTCTTGCAGTGGCAGGCTGTGGTGGTGATCGGGACAAGACGAAGCGACCGATCATGGGAAAGATAGCAGCGACAATGTCTGATATCACAATTCTCACTTCGGACAATCCGCGCACAGAGAATCCTGAACATATTCTGGATATGATGATGGAAGGTGTAGAGAGTGAGGAAAGAGCGCATGTATATAGAATCACAGATCGTCGCGAAGCGATAAGAACTGCGGTACGAATGGCGCGAAAAGGTGATACCATTTTGATAGCAGGAAAAGGTCATGAGACATATCAGGAGATAAACGGAGTAAAATATCCATTCGATGATAAAAAAGTGGTGCACGAAGCACTCTTTAATGATATATAAGAGCGGTTCTATTATCATTCTCAGGTTGGTTTTAACAGTTGCAGCGGACATCGTCATGCCGGTAAAGACTGGTCATGCGTCCGCTGCAGACTGTTATCCTTTTAATTGGGAAAGAGCGTAGCTCATGCTGTACTATTTATTTGAATTTCTTGAAAGACATTATACGTTTCCGGGAACAGGTGTATTCCATTACATCACGTTCAGAGCCGGGCTGGCGATCATCCTTTCATTGATCATCTCCATGCTCTTTGGCCGCCGGATCATAAGTTCTTTGAAACGATTGCAAGTAGGTGAACAAATCCGCGAGTTGGGTCTTGAAGGACAAAACGCGAAACAAGGCACTCCGACAATGGGCGGTATTATTATTATACTCGCCACACTTGTCCCATGCCTGTTGCTCGCAAGCCTTGATAATATCTACATCATCCTCATGATGCTCACGACACTTTGGATGGGCGCGATTGGTTTTATTGATGACTATATCAAGGTGTTCAGAAAAGACAAGCGCGGTCTCAGAGGAAGATTCAAAGTTCTCGGCCAGGTTGTCCTGGGATGTATTATCGGTGTCGCAATGTTGTCCAGTGATGATATCGTAGTGCGATTGACACCCGCAGAAGCGGCAGCAGGTAAGTATGAACTCGTCGATACAGTGCATACCATGTTGCCAACAGGTGTGAGTACAGAGATGGTGTATGCCAAGACGAATCTGACGAATGTGCCTTTTCTGAAAGGAAATCGCCTGGACTACAAATGGCTACTTGGTTTTCTCGGCGACAATGCAGGAGAGTTTGTCTGGCTATTATTTATTCCTTTAATGATTCTGATTGTGACAGCGGTATCGAATGGGGCAAATCTCACAGATGGTCTGGACGGACTGGCGGCAGGGATCTCAGCGATCATCGGTGCGACCTTAGCAATACTCGCGTATGTAAGTGGGCATAATGTGATCGCGGATTATCTCAATATTCTTTACCTGCCTTACACCGGTGAGCTGGTGATTTTCTCGGGTGGCTTTGTCGGAGCATGTATTGGATTTCTCTGGTACAACGCATACCCGGCCAGAGTATTTATGGGAGATACTGGAAGTCTGATGATTGGAGGGGTGATTGCAACACTGGCGATTTTGATCCGGAAAGAATTGCTGATACCAATCCTTTGTGGCGTGTTCCTGGTTGAAAATCTTTCAGTGATCCTCCAGGTTTACTATTTCAAATACACGCGGAAGAAATATGGTGAAGGACGAAGAATTTTTCTGATGTCTCCATTGCATCACCACTATCAAAAGAAAGGGATGCATGAATCGCAGATCGTCACTCGGTTTTGGATTGTCGGAATACTCCTCGCTGTATTGACGATCATCACTCTAAAAGTAAGGTGATGACATTGAAGGTAGGTATCCTGGGTGGCGGTGAAAGTGGGATCGGTGCGGCACTGCTTGCAAAAAAACATGGTTATGAAATATTCCTGAGCGATACAGGTGTCATTGCAGATACGTTTCGTTCAGAATTGATTTTCAATAATATCCCTTTTGAAGAAAAGGGACATTCACTTGACAGATTGGAACAGATGGATGTGCTCGTCAAGAGTCCAGGCATCCCGAATGAATTGCCCGTGATCCTTGCTTTGCATGCAAAAGGTCTCAGTGTGATCTCTGAAATCGAATGGGCGTATCGGCATTGCTCTGGAAAAATTCTTGGAATCACCGGAAGCAATGGCAAGACGACAACGACAATGCTCTGCTTTCATCTCCTGCATGATGCTGGAGTTGATGTTGCACTTTGTGGAAATGTCGGCACAAGTTTCTGCAGGGTTCTCACAGAAGAAGAAAGAGCATGGTATGTCGTAGAGATCAGCAGCTTTCAGTTGGATGATGTGGACACTTTCCGTCCGGACATTGGGATCCTGCTGAACATCACACCGGATCATCTTAATCGCTACGGTGGAAGTATGATGGCCTATGCAGATGCCAAGATGAAGATTGCTGGACGGATGCAGGCAAATGACCTTCTCATCTACAATGCGAAAGACAAAGTGATTCTTGACATGCTGAGTATGCGGAGTTATGAATGTGAGTTGCTGGGTGTGACTGATGCTGATAGCGCTGAGTTTGGAGTGCCATCCGAAGCATTGCCTGGTACACACAATGCTTTGAACGCAGCATGTACAATTGCTGCGGTAAAAAGAGTCGGTGTTTCTAACGAGGTGGTAAGAGATAGCCTCAAAACATTTGAGAGACCTGAACATCGGATGGAGAATATCGCGACGATCAATGGTGTGACTTACATCAACGACAGCAAAGCGACGAATGTGGACTCGGTCTACTATGCGCTTGAAGCTGTGCAATCACCAGTGATCTGGATTGCGGGTGGACAGGATAAGGGGAATGACTATGAGCAACTCTTTGATCTGGTAAAATTGAAAGTGAAAAAATTGATTTGTCTTGGAATTGACAATAAGAATTTGATACAGGCTTTTTCGTCTAAGGTGGACGACATAGAGGAAACTACAAGCATGTTTGAAGCAGTCGTAATGGCTGCTTCAAACGCCTCTCCTGGAGATACAGTCCTCCTTTCACCAGCCTGCGCAAGTTTTGATCTGTTTAATAACTATATGCACAGAGGTGTATTGTTTAAAGAAGAAGTTTTGAAATTGAAATCAGTTTAACGTTTAACGTTGAATGTTTAATGTTCAACGTGGAAGTTGAACTTTGAAAAGTTGAAAGTGAATTTGTTCCGTAGCCCTGAAGGGGCGTGATACTGTAACCCGTGGCTAAAGGCCACGGTGAAGAACATGACATGAAATAGCCCTGAAGGGGCGTAACAAGATTTTAAGCTAACGGCCAATAGCCAATAGCCAACAGCGTATTTATGCATACAGCAGTCAACTTATATCGCAATCTGAAAGGGGACAGGACGATCTGGATGATCGTCTTGCTCCTCGCTATGTGTTCGCTGCTTGCGGTATATAGCGCATCAGGTTTGCTTGCATACCAGAAGAGCGGCAGTACGGAATGGTTCCTGTTCAAGCATTTGGCGTTTTTATTATTCGGATTAGGTGTGATGTATTGGACGACACGTCTGCATTATACGCAGTTTAGTAAGATGGCACCTCTCCTTGTCATGATCGCAGTGCCGCTGCTGTTGTATACGTTGTTTTTGGGAGCTGAAGTCAATGATGCACGTCGTTGGATTACACTGCCAGTGATCGGACTCACATTTCAGACATCGGACTTTGCGCGAATTGCCTTGATCGTTTTTGTCGCACGGTCTATTTCCAAGAAACAGGATGTTATCAAAGATTTCAAAGGTGCATTCTTACCGATTATTTTGCCAGTTATTCTCATCTGCGCATTGATTGCACCTGCCAATTTATCGACGGCTGTGTTACTTTTTATCACGTGTCTCCTCATGATGTTTGTGGGCAGAGTCGATATGAAATATATCGGTCTCATGTTTCTTATGGGCGTGATCGTGATGAGTCTGTTGTTGTTTCTCGGTTCATTCTTCCCTGAGTTCGCTCGCGTGGAGACATGGATATCGCGTATCAATGACTTTCTCAGCAATAGCGATGGAGGTTATCAGATTCAACAGGCGAAAATTGCAATTGCCGATGGTGGATGGCTGGGTGTGGGTCCTGGTAATAGTGAGCAGCGCAACTGTCTGCCTTATCCATATGCCGATTTCATTTACGCGATTATTTGTGAGGAATATGGATTGTTTGGAGGTCTCGCAATTATTGCCTTGTACTTCGGATTGTTTATGAGATGCACCGCGATTGTGACGAAGTGTCCAAAAGCGTTCGGTGCATTGCTGGCAATGGGCTTTTGTCTGAACCTGGTCATTCAGGCATTTGCAAACATCGCTGTATCACTTCATCTCGTACCGGTCACAGGACTTACGCTGCCGCTGGTGAGTATGGGTGGGACATCAATGTTGTTTACATGCATCGCATTTGGGATGATCCTGAGTGTGAGTAAATATATAGAACAAGCGACCCGGGAAGCCGGGACCGTTGAAATTAAAACGATGGAATGAAGGTCATCCTGAGCGGTGGTGGTACTGGCGGTCATGTTTATCCGGCGATTGCCGTTGCCGATGCTCTGAAGGAGCGAATGCCTGAAGTGCAGATCCTCTTCGTCGGTGCAAAGGGTCGCATTGAAATGGAAAAAGTACCGGCCGCTGGCTACGAGGTGAAAGGTCTTTGGATCAGTGGATTGGATCGCAAACTGACATTGCGGAATATGCTCTTTCCGATTAAAGTCCTTTCGAGTGTGATGACAGCATTTAAGTTGATGCGGAAGTTCCAACCAGATGTTGTCGCAGGTTTCGGAGGATACGCGAGCGGACCTTTGCTGAGAGCGGCCGCATCAATAGGAGTGCCCATTGTGATTCAGGAACAGAATTCTTATGCAGGAATCACAAATAAATTGCTTGCAAGAAAAGCAAGTAAGATCTGTGTGGCATATCCGGGGATGGAGAGATTTTTTCAACGCGAAAAAATTGTCTTGACAGGAAACCCGGTGCGTAAGGACCTTCAGGAGCTGAAAGACAGACGTGCACAGGCAATGTCGTTTTTCGGACTCGATGACACAAAGAAAACAATACTGCTGTTCGGTGGCAGTCTTGGTGCACGCAGATTGAATGAAGCTATGCGCACACAGACTGAGTTCTTCCGGGAGCATGATGAGATACAAGTTCTTTGGCAAATGGGAAAGCTCTATGCTGATAAGTATGCAATGAGCGATACTGCAAACCTGTACAATGTGCATGCATTGCCATTTATCGATAAGATGGATCTGGCATATGCGGCTGCTGATGTAGTGATATGCAGAGCCGGAGCGCTGACGATTTCAGAGCTCTGTCTCGCAGCAAAAGCAGCAGTCCTGGTGCCTTCTCCGAATGTGGCAGAAGATCATCAGACAAAAAATGCACTTGCACTGGTGGAGCATGGTGCTGCAGTGATGGTAGCGGATAGTAGTGATCCGGAAGTGTTGATGCACACTGTAGTCGATATTCTCAATCATCCCGACAAAAAGCTCGGGCTTGAATTATCGATTGCTGCTTTGGCAAAACCGGATGCTGCAGATCGTATCGCTGACCTGATCATCAATGAAGCGAAGTCATGAGTACGCAAGTGCCTGATGTTCTTCATCGCGTGTACTTCATCGGCATCGCAGGAATTGGGATGAGTGCATTGGCGAGATACTTCAAACGACTTGGTATTGAAGTAGCGGGATATGATGCAGACAGATCATCGCTTGCAAAGTCTTTGGAAGAGGAAGGGATCAGCGTCCACTACACAGAGGAAGAAAGCCTCCTCAGTGAAACTCCGGACCTCGTGATTTATACTCCCGCAGTTCCAGCTTCGCACAAGGGATTGCGGCACTTTCGGGAGATCGGGGTGCCTGTACTCAAGAGATCGCAGATACTGGGTTGGATCAGCAATCGCCACAGATGTATCGCGGTCGCGGGCACGCATGGAAAGACTACGACTTCTGCAATGATCACGTTTGTATCTCGGAGTTGTGGAGAAGATGTCACGGCGTTTTTGGGTGGCCTTGTACCAGACCTCGGAGGCAATTTCGTCCAGGGAGATTCGGAGTGGTTGATCGCAGAAGCGGATGAATATGACAGATCATTCCATGCTTTGACACCTGAGATTGCAATAGTGACAGCGATGGATGCAGATCATCTCGACATCTATGGAAACTATGAGGAAATGGTTGCAGGGTACGTCGGGTTTTTACAGAACGTGAGAAAAGGTGGAATAATAATTCTGCATGAAAATGTGAAGCAGAAACTGAATGAAAATGTCCTTGAGGGTTTCAAAACCAAAGAGATCAACGTGATCACATTTGGCGTAGGTAATGCGGACTATCGAATTTCTGAATTGAAGAGAGAAGGCAACGGAGTGCAGTTTTTGTTGAAAGGGATGGATGGAGCGATGAAGTCTGTGATGGTGAACATGCCTGGATTACACAATGCCCTGAATGCGACGGTTGCACTCGCAGTGTGTGATGCTCTGAAGTTGAATGTGTTCATGGCACTGGAAGCGCTGAAAAAGTTCAGTGGCATCAAAAGACGCTTTGAAATTGTATTCTCGGATGAGAAGCATACCATCATTGATGACTATGCACATCATCCGGAAGAACTGTCGGCAGCAATCAGTGCAGCGAGGTTACAATACCCTGAGAGGAAGATCGTAGGTGTATTTCAACCTCATCTGTACAGTAGAACCCGGGACTTCTACCGCGAGTTTGCTGTTTCACTGAGCGCATTGGATGTATGTGTGCTGGTAGAATTGTATCCGGCAAGAGAGCTACCTGTTGAAGGCGTGAATTCGAAAATGATTTTTGATCAGATAAAGAATGACAATAAATATTTGACAACAAAAAAAGAATTGATACCTCTCCTGGTGTCGTTGAATCCGGAAATTCTTCTTCTCCTCGGGGCGGGAGACCTGGATCGGATGGTACCGGAGATCATTGACAGATTGAAAGAATTATAAAAAAATGAAACAGATCACGCGGGAATTTATCGTAAAAGTATTTTGGACTGTAGGTGCTGCAGGCTTGGGAGTACTATGCCTGTCCGCTGTGAATCATAAGAAGAATATGACAATCAAAGGCATTGCAGTAGATCTCGATGGCTCTGACGAAGATGTGTACTTCATGACACCTGAGGATATCGAGGGCGAAATCATCAAAGTGATCGGTCCGCTTGCAAAACATAAAGTGGGAGATGTCTCCTGCGATGTGATAGAAGAAGTGCTTTCCAAGAATCCATTTATTGAAAAAGCTGATGTGTATGTGTCGGGCAATGCGAAACTCACCGCACAGATCACACAGCGTGAACCTGTCTTGCGTGTGATTTCTGAGGGACAAAATTTTTATCTCGACAGCAAAGGCGATCGGATGCCGGTATCAAGAAATCACACGGCACGCGTACATGTACTCACAGGTCCAATGGCGGCAGCACACGCGGAAGATGTCCTTGAACTGGTATTGCAGATCAGGCAGGACGAATTGATGAATGCATTTATTGAACAGTTACATTTTGTTGCCCAGGGTGAGATTGTATTGATACCGAAAGTGGGAAGCACACAAATTCTTTTTGGTAAGCCGGAACGTATCGCTGAAAAATTTGAAAACTTAAAAGTGTTTTATAGTGAAGTCGTTGCAGAGACAGGGTGGTATAAGTATTCCACCATCGATCTGCGATTTCGCGATCAGATTATTTGCAAGAAAAATCCAACATCATGAAAATGAAACCGAAGCACACACGACAAACTTCCTCACAACCTCATGTGGTAGCGCTCGACATCGGGACTACCAAGATCTGTGTGATCGTAGGTCGTAAAAATGAAATGGGCAGAATCGAGGTTGCAGGATGGGGTAGAGTGCCATCTGAAGGTGTACGTCGTGGTGTAGTAGCAAACATCGACCGTACTGTGCAAGGCATAATAAATGCCGTCGACGCTGCTGAAAAAATGGCGAACATGGAAATCCGTGATGCCCAAGTCGGTATCGCCGGTCAACATATCAAGAGCCTACAGCACCAGGGCATCCTTACACTCGCCGATGCGGACAAAGAGATCAATCCTTCCGACATCCAGTTGCTGATGGAAGACATGACAAAACTTGCGCTCCCTCCCGGCGATAAAATACTCCACATCATTCCCCAGGAGTATGCAGTTGACAGTGAGGAAGGTATCGTGGATCCTGTAGGCATGTGCGGACATCGCCTCTATGGAAATTTTCATGTGATCACCGGTCAGATGACTGCCTATAATAATATTACACGATGTGTGGAACGCGCCGGTCTGAATGTAAGCGCACTGACGCTTGAGCCCATCGCGTCTGCTGCTGCTGTATTGAGTGAAGAGGAGAAAGAAGCAGGAGTTGCATTGGTAGATATCGGTGGAGGTACGACAGACATTACCATCTTCCAGGAAGGAATCATCAGGCATACTGCTGTGGTTCCATTTGGTGGAGACGTAATCACAAAGGATATCAAAGAAGGTTGTACAGTGATGTACGATCAGGCAGAGAAGCTCAAGATAAAATTCGGATCTGCCCTCGCAGAAGAAATTGTCGACAACCGGATTATCACTATACCAGGATTGAAGGGACGTGATCCAAAAGAGATTTCAGAAAAGAATCTCTCACGCATTATCCAGGCAAGGCTCGAAGAAATTCTGGACCTGGTTCTTTGGGAAATCAAGAGATCCGGATATGATAGAAAACTGATTGCCGGGATGGTACTGACTGGTGGCGGTGCGTTGTTGAAAAACATTGCTGCACTTGCTGAATATCATACGGGTCTTGGTACACGCATCGGATTGCCAACAGAACATCTGGCTTCAGGATTCCGTGATGAAATGTCGAGTCCGATTTATGCGACTGCTGTCGGATTGCTCATCCATGCGATTGAGATGCAGGAAAAAGTACCGACTGCGGCAAGAAAACCGGAGATGGAAGAAGAGCCGGAAGAGCAGTACTCAGAACCACGTCAAGGCTTTGGTGTAAAATTCATCGATAGAATGTTTACGAGAACAAAAGAATTTTTTGAAGCGACTCCTGATGCAGACATGTAAAGAACATATCCTAATACTCATTCTCTAAAAAAATAATTGCCATGTTATTTGACCTCCCAACACACGACAAATCCATCATCAAAGTCATCGGAGTAGGTGGTGGTGGCAGCAATGCAGTCACACATATGTTCCGACAGGGGATTGTCGGGGTAGATTTTGCGATCTGCAATACAGACGAACAGGCGATGGAAATCAGCCCTGTCCCTGTTCATATCCAACTCGGGCCTCAACTCACCGCGGGCAGAGGTGCCGGATCACGTCCTCAGATTGGTAAGCAAGCTTGCATCGAATCAATTGATGATGTGCGCAATTTTCTCGGCGATACCAAGATGCTGTTTGTTACGGCAGGAATGGGCGGAGGTACCGGTACTGGTGCTGCTCCAATCATTGCTAAAGCCGCAAAAGAAATGGACATCCTTACCGTGGCAATCGTCACACTGCCTTTCACCTTTGAAGGTCGTCGTCGGACAAGACATGCCCTCGAAGGACTTGAAGAACTGAAGGCGTGTGTCGACGCACTTGTCGTGATCTCAAATGATAAACTTCGAGATATCCATGGCAATCTTTCAATGTCAGAAGCATTTGGTCAGGCTGATAATATTCTCACTACCGCTGCAAAAGGAATTGCAGAAATCATCACGGTCCCAGGCCATGTCAACGTGGACTTTGAAGATGTGAATACAGTAATGCGCGATTCAGGTGTAGCGATCATGGGTACTGCCGCTTTCGAAGGGGAAGGCCGTGCACGCAAAGCAGTGACTACAGCATTGGATTCACCACTCCTGGAAGACAGCGATATCCGTGGAGCTCAGCATATCCTGTTGAATATTTCTTCAGGTGTGAAGGAAGTCACGATGGATGAGATTTCTGAAATCACAGAATATGTGCAGGAAGAAGCGGGCTTTGGTACTGACCTTATCTGGGGTCACTGTTTCGACGAAAGTCTTGGCGATAAGATTTGTGTTACGGTCATTGCTACGGGATTCGAACAAGGCCAAAAGGAAAGGAAGAAGCCGGATTCAGATAAAGTCGTTGTGTCATTGGAAGAAACCAAAGAAGTACCTGATGATATCGTATCACTCGGATTTGCTCCTGGTCAGGGTGCACGTACAGTTGAGTTTGATGCGACACCGGCAGGCAACATTGCGCAATCCAAATCACGCTATAGCTATACTGAGCCATATGTGAAGAATGAAGACAAGGAACGCATCGATGAAGAACGTCGTAGAAGAATGGAAATAGAAGCAACACGTCGTGAGGAACTCCGTAGCTACAAGCATGTGAATCCTACGCGGCTTCAGAATGCAGATACCATTCAAAATCTTACGAATGAACCAGCATACTTGCGGCGGAAGGTTTCTCTGGAAGATGTACCAGTGTCGTCCGAAGTGCAAATGTCGAAATGGATTCTTAGTGGTGATGAAGAGCCAAGACTGAGTGAAGACAATGCGTATTTGAACAAGAAGGTTGATTGAGGGCGGAATGGCGGAAGGGCAGAAGGGCGGAATGGCAAAGAGCAAAGGGCATAGTGCATAGGGCAAAGTGATTTTGGTTGCTGGTTGTCGGGATTTGCTTGGAGCCCTGAAGGGGCGACATATTAAAAGCAATGGCAAAAGGCCATTGCTAGGCGATGCCAAAGATTATTGAGCCCTGAAGGGGCGAAAGAACCACCCGTTTCACGCCCGAATTTTTTTTGAAAATTCTTACGCATGGTATTTTTTTGTAATATAATTTAGTCCTATATTGCATCATCTTATCCGCCCGATGGATTAACCAGAAGACGGATCTACACCGCCGACCTTAGGCGCGTTTTCGAACCAACCGTTTTTACACTCCTGAAAATGATATTGGGAACCGGATTGATTTATGTCAATCTGATTCAAAACACTGAATATTCTGTCTACACAGATATAAGAGCGTCTTTTTCATGAGATTGGTTTTCTCGAGCCCGGGTTGGGGAACCTGGGCTTTTTTGTTTGACTGGGAGAGCCTGACCTCGCGGCCCGCCCGGATGACCTTGTCGGACGGGCGTTCCCAAAACCCGCGAGCGTCATCACGCAGAAAGTCATTTCGCCCAAAATACCTTTTGACAAGTAGCTGTCATTTTTCAACCCTCATCTGTACTTAGCTTGGTGAACTGACAAACTCTCCTGCAATGCGATTGAAATCTTCTTGTTCTTCAGTAGCTTGTGCGAATGCATAATTATTGGATCGGTGACAACGTCTGGATTACATCCTTACAACAAGAAGGAATCTTCGAAGGAGAGCAAGGAGATATGGCAATCGTAAAAGTGGGCAATGACAAGAAACTATTTCCTTTCTCAGAAATCACCCTGTTGCCGGAAGATGAAAAGGACTTTAAACTGGAAGAATTAGGCATTCAAATAAAACCTAAGCCGAAAGGTGCATACCAATTTCCGGACTTTATAGATCTCCATATAGAAGATCTGAACCCTAATCTTATTCAAGCCGAACCCGCGCAAATCCTGGCGCATCAACGCTCCCGGTTAAAAGATTTTGTGCGATCAGCTATTGATCATCACAAAGGCTATATCATCATCATCCACGGAAAAGGGGAGGGGGTTTTGAAATCTGAAGTCTTGAAAATACTGGATGATTTTTCTGAAGTGAAAGGAATAGAGCACGAGTCACACGGAGGAGCTGTGAAGGTTTATTTTAATTAAAATGAAAATGAAAAGAAGATCGAAGCGAAAAGTCAAACTCAGCCAAGCCACTTACAAGCTACTTACAAGCCACTTAGCAGCTACCTAGAAGCCACCCTTGCGCCACCGCTGAAGCTAAGGCGGCACGCGGTCGACTCACTACGTTCACTCAGGGCATGCTTAGTAGCTACCTAGAACGAAAAGTGATCTTTAAAATCCCGAAGTTCCTCATCAAGCGAAATCTTCGGCAAAGGAAGAAAAGACCAGATCTTACAGGGCAATGATACACGCACATCGCGCATACGGATGTTGTAGTTCACATGAATGGATTCGAGATTGGGATAAAGGTCTTTGATCTGATCGGTCACTTCATTGATCGCGAGATTGTGCTCGACAACGTTGTAAGTGCCGACTGGAAAAATATTATCAATAGCACCAAGAATCGCTTTTGCGATTTTGTTCACATGAATGAACGCGCGGTATTGTTCACCGCTTCCATTGATCTGAATCCGTTCCATAAAATTTGCATTGAACATAAAGCGATTGATCACTGCGTCGATACGATATGAGGGATTGTAACCATAGACATTTCCGGACCGGAGGACATAGATGTCACGATCCGGAGAAAGTAATCGCATTTGCTTTTCTCCATCAAGTTTCGAGATACCATAGAACGAGCGTGGATTCGGTTCTGTCGTTTCATCCATGATCACATCAGAACTTCCGTAAACAGAGATACTACTCAGATAAATCACCTTACGTACAGATGGATTTGCTTCAAGCGCTGTCACTAGCTGAGCTGTACCCCAATGATTTACCTGATCAAAGGCGTGCGCTTCGGAATCTGCATACGGCGTAGTGACTTTAGCGGCAAGATGAACTACGCAGTCGATACCTTCAAGTGCTTTTTGCAACGTACGTCCGTCAAGAATATCTCCATGGATGAAGTGAATCGGCTTGTGGTCAAACTGTGCTTCAGTAAAGAACGCATAGTTTTTCCGGGAGAGATTGTCATAGATCGTGATCGAATGCAGGCGATCCACATCCTCGAGGAGTTGCTTCACAAGACTGTATCCGATATATCCGGCGCCGCCGGTGATAAGTATTCTCAATTTTAGATTTATTATTCTCGATTTTTAACTGCCGATAGGCATGTCTCAAATTAATCAGAGACCTCTTCAATTCCTTCAATAATCAATCTTTCAAATCAATTAATTATTCTTCAATCATTCATCACCCATCACCCCCGCCCACTGCGTGTTCGGGCAAGCATCACCCATTATTTTGCAAACTCTGTATGAATACCGCATTCTTCTTTTGTCAATCCTGTCCATCGTCCGGCGCGTTCACCTTGCTCAGGGTCAAACTTGCGTGTACATGGCACACAGCCAATCGATAAATATCCTTTTGCGTCCAATGGATGTTCCGGCAGGTCATACTCTTTTCTGTATTCCCAAATCATCTTTGACGTCCAGTTGAGAATGGGGTGATAGCGGATGGTATCAAAAGCACCTTTCTCCTCGGTCTGCAAATTTTCACGAAAACCTGTTTGCTCCCGGCGCACACCATTGATCCAGACATCATGCGATTGAAGCACGGGTTCAAGAGGGAGTACCTTATTCAGATAGCAACACCGATCTGGATCTGAGGTATAGAGAAATTTTCCTTGCACATCTTTCTGGTTCACCTTACTTACCGGTGAGGAGATATTGATCAGATTCAAGTGTAGTCGCTCAGTAATTTCATTGCGAAAAGCAAGTGTTTCTGGAAAATGAAAGCCAGTATGCAGGAAGTAGATCGGGATATCGATACCTGATGTGGAAAGTACATGGAGTAACGGAATGCTATGTGTCTGAAATGACGATGTACAGAACATCTTCAGGTTCCGCGAAGCGTAGACGTTGAGCTGCTGATGGATCTCGTTTATAAAAGGAGCCAATGACATTGACCAGAGTTGTGGTGTACTACAATAGTAGGGAGAATGAGTGAAAGAGACTTTTTGTTTAGGATTTGGTTGACAATTTATACCAGCTGGATAGGTGCGGAATAATCTCTTCATGAGGATGGCAAAAATAGATGGGCATTATTTTATCTGTTAAAGAACCGTTCCCTAACTGATAAGGATCCGTTCCCCATCTGATGAGGATACGTTCATTAACTGATAAGGATCCGTTCCCTAACGGATAAGGAACCGTTCCCTAACGGATAAACGCAAATCTTTGACAATCAATGAAAAACGGTTCAGTCTGCTACCGAAGGCTAAGGTGTTTTTCTGTCTATATGGAGAGAGGGCAAGCAGGAGATAATATCAATCCGGTTTTGACCCTGTGGTGCGTTGGGTAATAGCAGAAAGGACTACGGCCGCAATAGGAACGATGATCTGAATGATCAACAAAACGCAGGTGTTCAGAGAGATATGCTTATCCGATCTGATCATGATCGGATCGTGATCAGATCACCATCTTGTCCTGATCGGATCGTGATCATGTCATTGCTAAAGACGGGTATACAGAAACAATGTTCAGAGAGTTTAGGCAGAAGAAGTATTTTGGGTTCATTCCTTCAATTCATACCAAACTATCTCGTCCTGGTTCAGAACTAGCCTTCTACCTTTCTCTACTGGAGCATAATATTTCTCAAGATATTCAAGCACAATACTTTCATCACTTCCAAGATCCCATAACCCCTGTGTTAGCTGCATCCATCGAATCGTTTGTTCCCATCCTTCGCGAGTTGCGCTGTTTTGGGTGATGAGTTTGGAAGAGTGGCACGCAAGGCAATGTCTTTGTACAATTGTAATTCCCGGTCCATACATCAGACCAGTGGCAACATGAATTCCATTGCTATCGACAAGTGAACTGCCATTGTACACAAACCCCTCCGGAACCGCTGGCACCTTGCCCTTTTTAGCCCAACTCTCAAGTTTATCTCCAAAGGCCGTGTAAAGCAAAATAAAACTCGTCATGAGAAGCACTGCATAGGAAAGTTGTACTAGCGCCTTTAGAAGTTCATTGGTACTATCGCTTTCAGGCAATGCTTTCATGGATTAAATCAAAATGAAAATTAAGATCAAAATAAATCAAGACGGCATTCTAAACAATGAAAATTAAAATCTCGGCCAAAGTATACCTACCTCTGGCAGGGCAGATCAGCCTTTGGCTGAAAAATGAAAATGAAAATCAAAATAAATCAAATGAAATTCTGCTGAGAATTGACAATTATACATTGAGAACTTTCTTCCCCGTAACCCGCGCCCCCCTTGCGCCACCGCTAAAGCTATGGCGGCACGCGGTCGACTGCGCTCAGGGCAGGCTGCCCTCGTAACTCATTCATTTTACCATGATCGCAATACGATGACACGCATTATTCAAGTATCCTTCCGGATTCCATCCCGGAACTAACATTGGCTGAGCTATACCCTGATCATCGGTGGCTCTTGCCCACACTTCATAATATCCTCGTTTTGGAAATTTCAGTACTGTCTTGAAATGCTGCCATGCCTGTTTGTTCGCCGGAGGATCAAGCTGACAAGGTTGCCATGTCATGCCAAAATCAATTGAACACCATACATATTTAATACTGCGATCACCTACCCACGCATGACCACGGATACGAAGCGAATCTGTGAGGTTGATCATCGCTCCAGTCTTCGGATAAGTAATCAGAGACTTTACGGGCAGCGCTTCGATGATACACATATTCTCCTCTGTCGTGCGTGCACCCGGCGCAATTGGTTCACATGGCATGCGATAGGACATGCCACCCATCTTAGCACCGTCATGAATTTTGTCACGCACTGAGATCCGTTTCAACCATTTCCCGGAACAGGAAGCAGGCCATCCACCAAAAACTAATCTCAATGGATATCCATTGTGCAATTGCAGATCACCATCCTGAGTCGCCCACGCTATCAGCGATTCTGCTTCCATCGCTTTCACCATTGGTACTCCGCGTGAGATGGGAATGTCCTCAGTTCCATTAATATGTCGATCAGCTCCGTAGTATCCAATGTACACGGCACGCGATGTCACTCCACAATCAGTCAGTACATCAGTCAGTCTTATTCCGGTAAATGCAGCACAACCTACTCCACCTGTAGACCATTGATTCCCGGTCGTAGGAGGATAGAATTCCTTACGCCCATTACCGGCACATTCAAGCGTGTGTTGGTAAGTATGTTTTGGAAATCGTGTTTTAAGTTCTTGAAATGAATAGGTTTTTGGTCGAGGTACAGCTTCTCCATCTATGGTAAGCGTCCAGGTAGAGAGATTTATTGATTCAATTGCAGGTGGGATTCCGTTGTTGCGGACGAAGAATTTATCATTTGGTGTAAGGGCATCATCCAGTAAGTGAGCTGGCGTCTCGACATTCAAGGGTCTGTCATTCAGTATTACAAGATCTGGATGCTTACCCGGAATAGAAAAGAATCCGTTGCTATGTGCAAGTCCTGCAGGAATCAAACCCGCCGGAAAATTTCTGGCAAATACCATTGGGCCACCAAGTGTCACGCCTATTGCAACAAGACCACTTGATTTGAGAAATCCGCGACGCGTAGGAAATTCACTTCGACGTCCCCACACAAGTTCATCAGCCATCAATGGATCCGACTGATACAATTCATGAAGTCCTCTTTCTTTTTTCATGCAGAAAAAAAACTTACTTAATCAAAAACTGATCGGCAATTGTAAATGCAAGATCAGCTGCTCCTGCGTCAGAACGATTCACCAGCGTGACTACAATCAGTTTTTGCTCAGGGTACATGAGAAACATTGAAGATCCGCCAACTGATCCTCCACTATGTCCTACCCATCGACGATTTCGCTTATCAGCATTTGTTGCCCAACCGATACCATAGTTTGTGCTCTTTCCATTATTCAGCGTGGCTGGAGTCCAAAATTGGGTTGTCGTCTTTTCGTTGACAAGATCATGATTCAGGATGGCCTCTCCAAAATGAATGAGATCTTCGGCAGTACTGAGAAAACCACCACCAGCCCATTTGATACTATTGTTTACTTGTGGCGCAATGATATTCCTACCGGCAAGAAGATTATAGAAGGCGACCCGAGGCAAATGCGTGAGACCGATGTCGTCAGGATAAGTACTCTTCATATTGGCAGGAGCAAAGACTTCCTTCTGCATATAGTCAAGAAAAGACTTGCCAGAAGCACCTTCCATTGCAGCGCTTACCAGATTCCAGCCAAAACTGCTATAAGAATATTTTTCTCCAGGCATGAAAAGCAACGTATCATTCATAAAGACTTTCAGCGCATCGTGAACAGAGGTATAGTTGACATTGCTGTAAAATTCGAAGCCGACATAGTGCCTGATCCCACCGATATGTTGGGCTACTTGTCGTGTTGTAATTGGCCATGTTTTTTCAGGAAAATCGGGCACATATTTTTGTATAGGTTCATCGAGATTAAATTCAACTCTCTCGACGAGTTTTGCGAGACCAGCCGAGGTAAGTGTTTTGGACACACTCCCGATACGAAAAAGTGAGTTTGCCGGATCCACTTTTACGCTGTCCGCGACATTTGCGTATCCAAAACCTTCGGACCAGATTAACACGCCTTCCATCCATACTGACACAGCGAGGCCTGGAAAGTTTTCTTTTTTGAATTCGCGTTGGACCAGCGAACGCGTATGGGCGATTACTGAATCCTTGCTGACGCCGATGTCAATTGTACTTGACTGTGAATACAAAGCTGAGCCGAAGCACACAAGAAAAACGAGAAAGAGACTTTTCATTGGGGCAAAGTAGACAATCTATGATTTAAGGGCGTTAAATGGAGTGAGAAGGAAACCCCGCTCGTAGCGGGGCAGGCTCTGGCAGCTTAAGCATCTTCAAGCTAGTACAAAACACCACTAGCTTTCATCGTTCAAATCTTGCACGGCACAGATACACGATTACCACCCCACCGAATACCATTAATAGCCGGATAACCAGCCCAATGGACCTTCCCCAATGGTCAATAAATGCAAGAAAACTCAACTGCAAACCTACGAGCATCAAAACAAGAGCAACAAAACCAAAGAGGAACAACAAAAACCCAAAAATGAGCAAGGCAGTGGTACGATACATAGTAGCGTGAAGGTAAACACCCGGGAAGAACCCCTGATGTATTAATTCTCCGGGAAGACTTCTGAAACCATCCCGATTGCATTGTCAAATGACTTTTTATCAATGTTCAGGTTTTCTCCTACTTCATCAAAGAAGGAAATGAGATTCTCAGTTGGCATATTCCCGGTGAGTTCGTCTTTGGCCATTGGGCATCCACCATAACCTTTGATCGCCGCATCATAGCGCTTGCAGCCACTATAATATGCTGCTTCGATTTTCTCGCGCCATGAATTCGGTGTGGTATGCAAGTGGGCGCCGAACTCAACATCGGGGTAGGGTGGAATGAGATTTGAAAACAGGTAAGAAATACTTGCAGGATTCGAAACTCCGATTGTATCGGAAAGCGCCATGATCCGGGTGCCAAGGTGCGCAAGTTCATCAACCCATTTCTGTGCGATCTCGACATTCCAGGGATCACCATAGGGATTACCAAAGCCCATGGAAATATAAATCACCAGTTTCTTATTGTATTTGACACAGACTTCCTGGATATCTTTTACACGGTCGAGTGACTCGGCAATCGTTGCATTTGTATTGCGGATTTGAAATGTCTCGGAAATAGAGAAGGGATAACCGAGATAAGTGATCTCTTCAAACTGACTTGCATCGTCTGCGCCACGTTTGTTTGCAACAATGGCGAGCAGTTTACTTTTTGATCCGCTCAGATTTAGCTTACCAAGAACTTCTGCGGTATCATGCATCTGTGGTATTGCTTTCGGAGAAACAAAACTCCCGAAGTCGATTGTATCATAGCCTACGCGCAATAGCTGATTGATATACTTCGCCTTTACTTCTGTAGGGATGAAGGTATGCATGCCTTGCATGGCATCACGCGGACATTCGATGAGTTTGATATCAGAGTGATTCATTCGAGTCCGCAATATCGGGAATCTGTGCCGATGGGATTTAGACACAAAGACATGACTTGCGAAAACAATTCCTTAGCTTTCGAAATCCCTTTGAAAATCTCATTCGAATGAAACATATCATCTCAATCACAATTTTTTACCTCGGTTGGTGCACATGCGTCATGGGTCAAAATGTTTCCGGTCAGGTATTTTGGCCAAATGGGAGTCTTGTAGACATACCCTTGGTACTGCATATGAAATTCGATGGATGCCCGGACCAGAACACTGACTTTAACGTCATAAATGGAGCGTTTAATGTTCAAGTGTTCATCAACCCGTTGTTTGATTGCGACTCAATACGGTTCAGTCTGAGTGCAGATGCAAATGCACGGGACGGTGTTTCTACCATTGACTTAGTGAAGATTGCGAAACACCTTTTAGGGACTGAGCCTTTTACGAATGTATTACAGCAGTTAGCCGCTGATGCAAATAATTCCTTCTCGGTATCAGCTCTGGATTTATTAGAAGTACGCAAACTTATCCTCGGATACTATCAGGAGTGGCCAAAGAAGGAGACGTTGAATTTCTTTCATAAGACTACACTTTTTGCACCTCCGATAGGCACGCAACTTAAATCAGTAGTCGTTATTCCTGAAAATTTCGGACCACAGGTCATTAATTTCTGGGCGGTAAAAACGGGTGATGTCAAGTAGAATAAAAATCTCGGCCAAAGGCCGATCAGCCTTTGGCTGAAAAATGAAAATGAAAATGGAGCGTAGCCATGCCTGTCGGCAGGCAGGCGACATTCCGCACCGAGCCGCTTCGTGCGGTGAGCGTCGGGATGAAAATGAAGTACTCCAATTCTTAAACTGACACATTCTCTGCAACCCCTTGCTCCACCGCTAAAGCTAGCGCCTCCGCCGTCGGCGGACGAAGTCGCCTTTGTCGGACGCAGTCCGCAGAGTAGCCTACGGCGCTCGCGGATGGCGGCACGCGGTCGACTGTGCTCAGGGCAAGCTGCCCTCGTAACTCGTACCCCCCAGGGCAGGCTCCCTCGTACTCCGTATCTCGTAACTCGTACCCCGTTTTACAAGTGTATCACCTCTCCATACGCCGCAGCCGCAGCTTCCATCACTGCTTCACTCATCGTTGGATGCGGGTGCACTGATTTAATGATTTCATGTCCTGTTGTTTCTAATTTCCGTGCTACTACAACTTCCGCAATGAGTTCAGTGACATTGTAACCGATCATATGTGCGCCAAGAAACTCACCATACTTCGCATCGAAGATGAGCTTTACAAATCCTTCCGGTGCTCCTGCTGCTTTTGCTTTACCTGAAGCTGAATAGGGAAACTTCCCAATCTTAAGTTCAAAGCCTTTTTCTTTTGCTTCTGCCTCTGTATATCCTACTGATGCAACTTCAGGTGAACAATAGGTACATGCTGGAAGATTATTGTAGTTCAAGGGTTCTGGATGATGTCCTGCGATTTTTTCTACACAAAGAATTCCTTCAGCGCTTGCGACATGTGCCAGAGCGGGGCCAGGGACTACATCACCTATAGCATAGATGCCAGGCACATTTGTTTGATAGTATGGGTCCACAAGGATCAGACCACGACCTGTTTTTACACCCAGCGCTTCAAGACCGATATCTTCTGTGTTTGGAGATACACCTACAGCAGACAATACAACTTCACACTCTACAACTTCTTCTTTATTTGTTTTTCGATCCTTAACGGTCACATTGCATTGCCTGGCTTTTCCTTCCACCTTTTCTACGCTTGCTCCAGCCATGACTTTGATCCCTGCTTTCTTAAATGACCTTGCGAGTTCTTTTGAAATATCCGCATCCTCTCTTGGTACAAGTCCCTGTTCAAGAAATTCTACTACAGTGACTTCAGTTCCGAGCGTATTATAGAAATACGCGAATTCAACACCAATTGCTCCACCACCGACTACGATCATCTTCTTTGGGAGGTAATCTAAATTCATAGCCTTACGGTACTCGATGATTTTCTCTCCATCGATTTTCAGATTTGGAAGTTCTTTTGCACGCGCTCCCGTAGCGATGATGATATGATTGGCGTCGTGAGATTCTTTTTTGCCAGCATTATCTGTCACTTCCACTTTCTTTCCACGCAAGAGACGTCCGGTCCCGCTGAGTACGGTGATCTTATTTTTTTTCATCAGAAACTGTACACCCTTGCTCATGCCATCTGCTACATCACGTGAGCGTTTCACCATTGCAGCAAGGTCTGCTTTAGAATTTCCAACCGTAATCCCATAAACATCTGCATGTTTGATATACTCGAACACCTGCGCACTCTTCAGCAATGCTTTGGTAGGAATACAACCCCAATTCAGGCAGATACCGCCGAGTGATTCGCGTTCTACAATGCCCACATTCATTCCCAGTTGAGCAGCGCGAATAGCTGCAACATATCCACCCGGGCCACTGCCAATGACAATAAGATCAAATTTCATGGATGCCTTTCATTTTGAGCCGGCAAATATAGCGGAATAAGGAAAGAGCGGAGAGCAGTGTTTCAGTCGGCAGTCCTCAGTCTTCAGTGAATGGCAATTCTTCAGCGAACAGCAAACTGCGAACGGCGAACGGCGAACGGCAAATGGCAAATGGCGAACAGCGTTTTTAAGAAACAATCATCACCCTGAAAACTCTGCGTATTCCTTTAACCTCTGTTACAATTGCATAGCAGCCGGATGGAAAGTGAATTCCTGGTATGACAAGTGGAGCGGACTCAAGAAGGACATTGCTGGTTGGCGCATAAACAAGACGACCAATCATATCATACATCGCAATATTGATCCCTTCTATATCTCGTGTCGTGGATACTTCGATGTCTCCCGATGTAAATGTAGGAGTCACGTCAATAAATGTCAGGGTCGATCCAAGATTTCCACAATCCTGCAGCTCACCAAAGTCGGCAATCCTGATCCGGTCTATGCCAGGTGCAATACTTCCGACAACTTCATTGCCCGACACATTCAACCAGTTGACGCCGCAGATAGACAGATTGTATCCTCCATCTGATCTGCCCCAAAACGCAAACACGTATTCTGAGCCAACGTTAAACCCACCAATACTTTCTCTGCAATCGGCGCCATAACCCTGGGGAACTGTCAGCACACTTTCACTCGGTGTGCCAAACAAATGGGTAAGCATCCTGAGCTCCATTTCTGAGTTATTCTTACTCAATACCTCCGCATGTACAATGACATAATTGGAATCTATGGTGCCGTCCAAATAAGTAATGGATTCACAAAATGTGGGGACATATGCACAGCTGCAGCTAAATCCTGTCGCAAAAGCAGAACATAAAAGAATACATGTGATGTAGAGATTTTTCATCTGCGCGTTTTTAGATGAAGACGGCAGAGGATCACATTACGTTGGGTGATACCCAATGAGGGATTATGCCGAAAATGAACTTCCACAGCCACACGTACCAGTAGCATTGGGATTCTCAAAGACAAAGCCACGATTATTGAGGCCGTCGTGCCAATCGATCGCCATACCAATGAGGTACATAGAATGTGCCTTCTCGATATACACAGGCAGACCATCAATCTCAAATATCTGGTCTTTCTCTTTCTGCACATCGAATCCGAGCAAATAGGAGAAGCCTGAACACCCACCTCCCTTCACGCCAACACGCAGACCATACCCTTCAGGTATCTTCTGCTCCTGCATCAGCCTTTTTAACTGTGTCAGCGCTCCTGATGTAATCGTGATCGGCGCTGCGACCACCGTTTGATTTTCGGTTGTAACCATATGCCGCAAAGATAATCTTTGAGCTAAGAAACGCAGTTGTTGGAAAATGGTTCAGGTTGGGAAGAGTGGTACGAGTTACGTGGTACGAGGGAGCCTGCCCTGAGCGCAGTCGAAGGGTGGTACGGGTTTAGAGTAAAAATCTCGTCGAACCCCGCTTTTGTCATTCCGAGCGACAAAGGAGTCGAGGAATGAGCTTGAGTTTGGATTTCCTCTCACCCGCCTCCGACTAAGTCGGATTCGGGCAGCCATTCTCTCACTGTCACACGCTCTCACCCTCTCACATTCTGACTTACTATCTTGCAGCCGATGAATATGTATTTGCTGGATATCACATACTGGACAGTTCTCATTGTCGTCATACCTGTCTTAATTGTATTTGGTCTTGTCTACATCCTGATGAAATCCTACTTCGATAACCAGTTGAGATTGAGAATGCTGGAATCCCGCGATGCGAATGCATTTACTTCGCGCCCATTGAAACTTCAGGCCTATGAGCGTCTGATGCTCTTTTGTGAACGTGTGTCTTTGTCTAATCTCCTTCTGAGGATTCAATCCAGTGAAATGTCTGCGAAAGATCTTAAGTCCGCGCTTGTCGTAGCGATACAAGAGGAGTTTGAATACAATCTCTCGCAACAACTCTATGTCTCGGAAAAGCTCTGGCAAATCGTGAAACTTGCAAAGAACCAACTCATCGAAATTGTGACTCATGTCGGTACGAAGCTGCCTCCGAAAGCCTCTGCTGATGAATTCTCGCAACAACTCATCTTGTTTATTGAATCCCAAAAGAAAGATCCAATTGAAACCGCAAAGACCGCCGTCAAAAAGGAAGCTAGTCTGCTTCTATAGTGCTTTTCTGCTCGTCCTTCTGACCGGATGCAGCAAAGTATTGCATTGGAGTAAAGCAGAGCCGCAATACTATCGTGTGGAATCCCCTGCTGTGGATTCTACAATGCTTGTACTCATAGATCCGTTCAGCAAAGAAATGTGGAGTGAAATGAACGAGGTCATCGGTCAGAATGCACAACCTCTGAATAAAGAAAAGCCCGAGGGAACGCTCAACAATTGGGTAGCCGATGTCATGAAAACTGAAGCTGAAAGATTTACTGGTAAGCCTGTAGATTTTGCAATCAGTAACTATGGTGGCATTCGCATCAACGTATTACCACAAGGACCTGTTACGTTGGGTAGAATCTTTGAAGTAATGCCTTTCGATAATCTACTCGTTGTTTTGCAGATGCCTGGAGAGGATCTCAAAGTGTTTCTTGATCATATGGCTTCTGAAGGAGGCTGGCCTGTGAGCAAGGAATTGCGGTTCATGATTTCAGACAGCACTGCTAAAGACATTAGCATAAATGGTTTGCCACTCGATACGCAGCATACATATCTGGTAGCAATGCCGGACTATGTCGCCAATGGAGGAGACCAGCGACACTATCTTCAGGAATTGCCGAGACAGAAGTTGACTTATGTAATTCGTGATGCCTTGATTGATCATACACGCAGGCTTGCCGCTTCCGGAGATAGTATTGTCGTGCAAAAAGATGGCAGGATAAAGAATGCAGGTATGAATTGATTCACGGATGATGTATTGATAATCAGGAAATCACATTTACTATGAAACGTCGAAGGTTTGTTCAGCAATTCTCTGCGGCAGGTGCTCTGATCACCACGGGGACTTTTCCAGTGGATGCTCTGATGAAGCCGGAGTTTCAGCATCTGACCATTTTGCACACGAATGACGTACACAGCCGTATTGATCCTTTTCCGATGGATGGCTCACGGATGCAAGGCCAGGGAGGTGTTGCAAGGCGGTCCGCGTTGATAGATGCCATTCGAGCAGAGCAGTCTAATGTGCTTTTGTTTGATTCCGGGGATATTTTTCAGGGTACACCATACTTCAACATGTTTGGAGGTGAAGTGGAGATCAAGGCGATGTCGGCAATGCACTACGATGCTGCGACGATAGGCAATCATGATTTTGATGGTGGTATGGATGGACTTCTGAAGCAAATGCCTCATGCGACGTTTCCATTCATTATCGGCAACTACGATTTTAGTAATACCGTGTTGCATGGACATACACAGCCTTACAAGACATTTCAGCAGAAAAATGTCAAGATCGGTGTACTTGGTGTGGGAATAGAGTTATATGGCCTTGTCCCAGATGAGATGTACGGTGATACCCAATACCTTGATCCGATCGCATCAGCAAATAAACATGCAGCATTCCTTCGGCATGAGGAAAAATGTGACTATGTGATCTGCCTTTCACATCTTGGTTACCGATATCAGGAAGCAAAAGTATCGGATGTCATCCTGGCACAGTCATCTTCCGACATCGATCTGATCCTTGGCGGTCATACACATACATTCATGGAACGGCCGGAGCTCCATGAGAACGCCAGCGGTCGTCCTGTACTGATCAATCAGGTAGGTTGGGGTGGTGTCAGACTTGGAAGGATCGATATGACCTTTGAGCGCAACCGTAAGAACAAGTGTGTGAGCTGCAACAATCTCTGGGTCAAGTGATTCGAAATTCGAAATTCTCAATTCTCAATTCTCGATTCCCGATTCCCGATTCTCTATTAAGTGAGAGCCTATGTCGAAGAAATGGAGATGGAGAATGGACAATTAAAAATGGCGGTACATAGTTGAAAAAAGTCCATATGTTTCATACCCGTTTTTTGAATCGATAGAATAAACGCTTTGAATAGAAAAAAGGATGAAAAAACTTCGCATTGACGGATCACAGTGCAAAAAGTTTTTAACCTTTGTCTCTCTCGCAAAGGGAATATAGAACGACTCAACAACCTCGAAAGAAGGATGAACAGACACTCGATAAACATGGTAGTGGTGCCCTGTCCGCCTTCCGACAAGAGTATTCTGTAGTCAATCAATTTTTTTTCATCTTTATTAAAATATCGTGCTACAAGCATGGTCTACGACTACACTACCATTTGGAACAACTGCCTCGAGGTGATCAAAAGCAATGTCAATGAACAAAGCTTCAAGACCTGGTTCGAGCCGATTAGGCCCGTGAGACTTGATGACAACGTGCTGACGATACAGGTGCCCAATCAGTTCTTCTACGAATGGCTTGAAGAACACTATCCTCTCATTCTAAAAAAATCCATCAGGCAGGAGCTTGGAGATAAAGCAAGACTCGAATACCAAATCAAACTGGATCGTGAAACGCGTAATCCGTATTCTGTTCCACAGGCAAATGGCCCCTCTAAGTCAATAGCTGAAGGTCCTGTCGCTCCGGATTTCGTCAGAACTGAAATCAAGAATCCTTTTGTCATTCCCGGTATACGCAAGCCTCAGATAGATTCACATCTCAGTTCGAGGTATCTCCTGGAAAACTACATCGAAGGTGATTGCAATAGACTTGCTCGTGCAGCCGCAGTTGCTGTCGCTCTGAAACCAGGTGGCACAGCGTTCAATCCTCTTGTGGTGTTTGGAGATGTAGGCCTTGGCAAGACTCACCTCGCTCAAGCGGTGGGCAATGCCATCGTCGCTTCTAATCCGAACCTGATTGTGCTTTATGTCACCACTGAGCAGTTTACAAACCAGATTATTCACGCGATCCGGACGAATGCAGCCGGAGACTTCGTGAATTGGTATCAACAGATAGATGTGCTGATCGTCGACGACATACAGTTTCTTGCAAATCGGGATAAGACTCAGGAGATCTTCTTCCATGTCTTCAATCAATTGCATCAGGCTGGAAAACAAATCATCGTCACCAGCGACCGTCCTCCAAAGGAATTGGCTGGAATGTCGGAACGCTTGATCTCACGATTCAAATGGGGTCTTTCAGCAGATCTCTCAGCACCAGACTTCGAAACGCGTGTTGCCATCCTGGAAGCGAAGTTAGAAGAGATGGGACTGAGTGTGCCAAGAGATGTCGTCGACTATGTGTGTTTTAATATCAATGGCAACATCCGTGAACTCGAAGGTGTTGTTGCCGGATTGATCGCACGGACTTCACTTACAGGCAGACATGTAGATGTACGACTTGCTCAAGAGGTGATCCATGATTTTATGGTGAATCCATCAGCAGATATCACGATCGACAAGATCAACAATATTGTCGCCGAATATTTTTCGATGGATGTCGACAGATTGCGTTCACAAACCCGTAAGCGTGAAGTGGTGACCGCAAGACAAGCTGCAATGTATCTCTGTAAGAAACTTGCAAAAGAACCGCTCAAAGCAATTGGAAATGCATTTGGAGGACGTGATCACAGCACCGTCATCTATGCCGTTCGCTCTGTCAACAATCTCATGGAGACAGATCCGAAATTCCGCGCCATCATCACCGACCTGGAGAAGCAGGTGAATATGAGCATGGCAGGGTAGGCAAACTCATTCCTCGACTCCTTCGTCGCTCGGAATGACAAAAGCGGGGTTCGACGAGATTTTTACTCTAAACCCGTACCCCCCTTCGACTGCGCTCAGGGCAGGCTCCCTCGTAACTCGTACCTCGTGCCACTCTTTCTTACCGGACCACACATCGTGCAGCGTACATCCGTGAACTTCGTGAATCAGTGATGCAAGTGATAGAATAGATTCCCGGCACAAATTGCATTCCGAGAGTATACTCTGAGGTTCCGGCAGTCACTGAGAGTTGAGTGGAGAACTGTAACCGGCCAGAGATGTCATACACAGCAATGTGAACGTCCCCGGTCTCGTCCGAGACGATGTTTACAACTAGCATGTCAGCGATCGCATATGCTGAGAGATCAAATACGACATCATCAATCAGCGATGAATACGAGGTAGTACATCCATCGAATTCCGGACACCATGCTCTGAGTGCAGCCGTACAATCCAGGGCAAATGGATTCTCTTTGGCACTTTGATAATGAGCAACCATGGCACTTCGTGTAAGCTCGGCTTCATCCACGAGATCATCGAGATGCCATTGACATAAAGTCTGTCTTTGGATTCCAAAGAAGTTAGGATCTGCCGCATCAGCATCTTCCTGATACATCGTATAGAAATAGAATACGGCCCTGGCGATATTTCCCTTCACAGACTCGCGTGGTTCGAATGATCCATTGATAGATTCACTATAAGCATCAATGTTTGTGGACGGGATATTCTGCATGCTGATATTATTCACGAACCATGTCTCTGTTATGTTATCCGGAATCTCATCAAAAGGAAAGCTTCCACGTGCTGCATTCACTGCGACACGCGATGGATAGAGATGATGCATGTCGCTATGTCCCGGCATCCCTTCATCGGCACCTTTGGATTGCGGATAGACATGCTCCAGGTTGATACCGCTGCCATTCATGAAGAGCCACTGCGAAGCGTCAACACCCTCAGGCAGAAACAATGTATATCCTGAATAGATACCCTCGACACTATCCTGCACATTGTCTATCAGCGTATAGAGCGTATCCTTCGCTTGTGAAAGTGTCAAAATCGAAGAGGGCCTGAATTCGGCACGCAATGCATCCTGTAGTTGTTCGCCCTCAAGGCCAGGGAATAGAACCGTCTGGCTATGTGCCTTCTGAAAACAGAAAACAAACACCAGAATAGAACTCAGAGATTTAACCAATGCCATCGTGTGCTTTATCATAGTTTAATTCAAAGGTAGTGATAGGCTTCAGCATTAAGTGTCATCTTTAGCTGATTTAAAACCAATTTGTCTCCTGGATTTCTGTAGTGGATCAAGCAATTGTTTTAATGCCTGAAAGATCATTTGAATATGTTTATCATGGCCAGCTACACTCTTTTCCAGTTGCTCAAGTTTTAGCAAAATGTCTTTATGAGTGAGTATCATTTCACGCATTCGGGTAAAAATGCGCATGATCTTAATGTTCATTTCAATTGCACGAGTGCTTTTGAGAACGCTTGATAGCATAAGCACGCCATGCTCTATGAAGGCCATTGGAGCGTGCCTCCAACCTTTTTGGTCGGCTTTGGACATCACATTTTGTGATCTCCAATTCACGAATTTCACTTTATTAAGCTGAAACATAAAATCACCTGGAAACCGATCAATATTCCTCTTTACTGCCTGTTTCAAAGTCCTGGTTTCTGTCCCATATAGATCAGCCAAATCTCTGTCCAACATTACTTTCTGACCTCGGATCAGATAAATTTTACTCAAAATGATTTCATCCGGTACTGATATTTCGCTGTTCATTGTTTTATGTGTCATCTATGCTGATTCCAAAGATATCAAACTGATGACATCGAAAAAAAACAGTACGATATTAGATAACTATTTTCTGCTTGTGATCGCCCCATTGACTGCGGGAGTGTCCTGTACATTGTCTATTAGTGTATACAGCGTATCCTTGGTTTGTGAAAGTGACAGAATAGAAGAAGACCTGAATTCAGCGCGCAACGCATCCTGAAGTTGTTCGCCCACCAGGCCAGGGAATTGAAACGTTTGGCTATGTGTCTTCTGAAAACTGAAAACAAACACAAGAATAGAACTCAGAGATTTAATCAATGTCATCGCGTGCTTTATCATAGTTTATACCAAAGGTAGTGATAGGCCTTTGCATGTCAATCGTAAGGACTAAAACGGGTGTATGACAATTTGGAGATTCCCTATTAATGACGGGGGGCATGACCTCGGAACGTCCGACGAAGGAGGACTTACGAGCGTCTGCTAGGCCGAGACAATCTTTCAAGCGCCTGCATTATGTCATACATCAATAAATCCAGCCTCCTTATTTATTGAGGATCTGTTGTCAATTTGATTGTATATCTCTGGAAGTCTCCGCAATACAGAACGTTAAGCAGCACCAAACCCCAGTCGATATTAGTTAATGGAAACGTTTCTGAAATTGCGCGTTCCTACTATGGCAGCGCTAATAGTGTATCTGCTGCTGATTTAGTATTCTTCGATAGGTATGAGGGGCATCCTTTTGTCAAACGTGTGTTTCAGGATTGGCTTGATAGCAATCAGGAACTATTTATAAATACCGGATATCATGTACTTGATATGTTTTACTGGGAAGAGCGTATGGGAAATTGGGCGGCTAAGAAGAAAACTGAATCGGCATTATCCAGAGAAGTCTACTCTCCATTTTGCTCTCGTAAACTTCTCACAATCCTGCTCTCAACACCGCGCAAAGACAGAAACCGGTATGTAAACAAACTCTACAATACGATGATTGGATTAATGTCACCAGTCGCGAAAAAAATTCCGATCAATCCAACAACAGAGAACAAGAGGATTGCGCTTTTGAAGAAAATAGGGTTGTATCCTTTGATGAAGTATGCCGCTCGGATTTACAGGAATCTGAAATGATAGGGTGGATGTGTTTCATAGTGCATCGTCAACTCCCCATGAATTTGACGATCAGAATGAACAGCGTTTATTACCTTTCTTGCCATGCCATCCTTACCTGTTTTAAATATTGACAGGGGTCCTGCCATTCGAATAAATCGCTTGTCCTGACTAGCTTATCACATTGGTCACCATGCCACACACTTTAACTATAACCTGATAATCACTAATGCCTCCTGCGTCATAAGGCCCTTTGTCCTAATAAAGGTGCGGAATCATTTGAATTTACTCAGTTTTGAAATTCTGTTATTTGTTTCAATTTGTCGTCGAAATATTCCTTTTTACATCACAAATGATTTCTTATCTTTCTAACGACGTAACTTCTTTCGTATTGGTAAGAGCTTTGTGAATTCGTGTTGTCAATAGAGATAAGGATTGGAACGGGATTCTAATAGAGTCATTTGAGTATAATGTGACAAAAGAATAACAATAATTATTAACCAGCTAGGGATTTATTGATCACAATTATCCGAACTTTTGTATGACTATGATTGAGAAGATCGGAATGACTGTATATACAAGATTCAGTATGCGTTTCACGGGTGATCTTCCAACTGAAGAATGGATTGAATCTCGCTTTGCACTGCTCAAAAAAATTACGCTCCCTTCACTTAACATACAATCATGTGAACGTTTTGTGTGGCTGATTGGCGCCTCTACAGAATGGTTTGACAAGACGTCTGCACTCTTCAATGATATAAAAGTAAGACCCGGAATTGACATTGAAGTAGCGACTCCCCCTGTCTCTGAGCAAATTATTAATCGTATTCACCAAGGTGCAGACAGTTTTGTGACAATTAGACTCGATAGCGATGACGCTTTTCATAAAGAGGCTCTTTTTAGATTGAGGAATCATTGCACCACGGTTCCTGATAAATATTTGATTGATATGCCAAACGGTGTTAAGTTGGAATGGAATAGCCGGGAGATGTTGTACTGCAAGCATCATGATACCTATCAGGGTCCATTTTTTGCAGTCAAACACAACACACGCGAGAATATGTTTTTCATTGGAAGAGAACACAAAAATGCGAGAGAGGATTTCAATGGTTGGTCATCTATACGTGAAGAAAGTTGGTTACAGGTTATACACGGAGGAAACTTACAAAACCAGTTCCATATCCATAGCTTAAAAACCAAAATTAAATCACGTTTTGGCGTTTATCCAAAAAATGGGTCAGCGGAGATTACTACAGTCCCTAAAAGACTAAGATCAAAAATATTGAGTAACTACGGCATTGACCTATAACATCGTGAGTAAATCTGTCCATATGATTTCTTAGATCTTTCCTGCCTTTTGACTTCTCCTCCCGGGTAGACGAGGTATGAAGAGGATCGGGTTCGTAGAGATTTGAGAACACTTTCCTGTCAGCCTTAATCGCACCAAGGCGACAACTGCCATAAAGATTGAATTCAGTCAGCGTTTCAGTGGTAAATCCTGGGGAAGGTGTGAAGTTGATCCTCATACACGGCTAGAACATTGCCAGAAGCATCGCGTACATAGATCTCTGTGGAAAATTCACCACCCGGATCGAGGACAAGCCTGTGGCCCTGGGCGTCGTAGAGGTACACAACATTCTTGCAAGTGTCAGAGTACTAGTCATTCCCGATCATGTTTGAATCCGATGCGGGTTCTAGACGCATGTTCCTCATGGTGCTGTTTTTCCGACAACTGCTTCTTTAGATGTTCAAATAGCGCTGCAAGAGAATGATCATGACCAGATATCTTTCGTTCGATCTCTTCAATTCTCAACAGGAGGTCCTTGTTAGTGACCAGCATCTCTTTCATCTTTGTAAAGATCCTCATGATCTGGACATTCATTCGAATAGCCCGCGGGCTGTTTAATACGCTAGATAGCATCAGAACGCCATGCTCGGTAAAGGCGAACGGCGTAAACCCATCACCTCCCGATTGGAGGTCGCAAATTGCGACCTCCAATTTTCCAGATCCACGCTGTTCATTTCGAACATAAAGTCTTCTGGGAATCGATCAGGATTTCGACGTACCTGTTCCTTCAATCTCCTTGTTGCTACGCCATAGAGTTTCGCCAGATCCCTGTCGAGCATAACTTTCATGCCCCTGATAAGATAAATCTTGTCCATGACGACCTCATCAGGGACGACTTGAGAACTCTTTACAGCCATGTTAAATCAGATTTGGTTTATATGATTTGTGGACTCAAGTTTACATAATTCTCTGGAAAATCTGCCATCGATGGCATTAGCATACCAAGCCTGCTGGAACCATAGAGATGCAATTCCTTCAATCGCTTAATAACCGTTTCTCCATCGACCTGTTTTTCATAAAGGGCTAAAATATTTCCGGAAGCATCGCGCACAGAAAATACTGATTGGCAGCTCTTCTTCATATTCCTTTTTCAGCCGATTACCCTGTGCATCATAGGAATACTGACCTGGACCAACGGGAGTGCCAGTGGCTGATCTCAGCTTTCCATAAACATCCCAGGTCGGAGGGAAGTATATTGACTTCTGACACACGCCTGCTTCGGATTCTGAACATTAAGCTCCGACCGAGGATCGTATTCTCGTGATCATTAGAACAACAAGAAGGACGCCAGCCACTGTAATAAGTATAATTACCCAAATTGGGAAACCTGAGTTGGCATTCAATTCCAGCGCCTGCATATTCCCGACCGGTATCAATGCAGACCAGTACACAGGATGTGCATAGATCTTTTCTTTAGCTGACAGCGTAAGAAGATATTCGCGCTGTGCAGAACTAAGAGCTCGGTCTTTTCTTTCTCCATTACCGAGATGTGCATAGAATGCCTGTGACAGTTGTGCGGATCGGCTGTCTTCTACCCGCCAAAGTGTTGTCACCAGACTTTGTACACCTGCATAAAAGAAAGCGCGTGCAAGACTGATCATCCCTTCACCACGTCGAAGTTCGCCGGTGCCTGTTTCACAAGCGCTGAGATAAACCAGATCCATAGGCATGTCCAGATTGTACAGATCGCGGGCATAAAGAAAAGCGCTGTCTGTTGAATTTCCACTGAAGACAAGAAATGAAGCGTCACCCAATTCATCATTTGCAGAGCCGTGTGTGGCAAGATGCAACATGCTGGTCGGTTCTGTGCTCAGATATTGATAGAAAGCAGCGATCGTGCAATCCACACCGGACAGCAAACGACCTCCTGTAAGTTTGCGAATAGATTTCGCTTCACTGGCATTGTAGTTCAAAGCAGGGATACCTTCAAGTCCGTTGAATGTCGGTGCGCAGATCAGTGCATTGCCGGACTCATGCGGAGATGTATTATTCAATTCGAGAAAAAGATTGGCGGAATATGAATAGGCGATATCGTGATGCCACAGCATGTAATCATATTGTCTGATTTCTGCGAGATCCTCAGGCATGGATCGCAATAAGCTTGAAAAAGAAAGATAACCCAACACGCCATCCGGAATGATGAGCAATGACGTGTCAAGGTTGAGGTCCTCCGGAATGAGTTTCCTGAAAAGATCGTGCGCGACAAGTGTGTATGCATCGAGTGACTGCATGCTTTTGGATGAGGCGAAATCATTCAGAGCTTGTCTGTAGGTTCTCACCCAGACATCAAGAGGAAAATCTTTTCTGATACGATAAAGTTGCTGTGCATTTGCGTCGACACTGAAAAGATAAATTGCATCCTCGCCGATAAAATACTCGAGCATGGTTTGGTTTGGTGCGAGTGATTTCCTGATCTCTGAAATTGCGATGGCAGTCGGTTTATGTTTTAGCGCATAATATTTTGGATGATCACGCTCGTATCTTGACAGCAACTGGCGATACTGTTCTTTTTTATCTGCAAGCTCTCGCATGTATGCCAGTTCTGTTGCTTCCTGGAAGTGTTGTGAATTGCGATATTCCCGGATGAGGCGTTCTTTACCGGCAATCTCAGATCGCAGTGTGTTCTCGAGTTGTAACAACGAGTCTGCAATTCCCGTGAATCTTCTGGCGTGTCCATGTAATACCGCATCACGAAGATTCAGCGCTTTGCTCTCTTCCATCAGTACAAAGGCGGAATCAATCCAGCGATTCTCACCCGATTTGTGCAGAAAGTGATCGGCAAGTGCGAGCGCATGTTCAAAGACAGAATAGCTATCATCAATGAGCAAAGACTTGTCGTTCTCTGCACTATATCCACTACGCAGACCATCCATGAAATGAATTGTGAGTCGAATCGTCTGCCATGCGGCGTCGAGATAAGTAGAGTTACCATTTTGTCTGTAAAGTGCCTCCAGTGCGTTGGCTTTTCCTTCCAGCATCTTAAGCAAGTTGCGTTGACTATACAGAGAGGCGAGGGGAGGGTTGTCGAAAACGTGTTTTGGCAGAGACGCGATTTCTGATAAGTTGTACACGCCCAGATGAAAACATTCCAAAGCGCGGTCAAACTTCTTCTCATCGAGATACATGTCCCCCAATGCGAGGTAGCAGTTTGCAATAGCTTCATTCTTTTCACCTTGTTGCCGTTTGATCACATTGATAGCATCACGATAATCCCTTTCTGCTCGTAAGACATCTCCAACGGCCAAAGCAAATTCTCCTGAAAGCTGCAGGATCTCTGCCCGATGTTGATGCATAGCATCCAGAGTCTGAAGTCGTGTGAGATAGACAAAGGCAGTATCAGGATTTGAAAATTGCAGATAAAGACGTGTCATTGCGAAATACGCGCTAAACTGACGTTCATTGCGCTTTTGCGTTGTCTTACTGAGAGCGCCCTCTATCGCCGCCTTGATTCTATTGAGGTCATCTGTTCTGCCGAGCCTCGCTGTAATCTGGGCTTGCAAAATCAGACGTGGTACATGCAGTCCGTCTTCTATTGCTGCGGAATCATCGATTGTCGTCTGCAACGAACGGTGGATATATTCCAGAGATTGGTCAAAATTTCCAGATCTGTACAAGAGCTTAGAAATTTCAAAATAGATCTGGCCCAGGCGATATTTAGTATATACTTTTCCGAGTGAGTCCGCATGTGATAAGATAAAGCGTTCATGTGCGTAGTACCCATCGACCGCTTCATCAATAATGCCGAGCTGTTCAAGGATGAATAATCTGAACATCGTTGCTGCCTCCTGGGCTTCGATAAAATTGTTTTTGGTGAGGTCATGCTCATTGGCTATGAGGAATTGCTCAATCTGTGGAATCGAATTGCGTAAGGTGCGGATTTCAGAGAGTGCTTTATCGCAATCCAGCACGAGTAGCATGTTCTCTACCACAGAGTCAACATCGCCTGAAGATGTATAGCATCGTACGGCGTCTTCATACGCTCCGCGAGCGCTGATGAAATCACTACGGAATACATTCCTAGCCCCGAGTTGATTGTATCGGCCACATGAAGCACCCGATGATTGAGAATAAAGACCAGGTAATCCGGTAAAAATGAAAATGAATACGATTAGCTTCTGAAAGGCATACCTCATTTCATGTCAAATCGATACTTGAATGTATAATCCAGGGTGCCACGATGGAATTTCGATATTTCTATAATCGCCGGCCCTGTGAACGCACCCAATACGCCAATTTCAAAATAGCTGAACTCCGAGCGGATACTAGCATGTAATTTGGATGAATCCAGACTATATCTGATCACATCCTGATTTGTATCAAGACGTTTTACCAGAAACTGATACGTGTAAACTCCGTCAGAGCCTGTAACAATGGGCTTGAATTTGGCAACCTCTACCTCGTCTTTTTGCTTATCCCAGGGACATGGTGGCTTCGGCAAGCAATGTTGCAACTCTGCGGGTATCGCAAAATCTGCTCTCAGAACATTTGATTTAAAATACGCACCGCTTTTCTCAATCTGATCACGATCTGTCCATTCCGCACCATGAAGAACTTGTCTTGCAAAATCTTCTTGTTGAAGCAGTGCGCGATAGATGATCTCTTCGCCGATGAGAATATTGCGATAATCGAAAGGAGTGTTGAGTTCTGCCATGTTTCTGAGTTTTAAACTTGATTATATCAACGAGAAATATTTTCTGACTTGACTGCGAAAGTTACTCAAATTCACCTCTGTGATTCTGGAGAGATCGCTCAAAGCGATGGCATGACCTCGGAACCTGCCCGAATGACCGAATTGAATTCGTTCACTCGGTCGGTCGGGCGTCCGACGCAGGAGGACTTCCAAGCGTCTGCGTCCCGAAACTATCTCCCGCACTTTATGACTTAGGAAGGCTTTTTGTAACCACCTGCAAGGCGCGTACGATACTCGTATGCTCAGCGGTCAGCAATTCGAGCTGTTTACCTTCTTCAGCCAGCATCTGATCCAGGGCGTGGAAGTTCGCGTCGATACGGATTTTGATATCACCGATGTATTGGTTGAGTTTGAGTGTCACTTCGGCCACGAGCTTATCCCGGCCACGAGCCATTTCGTCATTGTAACGGCGCAGAATTTTTCGACGTTGAATACCCAGTGTAACGCCGGCAAAGATGACGCCGATGGTCGTAATGATGCCACCCGTAATATCAAAGACCGCACCGTTGGTGAGAGCAGTGAGGACAACACCAGTGACAGCGATGCCACTTCCTGTAAATACCCTCGGTGCCACTTGTTCATGGCCTGACAGGAGCCCTTCGTCACCAAAGTTTTCTGTTTTCGAGAGAAAATTCCTGAAGGCATCGCGTAAATCTGTAAGTACCCGTATTCTTCGTTCGGCAATATCCGTGAAGATCTCTGTGTCGTTTTGAAGGATTGTATGACTGTTGCGGATTTTAAGATCGACAAGCTGTCCCATATTTTGAATACTCTCTGCGAGATCAACGACCCGGTCATTCATTTTATCCCGTAGTCCTGAAGCAAGTGCAGTATCAAGGCTGGTTGAAAATTCATTCATCCATTCTTTCAAAGATGTCTTGCGGCTAAAAATCCCACTGATCGAACGGCCGAGGACGGAAGTAAATGACAGCACGGATGAAAGCTCAGTTTCTTTCTGATGTGTGATGCGGTCATAATCGCCGAGCAATGAATCAACAAGTACCGCTACCTGACTTTGTGCAAGCCGCTCTTGCTGTTGCAGGCTTACTCTGATGTCTTCCCGGAATGCCACATCGATGAGATATTGCTCTTTGCGCACGGCAATTGCCTCGTCGATTTTTTCCGCCACATTAAGCGCGGTGTCTGTTGTACTACGTAATTTCATCAATGGAGCGTTGCCTCCGGTGATATTCTTCCGGATATACTCTTTCAATGGTCCGAATCCGCTTTCCTGCTTTTGTCCTTGTTGCTCAAGTAATGCAGAGACATCAAAGACTATTGGACTTGAGATGCCGTTTTCTCTTGCGAGTTTGATCACACCATCGTGATTTATTTTCAAATCTGAGGCTGACATCAGGTCTTTTTGTTGCAACACGAACACAACTTTCTTTCTCCAGTCCTGATGGATATAATTAAAGAACTCCCATGCCGATTGACGATAAGGGTTCTTTGCTTCAAATACGAAGACAATAAGATCTGCGCCAGGAATAAACCGCTCTGTGATCTCCTGGTGATGGACAATGATGGTGTTTGTTCCCGGCGTGTCTACGATAGCGATGTCGCGTAAGGTCTCTTCAGGAATGTAGACGCGTTTGAGGTAAGGATTGATGACTTCAGTGTGTTCCTTATCCCCATAAGTGATCTGTTGTATTGTATCCGTCATCGGAGAAGGTGCCACTGCGCAGATATCGCGCCCTGTATCCAAAAGGGCATTGATAAAACTGCTTTTTCCCGATTTCACTTCTCCGACAATGACGAACAGAAATGGCTCTTCCACGCGCTCGAGGAGATCGCTGACAGTCTGCACCATCGGTCCGTATCCCGTCTGTTTTGTCAACTCAAGAAGTCTCTCCAGCGCATTGACGATTTCAGCACGCTGTGTATAGTATTGAGTCTCGATGACAGCATTTTGCCGCATGTGTTCTGATTATTTAGTAAGATGCTTCTCCAGCAAACAAAGTATCTCTGCGCTATAGATTGTAGAGTTTAATCTTTCGATACAAGGTGCGTTCAGATATTCCTAATTCATCAGCAGCATCTTTCCGTCGTCCTTTATGTTTTGTGAGCGCACGATTGATCAATTCTTTTTCCATCGCCTCAATAGATAGATCTTCCTCAGCTTCTTCAAGATGATACGCAACATCTCCAGACGAATCAATCACGAGTGGTGCAGAAGCAGCATGGGGTTGCATCGAAGGTGTCTGTGATGGCCATGATGGGGGTACAACTTGTCGCTCCGACATTGTCGGGATCTGTAGCTCATGGACTTTTTGCAGATCAGGGACATGCAGGTCATTGTTTTTGATTAGTTCAAAGACGAGTTGTTTGAGATCAGTGAGGTCGGTCTTCATATCAAACAGCAACTTGTATAGGATCTCACGCTCATAGTTGCCGGTCCCTTCAAGTCCGCCATTGTTGTCGGTGACACTGGGGAGATATCTGCGCTGAATGTTGGGAACAGAACGTACCAGGTCTTCTGCAGTGATCAACTGATCTTCATGTAAAACCGACAACTGCTCTACGACATTTTTTAATTCACGGATATTTCCTGGCCAATGATAGCTCTCGGTCAACACTTCTGCGTCAGGAGAAAGTTGAATAGGACTGGTACGATATTTTTCCGCGAAATCAACTGCAAACTTGCGAAAGAGAATACCGATATCCTCTTTACGCTCTGCCAATGGGGGCACGCGGATCGGCACAGTATTTAGCCTGTAGTACAAATCCTCACGAAAACGACCCTGGCGTATCCTGTCGAGAAGATCCACATTCGAAGCTGCGATGACACGGACATCCGTCTTCAACGACCTTGATGATCCCACTCTGATAAACTCTCCTGATTCAAGGACACGTAATAGGAATGCCTGCGTGTCCAGTGGCATTTCTGCAATTTCATCCAGGAAGACCGTACCGCCATTTGCAGTCTCAAAGTATCCTTTGCGTTCACCTGTAGCGCCTGTGAATGAGCCCTTCTCATGACCAAATAGCTCTGAGTTAATTGTGCCTTCCGGGATAGCACCACAGTTGATCGCAATAAACTTATTGTGCTTACGTGAACTCAGCGAATGGATAATCTGACTAAACACTTCCTTTCCAACACCGCTTGGTCCGGTGATGAGTACAGTAAGATCTGTAGATGCAACACGGATAGCAGTACTCAATGCCCTATCCAATCCTTCCGATCGGCCAATGATCCCAAACCGTTGCTTGATAGACTGGATGTTCATGATGCGGTATTCACGATTTCACCAAGGAGTGTAGCGCTAGTGACATCTGTGATTCTTACATTGACATAGTCACCTATTTTATATTCGGGTGACTTGGAAAAGATCACCACTTTGTTTTGAGAGTTACGACCCTTCCATTCTTCTTTAGATTTTTTTGAGTCGCCATCGATGAGTACTTCGCATATTTTACCCAGATCCCGAAGGTTATGACGATGGGATACCTGTCTTTGAACATGGATGATTTCACTCAATCGACGCTTCTTCACATCTTCTGGAATATCATCCGCATATTTTCGTGCAGCAAGTGTTCCCGGTCGTTCGGAATACTTAAACATGTAAGACATGATGAAATCAGCCCATTCAATGATCGACAAAGTATCCTGGTGCTCTTCTTCGCTCTCGGTGCAAAAGCCTGTGATGATATCCGAGGAGATGGTACAACCAGGAATGATACGTCGTATCGCTTCCACACGTTCCTGATACCATTCACGATCGTATGTGCGATTCATCAACTTCAGCACGCGACTGTTTCCGGATTGGATGGGGAGGTGGATGTAGTCACAGATATTCGGATACCGTGCTATGGTGTACAATACCTCATCAGTGATATCCTTAGGATGCGAAGTAGAGAAACGGACACGCAGTTTTGGATGAATCTTTGCGATGCGTTCAAGTAGTTGGGCAAAATTGACTGAAGCTATTCCGGGAGAGTTTACATTCTCTTCATTACTCCATCGATAACTGTCTACATTCTGTCCGAGGAGAGTCACTTCACGATATCCCCTTTCAAAGAGAGCTACTGCTTCCGCTTCAATACTAAATGGATCGCGACTGCGCTCGCGGCCACGAGTATATGGTACGACACAAAATGAGCACATATTGTCGCAGCCACGCATAATCGAGATGAATGCAGAGACGCCATTGCTATCCAAACGTACAGGACTGATGTCGGCATACGTTTCTTCCCGTGAAAGAAAGACGTTTACACCTTTGCCGCCATCTTCAGCTGTTGCAATCAAGGCAGGGAGATCGCGATAGGCATCCGGGCCTACGACCATGTCCACGAGCTTTTCTTCTTCGAGGAATTTGTCTTTGAGTCTTTCGGCCATACAACCCAGGACACCGATAAGGGTACCCGGACGCGCTCTCTTGAGTTTATTGAAGTCTTTGAGACGTTTCCGTACTGTCTCCTCTGCTTTTTCACGTATGCTGCAAGTATTGATCAGGATCAGATCGGCATCCTCGACAATTCTTGTGGAAACATAATTTTCCTGACGAAGGATAGAAGCGACAATCTCACTGTCGGCAAAATTCATGGCACAACCATAACTCTCGATATAGAATTTTTTGCCTTCTGCGACAACGAGCCATTCATCCTCATAAGCAAGGCCTTGTCTTGACTCGTCGATGTCATGAGAAAGTATGCTATTGCGGGTTAGATTCATTCCGAAAACAATGATTGAAAATTAGGACTGCGAAGATATGTCATTTTGTCAGGAACGGTGAAGTCTGATGATAAACTGATGGAATGCATATCAGAACAGGCATGGTGTGAGCTGTCAGTGAATGGAAGTTTCTGCAAGGATCGACGATTCTCGATTTATCAAAGGAGGATTTATCGTTTTGACTGGCTCCACATGGAGAAGGTGCGTTAAACTGTCCGACCTCGCCTTCTCCGGCTGAGGCGAATTCAGTAGCGCGAGGCTGGCCGACGGAAGGCATTTCATGAGGCAGCACATTAAACTTGTCCGACATCGCCTTGCGCCACCGCTTAAGCTTAGGCGGCACGCGGTCGCGTAGCGCTTCGGGCGCCTGCGCCATAGCCGGCTACGGCGACGGAGCGCAGAGCGAGGCTGACCAGGCGGAAGGCATTTCATAGGGAAGGAGCGTAAAACTTGTCCGACTGACCAGGCGGAAGCCGTTTCATGGAAGGAGCGTAAAACTTGTCCGACTGACCAGGCGGAAGCCGTTTCATGGAAAGGAGCGTAAAACTTGTCCGACTGACCAGGCGGAAGCCGTTTCATAGGGAAGGAGCGTAAAACTTGTCCGACTGACCAGGCGGAAGCCGTTTTTTAACTGCGTGCCGTCGCCAGAGGCTTTGGCCGCGCTCCGTCGCTGAAGCTCTGGAGCGTAAGCGACCGGAGACCGGGAGGCAATCAAGGAGAATCTTTCCATCCTGAATCAAGTATCGAAGATTCTCGATTTAACAAGATATGGCTGAGATTTTTCCAACAGAACAAGCCACCTTTGCCCATTATGAAATTCTTTGGACTCATCGGGTATCCATTGACACACTCGTTCTCTCAGTCTTACTTTTCCCAGAAGTTTGAGACGCTTGGCTTGCACGACCATGTCTATAAGAACTTTCCATTAAAGACGGTCGAAGATTTCCCCAAATTACTTGCGTCAGAAGAGGAATTCAGTGGTCTGAACGTAACAATACCTCACAAGGAAGCAATTATTCCTTACCTCGATACATTGTCACCCGAAGCAGAAGCCATTGGGGCCGTGAATACAATTTGCTTCGGTAATCCCGGCCTGTCAGGGCATAATACTGACTGGATAGGATTCAAGGAATCACTTGAGCCATATCTGTCGATTTGGGAAAAGACCCCATCAGCATTGATACTTGGGACGGGTGGGGCGGCAAAAGCAGTTGCATTTGCTATGACAAAACTCAACATTCCATTTATCCTGGTGTCTCGAAAACGCAGGGATACCGGAATCACATACCACGAACTCAATGCAGATTTGATAGCGAAATCATTTCTGATCGTCAATACCACACCCATTGGGATGCATCCAATGACTGACTCCTCACCATTACAGGACTATTCTGCAATTGGTAAGGAGCATCTCTTGTATGACCTCATCTATAATCCCGCGCAGAGTCTGTTTCTGAAAACCGGCGCAGAGAGAGGAGCCCGGACAAAGAATGGACTGGAAATGTTGCACCTTCAAGCAGAAGCTTCCTGGAATTTGTGGCTTAAGAATCAAATTGGTTTTTCGTTCTAAAAAAGGCGTTCCTACCGATAACCAGGATTCCGTCTTTGGCCACCTAAACTCACTATTTCTCATTTGAGGAGTCTTTTTTCGCACACCTGGGGTAACCTATTCACCACTTTTTACACATAGACTGACGGTTGGTTCGAATCCAACTGAAACAACCATATCTCAGTTCATAAACGATTTTTAATTACATCCAAAATTTAAGACTATGAAAACGTTATGCGTTCTGCTTGCGTGTGTGGCAATTGTTTCTTCAGCTACGGCGCAGCTTCGGTTGCCTTCTAAAAAGGTGCAGCTTGGCTTGATCGGTGGCTTCATACCTGCGAGAGCGATAGGAACTGCTCCATTGATTGTAAACCGCAATGATCTCACATCGGATTTCTTGTTCAACGGTAGCAATGTAGAATTCTCGCCTGCGATTGGTTTAACAATCAAGTTGAATAAAAATCAGTTTTTCTTCCAGGGAGCAGCAATGTATTATTCGATGCGCAAATCTTATGCGATGCAGTACATCGGGGAAAGATCGGGCCCTGAAGTGGAGCACAAAATGTCGGAATCCTGTAAATCAATCGAACTTCCACTCTCTGCGGGTGTATCTCTTGGTCGCATACAAATAAAATCAGGGCTTTCAGTACGGTATGAATTCGGTCAATCCTCGACACTTGCACAAATGCCAGGCTTCGAACGTAAAATGCAGAGCACCATGTTTGGCTGGCACAGTGGCATAGGTATCAATTTCGGAAAGGTTTCTGCTGAATTGAACTATCATCAGGATTTCGGTAACTATGGCCAGGGTATCTATGTGAATGATCAGGAATTGCTACTTAAGAATTCTCCGACGCAACTGCAATTTGTCGTGGGCTTGTGGTTTTAGGCTGATGTGAATCCTGAATAAAATCGCAAGACGGCGTATTATATTTGGATTCATTTCGCCATCGATGAGAAAGCCTCCTCCTGCTACACCTCCGCCTGACAGTCAATCTGAAGATCGGCTCGATCAGGATCCTGCAACAGCATTTGGATGGGAAGATGCTGATGACAGTGAAGTCAAAAGTTCTATCAAGGAGACGATCAACGAATTCAAAACACTGGACTACAAATTTCTCATGCCTGTAAGTCAGGTGTTTTCCAAAGCTTTTCTGAAGAAAAAAGCAGTACGATGGGTGTTGTTGTTTGCCTTGTTGCCCTTGATCTTTCATCGACTCTACCAGTGGTTGAATCTTGACATCAAGCAATCAATCTGGCTTATAGAAGGATACTTCTGTCTGTTTTGGGCCCTATATTTCTACCAGCTCATAAAACCATCCAGGTCTTCATGGCATCGTGCAATTACTTACTCTGCATTCACGGCGATCATTGGTATTCCTATTCTCCTGGCGTCACATGAACTTCCTGTGATCAGACAGGCGTATTCCATTACTGACAGTGGAGGATTTGTGGCTCGCTTATTCGGGTACATCTTCGGAGTAGGCTTGCTCGAAGAATTGTGTAAAGCGCTTCCATTGCTCATTTTTGGATTGGGAAGAAAACACATTATTCATGTACGTGATGGGGTATTTCTTGGACTGATGTCAGGTTTTGGTTTTGCGGCTGTGGAAGGAGTTCAATATACATTTGAAGCTACCTTAAGAGCACATGATTACCAAACGGTCTCGATGGTTTCTGGTCAGTTTATGCAGTTCATTTTCCGAATGATGACAGGTCCTTTGTTGCATGGCGCCTGGGCCGCAATCGTCGGATGGTTTATCGGCATTTCAGTGATGAAGTACAATAAGTCGTGGCCGGTGATTGTAGTGGGAATATTGTATGCAGCAGCACTCCATGGAATCTATGATGTGTTCAGCGGTCAATTGCTTGGAATAATTGTTGCGGGTATTACACTCTTGCTGTTTATGTATTACCTCATTCATGGCTACGAAGCCACACGTGATGGATCTGGAATAGGCAATGGTGAGTGACACAAGGACGACTCGAGCTGTCTTGTGAAATCGAGTACTTTCACCGCGCAAAACATTACGAGTTCAGCTATTTACCATTCTATGGATCAGGTAATCCCGCGTTCCCAAAGCATCGTTGATTTCTCAGATACCGAGATTGCCTTTTCCGACAAATCCCATAAAGAGTTACGGAAGACAGCGCGCATGTTCAAGTTGATGAACAATCCATGGCTTGTTCAACTCTCTTCCAGCCTGGCGTTGTGGTCGACAAGGCTGAGATTGCCCTTATCGGAGAAAGCGATTGAGCGTACCATCTTCGATATTTTCTGTGGAGGAAAGTCGCTTTCTGAATGTCAACCGGTGATTGAAAAACTATTTCGGAGCAATGTATTTTCTGTACTAGACTATGGCGCCGAGGCAAAATCTACAAATGAAGAACTCGATAATGCACTGCAGGAGTTTCTCCGTGCGATTGAGTTTGCTGCTTCAAATGCAAGTGTACCGGTAGTAAGTACAAAAATCACAGGTATCGCCGACAATGATTTGCTGATCAAATGGCAAAGTGATACACCACTGGACGAGCAAGAACGTCTGCAGTTCGGACGGATTGTTGACAGACTTGATATCCTTTGCAGTACGGCGCGAAAACTTGGTGTGCGGATCTTCGTGGATGCAGAAGAAAGTTGGATGCAAAATACGATCGACTATCTCGTAGAGATGATGATGGAACGATACAATCATGAGCTGGTAGTGGTGTATAATACGTATCAACTTTACCGGACTGATAAGCTGGACCAGCTTAAACGGGATTATGAAAAGTCCCGTCGCGATGGATATCTTTTAGGCGCAAAACTCGTGCGTGGTGCGTACCTGCTCAAAGAACGGACCCGCGCGAAGGAAATGGGATATCCATCACCAATACAAGTGGACAAGGCGGCGACAGACAAAGCATACAATGATGCGATTCGGTTTTGTGTAGATCACTATCAACATCTGGCATCCTGTAATGCTTCACACAATCTTGAGAGTAATATGCTACAGGCAGAACTGATTGCAGCCAAGAACCTTCCTCGTAGTCATCCGCATCTCAACTTTTGTCAACTTCTTGGAATGAGTGACAACATTACTTTCAATCTTTCGGCAGCCGGTTTCAATGTCGCAAAGTATGTTGTATACGGTCCTGTCCGTGAGGTAGTGCCATATCTTATTCGCAGGGCTCATGAGAATTCATCCGTCACAGGAGACATGAGTCGTGAATTAGGATTGATCCTTCAGGAAATAAAGCGTCGCGGGATCTGACCACTCTACCAGTTCGTAAAGGCTTTGTTGAAAATATCCTCGATGATCTGATCAAAGATTTCATCGATCAATTCATCTTGAACATCCAGCAGGTTTGCAGTAGAAGGAAAGTCAAGAAAGTGCGTGAATGTCTGTGTCCAGCGGTCATCTTCTTCCCGCGCATTCTCATAGGTAATACTAACCGCGATATCGAGCCGGTTTGCAGCAGTGGTTGCATCACGTTCTGGAGCTACCGCCGTTACTGAAAACCTGGTAATCGTGCCGTTGAATGTGATGTCAGGATTCTGCTCGTCTGGTGTCAGACGGGATTCACGTGAGATCTTTTCTTTGAGCTTCTCCGTAAAGGTTTGTTGGATTGTAGGTGGAGCATTAGTTGTCGTATTCCGGAAGTCCATGACATAGAATGTCTTGAGATCTTCACTGATGCTAAAGCCTTGACAAGTATAGCACCCGGAAGCGAAAATCGTCAGAATGAAGATGAAAATCGCTTTCTGCATTTATTTCTCAAAGAAGAAGAAATCCCGAACTGCATCTACAGACCGGGATTCCCTGAGCATATTTTAGAAAATTGACCTATTCTGCTACTTGGGTTGGTGGGCTGGCTTCAATAAACTGTTTGCCATTCCATTTTCCAAGCCATTCGGTTTCTTTACCAAGTGCCACATATTTTTGGTAGGCCTCTGCGGCTGCTTCTTTAGACTTCCGGTAAATCGTAATGTTATTTGGTATAGCCTTTACGGTGAAGTAGTAGGTGCTTTTGGAATAATTAAATCCTTTCTTGTACCTCATAATCAATTAGTTTTATATAAATCGTTAAAGTAATTTTAGGCCAGTTATCTTGATTGGGTTGATGTGAATGCACCACATAATAGGCAAATTCTTTTGATTTGGCGAGTTTTTTTCTGAATACGGTCGTCCTTAACGATAGTCCAATAACAGTTTTTTGCCATGCTTGTTTTGCAGACCTGGTATTTTTAAGGGAAAACACCCAGATTCTCAGGCAAAGGCTATTTGGAAAGCGGGTTCGAATTGAATACTTTTAGCCCCTTTCAGGAAAGACATGCAGCGTCGCAAAATTCTCCAGTATATCCCTATCGCCTTGGCAATTACTGCCAGTCCCAGGCAGTTGCTGGACATCGCCAGACGAGCTAAGGGTATGGCCTTTGTACCTGGGAGCGACAGGGACAAACTGTTGGTGGCTATGGTCGATGTGATTCTGCCGGCCACTGCTACTCCTTCGGCATCTGAGGCCGGAGTACCCGCATTTATTGAACTCACGATGGCCGAATTGGTTTCCCGCGAAAATCGGGAGGAGTTTTACGCCCAATTAGATCAGTTTGGAGCTCAATGTCTGACCCAACAAGGTCTTAGGTTTGATAAAATGACTCCTTCGGCTCAGCATGAGTATTTTGGAGCAAGTATTGGGCGGAGGGATGAATTCTGCCGACAGTTAAAGCAACTGACAATGACAGCCTATTATACCTCTCAGCGCGGGATGACAGAAGCGTTGGAGTACAACCCGATCCCTGGGACATACAATCCCTGCATGCAGGTGAATGAGGATACCAAAACTGAAGCGTCTTACTTCTAGAATCATAGATAGAAGCCATGGATCATACGGTCAACATGAATACAAAAGCTGGAGCAAAAAGAAAATATGATGCTATCGTCATCGGCTCAGGCATCTCCGGTGGATGGGCTGCCAAGGAACTTTGCGAGAAAGGATTGAAGACATTGGTTCTTGAGCGTGGCGGCAAGATGGATCATGTGACTGACTATCATACGGCGTTGAAAGATCCATGGGATTTTCCTCATCGTAATACACCGACTTATGCTGACAATCAAGCCAATCCAACGCAGAGTAAATGTTATGCCTGGACTGAGGCAACACAGCATTTGTTTGTCAAAGATGAAGAGCATCCTTATACACAGGTAAAGCCATTTGATTGGATACGCGGTTACCAGGTCGGGGGTAAGTCAATTATGTGGGCTCGTCAATGTTACCGCTGGAGTTCTATTGATTTTGATGCAAATGGCAAAGAAGGTATTGGCATACCGTGGCCAATTACCTATGATGAGATTGCACCATGGTACAGTTATGTCGAGCGTTTCGTTGGTATCAACGGTAATAAAGATGGAATACCGCATTTACCAGATGGTGAGTTTCAACCAGCGATGGAAATGAACTGCGTTGAACTTGATCTTAAAAAGCGATTAGAATCCCGATTTCCTGTACGTCCGATGATCATGGGTCGATCTGCAAATCATACACAGGCAATTGGCGGTAGAGGTCCATGTGTCTATCGCAACTTATGTCATCGTGGTTGTCCATTCGGAGGATATTTCAGCAGCAACTCCGCCACGTTACCCGCTGCAATGGCGACGAAGAAAATGACATTGCGACCTCAGTCGATTGTGCACTCGATCATCTTTGATGAAAAGAAGCAGAGGGCTACAGGAGTCAGGGTCATTGACGCAGTCACGAAGGACATGCAGGAGTATTATGCAAAAATCATTTTCGTGAATGCCTCTGCATTAAATAGCACGTTGATTTTATTGAATAGCACATCAAATCGCTTTCCAAATGGTTTAGGAAACGATGGGGATGCACTGGGTCGTTATCTCATGGCGCACAATTACCGGGTAAGAGTAAATGGACGTATCGATGGCTATGAAGATGTCTATTATAGCGGGCGACGACCAAACTCACCATTCATCCCTCGCTTTCGCAATATCGGAGATGACAAGCGTACGGATTATGTTCGCGGATTTGCATTTGGTCTCAACACTTCAAGACAAGGATGGCAGCGTGGGATGCACAACAGGGACTTTGGCGCAGCGTTCAAGGATGCTCTCAGCAAACCAGGTCCATGGACAGTAGGGATGCATGCGATGGGAGAAATGCTCCCTGATGCGAATAACCGGATCACACTGGACCATGACAACCTGGATCAGTGGGGAATGCCTACGCTGAAAATTGACTGTATGTGGAATGCCAATGAAGACGCTATGAGTGCTGATGCACTGGAGACTGGGAAAGAAATTCTGGAGGCGATGGGTGTGAAGGAAATCCAGGGAAATGACAATCATCAGGCACCGGGCCTTGATATTCATGAGATGGGCTGTGCCAGAATGGGTACTGACCCTCGTACTTCCGTCGTTAATAAACATAATCAGGTACATGGTTGTGCGAATGTCTTTGTTACTGACGGCGCGTGCATGACATCATCGGCATGTCAGAATCCATCGGTTACCTACATGGCATTTACAGCGCGTGCATGTGATTATGCCGTAAAAGAATTGAAAAACCAAAATCTTTAAATAGTATGAAAAGAAGAGAGTTTATTCAAAATACCGGAATGGCAGGCAGCATGTTTGTTTTGTCACCTGGCTTCCTGAATATGGAAACCACACCTCGCATTGGTGTTCAACTCTACAGCGTGCGCGAAGACATGAAGACCGATCCATCAGGTACAATTGAAAAAATTGCGAGGATTGGCTATCCGGAAGTGGAAGGCTTTGGGTACAATGAAGGGAAGTTCTTTGGAATGACCCCTTCTGACTTCCACAACACGATTACCGGATCCGGTATGAAGATGCCAAGTGTCCACTATATCATCAGTGCTACAAGTTGGGATGATAGAACCAAGCAATTGACTGATGTGACTAAAGAAGCAATCGACACCTTTTCAAAGATGGGAATTGAGATGGTGATCTGTCCCTTTATGGTAAAAGCACAACGTGGTACTGAATCCGTAAGAAAGCTCTGTGATATTTTCAATAAAGCTGGTGAACTCTGTCGTCAGAACGGGATGAAATTCGGATATCACAACCATGAATTTGAATTTCAACAAGAAGGTAATGAACCACTCATCTATGATCTGATTTTGAGTCGGACAAACCCAAAACTGGTTGAGTTGCAACTTGATTTATACTGGGTCGTTTATGCCAATCACGATCCGATAGCATGGATGGAAAAAGCTGCAGGTCGCGTCACCTCCTTGCATGTGAAAGACATGGCCGTAAATCGCGATACCGCAGAAGTAGGAGAGGGATCAATCAATTTCGCCGAGATCTTTGCATCGGCAGAAGCGAAAAACGTCAAATACTATATAGTAGAGCTTGAACACTACAAAACCACACCACTAAAGGGCGTGGAGGTTTGTTATAAGAATCTGAAAAAACTGCTGGATGTATAAAAAGAGGAAGAGGCGGAACCACCTTCGCAGAGCTACGGTGGTCGAAGACGGCGGAAAGGCGGAATGGCAGAACGGAATCTACATTTCCTTTTTACTTCTTTTCATAGGCAATATTTCAGGATATGCCCAGACAGCGATCCCTCCTGACATCAAAGTGCTGATTGATAAACACTTCTGTGTCACTTGTCATAAGTTGGACGGGAAACTCATTGGCCCCAGCTACCTCGAACTATCAAAAAAGGTTCAGAGCATAAAAGAAATCAGTACGTTGATCTATGAACCCAAGCCATCAAACTGGCCCGGTTATCCGCCCATGGCACCGATGCCACAATTACCTAAGGAAGATGTGAAGAAGATAGCGACCTGGATTGTTTCGTTGCGGGGATAGAAATCAATAAATCAAAATGACACTCAAAATGAAGAAGAGAGTCTAGGTGTAAGTTTTCTTGCAATTTTCATTGCCATTGTCATTTTGATTCAAATGGTGCCGAAGGAGGACTCATTGGCGGGAATAAAAATGAAAATTAAAATGAAAAAGAAACTCAAGGAATAAGTCTTCTTGCAATTTTCATTGTCATTTTAATTTTCATTTTCATTCTTCAGAGTGCCGAAGGGGGGACTCGAACCCCCATGTCCTCACGGACACACGCCCCTGAAACGTGCGTGTCTACCAATTTCACCACTTCGGCAAGGGCCGCAAATATATAAACCTTGGACGGATCAAAAAATTCTGACCCTCATTGGTTAAATCGGAGTTTCTGAATCCGCTTTTGCCAAGAAATCAACTAGTGATAAGCCCTTGGAGTTTCATAAATTGATATCTCTATATTTGCGCCTCAGTCGCTCGCCAGGTTTTTCGTACATGTGCTCGGTTTACTTTGGTGAGGTGGGTGAGAGGCTGAAACCAACGGTTTGCTAAACCGTCGTACGTGGAAACATGTACCGCGGGTTCGAATCCCGCCCTCACCGCAGCAATTTTCAAAGAGCCCCGCATAGCGGGGCTTTTGCATTTCAGGCATTGCACGGAGCTTGCTCCAGGGCGATGATCCTGAAATGTAAAAACTGCGACGCAGGAGCAGTTCTTTGATAAATTGCTGCAAGGCTACCCTTTACGGGATCGATGAAATCAATCCCGCCCTCACCGCAATCTTTAAAAAGCCTCGCTAATGCGGGGCTTTTTTGCATTTCTGCTCCAGGCAGCTAGATTACCCAACTAAAACTTATCCGAAACCCACCGCCAAACGTCCAGACCATTCGCAAAGAGGACGAGTCCAAGTACCAGTGCAAAACCAGCTATTGTGGCGTATTCCATGAATTTATCGCCTGGTTTTCTTCCAGTCACAACCTCATAGAGCAGAAACATGACATGGCCTCCATCGAGCGCAGGAATTGGCAATAGATTCATGAAGGCTAGGATCAAAGAGAGGTAGGCGGTATTGCGCCAGAAAATCTCCCAATCCCAGGTGTCCGGGAATAATCTAGCGATCGTGCCGAAGCCACCCAGGCTTTCAGTCAATTTCATTTTACCCTTGAAGATCTGGCCGAACGCTTTGAGCTGTGTTGTCAGGAAGTTCCATCCGTGACTTACACCTGCAGGAAGTGCTTGAAGCAATTTGTAATCCCTGCGCTCAAAATTGAAGAAGTGAGCTGGCGGTTCGATTGCAACTCCCATTCTACCTTCTGCAGTTGGTGTGATCTTTGCATTATAAAATACCTCCCCACGCTGATAGCCAATTTCAAGTTCTTTGGCTTTGGATTGCTGTAGTTTTTTCGCAAACTCATGATAATATGGTGTTGGCTCACCATTCACTGCAATAAGCCGGTCGCCCTTTTGCAATCCTGCTGCCTTTGCCGGAGAGTTTTCAGTCACTTCACCGATGACGAATGGAATCCTGAAATCTACGATGCTAGCTCCCTGTGCTTTGTAGCTTGAGAGTACACCGACATATTTCGGGTCTACTGGAATCGTAGTTGTCATTCCTTCTCGCGTCACAGTAATGTCCTTCGCATCGTCGATGACAATACCACGGACGACAGCACCTGGATTGAACTGATCGAAAGATTTCTCACCTACTTTGAGAATATGATCACCATCTCTCAATCCAATTTCATATCCCAATGAATCCACAGCAATGCCGTATTGGAGATTTTTCGCTGGTAGAAATTGTTCACCATATGCGAAGAGCATCAATCCAAAAATGAGAAAGCCAAGAAAAAAATTGACCGTAACACCACCAAGCATGATAATCAGGCGTTGCCATGTCTTCTTGCTGCGAAATTCCCATGGTTGAGGTGGTTGCTTCATTTGTTCCAGATCCATGCTTTCATCGACCATGCCGGAGATTTTTACATATCCACCGAGTGGCAGCCATCCGATACCATATTCTGTTTCCCCGATTTTTTTCTTGACCAATGAAAACCAGGGATCGAAGAATAAATAGAACTTCTCAACACGGGTTTTAAAAAGTTTGGCTGGAATAAAATGTCCTAACTCGTGGAGAACTACCAGAATTGACAAGCTCACCAGGAGTTGGGCAATGATCGACAAAACATCCATGCTTCAGTACGTTTGTGTATTTAGTTTACTAAGGCTCAGAAGTCACAAAAACACCAGAGGGTGGTTATTGTTGCTTTATTGAGCCGGCCAAAGGTAATATATCCATGAAAGCACGACCTCACCTCGAACTGGACTGCATTATGTGCTCAATATTCTCCCGATGCCAATCCGCAATTCCATCCCAGAACAAATAGCGGCGCTGATAAAGTGTTAGGGGAAACGGAATGCCTTTTGAGACAAGCGCTTCGATATCTTTGAGATATTCCAGGGCAAGATCCCGGCGTGCATAGATACCTGACACTGAATTTTCCACCGTACCATGACCGGGTACCAGATACCGGATCTCGTGCCGCCTGATGATATGCTCGACCTTCTGCATTGTATTGTGATATTCAGTCAACTGACCACTGATGAGTGGGAATTCGACATCACTCAGGTAGTCTCCTGCGATCCAAACACCTTGTGGTTCACAAATGATAAAAATGCCTTGATCTGTATGACCCGGTGCCAGATAGAATGTCATGTCCGTGCCAATAAAGTTCAATTGCTGGCCGTCCTTTGCAATCACGATATCAACTTCGGGATAGGTAATGGGATGGTCTCTGACGATGTAATGACTTTGATCGAAGTGAACTGCTTTTCTTACATCATCATCCTTGTGTTGATTCTGAACGAAGGCTTGTGATGCAATCACTGTTGCAGATTCAAATGCACCATAGCCAACGATGTGATCATAATCCGAATGCGTGAAAATCAAATGGAGTTTCCGGTCACCTCTTTGTTGATCAACGAATGCTCTGATACCCGATACTTCTTGTGGAAGCCAATTCGGATCCACAACGAATATCTCATGCTCGGTTCTGATGACCGTGGAAGTTGTTTGATACAGCACGCTGGTAAAAATCCAAACATCTTGAGAAATCTCGAGTGGTTTCATGCTGCAAACATACAACTGCGTGTGGTGGACTTTATGTTAGTTTTGCCGCGGATCACATGGATGAAACATATTTCGTTTGAATACGAATCATTTGCAAATCGACTTGCTCTTTTTTACTGAGCTCATCTCTGATGGCCGTGCTTGCCTTGATGCAGAAGAGATGCGTCATGCCATTACTGTATTGCGAAAGAAGGTAGGAGATGAATTAGCGTTTACGGATGGAAAAGGAATGTTTTACACTGGCCTTATTGAGAAAGTAACTAAAAAAGAGACCTGGCTTGAAATTGTGTCCGCACAGTTGCAAACACCGCAACCATATCAGGTGAACATCGCCGTCGCACCAACAAAGAGTTTCGACCGGATGGAGTGGTGTATAGAAAAGCTGACGGAAGTAGGTATTCATGCTATCATTCCAATGTTCTGTGAAAGATCTGAAAGACAGAAATGGAACGCTGATCGTGCGCGAAAAATAGCGATCAGTGCGATGAAGCAGTCAAAACGGGCATATATTCCCGAATGTGCCTCACCGATGAAGTTCACCGAAGTAGTCACGAATGCGACTTCTTCTTCAATAAAATATATTGCGTTGCAGAGCGCTGAAAGTATCAGTGCCGGAAAGCACTACAAACCGGGATCAGACGTTTTGATCCTGATTGGACCAGAAGGGGATTTTACAGACAAAGAAATCTCGATGGCATCCAGTGTCGGATTCGTACCATTGAGCCTGGGCGGATCTAGATTAAGAACAGAAACTGCGGCCTTGGTAGCTGCGACAACGATACATGCTTTAAACCAAAAATGAAATGCTTCTGACAATTCTCCTTTCCGTTGTTCTTGGATTACAACCTGCTGACAATAGCGCAACTCTGAAATTTGCACTACTGAAATATAGCGGCGGTGGTGACTGGTACTCAAATCCTACAGCGCTCACGAATCTCGCAGAGTTTTGCAATCGTGAATTGGGCATGAACATCGATCCTGACTATGCCACAGTAGAAGTCGGCAATGCGGATTTGTTTAACTATCCATTCATACATATGACAGGGCATGGGAATGTTGTGTTTTCTGATGCAGAAGCTGAGAATCTGCGCACATATCTGATCGCCGGTGGATTCCTTCACATCGATGACAATTATGGCATGGATCCGTTTGTGCGTATCGCAATGAAAAAAGTATTTCCCGAGACGGACTTTGTCGAATTACCCTGGGAACATCCGATCTATCATCAACGCTTCGACTTCAGCAGTGGACTTCCAAAGATTCATAAACATGATGGCAAGCCACCACAGGGATTTGGACTTCTCTGGCAGGGACGTCTTGTTTGTTTTTACAGCTATGAATGTGATCTCGGTGATGGTTGGGAAGATCCGGAGGTGCATAAGGATCCCGAGTCGGTACGGAAGCTTGCGTTGCAAATGGGGGGAAATATCGTCTCCTTCGTGTTTAAGGGGTCGGATAAACTCTGAACAGAACTGGAATTAAAGTCAAAAAATGTCCGCCCGGACGAAGTCCATTCGGACGGGTAAAATTCAAAATGTAAAAATCGTGTGAGCTTAACCATTGACTTTTACATTTGAGTCCCCTTTGAAAACGTGAGGATGACCTCGCAGCGTCCGCATGTTGTAAGTGAGGATTAGAATGATACCCGATAGGACTGAGAGCGTCAGAAGCCCGAGTCTTTTGGAGTAGCTCAAATGTAAAAGACACGACAGCCTTAACTTTGGACTTTTACATTTGATATTTTACATTTTGACTTTCTTTCCTCTTAATCCCAGAGAAGCTTTCCGGGATTTTTGAAATACTTTTTGATATTCATCCAGAAAGCAATGATCAGATATATCACCAGTGGAGATCCCATCGTGATGAAACTGGTGTAGATAAAATACAACCTGATTTTTGAGGCCTGTATACCAAGACGTTCTCCAATCGCCTGGCAAACTCCAAAGGCAGATTTTTCTACACTATTGCGAAAGTATTCGACGACTCTCTGTATGAACATATTTCAAAAGTAAAAATCCCTGGTGAATTATTGTAGGATTCTCTCTATGATTCTACGATAACGGATGAATTTGCCATGAAAGACGCCTTATTCCCGGCTCCGATCATATCGTGAAGTGTCACATCCTGAAGCAAAGTATCAATCGATGTCTGCACTGACTTCCAGAGTGATTTCACCGAACAATCCACTGAATGTGTACAGAATTTCTGTACACCAGTATGTGTAGAACAAAACTCTTCGTCGTAAAGGCTTCCATCGAGAGCACGAAGCACTGAACTGATCTTGATGTCTTCCGGTGCCTGAGCAAGCACATAGCCTCCTTTTTGTCCGCGCGTACTTCGGATGAATCCTGACATACGCAATAATCTGGTCAGTTTGGCTGTGTATGGTTCACTCAGGCCTTCAGTGACACTAAGCTGAGGAATACTCATGCCGGCGTCTGCAGCAGTTGCGATACGCAAGAGGATGCGTAGACCATATTCTTCTGTTGCCGAAATCTTCATTGCGTTAAAACATATTTAATGACAATCGCGCTTCATCGGTCATCCGTTCTTTATTCCAAGGTGGATCCCACACAACCTGCAGATCCACATCCGTAATTCCTTCAATCGCCATCAATCGCTGATACACTTCGACAGGTAATGATTCAGCGACAGGGCAGGCAGGAGATGTCAACGTCATCCTCAGTGTTACTTTACCACCATCATCTACTTCAAGTCCATAGATGAGTCCCAGCTCCCAGATATCCACAGGGATCTCCGGGTCATAAATCGTCTTGATGACTTCTATCAACTGTTCTTTCACCGTCATACACGTTCAGTGAAGTCATGTGCCATCAATTTCATCCTGTCTATCATATGCGCAAGTCCATTCGAGCGTGTAAGAGAAAGATGCTCACGGAGTCCGATCTGATCGATAAAGTACAAATCCGTCTTCGCGATCTCCAGCGGCTCCTGGTCTGACAAGATTCGTACAAGTAAAGCAATAAGGCCTTTTGTGATAATGGCATCACTGTCTGCCGTGAAATGCACTTTGTCATCCTGTAACTCACCGTTTAGCCATACCTGACTCTGACATCCTTTGATGCGGTACTCGTCAGTCTTATACTGAGGATCAATCAATGGCAGTTGCTTGCCAAGATCAATCAGATATTCATACTTTCCAGTCCAGTCATCAAAGAGCGCAAACTCCCCGATTGTTGTTTTTTGCAGTTCATCAATCGAAGCCATTATCCTCGCAGCATTTTGACAGCGCGTCGTAGCGCCTGACAAAGAAATTCAACTTCATCGAGAGTATTATACATGCCGAATGAAGCCCGCGTCGTTCCCGGAATGCCGTAGCGATTCATCAGAGGCTCTGTACAATGATGACCTGTACGTACTGCAATTCCTTGCTGGTCGAGTAGTGTGCCAATATCATGTGGATGCAAATCATCGATCACAAATGATATCACGCTTGTTTTATCCGCTGCTTCTCCAATGATGCGCAGTCCTTCTATTTCAGTTAGAGTTTGTGTGGCAGCTTTCAACAATTCATGTTCATGCTTCAATACTTCATCTCTGGGTAATGATTCTAAGAACCTGATTGCTGCTGCTAAACCAATAGCGTCGGCAATGTTCGGTGTACCTGCTTCAAACTTATATGGAAGATCATTGTACTCTGTCTTTTCAAACGTCACTTCGCGGATCATTTCACCACCTCCCTGGTACGGTGGTAGTCGCTCAAGCCATTCTTCTTTTCCATAGAGAATGCCGATACCTGTCGGTCCGTACATTTTATGTGATGAACAAACATAAAAATCCACATCCAATGCCTGTACATCAATAATCATATGCGGCGCAGCCTGCGCACCATCCAATAACACGGGAATATCTTTCGCATGAGCCCGACGAATGATTTCTTCTACAGGATTGATTGTGCCAAGTGTATTGGAAACATGAACGATGCTGACAATACGAGTACGTTCTGTCAAAAGTCCATCCAATAAATCCATCCTGAGCTCACCACTATCGGTGACGGGAAGTACACGGAGGTGAGCACCTGTCTGCTCACAAGCTATCTGCCAGGGTACGATGTTGGAATGATGTTCCATTCCCGAAATGAGGACTTCATCTCCTGGTTGCAGAATCGCACGTTCGAAGCAGGTAGAAATACAATTGATCCCTTCCGTTGTGCCTCGTGTGAAAATGATCTCACGCGTAGAACCAGCATTTAAAAATCTTGCTGCAGCGTTTCGTGCGTCTTCGAATAGATCTGTTGCTTCAGCACTGAGTGCATAGACACCCCGGTGGACATTTGCATGATGCTGTTCGTAGTAGTTACTGATCGCATCTATTACAACGCGTGGTTTCTGACTGGATGCTGCAGAATCCAGGAACACCAATGGCATTCCGCGCACAGTACGTTTCAGCAATGGGAATGCCTCACGGATTTTATTTACGTCAAATCCTGGGACAACAGATGGTGCTTTAACCGATTTGATCTGTTCAGTCATGATGTTTTGCTTCAACTTTCTGACTCAAATAATTTCTGATCTCTTCATGTTCACATTTATTCAGTACTTCTCCGACAAACGCATGCTGAAGCAGGGTAGAAGCCTGTATTCTTGAAAGTCCACGACTGCGGAGATAGAACAATGCTTCTTCATCAAGCTGGCCGATCGTGGCGCCATGGCTGCATTTTACATCATCTGCGAAAATTTCAAGCTGAGGTTTACTATCCATGATTGCATCATGAGATAATATCAGTGTGTTGTTTTGCTGGAATGCATTTGTTTTTTGCGCATCAGGGCGCACGATGATTTTGCCATTGAAGACACCTCTTGCATAGCCATCGAGAATACCTTTATACAATTCATGGCTTTCACAATGTGGCGTTGCGTGGTCAATAAAACTCTGCGTATCGGTGTGCTGCCTGTCTTCCGCCATAAAGAGACCGAAAAGGTTCGACGTGATACCCGTGCCTTTATGAATGACTTCAATATTGTTGCGCATCAGTTTGCTGCCGATCTCCACTGCGACAGAACTATACTCGCTATCCTTTTCCTGAAATACTCTTGTCATATTGATGTGAAAGCTCTGCGTATTCTCATCCTGAAGCCGATGATGATGCAGATGTGCTCCACTTTCGACGCAGATATGATTCACTGAATTGGTAAATGAAATCCCAACATTCAGGCTAATAAAGCTCTCTACAATCTGCACATTGGCATTTTTGCCCATGCCGATGATTTTGTACGGATAAGCGTATGTGGGTATTTCACTTGCATTGTCATTGATGTGCAGAAAATGAATTGGCCTTGAGAATTGGACATCAGATTCTATTGATAAACACATACCAGGCGAAGTCATACCCGTCGTGAGTGCTTCAAATGGCGTCATGATCGTTAATTGCAATTGGCCCAGAATATATTCCAAATGCCGCATCGCTTTCTTTTCGTTCAAAGCGTCTTGCAACATGCCAAACCAAATGCCATCTGGCATCGAATCTGAAAACTGTGGCATGAGATGTCCATTGACTATTACGATCCGCACTGCGTCTAATTCCTTGAACGAAGCTTTAATGGCAGGATTGATCTCATGAGGTTGAGCAGATTCCGAGAATTTGGTATTCAACAGTTCGCGCAAAGGCGTGTATTTCCAGTCCTCATTTTTTCTACCCGGTACTTGTGCATTCTGAAACTGAGCAAGCGCAAGTTGATGCAAATGATCCACCAGTGTACCTGCTACGCCATTCTGTTTTTCAAGGCTTCGCAGAAGGGGAGTAGTGAGACTTCCCCAATCTGTATTTACCTGATATGTATCCGCGATTGTCATCTTACGCAAGTCGGTTTTATTGTCGGTTTATTCTACAACCGCTGTTTCTTTCACCCAATCATATCCAATATCTTCAAGCTTCAATGCGAGTTCTTTGCCACCTGACTGCACAATACGTCCATCGTACAGCACATGTACATAGTCAGGGACAATATATTCGAGCAGACGCTGATAGTGTGTCACAATCAGGAATGCACGGTCTTTATTCCGTAAAGCATTGACCCCATCTGCGACAACTCTGAGTGCATCGATATCCAGTCCGCTGTCGGTTTCATCCAGGATGCAGAGTGTTGGTTCGAGCACCGCCATCTGCAACACTTCATTTTTCTTTTTTTCGCCGCCACTGAAGCCTTCATTCAAGGCACGCTTGAGAAACGCTTCATCCATGCCTAATTCCTGCACTTTCGAGCGCATCAGTTTCAGGAGTTCCACAGCATTCAGTTCATTCTGTCCACGGCCTTTGCGCACGGCATTGATCGTACTCTTCAGGAAGTGCGCTGTTGTGACGCCAGGAATTTCAACTGGATATTGAAATGCAAGAAAGATCCCTGCACGTGCACGCTCATCAATTTCCATTTCGAGAAGATCTTGCCCTTTGTAGGTAAGAGTGCCAGAAGTCACTTCATATTCTTCACGTCCGGCAATCACTTGTGCGAGAGTACTTTTTCCACTGCCGTTAGGTCCCATGATGGCATGCACCTCTCCGGCTTTGATGTCAAGATCGATCCCCTTCAGGATTTCCTTTTCACCGATCGATACTTTGAGCTGATGTATACTGAGCATTGGATATTATTGATTCAAGATTGAAGACAATTATTATTTCTGAGAAGTTGCAAACTTCATGACAACGTTGTTTTTTGTCGAAGTTGCAAACTTTATAAAGGCATTCGTGTGCCGCGAAGTTTCAAACTTCGCAAAAGGTTGGGAGGTTGCAAACTTCATGACAACATTGTTTTTGTCGAAGTTGCAAACTTCGACGAGGTTACTGTCATTTTCATTTTCATTTTTATTTTCATTCCTCACCCTACACTGCCTTCAAGACTTACCGCAAGCAGCTTTTGAGCTTCTACCGCAAATTCCATCGGTAGTTCATTAAAGACTTCTTTACAATATCCGTTCACGATCAGATTGATCGAATCTTCTTCACTCAGTCCACGTTGCTTACAATAGAAGAGTTGATCCTCACCGATTTTTGAAGTAGTCGCTTCATGCTCTACGCGTGCACTGTTGTTTTCTACTTCGAGATAGGGGAATGTATGCGCACCACATTTATCACCCATCAGCAATGAATCGCACTGACTGAAATTATGCGCGTTGTCTGCACTTTTATTGATGCGTACGAGTCCGCGATACGAATTGTTACTCTTGCCCGCACTAATGCCTTTGGAGATAATTGTGCTACGGGTATTCTTCCCGATATGCTGCATTTTGGTACCGGTATCTGCCTGTTGACGATGATTCGTGACTGCGATAGAATAAAATTCACCGACTGAGTCATCACCTTTGAGGATACAGCTTGGGTATTTCCATGTGATCGCAGAACCTGTTTCTACCTGTGTCCAACTGATCTTGGATTTAAACCCTGCACACAGTCCGCGTTTTGTCACGAAATTGTAGATGCCGCCTTTGCCATCTTTATCACCCGGATACCAATTCTGTACAGTGGAGTATTTGATGAAGGCATTGTCTTTTGCGATGAGTTCTACGACCGCTGCGTGCAATTGATTCTCATCACGCATGGGTGCAGTACAACCTTCCAGATAGCTGACATAACTTCCCGGCTCTGCGATGATCAACGTGCGTTCAAACTGACCTGTGTTTGCAGTATTAATCCTGAAGTATGTCGACAACTCCATAGGACATCTCACACCGGTCGGGATATAGCAGAAAGATCCATCGCTGAACACTGCTGCATTGAGCGCTGCGAAGTAATTATCGGTATAGGGTACTACAGACCCGAGATATTTTTCAATGAGATCCGGATGATTTTGCACAGCGTCGCTGAACGAACAAAAGATGATACCCTGTTCTGCGAGAGCCGCCTGAAAGGTGGTTTTGACGGATACGCTATCGATCACCGCATCTACTGCGACTCCTGTGAGTCTCTTCTGTTCTTCAAGAGAGATTCCTAATCGACCAAACGTCTTTAGGAGTTCAGGGTCCACTTCATCCAGACTTGAGTACGAAGCCCGTTGTTTAGGCGCAGCATAATAGATCATGTCCTGATAGTCAATCGTAGGGTACTTGACATTTGGCCATTTCGGTTCAACCAGCTTCTGCCAATGCCGGAAAGCTTTGAGGCGCCACTCCAGGAGGAATTTGGGTTCGTTTTTCTTCGCAGAGATCAGCCGGACCACGTCCTCATCCAGACCTTTTGGGATCACTTCTGTCTCGATGTCGCTTGTGAAGCCATACTTGTAGTCGCTACGCGTATGGTCTTCCAGTACCTTCATGGATTGGCTCATCCCGGATTCAATTTAGGCCGCAAATTTGCGTAAATAATGCCATTTATACAAAAAAGTACATATTGTTGTTCACGGGATTCTGGAATTAATTTTAGGTATATCAACAGTTTATAAGGCTGATATTTGTGGTCTGTAATCGAAAGGTCAGAAAAGTCATGCAGGTAATCGTCGAAATATCCCTCTATCCCTTCACAAAGGACTATGATACCCTGATCCTGGATTTTGTCCGGAAACTCCGTGGCTACGAAGGTGTAAAAGTGACATTGGGCGAAACATCTACAGTGGTTCGTGGGGAATACGATGTGGTCTTTGCCATGCTGGAGTCAGAATGCAAGGCTGCGTTAGATGGCAATGAAAAGACTGCTGTGGTGATTAAGATTTTGAATACGGTTTGAGGACTCACCCCGGGCCGGCGCCAAAGGCTCATATCTTTCGATCGATAAAGAAATAAAGCTTCGTTGAAGGGACCATAAGGGGAAACAGTCCTCTAAGGCAAAGCAAGCATAATGCTATGCAGGGCTCAT
>JANNQA010000181.1:0-49682 GCA_031400515.1 Bacteroidota bacterium
CAGGGAAATCATTTCGGACGCTTGCACCCTTCGACTCCACTACGTTCCGCTCAGGATGACAACGCGCCAATCGGGATCACTAAGTATAGAGTCCTATTGCTGTCATTTGCAAGAGGTATATCACGCAGCGAGATTGATTACTCAGGATGACAACATGTTCTTAGCCTTCGATCGTTTAGTGATATCCTGCATTCTGTCATACACCCATAGAATGAGAGTCAGGTTCACATAAGTATCTTGGCGTCGATAATTTCAAAAACAGCAACTACCAAATATCATGGAAGATCAGGTCCTCCTCATTTCAGTACACGATTCAGCAGTTGTACTGACGATCAATCGACCACGCGCACTCAATGCCTTGAACAAACAAGTCATAGAATCACTTTATCAGTTCTTCAGCACAGGTTTTCAGGAATACCCGCCCTGTTCCGCTGTCATTCTGACGGGCTCGGAAAGTAAAGCCTTTGCGGCGGGGGCAGATATCAGCGAATTCACCGGGATGAATAGTGATACCGGAATTGCCTTTGCCAGAAAAGGCCATGAGACGATGTTGCTGATTGAGCACTTTCATGTACCAGTGATTGCTGCTGTAAATGGATTTGCACTCGGTGGTGGATGTGAACTGGCAATGGCGTGCCATATCCGAATCGCGAGTGAGCATGCGAAATTCGGCCAACCAGAAGTCAATCTTGGGCTCATTCCGGGCTATGGAGGCACCCAACGGCTGATCCAGCTCATTGGCAAGGGAAAGGCCCTTGAACTCATGCTCACCGGCGATATGCTCGATGCACATTCCGCATTAACTCTTGGTCTTGTGAATGCTGTCGTACCAGTGGAGTCATTGTTGGAGACATGCTACAAGATGGTGGCAAAAATTGCGTCTAAAGGGCCTTTGGCTATTCAGCAGGTCATCGCAAGTGTAAACGCATACTTTGAGCCGGGTATAAATGGATATCAAAAGGAACTTTCTTATTTCGCATCCCTGATGAACACACACGATTTTGTAGAAGGCACTCAGGCATTTCTTGAGAAGAGAAAGGCTCAGTTCACAAGATCATAACCGCCGCATTAATGTTTGAATTTCATAAAGACAAGGAGATCTATTTTCAATATCAGTATCTCACTGCGCGCGACTACATTATCCCATTTGTAGCAAAGGAAAAACCCGTGGACGAAATTCGAACCGTTCTGGAAATCGGATGTGGCGAAGCAGGTGTCCTCAAAGCCTTTTTGGAAATTGGTTGCAAGTGTCTCGGAATAGAATTGTCTTCGGGACGAATACAACTTGCAACACAGATGCATGCAGATGCGGTAGCTTCAGGACAAATTGCATTTATCAATCAGGACATCTATGAGATCAATCCTGATCGCGATCTCAAATTCAAATTCGATCTCATCATCCTCAAAGATGTCATCGAACATATTCCAGACCAACAGCGATTCATTCCAATGCTCAAAAATTTTCTGAATCCTGGCGGTATCATTTTCTTTGGATTCCCACCCTGGCAAATGCCGTTTGGTGGGCATCAACAGGTATGTCGATCCCGATTCCTGAGTAAGTGTCCGTACTTCCATCTTCTACCCAGGCAATGGTATTCTGGAGTACTCCGCTTGTTTAAAGAAACCCGGGCATCTCAGAGAGGCTTGCTGGAAATCCATGACACGGGGATTTCTATAGAGCGTTTCGAACGTATTCTAAAAAAATCAGGCATGCCTGTTGCGCAGCGAAAATTCTGGTTCCTAAATCCTATCTATAAATTCAAATTTGGAAAGGGACCGTTTGAACAATCGGGATTGATAAGTGGAATTCCTGTCCTTCGGAATTTTGTGACTACCGCTGTGTACTATCTGGTAAGACCGGCTTAAAAAAAAGCAGGGATCATAATGACCCCTGCTGTAGATCGCAAAAAACAACGAAGAAGTTAAACGTTATCTCAATTGGAAGCCAGTAGCTCCAAGGAATCCATTGTCTGCATAGACCATCAGATTATACATACCCGGTTCGAGATCCTTGATCGGGTCAATAGTCATCTTCATAGTCTGATTTCCTCTCACATTGATTTTTTCAGAATCTGCCGCGCGGATTTGTAATACGTTGTCCGCTGTTCTGATCTGAGCACTTGAAGAAGCGACTTCCTGTACTGGTACTCCTTCAAAATCTGTGATCACCAGATAGATGTCATGACTTCTTGCATAGTCTTCAGGAACATCTGAAATGTTGAACGCGACATTGATCAGATCAGCCTGAGAAGCTTTCGCAGTGAGTTTGTCATTTCTTCTGTGGGCGACGATAGAAAAGTTATCCGCTGTAAACCCGGCAGGCGCAATTGAAGCAAGGCGTCCGTTGAGTTTTGTATTTACATCAGTCAAATGCGTGACACGCTCATTCAGTACGCTCACTTCACGTTGTGCACTTGCAATGGTCTCAGTAAGAATTGCATTTGTTTCGTTGAGAGCCACATTAGCCCCAGTCAACATTGCAATATCTTTTTCGAGAGCAATTTTCAAGACTTCAAGTTGATCAAGTCTTGTTTGGATTTCTGCAGCATGTGCTTTGCTTTGTGACAATTGACCTTGTGCTGACTTGACTTTTTTCTGAAGAGTTTCGACCTCAACTAATTTTGCTGTCAGATCGTCTTTCATCACATTATTCTCAGCAATTTGAGTTTCATAGTCAGTTTCAAGCGTTGCAAGCTCTCCGTTGAGCGAGGTGCGTGATTCTTCCAGTTGCGAAATTTGCGACTGCATGTTCTCTGCTATTCTCTTCTGCTTTGTACTCTGTTTGTTGAACAAAAATGCAGAGATTCCGATTGTAGCCAGAAGTATTACAGCAATTGATGCAGCGGCTATTTTCCATGTTCTGGTAGCAGCGCTTTCCTGATTGATGTCTTTTGAGGTTTCCATTTTGTAAAAACTATTTTGATTAAGTAATTAGCTATAACTGATCGGCGATAAATTTTGAATTTGGCTAAACAACAATGAAATGAAATCAGTTCACGCACATATTCCATGTGCGTGTGTTTGATGAATCATAAGATCTCTGGGTGAGGGATCAAGAATATTTCTAAAACCAAAGGTGAGATTAGTTGGCAGAAACTGCATCAAAAACGCAGTCTCTATACCATCTATTGTATGCTAAAATTCAAATGAACTGTTAACGAGCTGCTCAGGCACCCAGATAGTGCTTCAGAAGTTTACTCCTGGACGCTGATCTGAGTTTATTGATAGCCTTGTCTTTGATCTGGCGCACACGTTCACGGGTAAGACCGAACTTCTCACCTATGTCCTCAAGCGACATGGGGTGCTCGACGCCTATACCGAAATAGAGTTTGATCACATCACTCTGCCGTTCAGTAAGGGTACTCAGGGAACGATCGATCTCACGGCTCAGCGACTCATTGTATTCCATGAACTGATCCGTGCCGGGTGTGCCGGCATTTTCCAGGACATCCAGCAATGAATTGTCTTCGCCCTCAACAAAAGGCGCATCCATGGACACGTGCCGGGCAGCCACTCCCAGCGTCGTTTCTACCTCTTCTGTTGGAATTTCCAAAACATCAGCCAATTCTTCGGCAGATGGCTCACGCTCAAATGTCTGTTCAAGCTCAGAGAAAGCCCGATTGATTTTGTTCAGTGAACCAACTTTATTCAAGGGCAGACGCACAATTCTGGATTGTTCGGCAAGAGCCTGCAGGATAGACTGACGAATCCACCAAACGGCATAAGAAATGAACTTAAATCCCCGTGTTTCATCGAAGCGTTGTGCTGCTTTGATCAAACCGAGGTTTCCCTCATTGATAAGGTCGCTCAGAGACAAACCTTGATTTTGATACTGTTTTGCTACAGAAACCACAAATCGCAGGTTTGCTTTTGTAAGTTTCTCCAAAGCGATCTGGTCACCCTGCTTGATCCGTTTTGCCAAATCCACTTCCTCCTCAGGTGTCAGCAAGTCTACCTTGCCGATTTCCTGCAGGTATTTCTCCAGAGATTGGCTCTCTCTGTTGGTGATCGATTTCGTAATCTTTAACTGCCTCATTCAGTGATAGTTAAGCTCTATGAACAATGATAATTATCGTGTAAAAAAGAGATCAAAACACAGTGATCCCTTCTATCAGGTATTGTCTCTGCAAGTATTATACCGTCCCTTCAAAAAAGTCAAAAACGGCGGCGAAGATATAGCTTTTCAGTTGTGCTGTCAAGCCCATTTTTATTTCTTCACCGCATAGTGAACCGTACAATTTAATAGTGCAGAAAAAAGTTTCAGGGCTTGGAAAATAAATTTTTTCGTTTATTGCGCCCTAACACAACCCACCGGGTAAATATTTTGGTCAGGAATAACATGAAGAGGGTCTCTATCCACCTGGAATTTATTTTTCGTGCATCCCCCACGATCTTATATCAATTTCTAACGACGCCGGCGTGCCTTACACGTTGGTTTTGCGATGGTGCCGATATCGAACAGGACATGTACACGTTCACCTGGCATGGTAATGCTGAGGTGGCGGAACTCGTCGATGATATAGAAGATGAGCGTCTCAGATTTCACTGGGTAGATGCCCCCTTCAATGAATATCTTGAGTTCAAGATGTACAAATCTCAGGTTACAGATGAGACCGTCCTGGAAATCACAGATTTCGCAAATGAAGACGAAGTGGATGATCAGGAACTCTTCTGGGAAAGTCAAATCAAAATTCTACGTCAGGAAACGGGTGGATAGTTTTGCGCTGTTTGGATAAACTTAGACCACTTGAGAGTTTAGCCACTGCATCAGCTTTCATGATCTCGCTGATAGCCTGACTGCCTTCGTCGCTCAGAACAATACAGATCCCATTGGCCGGCATCACCAAGATATACCTGTTATTTTGTGCTTTAGTCTAAAAACCAATAGCTGTCTGCTGAATATGGTATGATATTCGTGGACTTTTTCAAATATGTCAGAATCACATCACACCAGAACTTACAAATTGTGGGAACCCACATTGCTAGCCCTGTGTGTTTTGGTGGGACTCCTGGCCGGAACTCAGCTCTTTAGTCATCAATCAAACGATAGGCCCGGCCTTCAATCTTCAAAGCAGGACAAAGGGCGTGAACTCAATGAAATTGTGCGGTTCATAGAGGAGAAATACGTCGATGAAGTAAACACGGATGCATTGATTTCTTCTGCCGTGGAGGCACTTCTCAATGACCTTGATCCTCATAGCGGATATCTCTCGCCTGAAGAAGTACGGGATCTCAATGAAAAGATGGAGGGCCACTTTGAAGGAATCGGCATTGAATTTCAGCGTGTACTCGATACTGCCATTGTGCTTTATGTGAGCCCGGGTGGACCTGCAGATAAATCCGGCCTTAAATTATTTGATCGTCTCATCTATGCTAATGACAGCCTGCTTATTGCTCCTGAGTTGACTGAAAAGGACATGATCGGCATGCTCCGTGGAAACAAATCTTCGATCGTGAGCCTGAAAATCCTGAGACCTGGAATAGATTCTTTGATCTCATTGTCAATTGAGCGTGCCGAAATTCCTCTGAAAAGTGTTGAGGGCGCTTATATGATCGGAACAGATATCGGATATATCCGCATCAATAGGTTTAGCGCAAAGACATACAAAGAATTCATGGATCACCTCGAGAATTTTGTACAAAAACAGCAGATGAAGGATTTGATCATTGATGTCCGGCAGAATCCCGGAGGTTATCTGAAAGAAGCAGTCAACATCCTGAGCCAGCTCTTTGAAGACAAAGGATTACTTCTGGTATACACGGAAGGTGATAATGCTCCACGCGCAGAATATCATACCACAGGCAAGCCATTTTATCCAGTGTCGAACATCGTCATTCTCGTAGATGAAGGCTCAGCCTCTGCAAGTGAAATCATAGCCGGCGCATTGCAAGATCATGATCGGGGAATCGTCATTGGTACACCTACATATGGCAAGGGCCTGGTACAGGAACAATATGCTCTCAGCAATGGAGGCGCCCTTAGACTCACAATCGCACGCTATTATACACCATCTGGCAGGTTGATTCAAAAACCGTATACCAATGGAGATGCTGTAGCTGAAAATGGTCAGGCGTCGGGAGATACAACTCAGTACTATACTACAACAGGAAGAAAGGTGAGCGGCTCAGGAGGCATCACTCCGGATATCCTGGTGGAACCGGATTTCAATTGGGAAGACAAGCGCTTCGGGACCTTGTATGAGGATGTCCTGGAGTTTGCCATTCACGGATATCGGGGGGCACACTATCAGTCAGTACAAGATCTGATGGATCGCTTTCCTGCCAGTGATAGCATCGCGCAAGACATCATCAATTATTATAGCACACATCAAAGAGAAGGGCATTCATTGGATACGACCTTCGTTTCTGAGAACAGTCGCCATGCACGCATGATGCTCATGGGAATGATTAGCTCTGCAGAATTCGGCCATGACAGTTGGTTTAAGATCATGAATGCCGAAGATCCCGCCGTACAAAAAGCATTGGAGGTGATCAAAGACGACCGAAAGATTACATTGAAATTCTGAAAAACGAATTTCTTATTCACGTAGAAAACTGAGATTACCTTTTGAGTTGAAGGTGGCGATAACCGATGGGGCTCCTGTGACCTTTTCTTCGCGCCGGTGACGCACGACATAATTCGACGCCTTGATAATTTCGGAATTAATCTCTCCGAATCCTTTTGGCCATGGCTCCCCGGAGAAATTGGCTGAGGTAGACACGATGGGATTACCAAATTGCTGAATCAGGGCTTGACAGAATGCATCTTGTACGACGCGTATCGCCACAGTTTTCTTTTCAGAATAAAGGATATCAGGCAATCCTTTGACATTCGGATAGATAACCGTCAGTGGCTGCACATGCATGGAGAGCAAAGTCTCAACCCTCGGATGGATACGCGGCGCAAACAGCTTAAGCATTTCGATACTGCTTACCAGTACAATGAGTGGAGAGGATGTAGGGCGCTTTTTGAGCTTGTAGATTTTTTCAATGGCTTTTTCATTCATAGCATCGCACCCCAGTCCCCAGATAGTGTCCGTAGGATGAAGGACAATACCCCCTTTTTCGAGCGCGGAGACAGCAGCTGGCAATTCAGCAACCCACAAATTGTCTTCTATCTGCCCTGAATTTGCCTCGTTTGCCAACATCAATCCGTAAATTTCAGCGTTTAAGAGTCATATCTGCCTCAAATTAACATGTAGAAAACCGATTATGCCGCGGAAAAATACAACTCAATACCATAGGCTGGTTATCTATATCGGCTTCACGCTTCTTCTGCTTGTCCCCAAATCAGCGAAAGGGTTTCACATTATCGGAGGCGAGATCACGTATTCCTGTTCCGGGGCAGGCAGCTCGACAGGAACAATGAACTACGCATTTGTGATGACGCTGTATCGTGATTGTGCCGGACTTGGTGCTCAGTTCGACAACCCGGCGGAGATAGGAGTATATCGACTCGAAAATGGTACTTATACGTTTGTTCAGGCATTGAATGCAAGTCATGGAGCGGTCAACGAAGTTCCGCCGCCGGATGATCCATGTCTTATTGTTCCATCGAATGTCTGCGTACAAAGAGCCGTGTATAATTTCAATCTCAATAATCTTCCAATCATCAATGGGAGTTATTTGATTTTCTGGAGACGTTGTTGCAGGAATGAGTCGATCAATAACATTGTAGACCCTCGCAATACAGGTGCTACTTTCAGTGTAGAGATCACTGCGAGAGCACAGCAACTTTGTAATGACAGTCCAACTTTTAATGCATTTCCTCCGACTGTCATTTGTGTAAATCAACCGTTGATGTTTGATCATTCCGCGATCGATGCAGAAGGAGATCAATTGGTTTATGAGTTTTGCGCACCATTGTTAGGTGGAGGTCCATCGGGTGGTCAGGGGCCAGGTACAGGGAATGAAAGAGCTTGTAACGGTATTCGTCCTGATCCAGAAAATTGCCCTCCACCGTTTGCGCCTGTTACGTTCGTGGGCCCGACATATACATCTGTGAATCCGCTCAGCGGCAATCCCAAAGTCACGATCAATGCCAACACCGGAATGATTACCGGTATTCCTTCATTACTCGGCCAGTTTGTGGTTGGCGTGTGTGTGAAAGAATACCGAAATGGAGAATTGCTGAGTGTGTTGCAGCGTGATTTTCAGTTTAATGTATCGACATGTGAAATTGCAGTTGAGGCGGAAATTCAATCTGACACAACTCTGGGAGTTCAGCGATTTGTAGTGAATTCATGTGGGGATTTCACCGTAGACTTCCTGAACCTCAGTCAACGTGAATCCAATATCGTCGCTTATGAATGGGAATTCGATCTGGGGAATGAGATAAAAAAACTTGACACGCGCCATGCTTCGGTGACCTTTCCGGGCCTGGGCACCTATCTCGGGACAATGATTATTAACAAAGGACTCACCTGTACAGATACCGCAGAAATTCTTGTGAATGTATTCCCCGAAATCAATTCTGATTTTGAATTTGTCTATGACACATGCTTTGGAGCACCGGTAGAGTTCACAGATAAATCAACCACCGGAAGTAATCAGTTGACAAATTGGTCATGGAATTTTGGTGATGGCCAAACAGGACAACTCCGCAATCCAAATCACCTCTACCCTATTCCCGGCAATCACAATGTCGTGCTACGCGTGAGAGATATAAATCAATGTGAAGCCGAAAGCACCAAAGTGATCTCCTATTTCCCGGTTCCGCCATTTATCATTGTAGAGCCGAGTACATTCAATGGCTGTACACCTGCTCAGATTCATTTCAACAATCTCAGTGTGCCAATTGATGAAACCTATGATATCGTCTGGGATTTTGGTGACGGCACTCAAAGTACAGACATCAGTCCAAGTCATATTTACGAAAAGGAGGGTGTGTATTCTATAAGTGTTACTATCACAAGTCCGATTGGCTGCTTCATTGAAGCAGATTTCAATAGTTGGATCAATGTACGTCCATCACCAGAAGCAGCCTTCACCTTTACTCCTGAAGTATTGAACAATTTCAACTCACAGGTTTTTTTTACAGATCAATCATTACATGCTGCCGGCTGGCAATGGACCTTTGGTGACGAGGGTATCGCATTTATCGAGAATCCAAGTCATACCTTCCGTGATACAGGCATCCATAAGGTTCAGCAGGTGGTCTTTCATGAAAACGGATGTACAGATACTGCCTATGCGGTTCTGGACGTCATTCCAGAGGTACGTTATTTCCTGCCCAATGCATTCACCCCAAATTTCGATTCGAAAAATGATGGCTACCAAGGCGTTGGTGTTGTGGAAGGCATGACCGAGTTCGAGATGGGGATCTGGTCAAGGTGGGGTGAGCAGGTGTTTCATACATCAGATCCACAAGAAAGCTGGAATGGCCGGATGCAGAACACTGGGGAGGATCTGCCAGTTGGCGTCTATGTCTGTGTGGTGAAATATCGTGATCCCAGAAATAACCCTGTGGAAATCAAGGAGTTTGCTACCCTGATCCGCTAGCTGGTCTTCAGGAAACACGAAGCAACTCGGGTTTGATACAGCCTTCATAGCTACCTGAGGCGACAGGTTCCTGGGCTGTTTCATCGAAGCGCCGGGGGGGCTTTTCCGAAATACACTCATACCCGCTATCCACAACTCAGAACAAATACTATCTTTGCCGCCCATTTTCTACAAATCTCTGAGTCATGGACGTGATTAAGTTTGTACACAACGAAATCTCTCGCAAAGCGAATTATGAAGATTTCAAGCCCGGCGACAATGTCGTAGTGAGCTATAAGATCATTGAAGGCAACAAAGAACGTATCCAGGACTTCCGTGGAGATGTGATGCAGATAAAGGGCGATGGCACCACCAAAACCTTTACTGTTCGCAAAATCTCCAATGGTGTTGGCGTAGAGAGAATCTTCCCGTTTCACTCACCGAACATCAACGAGGTGAAAATCCTGAAACGCGGTCGGGTTCGTCGGGCTCGTCTCTACTATCTCCGTGATCTCGTCGGCAAGAAAGCCAGAATCCGGGAGAAGAAGGAGTAGACATCATTGCTCCGACATGAGATTTCCTCTCATGAAGTTTCTCGCATAAAATTCTTTCCCCGCACATTTTTGTTGTGGCAAAAACAACATGCTGACTGTTGTGTTTCATGTAGCCTATGCGCGTGATCTTACTTGCTGTGTTGCTGCTGACCATTGATTGGTTTGCGTTTCAGGCTGTCTCGTTTCTGTTACAAGGTGTGAATCCCACATTGAGGCAAGTCATCGTGATTTGTTATTGGCTGATACCTGTGATGTCCGTAGCGTATGCATTTGCCGTAGATCGCGGGTGGACAGCAAAGTGGCCAAGATCGCTCAAGGTGATCTTTACTTCATTAATCTTCATCGTCTATTTCTCCAAGCTCCTGATGGGTGTGGTGATCGTAGTTGATGATCTGCGTCGCGGAATTGCTTACATCATTGGGAGTATCGCACCTGAGACAGACTTTTCGGCAGCGCGCAATCCGTTTATGAGCAAACTCGGATTTGTCGTGGGTTTGATACCGCTCCTTTCGCTCACTTATGGTCTGATACGAAATCCCTATCGCTACAAAGTATTCCGAAAAGATATTACCCTGCCTGATATTCCAGTGACCATGGACGGTCTGCGCATTGTACAGATTTTCGATATCCATGTGGGAAGTTTTTTGAGAAAGGATCTCGTGATAAAAAGTGTAGAAATCATCAACTCTTTAGACCCGGATCTCGTGTTCTTTACCGGAGATCTTGTAAACAATTCTGCAGATGAAGCTGATGCCTATATCGATGTGTTTAATAAGATAAAGTCGAGGCATGGGATTTTTTCGGTTTTAGGAAATCACGACTATGGTGACTATATGCGATGGCCTACGGCTGAGGCCAAGGAATCAAATCTTGAAAAGCTCAAGTTTCAACACAAAAAACTCGGTTGGGACTTATTACTCAATGCACATCGTGTCGTTGATATTCAAGGCAGCAAGGTCGGAGTAATTGGTGTAGAAAACTATTCTGCACACCCGCGCTTTCAGAAGTATGGAGATATGCGCATCGCTACGACTGGATTGAGACAAACTGATATAACAATTTTACTTTCCCACGATCCCTCGCATTGGGATGATGAGGTCCTTGCTCACTATCCTAAAGTGGATCTTACATTATCCGGCCATACACATGGCTTTCAATTCGGTATTGAACTTGCCGGGTTCTTCAAATGGAGTCCTGTCCAATATTTCTACAAGCGATGGGCAGGATTGTATCGGGAAGGTCGACAGTACTTATACGTAAATCGCGGACTCGGCTTCCTTGGATATCCGGGACGCGTTGGGATATTGCCTGAAATTACTCTACTCACAATTCGGAAAGGCCAGGTGAATTGACACTATCACAAATTGCACATATCGAGCTTTTGTCATTCCGAGCGAACGCAGTGAGTCGAGGAATGGAAACAACCCGCGATATGCCGTAGTATAACCCACATTCCTCGACTCGTCGCTATACTCCTCGCTCGGAATGACAAAAATCCAAGTTCTTTGTGCATTTTGTGATACACACAGAAATCGTGAGGAAAAACCTGTTATGTACTTTTGACGTCAAATCAGACAATCACATGTGGAGACTATCGGGCGTTATCTTAGTTGCAACCATGATTTTTATATTGGCTTGCAAGGACGAAGTTTCATATCACAAGGAGCAATTGACAGGGCATTGGGCGGTGTTTGGTGCAGAACGGAACGGAAAGAACACGACGTTGCTCGATGGCGCGATCTTCCAGTTTCAACAGGATGGTACGATGAACACCAATATTACAGGACAGGAAAGCAGTGGTCCTTTTGATCTCAAAGAGAATAAAGTCAGCTTTCAGGGAACAGAGAATATGGTTTTTGAAATAGGCACACTTAGAGGAGATACACTCTCCCTGCATACCGAATTGCAGGGCATGCATTTTATTCTTGATCTGCAGCGAACAAACACCGAGTCTCAGTAAACTCAACAACGCGTCGTGAAGGTATTGTCAACCATAGAGAAACATGTACGGCGCTCTTTGTATTGGGTTGTGATCACATTGGTAATTTGTTTCTCACAAGCTGCCTTTGCATTAGAAGCAGACCTGGGTATCACAAGATTTCAGACTCCCGATAAATCCTATGTAGAATTCTTTATTTACATCCTTGGGAGTTCCGTTCATGGTGTTGTTAAAGACTCGGTGAGCATTGCAAGCGTGAATGTCACCTACTTTATCAGTGCGAATGGCGAGGTTATCACCGGCGATCGATACAATCTGCTTTCAGAAGGACGGGATCAGATTACCGATTTCATGGACCTCCGCAGACATTTCCTCAATGCAGGCCAATACACAATTACCCTGGAATTGAAGGACAACAATGACACGATGAATTCTGTCACCCTCAGCAAAGCGTTTACCATTTCACAACATAGCTCTTCACTTGCACAGTCGGACATTCTTTTGCTCGGCCATGTCGCGCCTTCAAGAGAAGATGTTGTCTGGGTGAGAAGTGGATGGCATATGGCGCCTATTCCGTATTCCTGGTATCGTGCTGATTCAGACAACCTATACTTTTATCAGGAGTATTATCATACTGATAAATCACCTGCGGCAGATTTCTTTATCAGGTTTTCTGTCACACCAGATAATGATCGGGCGAAAGTCCTTCTTGAGGGATACAAACGCATGAAGCCAAAACAAGTGAATACTCTGGTACAAGTAGTAGACATCACTGGATTGAGCTCAGGAGACTATTTCCTTCAAGTGGAAGTCTATGATCAGGCACGGAATAAACTCTTGTCTGCCGAAAAGGCATTTATCCGGAGCAACCCCGCTGCAGACAAGGTGTGGGCTGAGAATGCAAGCAGTTTTTTTGAAGCGAGTTTTACACTCAAGATGACGGCAGATTCAGTACGCTATGCATTGAAGGCCATTGCTCCGAAAGTGTCACAGATACAAACACCTGTTCTGAATTTTCTTCTGGAGAAAGGAGAGCCCGACAACCAGCGTCGGTTTCTTCATCAGTATTGGGTAGAGACAAATCCATTGGCACCAGAGACGTCTTATATCGAGTACATGAAACTTGCAAATGCCGTGGATATACAATACCATTCGGCATTTGGTTATGGCTTCGAGACTGATCGCGGACATATCCTGTTGAAGTATGGCTTCCCGGATGATATCATTACGGTCGATGACGAACCCAGTGCTCCTCCATATGAGATATGGTTCTACAATGATTTCCCCGTAACAAGTCAGAATGACGTGCGATTTCTGTTCTACAATCCTTCTTTGGCAGGAGGTGACTACAAGCTATTGCATTCTACTGCCATCGGAGAAGTGCAGAACCAACGTTGGCAAATGCAACTTTACAACGACGCTATTTCCGAACCAGGAGCCGGCGACTTTATCAATGCAAGTGGAGTTGGTGACAACTTTAATAGAAGAGCAGTGGAATACTTTGAAGATTGAGGAAGATTAAGTCAAAATGCCCGCCTGAATGACACAGTCGGGCAGGTAAAATGCAAAATGTAAAAGTCAAAAGGGTTTCATTTTTACATTTTGACTTTTACATTCTACATTTTGACTTTATTCTTATTCTTTCAGCCACCCGATATCTCCCCCATAGATGTAATAGAAGAATGCCCCAACAAGAATCGGAGCGATCACAGAAATAAACATCACGTAGTAGTACTTCCTGCCAATCCGAGCGGGTTCAATCAGGTCTGCTATCCATGAAATGAACAGGATCACGGCAATGATGACAGGAAAGATGAGGCAGATGTAACTGGCAACAAACTCATCCAATAGCCAGAAAAGCCCATAAAAAATGAGTTGCAACAAAAAGATCTCAAAAACATTTAATCTAGGCATAGCGGAGAGCTGAGTGCATAGAGCATAGAGTAAGAGAACAAGGCGTCATAAAAGTACGATTGTGATGCACTTGAGCGTTTGACCTAATTGTCATGAACAAAACAAAACTCTTGAAAAACAAGATATCTCGTCATACGATCGCCCTCATCGTTCTTTCATTTGCGTCGGTCGCAGCGTTCACTCAGGAAATTCCGAAGAATGAAGCGGAATACGATTCCTTATATGCAAAACGCATCTTGCAAGAGGAAATCGATGGCACCTACATTCCCCGCGATCTCAATGATGCCTTCGCAGAATTGAAGAGGCTCTCAAGTGCCGCAGATTTGCAAAAACTCAAAGCAGCACCAGAAGATGTTGCACGCTACAGACTCCACTTTGGTCTTGGGCGTTGGATGATTGTGAACTGGGGTTTTTATGAAGGCTCGCGTTTATCTCATTATCTCAAATCTGCCGGTCTGGAACAACCTGATGACATGGCAAGGGTCATTCTCGTTTGTTTTCACCGTCATTTGAATCAAAAGGATTTAAAATTCGAGGAAGAAGTCGTCTTCTACCGGGGCCTGCGAGAAAAGGAACGACTGGAGAAAGAAAGCCAGAAACAGGTGATCTCAGAAGAGAAGCATATTAAGAAAGATTGAAGGCGCTGTAGTAAATTGTGAAAAAAAACAGGAAATGTCCACAACTGAATTAAGGAAAAGGCTCATTGAGCAGATTCACAGCACTCAGGATGAGGGCCTACTGGAAGAGATATACAGACTCCTTATTGCAGAATCGGAGGATTTGGAGATCTATAAATTGTCCCCTGTGCAATTGCATGTGGCGGAAGAGGCAAGAAATCAAATTCAAAAAGGTCATTTTCTGACGGATGAACAGGCCACTAAAGAGATTGACGAATGGCTAGACGAGTAATCTGGTCTCTGAGAGCACAACAAGATAGAAAAGAGATCCTGCACTATTGGCGAGAGCGTAACAAATCAAATGTCTATAGCAAAAAGCTTAATAGTCTCTTTAAGAATGCCACCAGAATTATTGCAGAATTCCCAGGTATAGGTAAGCAGACACAAGACAAAACACTGAGAATAAAAATTGTCCGGGATTACCTGATGATATACCAGGTGACAGCTACACAGATCCAAATTCTGACCATTTGGGATAGTCGGCGAGACCCCGAGAAACTAGAGAAAATATTGCCCTAAATAGAGATGACACGTTTTTTTGTTGATGTTTCTGTTACGTCCTAAGACTCCAAAGAGGCATTGTTCCTTTTCGTGAAATTTCCCCCAGAATCGAAAATGTATACTTTTGACCCGCATTTTCGTGAAACAGCCCCCAAATAACCAACACGTATATGGCTAAGAATCTGTTGATTGTGGAATCGCCGGCGAAAGCCAAAACGATCGAAAAATTCCTTGGTAAAGATTTCACCGTGAAGTCCAGCTATGGGCATATCCGTGATCTGGAGAAGGAAGGCATGGGTATCGAAGTCGAAAATAACTTCAAACCGAAGTATATCATCTCTCCGGAAAAAAAGAAAGTTGTCAAGGAGCTGAAGGACTGGGTAAAGAAGGTAGATGAAGTCTGGCTGGCGACTGACGAAGACCGCGAAGGTGAAGCTATCAGTTGGCATCTCTGTGAAGTACTTGGCCTCGATGAGAATACCACAAAGCGGATCGTCTTCCACGAAATCACAAAATCCGCAATTCAGAATGCAGTTGCAGAACCCCGCACTGTAGATCTCCATCTTGTCAATGCACAACAAGCGCGACGGGTACTCGACAGACTTGTAGGTTTTAGTCTTTCCGAATTACTCTGGCGCAAAGTGAAAGGAAAGCTTTCGGCTGGGCGCGTACAGTCAGTTGCAGTAAAACTCATCGTAGAACGTGAACGTGAAATCAATGCCTTTGAAGCCGTTCCTTTCTTCAGAGTCGTTGCAGAATTTGAAGTCACTGATGACACGGGCACAACCAGAAAGTTTAAAGCAGAACTACCAGGTCGCTATGATCGTGAAGAAGAAGCGCAGACATTTCTGGAGGCATGCAAGAATGCAATCTTTACTGTAGGGCAAGTTGAAACGAAACCATTCAAGAAACGTCCGGCTCCACCATTTACAACTTCTACCCTTCAGCAGGAAGCAAGCAGAAAGATGGGATTTGCAGTAAACCGCACAATGCGTACTGCACAAAGATTGTATGAAGAAGGTTGGATCTCTTATATGCGTACGGATTCTACGAACCTGAGTCAAACGGCGATTGAAAGTATGGCAGCACATGTCGAATCTCAATTCGGCAAGCAATATGTCCACACGCGTCAATACGCAACGAAGAAAGCCAACGCACAGGAAGCACACGAAGCTATTCGTCCTACTTATATCGAGCGTATGCAGGTGAGTGACGATTCTGATATGCAGCGTCTCTATGAACTGATTTGGAAACGGGCCATCGCATCTCAGATGTCTGATGCGGAACTTGAACGCACGAAAGCGCAAATCACAATCTCCACAAGACCCAAAGATCATCTTGAAGCACAGGGAGAAGTATTAAAATTCGATGGCTTTCTGAAAGTCTATCTCGCTGCACGCGAGGATGACGAAGATGAAGAACAGGAAGGCATATTGCCTCCATTGACTGAAGGTCAGATTCTGACTCTCGGACGTATGGATGCTCTGGAGTCTTATACACGGCCACCCGCAAGATATACTGAAGCGTTGCTTGTCAAAAAACTTGAGGAACTTGGAATCGGCCGCCCGTCTACATATGCTCCCACAATCACGAAGATTATGGAAGAGGGACGTGGCTATGTTGTAAAAGAAAGCCGTGAAGGTGTACCTCGTGTACTACGCATTCTGACCCTAAGTAATGGCAAAATCACTGCGACACAAAAAACAGAAAACACAGGTGCAACATCGAACCGTCTCTATCCTACTGATATGGGCATGCTCGTGACTGACTTCCTTTCGCAGCACTTCGATGAGATCATGGACTATAGTTTTACCGCAGAGATTGAAAAGGAATTTGACATCATCGCAGAAGGAGATCTGGAATGGCAAAAGATGATCTCTGATTTCTACGTCCCTTTCAAAAAAGGCCTCGAGCATACAAAGGATACTGCAGAACGTGCGAAAGGAAAACGCATCCTGGGAATCGATGAGAACACCGGTCATTCGATACTCGTACAGATGAGCAAGTATGGCCCTGTAGTGCAAATCGGGACAAAAGAAGAAGTTGGAGAAGAAGGTAAACCACGCTTTGCCAGTCTCAATCCTGGTCAATCCATGGAATCGATCACACTAGAAGATGCACTCGAACTTTTCAAACTTCCGAAGTCACTCGGCGAATACAATGGTCTCGAAGTGATTGTTGCAACTGGAAGATATGGGCCCTATGTGAAGTATGGCGATGCGTTCATTTCCATGGGAAGGGGCATTGATCCATTATCGGTCGATCTTCCGCGGGCGATAGAATTTATCGAGGAGAAAGCTGTACAGGATCGTCCGATGGGCGAGTTTGAAGGCAAACCTATCACAAAAGGCAAAGGCAGATTCGGCCCGTATGTCAAGTGGGATGGCATCTTCGTGAATGTACCTAAGCGATACGATCATGACACTCTCAGCCTTGAGGATGCACATACCTTGATTGCAGCCAAAGCAAAGAAGGAATCGAATCGCTACGTGCAGGTGTGGGAGGCTGAAAAGATCTCAATTGAAAATGGTCGTTGGGGTCCCTTCATCCGGCACAAAAAGAAAAGCATTGCACTTCCAAAAATCAACGGCAACAAAATCACTTCAGAGCAAGCTGCAACACTTACACTGGATGAAGTGAAGCAGATCATCAAAGGGGAGATGCCGAAGAGTGTAGCGGCAAAAGTATCCTCACCAAACGCAACTCAGGAAGAAACAACTGAGGTGGACGAGACTCCAAAGAAACCCGCAACAAAACGGAAGGCAGCGACAAAGAAAGGAACAGCAACGGGGAAGAACTAATGGATCTGCGTGTTGCAGCGATCAATTGTAATTAAGCCTTATGCATGGCTTTAGTTTAAATTGGATTTCCTTCGCCTCAGCCTTCTTTGGCCGCCGAAGCTTTAGCGCAGGAGGCAGCCTTTGCCTTTTTCTCACATCCACGCTCTACTATCCCGTTCAATCCGATACAACACATAATCCCTGATCTGCTCCGCTTTACGCATCGGTATAAACGGAATGCTTACCTCACCTGACGATGTGTACATTGACACCGTTGCCAGGTCTTTGCGCCATTGATAGAAGGATTGATCGATGCTCACCGCCTGAATTTTGTACAACTGCAGCAACTTGTACTCATCACCGATGATGCCTCCTTTCATCAGCGCAAGGTCAGGATGCAACATGAGCCTCTTCTTTCGATAGTAGAGATGTCCCATCCAGATCGCAATCGGTAAATACAACCAGACGGCTAATGCAATCTGTCTTTCTGCGATGAGGCCTGCGATGGAGATGATCACACACGGCAGCAGTCCTGCAAACAAGATAAATCTGAATCTGGCCGAAGGATGAATGCGATGTTCTTCATACACTGCACCCGGTGCATCCGGTATCACACTTGCTATCGTGCGATCGATATGTGTCTGATAACAACCTGGTACTGCAATCGACTTGTCACCGAGGACTTCGACACTGGATGCCTGATATAGACTCAGTTTAAAAATGCCAAAGAGTTTGCGTAACGGGTTTGTACTCCAGGCAATCAGTTGAATTTTATCTTTCTGGGCACTCTTCTCGCGACGCGTGAGCAATCCGGATTCGAGTTTGAAGCCATTTGCGGTCTTCCAGAATTGCATGTTATAATACACAAAGACCGTACGCACAAGGCTGACAAAAAACGAAATCAATAAGAAAACTGGAATGGCAATCAGTACCAGCATCAATGAACCTCTGACCAATGTCTCTACTTCGTCGCCGATACGACCAAAAATATCGATGTCCTTGAGTGCTTCATTCACATCCTCTGCAATGGCGAAGAAAAACGCAAAGATGATTCCTGCTGTGCGGAGGTGATTCTGACTTACACCGATCTTCAATAAATCTATCGGCCGCAGATGGAGGATCAGTTCACGTGCTTCTTTTTCTGTCCGCGCTTGCTCACTCACATCATCACCTACCATTTCTGCTTTTTGCGCTAGGATATAATCACGCAGTTGTTCTGCCTGTTTTTTCTCCAGGGCATCAAAGGAAGCTTCCTGCTGGCTACTCCCTGCGCTATCCACCTTTACGCGCACGACTCCGAAAGCCTGGTGCACGATGTTCTGTTCGAAGTCGATCGATTGTATTCTATCAAAGGGAATATTGAGTTTGATCCTACGTAAAAACCCTCTCTCGATAATCAGGTGATCATTTGCAATCCAATAGTAAAACCTGAAGTATTCGATCACCGACCCTACTAATGAGATGAAAGCCAGTACACCAATCACCAGGCCGATCCAGACTTCAAAGCTTCCCTTTGGATTTAGCAGAAGCACCAATACGACAGGCCACAATTGCCTGATCAGCATCCGTATGAATTTCAAAAGGATCAGAATGATCGCAATGATAGACTGACGCTGAGGCGAGAAGAGATCGCTGCTTTTCATAATTGAATTGCTTTCCCGGTTTCGGCATTGTGATTTAACTCACCCCCTTCCCCTCTCTTTTTGTTGTCCTCGCCATGCCTCCGGAGACATCGGCAAGACAGGGGTGGTAATTTCGGTTAATGTTTACCATAACGTATTTCAAACAATTGACCCATTCAATAAGGTCGTGCCTCAGAAATAAAGAAGAATTGTGCAATGTGCTACTCCCCTCTCTTTGCGGGATTCCCAAACAAATAGATTCAACTCTATAAAAGAGAGGGAAAGCCCGCCTGAATGACGCAGTCGGGCAGGGGGGTGAGTTCAAAGGGGTCGGGGGTGGGTCCTCACTCTTCTTCATCCTGCACTGTTGTTTTCCTGAGTATAAATTCCTTCAGCCTCTGTGCCTCTTCATCCAGTAGTCCCGGAATTGTGATATCACTGCCTCCCCCACCAGCAGTATACACATTGAGCTTGCTCAGGCCAAACGCACGCTCAAAGACGCCCTGACGGATATCAACATGCTGAATGCGATTGAAAGGCACAGCGATCTGATTTTTATACAGCCATCCGGTTTTATAGAGAATATCGTGCATCCTGAGTCCATAGCCTTTAAATGGATAGCCTTTGACAATGAACAACAACTGTAGCAGTGAAATGACGATGACTACAGCATATGCAAGCAATGAAATCCAGATCGGCAGGTTAATGAGCGGAATCGAAATCGTGATCCCGGCAATAAACACCGCACACCAAAGTGCAGTAGACAGCAACAAGAGTCGACGATAAGACGGCTGCAAGGGCTTCCACTCCAGATCATTGACTGAAGGAAGTAATGCAATGTCGATCTGCGAATTTTGAAATATTTCCTGCTGCATCATACGGCTTCGGGTTGTACTGTGGTTTCTGTTTTTGTTCCTTCGAGTGCGTTGGTGATCTTCTGCAATATTGTTCTCGCTTTCGCCAATGTCTTTACATGTTCTTTGATGAGAATGAGGTTTGTTCCTGATTGTTTGAGGATAAGATCGTGTTTCTTTCCCTGAGTCGCCATAAATGAAAGGAAGTTTTTGAAAAACTCTGATTCATAAAAGACCGATTGCGCATTTTGTAGAAAAAAACATCTCAGCTTGCCATTCTTCAGGATCACCCGGTCAATACCCATCACCTTACAATTCCAGCGCAACCTCAACCCTTCGAAAAGCTCGGTGACAATATGCGGCATTTTACCAAACCTGTCGATAAGTTGTCGTTGAAATTCCACTACGCCTTCTTCAGTTTCTATTTCATCAAGCTCAGTATATAATCTCAGTCGTTCTGCAATATTACTGACATATTCATCGGGGATAAGCATCTCTACGTCTGTCTCGATCTGCACATCGCGGACAAAACTTCGTTGCTTTGAAAGATCTTCTTCAAAGAGATCACGATATTCCGTTTCCTTCAACTCCTGCAATGCCTCTTCGAGAATCTTCTGATAGGTATCATAGCCGATATCGCTGATAAACCCACTCTGCTCTCCACCGAGAAGATTGCCCGCACCACGGATATCCAGATCACGCATCGCAATATCAAAACCGCTTCCGAGATCGGAAAACTCCTCTAATGTTTGTAGGCGTTTCCGTGCTTCAGGCGTGAGTATACTCAATGGTGGTGCAAACAAATAACAATACGCTTTCTGATTCGATCTTCCTACACGTCCTCGGAGCTGATGCAGATCGCTGAGCCCGAATTGATGCGCATTGTTGATGATGATGGTATTCGCATTCGGGATATCGAGGCCGGATTCAATAATATTTGTCGTCAGCAATACATCTGTCTTCTGGTCAATAAAATCCAACAACGCTTCCTCGAGTTTATGCGCTTCCATTTGTCCATGTGCCATTGCAAAGGAGACATCAGGACAGAGCTTCTGCAACATCACCAGAATATCAGGAAGGGATTTTACCCGGTTGTGTACAAAGAACACCTGGCCACCGCGATGGACTTCATAATGAATTGCATCCTTGATCAGATGATCATCAAAGACACGTCGCTCTGTATGGATCGGCTGTCTGTTCGGAGGTGGTGTACGGATGATAGACAGATCGCGCGCACCGAGTAGTGAAAATTGCAAGGTCCGCGGAATAGGTGTGGCCGTGAGAGTGAGCGTATCGACATTCACTTTGAGCCTGCGCAGTTTTTCTTTAGCTGCTACACCGAACTTCTGTTCTTCATCCACGATCAGGATACCCAGGTCTTTGAAACCAATATCCTTACTGAGTAGTCCGTGGGTGCCAATAATGATATCGATTTTACCTTCTTTCAATAGTTCAAAGATCTTCTTACGCTCTGCTGTTGTTTTAAATCGATTGACATACTCGACATCTACGCCAAATTCTCCTAGGCGGCCTTTGAAGGTGTTGAAATGCTGCAAAGCCAGGATCGTCGTAGGTACAAGAATAGCGGCTTGTTTACCACCAGTCACAGCTTTGAATGCCGCCCGCACTGCGACCTCTGTCTTTCCAAATCCGACATCTCCACAGATCAGACGGTCCATTGGAAATTCGCGCATCATATCTTCTTTTACATCCTGCGTTGCTTTGAGCTGATCTGGAGTGTCTTCGTAGATAAATGACGCCTCCAGTTCATTCTGCAGGTAACCATCCGGAGGAAAACTGAAGCCGGGAGATCTTTTGCGTTCTGCATACAGCTTTATCAATTCTCCGGCAATGTCTTTGATCTTCTTCTTTGTTTTACGTTTGAGGTTACTCCATGTATCGCTGCCGAGTTTATTGAGGACAGGTGGAGTTCCGTCTTTGCCGATGTAGCGAGAGATCTTGTGGAGAGAGTTGATACTTACATAGAGGAGGTCATTGTTTTTGTATACCAATCGCACCGACTCCTGTACATGACCATTGATTTCAATTTTCTCCAGGCCAGAATACTTCCCAACTCCATGATCGATGTGGGTGACAAAGTCTCCCGGCTGAAGCTCACGCAGCATGCGCAACTGAATAGCCTGCTCTTGTGTAAATCCTTTACGCAGTCGATAGCGATGAAATCTCTGGAAGATCTGATGATCCGTATAACACGCCACTCCTGCTACAGTATCTACAAAGCCCGCATGAATTGAAACAGGTATCGGATGATAACTCACCTTCGCACCGAGATCGGAAAATATCTGGTAGAAACGTTCTATCTGTTTTGTATTGTCCGTAAAGAGATATGTTGTCAACTTGCGGCGATCATTCTCGATAAAATTTTTGACCAATAAATCGAAATTGCGATTAAAGCTTGGTTGTGGTGTTGCATGAAAATTGACTTCTTGATGTGTGGGTAAAAAACCGGAACGCTGCATCAGCAGATGAAAGTTTTGCACGCCATCCACGATTTCATGTGTAGCGAGATATGGTCGCTCGCGAAAGTATCTGAGCAGTGCTTGATCGTCCTGATCTATTGAAGCAAGACCCACAGCTTGAAATTTCTCAAAACAAATCTGCACACGATCCACCATCTGCTCGAGATCATGAATCCATAACGCGGTATCCTGAGGCAGAACAGAAAGCAGATTCACTTTCTCAACTGTATCCGCTTCTGAAAAAAGATTTGGAATAATTGCGAGGTGCTGCACATTGCGCTGTGAAAGTTGTGTGAGAGGATCAAACGTACGTATGCTTTCTACTTCAATATCATAAAGCTCAATCCGGTATGGCCATTCATTGCCGTAGGTAAAAATATCGATGATACCACCGCGCACAGAAAACTGGCCTGGTTCATACACAAAGTCTGTTCTTTCAAATCCAAAATCAATTAACTGTCTGATGAGATCATCTACATCGAGTACTTCATCAGCACTAATCGCAATACGTCGGGATGCGAGTTGCTCCGGAGAAACGATTTTCTCAAAGATGGCCTCTGGATATGTAATCACGATAGCTCCCCGATGTCCCGTACGCATGAGTTGATTGGCAACCTCAGTACGTAGAAGTGTATTGTCGGAGCTGAAGGCATCGAGTTGAAGAGGACGCTTAAAAGAATCCGGAAGAAAGTAAACCGGTGACTGGGGCAGCAGATTTGTCAGTGTGTTAAAGAGATATGCCGCAGCTTCTTTGTCATAAGCAACCACAGCGTGATGGCGCCGACCAGATAAGAACATTCCCGCCAGGACAAAGGAATCAAGGGCCCCAGGCATTTCCCTGAGGATGATGCGCTGAGGTTCACGATTCTCCAGCAACCGGTCCAGCTGCTGTACCCTCGCGTCTTCTGCGTAATGACTCAGAAGACGATTCAGATTCTCCACGGCGTAAAGATATTTCGGATTGTGGATTGCGGATTTCGGAATACCATCGCTCCGAAATCCCAAATCGACCCTCCGAAATCGAACTATCTTGCCTATGTGAAAATCAAGAATGTTGAGATCAAAGCGCGATGTGCAGATCCGCAGCGGATTCGGGATATCCTGAAGTCAGAAGGCGCGAGGTATATCGGTCGCGATCATCAAATTGATACTTATTATCGTACTCCGCGTGGTCGACTCAAATTGCGTAGGGGAAATATTGAAAATGCGTTGATTGCTTATACAAGAGCTGATGTTGATGCACCAAAACTGAGTGATGTGTTGTTGTATAAAACTCATGATGTGGATAGCCTGCAGGAAATCCTTGATGTTACTTTTGATACGCACGTTGTAGTTGACAAGCAGCGTGATATTTATTTCATAGGCAATGTCAAATTTCATGTAGACGAAGTACAGGGGCTCGGCACATTTGTAGAAATAGAAGCGATCAATGAGAATGGTACACTTGAAGAAGATCACCTCACGGAGCAAGTCACGACGTACATGAAATTACTTGGTATTGAAACAGAAGATCTATTGACGCATTCTTATAGCGACATGATCCTTTCACAATAATGAATGCAGAGCGATCATATCCTGCCAAACTTCTGTTATTCGGAGAGTATACCATACTAAGTGGTTCACGTGCATTGGCGGTTCCACTTTCACGGTGGCAAGGAATTTTGAAAAAGGAGACATCGACGCCTGATCAGGATTTATTGCAATTCAGTTATTACCTCGACGACAGGAAATTATTTCCAGATGAATCGCGTCAAAGATTCCGTCAGGCAATAGAAGACGGCTTATCCTTTGAGTCTAATATCCCGCGTGGATATGGTGCAGGAAGTTCGGGTGCATTATGTGCGGCGATTTACGACAGATTCTTTGCAGATACAGCAGATGTTGGCGATGTCTTGACGATCAGGCAATCACTCGCAGCAATGGAAGGCTGTTTTCATGGTACGAGTTCAGGAATGGATCCGCTGGTTTCTCTGATGAATGCTCCTGTACTCCGCGAGATGGACGACTACCACATCCTTCCAAATTTAAAACAACCTGAAGGGCTTCAGATATTCCTTCTTGATTCCGGAACGCAACGTACAACAGACAATCTCGTAAAACAGTATGTACAGTGGACATCACAGGTGCATTTTCAGATCAACTGCCTCCGTCCTCTTGTACAAAGTGTGGATCATGCGATCAGTTTTTTTATTGATGCGCATCTACCTGCGTTCTGGGAACATCTGAAGCTGATCAGTGAACTGCAATTCCGCTTTTTCAAACCGATGATCACGGATACCATATCCTCTATTTGGGAACACACGCTTCCACATCCGGAGATTGCATTGAAACTCTGTGGTGCGGGTGGAGGAGGATACTATCTTGGCTTTGCGAATGAAGAGACAGATATCCTATCCATCATTGGTGACGACGCGCAATTGATAAGGGATATATAACAAAACGCACAGGTAGACTTCTATCTTTTGTCATTCCGAGTATTCCATACCGCTGAGTGATATACCGGTTACAAATGACAATAATCAGCACAGCTTGCCATCCTGAGCAGGGCTTGCCCTGAGTCTATCGAAGGGAATGTATTGAAGAGTTGCCTTGTCATCCTGAGCGAGGAGCATAGCGACGAGTCGTAGGATGCAAGCGGTTGCAGGAGTATGAATCTCGAGCGAACCATGAGTGATCCGAGGGCAACGAGGAACACGAAAGGTGAGTCGAGAGATCTTTTATTACCGACAGGATTTCTCGACTCGCTCGTCGCTGTGCTCCTCACTCCCTCGAAATAATCAAAGTTTATGCATTCCGGACATCCTTCGACTCACTACGTTCGCTCAGGATGACAATTGCTTAGATCTTATCGTTGGCAGCAGGGAGTGGAACGACGACTCGAAGAATGACAAATGCTCGGGCTTTTGTGCATTATGTCATACACCCATTGATCAGCGTTCTACGATAGGTTGAGTATCCTTGTGCAACAATTGCACGTTTCAGATTCTGGAAAAAATGCAACATTTCATGCCACAATCATTCAATCCAAACTCAGTCGCTCAATCTGATGCCGGGATATTCGGCCTGCCTAATGACGCTGAGCAATCTCAGATCATCATCATCCCTGTGCCGTGGGAGGTCACAGTAAGCTATGGCTCAGGGACTTCTGGGGGACCGGAAGTAATTTTTGAAGCGTCGAAGCAAATTGATCTCTGTCATTATGATTTTCCGGATCTCTGGCAAAAAGGGATTTATATGGAGCCAATACCAGAAGATCTTCGCGCGCTTGGTATAAAGACCAAAGTGATTGCTGAGCAGATTGTGCATGCATTAGAGAATGGAACAGATCAACAAGACCCGATGCTATTGAGTGATTACGAGAAAGTTAACAGTGCATGTCAAACCATGATTCACTGGGTGAAGTCGCGTGCAGCGTATTGGTATGCAAAAGGGAAACGTGTTGGAATAGTCGGTGGCGATCACAGTTCTCCACTGGGACACTTTCAATTTCAGGCAGTGCAGCACTCGAATTTTGGTCTCCTTGTCATCGATGCTCATATGGATCTGCGAAACGCATACGAAGGATTTACTTACTCGCATGCATCGATCTTCTACAATGCCCTGCAACTCCCGCAGATAAGCAAACTTATTCAGGTAGGCATCCGTGACTATTGTCATGAAGAAAAAGAATTAGTTCAGCAACAACGTGATCGGGTAAAAATCTTTTTTGATCGTGATCTGCGCAAAAGACTTTATAGAGGTGAGACATGGGCAACAATTTGCGATGAAATAGTAGAGTCCTTACCTGAGAATGTATATGTATCAGTTGATATTGATGGCCTTGATCCAAAACTTTGTCCGAATACAGGGACTCCTGTGCCAGGTGGACTTCAATACGAAGAGTTTATCTATTTGCTCAATTCACTCAAAGCAAGCGGTAAGACAATCATCGGCTTTGATCTCTGCGAAGTTTCTCCCGGAGAAGATGATTGGGATGGGAATGTCGGTGCGCGGGCGTTGTTTCATCTTTGTGGACTAGTGTAAAGTTCAGATAGAAGAGAGGAAATGAGGTTGGATGGTTATTGATTCTTGAAGACGGTTCATTTCTCCGTGATCTTTTTTCTCATTGACCTATGTCTTTTCTTTCTGTTGTCGCTTGAATTTTTTATTTGAGCCTTTCCTTGTAATTACATACCAAGGGTTTACCCTCGAAAAAAATTCTTTAAAATCAAGGGTATACCCTCTTGATTCTTGTTATTAAATTCCTCGATATTCGCATTCTATTCTCATCGAACCTATCTCTCATCTCACGTAACCTGTTGACAGCAGGTAGAACACACCAGAAAGAAAACCACCATACTGTTTGATGTTTTTCTGTAGCGCGCATGCAGAAGACAGGCTATCCACTTTGTGTTGTCATATTCTATGACGTTAATTTTTATTGCCGCCGTTTTATGGAAGACTATTCAACGTTCCGTTAAAAACTCACCCTGAGCGTTCTATCGGTTGGTAGTGAACTGATTTAGTCGATTTTGTTCATTTTTAATAAATCTTTATATCATGAAGACTTTAACAAAATGTCTTCACCCCTACTCATGGTCACGATTTGGAACACTGACATTTTATTGCCGAAGGGCTGGCAATGCGCAATTTGTTCATGAAGGCGAATCTGTAAAGAGCACTTTTAAGAAGAAACTCAGAATAGTATGCTTTCTATCCTTATTGGTAAGCTGTTGCTCAGATTTAGGAAGAGCTCAACAATCCTGTCAATTTCCGCCCACATTTAATGACCCTGCCTCGCAGGACGGAATTTTGGGACTCATGGAGATCCCATGCGCATGGACAATTACAAACGGAAATGAGCATATCGCTGTCGCAGTTTTTGATGATTACCTAGATGGCTCCCATTCCGATCTTATAAACAAAGTAGTTGAAATCGTTAACTATGGTGAATGCAATCCAGGCGAGGCAGATGAACATCATGGCATTATGTGCCTTGGTGCCGTGACCGGAGTACGAAACAATGACATTTGCATAGCCGGAAGTGGTGGGGATACAAAAGTCGCTGCATTCTGTGGAGCTGCAAATGATTCACGATTACAGGATGCCTATGATAGGGGCTACCGCATTATGAGTATATCGCATTGGTCAGATTCAGGAATCACAAAAGCTAAGTTGCAAGAGCTTACAGATGGAGGTGCTACTGTTCTCCTCGCGGGCTTATGTTTGTATCATTCGGCAAGTGATCCAGACGGAAAACACAGTGTGCCGGGCGTAATTCATGTTGGTAGAGCTTTACAGAATCGGAGTTTTTGGAACTATGATGTGGGTTGTTCAGGCACGGTAAATCAAAACATGGATGTCCTTGTAATCACAGAAGCACTGTGGAGGATTGCCGATGGTAATTCATGTGAGCCTGCCGGAGGTGGAACTTCAATTGGAACTCCACTCCTGGCTGGAGTTGTAGCATTGATGCGGGCGGTGAATCCATGTCTATCTCCTCAGGATATAGAGGAGATCCTTGTTGAAACAGCAGATCCAATCCCACCAAATGCGACAATATTGAACACAAGGGCAGGTGTCATTAATGCCTATAGCGCGGTGCTGTCGGCAAAAAATTTTGTTGGCATAGATCAAACGTGGGGGGCTGGTGGAGGTGGAGCTACAATCAAAAATGGATACGTGTCAGGAAATCTGAATATTTTCACAGGAGGTGATGTGGTCGTAGAGGGTAATGTGTACTTCGGAAGTGAATCTACGGTGACGATTCAACCTAACGCTAAATTGATTGTAGAAGGTTCGTTAAATTTTGGGGAAAACTCACGAGTTATTGTAAAACGGGGTGGACAATTGATCGTTGATGGAGGTAAGCTGACACGTTCATATTGTGCAGATTCATGGAGGGGAGTTATTGTAGAGGGCAATACAACAAAAGCACAACAATTGCCTGATGATCCAACAGATGATTTAAAATGCGGTATCGTGGACTTAAGAAACGGTGCGGTGATTGAATATGCAGTTATCGCCGTTTCTATGAATCCAACTCATTTGCAATGGCCAAACTATGAATACTATGGAGGTCTTGTTATGGCGAGAGATGCTACGTTTGCTAATAATACCCGTGCCGTGGAGTTTATGAAATACAGAAAATTTGAGGACCAGAGCAGCTTTAGCAATGTATCCTTTGAAGGCAGTGGCAAATTCATTACGACCCATTGGGAAAATCATGGAGTCACATTCAACAATTGTCAGTTTAGCGAGTATGAGCATCAGGCTATTCTTACATGGGATGCAGCGGTCGAGGTTGTTAATGGGTGTACATTTGATAATGCCGGACATACCCAGAATGATCAGGCTTCCATGCATCTTTATCACACTTTTCCAAATCCGTATGCGTCCGTCATAGGTGATGAGACAGGGGAACCAAATGTGTTTTCTGGCGGCTTCTATCATATTTACACGACAAGTGCAGATAATAAAGTACCTGTATTGGTTAAGAACAACATGTTTATTGGCGGATTTGCAGGTGTTACTTTTGATGGTATCTCAAATCAGGTTATCGAAAACAATGATTTCATTGGACAAATTCATAGTAATCGCATAATTGCTAATGGGCAGCATTTTAATCAGACTTTAGATAATTACTATTCTGAAGCAGGAGTCGGCGCTTTTGTATGGTTTGATAATTCGAGATATGAGTTTAGCACGAATTGCTTCACCTATACAATAGTCAAAGATTTTCGGTTAGATGAAGGACGGATAGCTGGGGATATTGGATCAATCGAAATAGCCGCAAGTAACTGCTTCACCACAGGCACGCCAAAAGGAATACAACTTTCTGGGGGAGCTGAGGTATTTAGATACCATATTTTACAAGGAACGCCGTCTTCGTCTTGCCAAAGGCCATCTTATACAGGAAATGTTATTAACTCTCTGGCGGAACATCCACTTGAGTGTGGATCTACCTCCTCTGCAGGGCCAATCAATGTAGACTGGATTCAATGTATCATTCCATCTGATCCCGATGATATTGAAGACGCTATTTTTGCTCTCACAATCGAGCTCAACGCGTTAGAAACAGACCTCGACAAAGAAACTTATTTGTCAGCGGAGTGGCTCGAAATTAAGTTCCAAATAACCGAAGTTGAAAGATGTATTCAACAGATGAATCTTAGCCTAATTCGTGTTCGAGGCGAAGCTGATGAAATGATTGAATTGATATCATTTTTCTCAAATCATGAATTCTTTTACAAAGTACAGGTATATGGTATGTTTGTGCATAGTGAGAATTATGAAGGAGCTCGGACATATCTCAATTCCCTGACGACCATTGACGAAGAACAAACCGATTTAGTCTTCGTTCAAAATCTGAATTTGGACCGTATGCAAGATCGTGAATATGTACTTTCTACTGCAGATAGCACTCAGTTACGTGCAATTGGAATGAAGAAATTGCCTTACGCAGGCTATGCTAGATCCCTGTATTTTGTTCTAACCGGTAAAAAGCTTAGTTTATATCTACCTGAAGAAGAGGGGCTTGAACCAAGAAGTTTACAGGAGGTGAAAGAGGATAAGTTTGCTCTTACGGGTTATCCAAATCCAGTTAGAAACGAATACAGCATCGAATCCTCCGTTGCTACATCAGACGAGTTGTTGATTTCATTATTTGATTTGAATGGTCTTCGACTCATTGAGATGAAAATGCCAGTCGCGAGTATTTCTACGAAACTGAACCTCTCAGCACTGATTCCAGGGATATACATTGTTTCGGTAAGAAAATCAAGTTCTGGTGAAATTGTGTTCAAATCAAAAGTGATAAAAACCGAATAACTCTAATTTAATTGATACAAAAGATCTATAATTAAGACAGGTACCTGCAAATTAGTTGCAGGTATCTGTTTGATTGACAAGTATGCGAAGTTTAGTACTTATAACGTGTGTTTATTTTTGTTTGGTTGCTAGAATATCAGCTCAAACATTTTCACTTACCTACAATCTCGCAGAGGGTTCAGGTGATTTTTTCACGGATATGTATCTCGATGAAGATACTATCTATACGCTAGCTGCAAGAGGGTGCGATACAACTGAATGCATGACCGTTGTGAAATTTAATCGTGATGGTGAAATATTAAGAATGCACCACTTCCCATGGATGGACGAAGGCGACAATGATGCAATCTTAAAGGATGATTCACTTGTGCTTATTGTTGGAAGCCAAGGACAGTATGAAGAGACCGTACTTAATCTGTTAATCTTAAATACACAACTTGACAGTGTTATCCATAGAGCATTCGCTGTTCCAGACAACTTGATTGGTCTAGGCATTCGTTCTGTAGAGAGCTTTTTAGGTTATTATGTTATTGTCGGATTTGCTTTTACACCAGAGGGGAAACCTGCGCCAGCGACCTTATTTTTAATTGAAAAGCAGTCTCTTGAGGTTGACACAATTCTCTCAATTTTAAACGGCTCTGAATGGACTACTTTCTCCCAGGTCTTTGTTCAAGATAGTCAGCTTATAGTATCATATCTTGTATATTCTGGAGGTGTATTCTTAAATCGCGGGTTTCTAAAATTTGATGACCATTTGAATCAGATCGCAAGTTGGGAAAGTGAGCCAGATTCCTACGGTCTTCGCGGGGAAGATGCACTCCTTCTCGACGATGGCAATATGCTAATTGAACACGCTGTAGACAATAGATGGAGAGAGTTCAGACTGATATGCGTGAGTGCCGAAGGGGAGGAGCAATGGATTTACGATGATCAGAGGCATCCGTTTGGGAGAAAAGACTTGTACCACCTCGCACAAACTCGCAATGGAGATATTATCGGTTGCGGGGAAATCATATGGCCTAAAGATCCTACTGATATTACAAGCCCTGTTGAAGACGGCTGGCATGAGGGGGGATATTTATTTCGAATGAACTCACAAACCGGTGAGATGATATGGGAACATGCTGTTGTCGGCTATGATTCTTTCTGGAACTTCGCCGGCGATTTTTTACTTGATGTTGATGAATTATCCGACGGTAGCCTTATCATGTGTGGTGGATGGACAGTATATCATGGGACGGAATTTCTTGGTTATAATAGCTGGCTCGTAAGGACTGATAGTGTGGGGTGCGTAGTACCCGATTGCGGATTTCCGTCCTTTACGACAACGACTGTAGATCTATATCAATCGATTAATACAAACAATATTTTCACAGTTGCGCCAAATCCGGCAGAGAACTACACTTTGATAATACTCAACACTGAAATCAATGTGTACGATCTTCAATATTCAATTCGTACGATAGACGATAAATTGATAGTTCAAAGCAAATCACTTCCCGAGGATTGGAAGATCGATATTTTCGACCTGCCTGATGGATTGTATTTTATATCTGTATCAGATCTGAGTGGACGGCTTTTACAGACAGCAAAATTTGTTAAGACTTCGCCTTGATCCTTGGATCAGTTTATCCTTTCTACTGCTGGGCCTGAATGATCTACAAGAGGATTGTCTCATTTCTATAATAGATATGAAAGAAAATATTATAAGTACAGCTCGCTTGCCTTTAGTCTCGACCGGTTTTCAGTACATTTTGCCATTAGAGGATGTTCCCTCTGGAATCTACCTTCTTAGCATTTACAACGGAGCTGGCCAGATTATTCAACAGCACAAGTTTATAAGCCAGTAGAAGCACTCCTTTGTAATATTTGTGGAATAATTTAAATCGCATTCTTTCAACTCATCCGATACCTATTGCGATCTATAATGATGACTATATCATACCGAATTTGATATAAGTAATCTTCTTCTCCTCCGCGAGGTGCTGCATTTCATAGAATGTCTTTATACCAAGTTCTGAAGCAGGTAGTTCTTTACTGTAGATATCATCATCATGATACAACAGCGTGCAGTGATCGAGTGATTTGATGACCTCCAAGGTATATCGATAGAGATTTGCATCATCTGTTTTAAGATGCAGTACTCCACCTGGCTTGAGCACACTACGATAGATTTCAAGAAAATGCGGTGCTGTCAATCGTCTATTAGCCTTGCTTTCTCTCGGAAAAGGATCCGGAAACACAATCCATATCTCAGCAACTTCACCTCGCACAAAAAATTGTCCGAGTTGTTCTATGCGGGTGCGCAGGAAAGCCGCGTTGAGTAGTCCAAGATCGCTGGCACGCCGGGCACCTTTCCAGATGCGCGCACCTTTGATATCAACACCAATGAAGTTTCTATCAGGAAATTGCTGTGCAAGACCAATCGAGTATTCACCTTTGCCGCATGCAAGTTCGAGGATGATGGGATTCTGGTTGTGAAAATGATCTTCAGCCCATCTACCCTGCATGGATACCTTTACTCCACAACACGTGAGTTGTGCATCTGACACTCCAAAATTCTCATATACATTTCTCAATGCAGAGACTTCCGCAAATTTTTGCAACTTGTTCCGACGACTCATGGGGGAAAGGTAAACGGTTAACGGCAAACGGTTAACGGATCAACGGATCAACGGATCAACGGATCAACGGATCAACGGATCAACGGATCAACGGGGGAAGCAGAATTCTCGATTGCTTATTGTCAATTCTTAAAAAGATTTTTTGTGGGAGGGATCTCCCCTCTGACGAGGGGCCGGGGGTGAGAAGAGCAAGAACGGATCAATACAAAACGAAACAAAGACTCAATTTCGCATTGCTGAGTGTGGGTGGCAATCCTGGCAGGTCTAGGGTTGCATAGGTGCGTAGGTGATCCTGCAAGGTTTAGCGAAGCCAGAAGCCAGAAGCTAAAAGCCAAAAGCCTATTCAAAAAAATGAAAGAAATTCAAATCATCAATGGCTCAATTGAGGAAGCCTACAATGTCAGCTTGCAAATCCCGGAATTCGAACCGTGGTATCCGTTGGAAAAGTGGCAGAAACGCCTGTCGGGTAAGAGTGTCATTGTATTGATTGCAAAAGAAAAGGATAATCCAATTGGATTCAAAGTCGGGTACGTTGTAGAAGAGCATTTCTATTCGTGGGTTGGCGGGGTATTGCCTGAATACCGACGGAGGGGCATCGCACGCAAACTTGCAGAAGTACAGGAAGAACAGGTGCGGAAGGCAGGTGTGCATCTCATCCGGATGAAGACACGCAATCGTTTTGGCGAAATGCTGCGTTTTGCTCTGAGCCGCGACTTCTATATCGCAGACGTTGAGAAAAAGGGAGAACCACAGGATTGGAGAATCACTTTGTACAAAAACGTATAGATTTGACCCGCTCTTCAATAACGCATTATAGTTAACAGATTCACAGGATGTTACTTATGAGATATTTGATTTTGATGTGCTTATCACTGTCGGCGATATCCATGCAGGCGCAACTGACTTATGGTTTCCGTGCAGGATTGAGCTATTCCAAACTTCTGGGTGATCAGGAGACTGACGCTACAGGGGTTGCACTGGATGAATACCGGTTTGCCAGTGGATTCCATATTGGCTTATCCATGAATTATGCAGTGACAGATTTATTCGGTTTCCGCGGCGAACTCATGTTTACTCAGCGTGGCACTGAGTATCTCTATGATGGAGACTCCTATTATTTCCTGGCACGCCGGACAGCAGACCAGCGTATCATCATGGGGCGTCGTGTGCAGGATTATAATATCTCCATGGCGTCATTTGAAATCCCATTGATCGCCTATTTCAAGTTTGGAAGTTTTGAGATTTCCGGAGGCGTCAATAGTGCTTTGATTCTTTCAAGTACTGGCGGTGGCTCCCTCGACTTCGAAGGTGTCGCTCCCAGTGGCAACACTATTGATCCTTTCAAAGTGACCCTGCAATACAACTTCAACAAGGATGAAGCGCAAGAAGCAGGTCCACCAACTCAGCAAGTACGTGTGGATGGCGTCACATTAACTACACCGGCGACGATCGGTGCCTACTATGACTTTGAAGAAAAAGACGGGAATCAATACGAGACATTTGATATCGGTCTCATGGCCGGACTTGCCTTTTATCTGAATGAAGGACTCTATCTCAGTGGTAAGTTCACATACGGTCTTCTGGACGCCGACAAAAATCAGTATGACATCTCTCTTCATAAACTCGGTACGGGAAATAGTTTCATCTATCGTACTGACAAAAACCAACATCTGACGATCCAGGCATCAATTGGCTTCTTATTTTGAGGTGTGAATCTGCACTATAAGTCTTACGGTTCGGGTCAGCCGGTTCTGATTTTGCACGGGCTCTTTGGGATGCTGGACAACTGGCAGACATTTGCGCGTCAGTTAGCGCCTGACTTCAGTGTTTATACGATTGACCTTCGAAACCATGGCCGATCTCCGCACGACGACGTCTTTCATTTTTCCGCACTTGCAGAAGATATTGTAGAGTTTATCCGTAAGCATCAGCTTGATCATGTGACGATCATCGGGCATTCACTCGGTGGAAAAGTTGCGATGCAGACAGCCTTGACTCAACCTGCTCTCGTTGATCATCTGATCGTGATTGATATCTCCCCACGCGCGTATGAATCAGGGCATGATGCGATTGTCGAAGCGCTCGTGAGCATCAACCCATCATTGATGCAATCCCGTGGACAGATCGAAGCTGCATTGATGGAGAGACTCGATGATATTGGCGTTGTAAGATTCCTGATGAAAAATGTCGGCCGTCATGACGATAGTTCCTTCTTCTGGCGTATGAATCTCCCAGTCATTGCAGCAAACTATTCAAACACAACATCGGCGATTGAATCAAACGAACCTTTTATCGGCCCTACCCTATTCGTCCGTGGCGGTCGTTCCAGATATATCCGTGATGAGGACTGGCCCGATATTCTTGATCTTTTCCCGAATGCCGAATTACGCACAATAGAAAACGCAGGTCATTGGGTGCATGCAGATGCGATGGAAGAACTTTTAACGGAAAGCAAACAGTTTTTAAGAGATGGTTAGCGGTTAAGGTTTAACGGTTAATGTTTAATGTTTAAAGACCATTACACATTAAACACTTAAACATTAAACATTTAAACATTAAACACTACACAATTTCCACCAACAACTGATTCTTATCCACATTCTGTTTTTCATGGACATGGATTTTACCAATGATTCCATCGACAGGAGCGCTAAGGACATTTTCCATTTTCATCGCCTCAAGGACAATTACAGGTTGACCTTCCTGGATGGCATCACCTTCAGCCACGAGAATTTTCAATACCATTCCCGGCATGGGTGAAGACACATGGTTGAGTTTGACATGATTCCGGCTGATATCAAAACCCATTGCATGTAGGCGCGATTGCACTTCGTTCCGTAAATGCACAGAAATATCTTTGCCGTCGATACGCAACACAAATTCCTTCGTCGCATAATCGGCTTTGATAATCTGTACCAGATGGCTTTGATGATCAACCAGGATATGCATCTTTTCCTCCGCTACGCGAATGATGTCTAAATTTTCAACTTCAGCTCGTGAGATTTCGAGGTGCTGGTCTTCTTTGTTTGGAAAGACTGCGGTGTACAGAATATCTTTTGTATTCATTGTTGTTTTGCTGCAGATGATGCTGTGTCGCTCGTCCGTGCGAGTTTTTCCAACACATAGATTTCAAACATCGTAAAGATGAGGTAGATGGCCAGGAAAGGAAGCACAAAAAGTTTGGAATCCGGCTGGTTGATCTTCACATGTGCTACAACGAGTCCGATGCAGATCACCATTTTGAAAAGAATCAGAATCATCATGAGTTGGATGAAGCGATATTTTGACTTGCTGCGGACTGCGCGCTTTCCGGAATAATAGGCAAGGATATTGATGACTGTAAAGGTGCCAACACACACAACAGTGAACTGTGATAGGGCATCAGATTCCGGCGCGATGATATTGCATAGGAGTAAGACGATGATTGTCGCCACGATGACGAGTGAAAGGAGAATCCAAAACCTGCGGGGTGCAATCATCTCATACATTAATCTGATCCGTAATCAAATCCCACCAGATGGTGTGACTGTCTTTATCTGCCAATACTAATCACGCGCTGAGGTCGCGATACAGCTTATAAAAGTATGCGCCAGCAAAAACCAAAATAAGGAAAACAGTAATAAACGGCTTAGGCGTCGCGAAATAGGCATCAAGCTTCTGACCAAGCCATGCACCAATCGCAATCGCAGCAAAGAATTGAAGCGCCATGCCTGAGTACTTCAGGTAGACGTGCATTTTGTTTCTCTTATCAGAAGGTAATGTCACTGGTGAGCCACCTTGGAAAGTTGGCCGAGCTCAAGAGGAATTGCCTCTTCTCTCTTAAGTTCTTTAAGGCGTTGAGCGCCCATCCTACAGGTGACATTGAATGTAGATCCTGCATGTACAAGGAGTTTGGCTGTGCTGACATCACCTTCTACAACAGCGGTTTCTTTGACCTGCAATAATTCACTTACTACAAGGACTCCGCTGAACCGGCCTTCGATCACAGCATTTTTGCATTGGATATCGCCTTCGATCTGACCCGTAGTGCCGATGATGACTTTCCCTTTCGAGTTAATGGTGCCGATGACCTTACCGTCTATGCGAATATCAGATTCAGTGAAAATCGCGCCTTCAATGCGTGTGCCATTCACAAGACTGTTATTGGACTGCACGCCGTTTGTAGAAGGGCTTGGGGCCGACGTCTTACGACTGTCCTTACTGTTGTCATTTGATCCAAACATGTTCTTCTCAGGTTTTAAGTTGACAAATTACATAGAATCCAATGTTCATGGGATTCCTTTTTGTCGAAAAGGGGTGAGTACAAAGAAAGGAGTTTCTCTGAAATCAATCAGAAAAATATCAGGTTAACCCTTGTAAGACAACTAGAGATCCCAGTTGGCTGTACATACACCCTATCCCTGAGGTTCAACCTTGTGGACATTTAGGTCCACCACTACACTGGGACTCTGAGACGTTCAAAGCTATCAGAACCGAGGGCAATATACCCCGCGGCTTTGCGGACCGCACAACTGATAGATCATCGAAAACTCAAATGAGCCATTGGCATTCGCTGCCTGTCTCAGACTAGACACGTTGATATCGTAACTAAAACCGATTCCAAACTGCTGATAGTCAAAGCGTGTAGACAGGATAAGAGCATCTGCCGTCAACGCCTTTTCATAGTGATTGGCCACGCGGAACCAGGCTCCTAATTGAAATGACTGATCGTCATAGCCTGAGCCCATAAAGAAACGGGCACTTGCCCCAAAATTGATTTCCATAGATGGTCCCTGGAAAAACGCAACGGCTCCCGGCAGCACCGACACCTGATCTCCCAGAGGCACCTCACCACCAGCATGCAATACTGCCCTGGTGAAGTAAGGCACAACGCCATCGAGATAATTGGACAAATTTGGCTGGTTCAGGTGATTATATGCACCACCAATATAGAAGTTTTTCGCTTTACCCAACACTGAGAACCAAAGGACACCCAACCCGATATCGCCAAACAAAAACTGATCGTCGATATTGAGATCATTCTCACCCGTCGGAATCGTCGGATCGTATTCAAAATCACCATTGACCTGGCTACCCCATCTGCCTTTCAGGTAATCGAAACTGCGCTGTGACAGGCCCACCTCACCACCAGCAACGATATAATGTGATTTCTTCCTTGTGCCAGCGACACGGCGTGAATAGGCGCCGCTGATCTTTACGGTCTGGGTTTTAAAATCCAATTCACCAGCTACGTCAGTCCAAAGATTGATCCCGAAGCCGAAATTATCATAGCGGCCGGCGGGCAACTTCTGATCATAAGAAACTGAGAAGGTATTATAGGCATTGCCTGGAATGACCGGAGCCCATTGGTTCCTGTAGTTTCCAATCACACGCGTATTACAGTTCATCACACCGGTCAATGCCGGATTGAGTGTGAGAGGAGACTGATAAAACTGTGAGAAATGGATATCCTGAGCATTGAGGCCACCAGCCAACAGGAAGAGACCTGAGAGAAATAAAGAGTATCTGTGTTTCATCCGCTTATTTTCTGACCAAAAGTGAAGATAAAGATTCAGAATTTTCCCAAATATACAAACCCCCCGCTGGGAGTATTGTATTAAGACGTGTTCACCCTAGATACCGTAAGCCGGATTCTCACATTTTTTTCCTCGCACCTCCATTTTTTGCAGCTCGTTCATTGCTCCCGGGAAACACAAGCTCTGAGCTGGAATATGAACTGCCAAAGGTCTCTGAGGCCCGGTATACCTGGAGGAAAGCATCTCTGACTTGATCCTCAGTAAGTGATTTCAATGGGTGGATAAACGCCGTCCAGAGGAGGCCATCGGACATCGCATACCGTACATCCAGTGTACTATGAAAATTCGCAATCATCGCTTCCTCGATCTGAGCGGGGCTGAGCTGATCCATGACCTCTACCGGACTGATGATCCGCATTCGGTCGTGGCTCTCATCGGTGATCACCAGCATTACCCGTTCATTGTAGGTCAACTGCCACATTCCTTCACTGCCTTCTACGGAATCTGAGACCGAAGCCAGAATCCCATAGAGCTTGCCATTGTCCATTTTCTGACCATCAGCGACCGCCAGAGAAACTGTGAAAATGATGCAGCACGAGGTGATTATCCGATTGATCATGATGTCAGGGTCCGTGCAAAGATCATTCCCTTTGCGGTTGGCATGTTAAAACGCACTCGTCTGGCACTGTCGAAAAGGGAGAACCTGATCTCGTCGCGGGAGGGCAGGTAGCATGACCTCGGAGTCTGCCCGAATGACCGAAATGAATTCGTTCACTCGGTCGGGCGGGCGTCCGACATAGGAGGACCTACGAGCGTCTGCTGAGCCGAGACAATCTTTCAAGCGAATGCATTCTTCCCAGACACCTCTTGTTTCAAGGCCCTTTCACAAAAGAAGATGCAAATTTGTACGAAGAACACTATCAGTGCAAACTAAATACGATATCGTCCACGACTGGCTTCCGCGATATACCGGAAGATCAGTTGGCAACTTCGGTGAGTACATTCTCCTGGTGAATTTCAGTCACTATGTGAAATTGTTTTCACAATGGCATTCGGTACCTATCAAGGGAAATAAACGCCCAATGTTGTCTGCATCAGCAGAGGGAATTACGATCATCAATTTTGGAATGGGCAGTGCGAATGCCGCGACGATTATGGATCTCTTGTCTGCTATCCAACCAAAAGCAGCACTCTTTCTTGGAAAATGTGGTGGCCTGCGTCATGATAAAAATCAGGTCGGCGATCTCATTCTTCCCATAGCAGCGATCCGTGGAGAAGGAACATCTGACGACTACTTCCCACCTGAAGTACCAGCCCTTCCATCCTTTGCATTACAAAAAGCGATTTCGACGACTATCCGTGACTACGGAAAAGACTACTGGACAGGTACAGTATATACTACCAACCGGCGCGTATGGGAGCATGACAATGAATTCAAAGACTACCTGCGTAAAATTCGCTGTATGGCAATCGATATGGAATGTGCGACGATTTTTTCTACAGGTTTCGCGAATAAAATCCCGGTAGGCGCTTTGTTACTGGTCTCTGATATCCCGATGATTCCTGAAGGCGTGAAGACGGATGAAAGTGATAAACTAGTGACAAATACATTTGCTGAAACGCACCTCAAAATCGGCATAGACTCATTGAGACAATTGATCAATAATTCGCAGACGGTCCGACATTTGAAATTCTGATTGCGGATTGCGGATTTCGGAATGCGGACAAAGCATGAATTAAGTGCAAACGCTTTCATAAGTGGATTTCAGAATGCGGATGTGCGCAATCCCCAATCCGACATCCGAAATTATTCTCATCCTTTCTTCTTTGCAAAATTCACCAACACAACACCGACGAGAATGATCAGTAATGCAACTACCTGCTGCGTGGTGATATGTTCTCCTGCGATGAGCCAGCCAAGAAAAATAGCAACGACAGGGTTGACATACGCATAGGTTCCAACGAGTGAAGGTGGCCGGATACTTAAGAGCCAGATATAGGACATGTATCCGAGTAACGATCCGGCAACGACGAGATAGACTACAGCGAGAATTGAATTCAATGATACCGCGTCAATTTCAAAGCGTTCTCCTGATATCCACGATGCAATGATTGAAACGAAACCCGCAGCCATCATCTGTATCGCTGCTTTTATTGCAGGAGACCCTTGTACCGGTTTATATTTCGAATACAAACTTCCAATAGCCCAAAAGATCGTCCCGGCTATCAGCACAAAGAAACTGATGATCTTCATCCTGTCAGCACCGAGTGAGAATGTTGACCTATCCGAAAAGAGCAGGATGACTCCGGCAAAACCAACGAGCAACCCAATGATGATCCGTTTGCTTGAAAGGTGATACTTCCATTGATAGCGATCAAGCAAGACAAACCACAATGGAACTGTAGCGACGATGATCGCCGTAAGACTACTTGGAATGTATTGTTCCACCCAAACAACTGCTCCCGTACCACCAAAAAGCATGAGTATCCCGCTGAATGAAATATGACCCAGGGATTTCAGTGCCGGCGTCGATTGTCCACGCATGCGACACCACATATAAAGAAGCGCTCCCGCAATGATGAAGCGTATCCCCGCCATTGTAAATGGTGGAATAGTTTCTATCGCGATCACAATTGCCACATATGTCGAACCCCAAAGCAGATATATCGCAGCAAACGCCAAAACAACCAGAAGTTGAGGTGGCGGCATGGTGTCGGTGGTCGACGCAGGTGATTGTGACATCAAGTTTTTAATGTTACTCTATACTATTTCGGACTTCGGATTGCGGATTTCGGGGCATCGTTTTTTCCGAAATCCGAAATCGCGTTGAGGGGCTTTGTCTTTCCGAAATCCGAAATCGCTAATCCGAAATTCCTACAAGTTCCCCGTCCTTCCTCCATCCACTACCACATTCGTTCCGGTGATATAGCTTGCAGCAGGCGACGCAAGAAAAGCAATCGCATTTGCAATCTCGGCAGCGGAGGCAAAGCGACCCATTGGTATTGTGGTTTTGATTTGTTCTGCATACTTCTCCGGAGTTGTACTCAATCTCTCAGCCATACTTTTAAACAAATCCTGAAGACGGTCCGTATTCGTCATCCCTGGCAATACATTATTCACGGTGATTCCATCTTTACCAACTTCTCCTGCAAGCGTCTTTGCCCAGTTTCCCATGGCGCCACGAATCGTATTGGATACACCGAGACCTGCAATGGGTTGTTTTACCGAAGTGGATATAATATTAATAATGCGTCCATAGCCTGCTGCGCGCATTCCAGGCAATATTGCTTGCGTAATGATCTGACTGCTCATGATGTGCGTGGCAAATGCATGTGCCAATTGCTGGATATCGGCCTCAATCAGCGGGCCACTTTTGGGACCTCCTGCATTGTTGATGAGGATGTGGATTGGATTTTTCGTCACAAAATCACCGATGAGGTCACGCAAATTTTCTGGCTCACTCAAATCCGCGGCAAGAAACCCATGCTTCTGATGTTGGGTTGTGTCAAGCTCCTTCACAGCGTCCTCCAATGCTGTTGCATCACGTGAAAGCAAAGTCACCGACGCACCAAGCAGTGCCAGCTCCTTTGCCGCTGCGAAGCCAATCCCCTTGCTGCCTCCGCATACCAATGCATGTTTTCCTGTCAGACTCAGATTCATTTCCTGTATGGAGTTTTAAGCGATCTTTACCTTTCAGGCAAGATAGTAAAAGGAATGTCTCGTGAAGCAATGGTGATCGAAGGTCGTGCACAACCCCTGGGCCGTTATCCGCATATCAGACGTGCTGGTGATTTCCTCTTCGTATCTGGTACCAGCTCACGCAACTCAGACAATACCCATACAGGTGTCACTATCCATGCGAATGGCACTATCGATAAAGACATTGCATTACAAACTCGTGCAGTGATTGAAAATATCCGCACGATCCTGCATTCTGCCGGCGCTAACCTGAAAGATGTCGTGGAGATCACCACTTTTCTTATCAACATGGATGATTTCGCCGGATACAACAATGTCTATGGTGAGTACTTCGATTACGATGGCCCTGCAAGAACAACAGTCGCCGTACATCAACTCCCTCATCCGAATCTTCTTATTGAAATGAAAGCAATCGCATATTTACCATTATGAGTACAACCGAGAAAAAAAATACAGCCGTTCACTATCACTCCTATCTGGAACTCGACAAGATTCTTGACGCACAGCATCCCCGCAGTGTTGAGTTAGGCATTCCGGCGCATGATGAGACATTGTTTATCATTCTGCACCAGGTGTATGAATTATGGTTCAAGCAGATCATCCATGAACTTGATTCAGTAATGGAAATGTTTGAAGATGACCTGATAGATGAACGAGAGATCTCAACAGTCATTCATCGTATCGGGCGTATCATTGAAATTCAGCACTTGCTGATCGCGCAGATCAGGGTCATGGAGACAATGACTCCACTGGACTTTCTGGAATTCCGAAATTATTTGTTTCCCGCAAGTGGCTTTCAGAGCTTTCAGTTTCGAATGGTTGAAACAATGATGGGACTTCGTCGTGAGCAGCGGGTGAGTTACAACAATCAACAATTTGACCTCGACTTTGAGGAAAAAAATCGCAACCTCCTTCACAAAGCAGAACAACGCAGATCACTCCTGCAACTCGTCAATGAATGGCTTGAACGCACACCCTTTCTCGAGATCGGTGATTTTCATTTTGCGCCTGCCTATGATCGGGCCGTGAAACATATGCTTGCTACTGAAAAGGAGACAATAGAAACATCAGAACTATTGAGTCCTGAAATGAAAGCGATGCGGATCAAAATGGTAGATGATACCTATGCATACTTTGCTTCTGTTCTGGATAAGAACCGCTATGCAGAACTTCAGGCTCAGGGCAAGGTAAAGCTCTCGCATCGGGCAACAGTAGCTGCATTACTTATCAATCTTTATCGTGATGAACCAATCCTGCAGATGCCATTCCGGCTTCTCTCTCTGGTGATGGATATGGAAGAAGCCTTTACCACATGGCGATACCGGCATGCACAGATGGTGATGCGGATGATCGGACGGAAGACAGGCACTGGTGGCTCTTCGGGCCATGAATATCTGAATGAGACGGCACAGAAGCATCACATCTTTTCCGACCTCATGAATATTTCCACACTACTGATCCCACGATCCGATTTACCTAAACTGCCTGATGATTTAAAGCTCAAACTTGGTTTCCATTTCACCGCAGTCCAATCTTAATGCAACGTATTCAAAACTATATCGGAGGAAAATTTTGTGATCCAGCAGAGAATAAGTGGATTCACAATTACGCGCCGGCATATGGAAGTGTGTATTCTCATCTTCCGGATTCTGATGATGAGGATGTACAACATGCAGTCGATGCAGCAAAGGCAGCGTTTCCAGGCTGGGCAAAACTATCACTGGAGAAACGTCACCATTATCTTGAGGCGATTGCTTCGTCTATTGAAGCGAGAGCAAATGAACTTGCACAAGCAGAATGTCTTGACACTGGCAAAACATTACACCAGGCCTCAACTGTAGACATCCCTCGCGCATCTGAAAACTTTCGATTCTTTGGCACCGCGCTTATGCAGTTTGCCTCTGAGTCCCATGCGACAGGAGAAAAAGCGATCAACTATACCCTTCGGCAACCAATCGGAGTGTGTGGATGTATTTCTCCTTGGAATCTTCCGCTGTATCTCTTCACATGGAAAATTGCACCTGCACTTGCTGCCGGAAATACCGTAGTTGCGAAGCCATCTGAGATCACACCGATGACTGCATTTCTACTTGCACAAATCTGTGAAGAAGTAGGCCTGCCTCCGGGTGTACTTAATATTATACACGGATACGGCCCAAAAGCTGGTTCGGCAATCGTAGCACATCCGGATGTAAAAGCAATCTCATTCACCGGAGGGACGAAGACAGGAGCAGAGATTGCGCGCATTGCTGCACCGATGTTCAAAAAACTTTCGCTTGAGCTCGGCGGAAAAAACCCAAACCTGATCTTCGACGACTGTCATTTTTACAAAATGTTGGAGGTGACGATGCGCTCTTCGTTTTCAAATCAGGGACAGATCTGTCTGTGTGGTTCGCGTATATATATTCAGGATCGGATTTATGGAAAATTCAAAACTGCATTTGTAGAGCGCACGGCAAAGATGAAAGTTGGTGATCCAAATGATCCAACAACCGATGTTGGTGCAATGAGTTCGGAAGCACACATGCATAAGGTCTTATCCTATATTGAACTTGCAAAACAAGAAGGTGGACGAATACTTACTGGTGGGCATCGTGTCATCTTGGATGGTGAACTGAGTGAAGGATGGTATATCGCACCGACAATCATCGAAGGTCTGGGTCCCGAATGCAGGACAAATCAGGAAGAGATCTTTGGGCCGGTCGTAACGATTGCACCCTTCTCTTCTGAAGAAGAAGTATTGCGACTTGCAAACAGTACACCATACGGACTCTCATCTACCATTTGGACAGAAGACCTCTCACGCGCACATCGCATTGCACAACATATCGAAGCCGGGATAGTCTGGATCAACTGCTGGCTTCTTCGCGACCTCCGTACACCGTTCGGTGGTGTCAAGAATTCCGGTGTCGGCAGAGAAGGCGGCTTCGAAGCCATGCGTTTTTTTACGGAAGCGAAGAATGTGTGTATCAGGTTTGAATGAGGTGAAAACGGGGTACGAGGTGCGGGATACGAGGTACGGGGTGCGAGGTGAGCAAAACCTCGGAACGTCCAAAGGACCTACGAGCCTTTACGTCGAGCCTTTTTCGATGTTACAGGGCAAGAGGTGCGGGTTACGAGATACGAGGTGTTGAAGAGGCATTGACTTTTTTTCAACCCGTAACTCGTACCCCGTAACACTTCTTCTCTCTTCAACCCGTAACCCGAAACCCGTACCTCGTAACACTCTTCTGTCTTCAACCCGTAACCCGAAACTCGTAACCCGTAACCCGCACAATTCTTCTTCACCTCGTAACTCGCATCCCGTAACTCGTACCTCGTAACATTAAGTTCCCAAATATTCCTTTTCTTACGTACTCCTAAAGACACACACACTATGACAAGCACCCTTGCTAAGTCCGCTATTCTTATGGCGGCAATTGTCCTCATCACGGTAGTATGCTGGGAGATCTACTTGCGAAAACAAGGTGTTGACCTCGCGTATGATGATGGGCCGGCACTTTGGTCACACAAGCGCTGCATGGTATATGAACCCATGGATCAGGCGACAGTGTTCATCGGTTCATCACGGATAAAGTATGATCTGGATAACCCAACCTGGGAACGCATCACCGGAGACCATGCGATTCAGCTTGCAATGGAAGGGAATTCTCCGCGACCAATTCTTGAACATCTTGCAGCCGATGAGAATTTCAAAGGCCGATTGATCGTCGATGTCACAGAGGGATTGTTTTTCAACCCTTCACCAGGGAGAAGCGCAGAGGTCTCTGCAAATATTGACTTCTTCGAAGATCTCACGCCTGCACAGAAAGCAAGCTTTGCACTGAATAAGCCATTGGAATCATCATTGGTTTTCCTTGACAAGGACAATTACTCTATCAGCGCCATGCTGGATCAACTTGAGGTTCCGAGTCGTCCCGGAGTCTTTATGATGCCGATTTTCCCCATGGACTTTGGGAGGAATTCCTTTGACCGACAGATGTATATGACTGATAAGTTTGTTGCCGATACAACCTTACAAAACCAAGTGAAAGACATCTGGAATTTTTTCAGGAGTATGAACAGATTTGCACCTGCAAGTGGAGACACATTACAACAAATCATGCTCGCTGTCAAAGCAGATACAGAAAAGATCAAAGCAAGAGGTGGTCAGGTATTGTTTGTACGCACACCTTCAAGTAATCCGATGTGGATGGGAGAACAAATGGGTTTCCCTCGTGAGAAATACTGGAATGCACTTCTACAGATCACGGACTGTCAGGGTATTCACTTTGCTGACTATCCGGCAACCGCCAATTATATCTGTCCTGAACTTTCACATCTCACTCCAAAAGATGCGGTGACATATACAGAAGAACTCATCAGGATTCTGAATGAAGAACACGGATGGGCTTTCGCCAGGATGCCAGCGAAATAACACGATTGACTAACACCAAAAGAGACACGCAATGCTTTTCAATTCATATACGTTCATCGCCTTCTTTATTATTATTCTCATCCTGTACAATCTGCCTTTCACCTGGAAAGTCAGAAAGATCATCCTACTTCTGGCGAGTTATGTTTTTTACGCAGCATGGAATCCACCGTTCATTCTACTTCTCTGGCTTGCTACTGTTGTGGATTTCTTCGTTGGTAGAGCATTATATACACAGGATGATCCTGTCAAGAAAAAACTTCTGCTGGTCGTCAGTCTCATGGGCAATCTTGGCATGCTCATCTTTTTTAAGTACGGCGGATTTTTATTGGAAAATTTTGTGGTGCTGGTAAATGCGGTTGGGATCGACTATCATCCCGCTGAACCCAATATTATTCTTCCGGCGGGGATTTCATTTTATACATTCACGACACTCTGTTATACGATTGATATGTATTACAAGAGAAGTGAGCCGGTGAAATCAATGCTTGACTTTTCGCTTTTCGTAACGTTCTTTCCACATCTCGTCGCAGGACCGATCGTACGTCCACCACAACTCGTGCCGCAGTTTCAAACACCACGTAGCGCAACGATGAAACAAATGATGGATGGACTTTTTCTGTTGACGATCGGATTATTTATGAAAGTAGTTCTGGCTGATAGCATGTTGTCTGCTTCGGCGGACGCGGTGTTTGGCACTATGGAGCCACTTGGCGCTCTCGACGCATGGATGGGAACATTAGCATTTTCAGGACAGATTTTTTTTGATTTTGCAGGCTATTCTACATGTGCAATTGGGGCTGCCATGTGTCTGGGTTTCTGGCTACCGCAAAACTTTCTCTATCCATATGCAGCTATCGGTTTCTCTGACTTCTGGCGCCGATGGCATATTACGCTATCACTTTGGTTGCGTGACTATCTCTACATTCCTTTGGGTGGCAATAGAAGAGGAAACTTCAGAACATATATCAATCTGATGATTACGATGTTACTCGGTGGTCTTTGGCATGGTGCGAATTGGACATTTGTTGTCTGGGGTGGTCTGCATGGTTTTTATCTCTGGGTAGAGAAATTTCTGAAGGATAAGTTTGGAAAGAAAGAAGAGACGAATGCGGGAATAATCGGGGCGGGAATTCCGCCTTCGCAATTGCTTCGGACGGACACAGGAAATCCCACGCCTCCGATTACACCCCACAAGCGCATCGCGATGGGATTTCTTTATGCACTGCTCACTTATTTTCTTGTCAATGTCACATGGGTATTTTTCCGGGCCACGACGTTTACCAAAGCATGGGACATGTTGAAGTCGATGTTTGGATTCATTGATAATGCAAATCCTTTGCTCACCACACTCGCAATCATCAAAGTCAGTGTGATTATTACACTTACGATACTTGTGAGTTGGTATATGCGTGAACGCAGGATCCTTGAGCTTGCACATAAGACGCACTGGAGTGTAGTAGGCATCGGCTGGGCTGTGATTTTGTTGTTGTTGATTTTTAGCCAGGAGAGCGCGAGTTCGTTTATTTATTTTCAGTTCTGAAAACGAGGTACGGGGTACGAGATGCGGAGTACGAGGTACGAGGTACGGGGTACGGGGTACGAGATGCGGGGTACGGGATACGAGGTACGCGTTGCGGGTACGCATTGCGGGTACGAGTGCAGCGACTCGATTCTTTTGTCATCCTGAGCGATCCCGCCGATTTCTGTCGGGAGAGTCGACCGCGTGCCGCCTTAGCTTCAGCGGTGGCGCAAGGATGACGCATTGACTTCAACTATTATTTCGAGCGAACCACGAGAGAAACGAGTGGTAATCAAGAAATCTACGTTATGAGAAAACAAAGAATTGCAACTAAGGGCAAGTTCGACAAGCCTGCGAAGAGGCCACTTTGCTATCTCATTGGTTTCTTTTCATTTTAATTTTGATTAATTGGATTTTACCACGTAACTCTTATCCCCCTTCGACTTTGCTCAGGGCAGGCTGCCCTCGTACCGTTTCTTCTGGCTAATTTCGCCCCATGAAACTAGCTCACCTTTGGATATTCGTTAGCACATTATTACTCAGCACTCTTGCCTGCAAACAGGAAGAACCCTACGTGGATACTCCCGGTGATCCGGCATATCTCCATCGAGCGGTGAAGCAACTTACCGATGTCATCGTCCATGATATCTTCTCTCCTCCGGTGGCAGCCAGGATATATACATATGCTTCAGTGGCCGGATATGAGACAGCGGTGCAAGGCTATCTGCAATCTGATTCCACCGGATTCACCTCATTGGCGGGAAAACTCAATGATCTCGGTGCTGCTCCTGCTCCACCAGCGAAGGGCACATGGGATGTCTCTCTGGCTAGTGTGCACGCGTTTCTTACGGTGGGAAAAGCGTTGATTTTTTCAGAGGATACCATCGCGGCATGTGACAAACGGATATGCTCTGAGATACAGAGTAGTAAAAGCATACCGCAGGATGTGTTTGACAATTCTGTTGCCTATGGCAAGGAAATCGCGGCTCACATCATTGCATGGTCAGCTAAAGACAACTATAAACAATCACGCACATTCCCCAAATACTCCATCACAGATGATCCTTCGAAATGGCAGCCGACACCTCCTGCATATATGGACGGTATCGAACCACACTGGGGTAAGATCCGACCTTTTGTCCTTGACTCCGCATCGCAGTTTGCACCACGGCCACCGACAGAATTCAGCATAGAGAAAGACAGCAAGTTCTACCAGGAAGCGATGGAAGTACATGCTGCTACGGATACTGCATATGATGATTTTGCGTCGCGAATTGAGATCGCGCAGTTTTGGGA
>JANNQA010000195.1:0-33650 GCA_031400515.1 Bacteroidota bacterium
ACAGGAGACAACAGGAACTTGGTATGGCGTATTCCTTGAAGATGGCACTGAGACAGAGGTGATAGATGAACTTGAGTACGCCTGGTCTGGGAAATGGCCGGAGAATCGGTCGCCGCAAATTAACACGCTCACAGTGAATGGACACACTGCTTATGATAGTCCTTATGTAGAGCCAGGCTCGACAGTGACAGTCTCGGCTGATGCAAATGATCCTGAGAATGATGATCTCACATATTCCTGGGAGCTGTTACCTGAGAGTATGGATATCAAATCAGGTGGTGATGCCGAATCCAAACCTGAACCTGTGAAGATTGTGGTCAGGACTGGAAGTGAAAAAGGTTCACTCTGTTTCCGTGCACCATCGAAGGAAGGCCCCTATCGTCTATTTGCTGTAATCTATGATGGTAATGGCAACGCCGCTACAGCTAATTGTCCGTTTTATGTAACTAGGTAACATCTTCGCAAGCAACCGGAATTGCAAATTTCCTTCTTGGTCAATACGCGAAATGTAATTTTAACTACTTTGACACATGTTTATAAATTTGCTTTAAGACCTGAACATCAATTTATTTTCAAGATGCGGTTTTGGGTTTGTCATATCTGTATGTTTTCTCTTCTATTTTCAGTGCCAGCGTGCGTAGATCCTGCTGAGTTGGGCGGCTGTGGTTTACCGGATAATCTATCCCTTGTCTGGAGTGATGAGTTCGATGGTGATTTGATCGATTTAGACAAGTGGACTTTTGAAATCGGAGACGGATGTGATCGCGGCATTTGCGGTTGGGGGAACCAGGAACTGCAGTACTATACGGATCGCCCTGTAAATGCGTCTGTGTCCGATGGCATAATGGTAATCACAGCAAAGCGTGAAACCCCTGCTATCATGGGACAATATGTGTACTCCTCTGCAAGGATGATTACGAAGCACAAAGGCGATTGGCGATTCTGTCGTATCGAAGTCAGAGCAAAAATGCCAATTGGGAAAGGTCTCTGGCCTGCAATATGGATGTTACCGACGGATAATGTCTATGGGAACTGGCCTCGGAGTGGTGAGATTGACATCATGGAGTATCTCGGACATCAACCAAGCCGCGTCCAGGGGACGATCCATTATGGGCATGACTACAGGCGATTCAATCCACTCGAGTATGTCATTGAAGGCGAGACATTCAATGATGATTTTCATGTCTTCAGTGTCGAGTGGACTACAGACTGTATCACGTTCTTCGTTGATGGCAATGCATACGGTTCTCAGACTCGCACTTCAACACTACCCACGACGTGGCCATTTGATCAGCAATTTTATTTGCTGTTGAATATCGCTGTGGGTGGCAACCTGCCAGGCAATCCGGACGGCAGTACGGTTTTTCCTCAAACCATGAAAGTGGATTATGTTCGTGTCTATCAATAGACATCGTGATGAATAGTAACAGGATAGAATTTTATTAACAACTCCAATTGAATCGAAATGACAAAAACATTTATTCTCTTCTGCATGGTGTTTCTGAAAACCCTTGCAATCTCTCAACCCACAATCCCCATTGACTTTGAATCCGGTACCTACACGTTTAACGACTTTGCAGGAGGAGTAGCTACGGTGATTGATAATCCCGATCCTTCCGGAATTAATACGAGTGGCAAGGTTGGCCAAATGGTCAAGTTTGTAGGCGAAGTCTACGGAGGCAGTACTTTACCTCTGGCAGGTGCTATTGACTTTAGTGACAACAATGCGATCAAAATGAAGGTATGGGCCAACAGAGTAGGAGCTTCTGTGCTTTTTAAGCTGGAAGGGGCGTTCCCGGTTGAGGTTTCGATGCCAACAACAGTGGCCAATACCTGGGAAGAGTTGACTTTCAGCTTTGCCGGGCTAACGACAATGGAATATACAGCCATCACCATCATCTATGATCTCGGAGTGGTGGGTGACGGTGGCCCTGACTTCACGCTTTACTTCGATGACATTGTATTTGCGACTGCCACTGGTGGAGTTGCAATACCCATCGACTTTGAATCGCAGGAGCTCAACTATGTGTTCAGCGATTTCGCCGGCGGTGTGGCTAGCGTCATTGACAATCCCGATGCTTCAGGCATCAACGGCAGTGCAAAAGTAGGTCAGATGATCAAATTTCCCGGCGAGGTCTATGGTGGAAGTACGCTTGCGTTGGGAACAGCGGTCGATTTTGGTACTTACAACGCCATTAGTATGAAAGTATGGGCCAACAGAGTAAACGCGCCAGTTCTTTTCAAATTGGAAGGACCAGCTCCGGTAGAATTTTCCGTGAATACTACTGTCGCGAATCAATGGGAAGAACTTATATTTAATTTCTCCGGTCTTACCGGTGGCGTATATACCGCTATTACGATCATCTACGACCTTGGTGTCGTTGGTGATGGCGGGCCCAACTTTACGATGTACTTCGACGACATCACATATGCGAATTTCATTGGCAATGTTGTACAGCTTCCAGTCGATTTCGAATCCACCGAACTTATTTACAGCTTCTTTGATTTTGCCGGTGGTGTAGCTACTGTTATTGACAATCCTGATGCATCAGGCATCAACACCAGTTCTAAGGTAGGTCAGATGATCAAATTCGCAGGTGAGGTCTATGGTGGAAGTAAGCTTATACTTGGTGCACCTGTGGATTTTGGTAATAACACCTCCATCAAGATGAAAGTATGGGCCAACAGGGTAAACGCACCCGTCACATTCAAATTGGAAGGATCGACTTCGGCGGAAGCTACGATGAATACTACTGTCGCAAATCAGTGGGAAGAACTCACATACGATTTCACCGGCAACACCACTGGTATGTACACGGGGGTGACCATCATCTATGACCTTGGAGTGGTTGGTGATGGAAGCGCTGACTTTACCATGTTCTTTGATGACATTGCAGTCCTTGGTAGCTCGGCTGTTTTCGATCTGGATGAATTAGGTATCAAATATTATCCTAACCCTGTGCGAGACTTCCTGACAGTGAACGCGCCACAGGATATCACGACAATCAATGTCTACGACATGAAAGGGCGCCATGTATTATTCACCCAACCGGCAAGCAGATCGATAGATATGAATTTGTCTGCATTGCATACGGGCGTGTACATCATAAAGGTTACTGCTGATGATAAGGTCGGCATGGCGAGGATCATGAAGGAGTAGCTCAAACGGCAGGTTTATTGTCTGAGTCAGGATAGGCATAGAGAGGTTGGTACTCACTCTGCTTATCCGAACTATTTCTCTGAATTACAGGAGCATTTGATCACCATCAGCTTCTCCAAAATTGAAATATAGCCAGTTCATTGTCCTCGTCACATTTGATTGGTACTGGTGGATTCCTATGGTATTTGTGGCTTCAGTGTGTCAGGGCGGACACTGTCAAACCCAACAAAGCTTGGTGAGCTCACCAAGCGTCTAACGCGCCGAGGGCACCGTCACAGCCCCCACGAGTTCATCATATCTGGCGCCGAAAGGGGTGTGATAGATCAGGATTGTATAGTCATTAGAAGCCTCGTACCAATGTCCTTCAATCGTCGTTTCGTCCGCTGAGCCGTCAGAATTCGCCAGGACATAGATATAGTCATAGAACCCTTGCTTCATCGGGATGTCGGCGAAGTAGGCCCGGTATTCTCGATTGTAGGTCATCCGGTATTTTTCCTGGAGAGACCAATCTGTGAATTCACCGAAGAGGAAGACATCACTATCATACTCAGTCTCTGTCTTCAAGGTAAAAAGGACATCGACATAGTCAGCTACAAGATTGTGTTGCGTGATATCAACGAAGCTTGTCGCTTCTACAAGCTGACCCAATGCATCCTCATCTAATTTGGTAATCGTAGAGAAACGTCTGTCATCAGAACTGCGTATGACAAACTGACCATTGACATCAAGGTCACTGAGATAGCGATTGTAGGATCGAGGTTCATCAACCTCGGTGATGATCCGATTTCTGCCGTTTTCTCTTCTGATCTCAAAGACGTCGCGTGAGCGATACAGTGTGCTGCGGATATCGACATTACGAAAATCCAAACCAGCCTTGAATGTAATTTTATCCTGATAGTCAAAAACGAAATTAGCTCCACGCTCAAACTTTGATTTGATTCCATAGATCGCATTATCCCATCGGCCATTTTGCATGACGACGGCGTTAATATCATTTTTGGTATCCAGCACGCGCAGATATTCCGCACTTACTTCGAAGTCAATCTCCTGGTGTGTATTTATTTTGCTCACATTCGCAGGACGCGGGAGTGTGGCATGAATGGCGACTTTTGGATCTACAACTAAGAAGCGACGTGTGATCACAGGATGCGTGGGATCTTCCAGATAAATGAGAAGAATGTAATTACCGGATTTTGTGATTTCAAATTCTTCATTCGGGAAAAGGAGCGAATAATGTGTAAATGGTACCAGTGTATTTATTGAACGGTCGAATGTTTCAATTTCTTCTCCATCGAATCCATTCACATATTCATTGAAGTCGAGTTTTGATGGTTGCCAGTTGCGATCACAATGAATGACAGTATATCGGTAATACTTTGAGTCAGCATCAAGGTCATCGAACGCGAGATACAACGCTTCCTGTGATCCGAGTTGCGTGATAGGGAATGAGGTCAGAAGCCCTGTGACATGAAATTGGACTGTGCGAATATTATCCACGTATACTTTGTCCTGATATTGGAGTTCAGTATCCCGTGCATTCAGAAAGATCGAAAGTCCGGCAATAAGTATTGATAACAGCATAGATATTTCAACATTTCACCGGCTTCCCCGGTTTTCCCGGTTTTCCCGATTTAACCGGTTTTCCCCAATTTTTATTATCCCTTCACTTTACGCTTTGCGGCAAAAAACGATGTCATGAGATGTGCGCACTCCTCATGGAGTATCCCAAATCCCAACTGCGTGGATGGATGAAGCATTTCTTTACCAAATCGCATAAAGCCTCCTTTGTCATCACTGGTACCATAGACGACGCGTGCAATCTGACTCCAACGTAATGCACCTGCACACATGGGGCATGGCTCAAGCGTCACAAACATTGTGCATTCCGTGAGATACTTGCTGCCGAGATATTGAGATGCGGCAGTGATCGCAATAATTTCCGCATGTGCCGTCACATCAGTCAGCATTTCAGTGCTGTTCATCCCTTTCGCGATGATCCGGTCCTGTGTTACAATGACCGCGCCAACCGGGACTTCACCTTTCTCGAACGCTTTCTCGGCTTCCTGGTATGCGATGCGCATGTAGTGCTCGTCGCTCAAAGTCTTTTGCATAGGGCTAAAGATAGTTTAAGGGTTTAAGGGTTTAATGTTTAAGGGTTTAAGGGTTTAATGTTTAGGGTTTAGTGGTTTATGGGTTTAGGGGTTTAGGGTTTATAAGATGGTTGAGTGACTCACCTTTCGGAGGTTTGAGAATCGAGAATTGAAAATGATTGAAAATTGAAAATTTACTTTGCCTTGCTCGACCACGCATTCCCTTTTATCCTGAATCTCCATGGCCGCTCAGCCCATTCGTTTGCATAGCCTACTCCGACTCGGGGACTCGCAATGATCTGTGTTTTTGCAACTGCAATTCCGCGATCTTCTATCCATATAATACTATCACGCTTCACCAAATCCATTCCACTCATACTTGTATGAAGTCCAAGCGCAATAGATAATGAGCCAGGGCCAGCAGTGAGCCTGTGACTCAATGAAGACATGTTTCGTCGTTGCATCATCAGGTCAACTCCTTCCACTGGTTCTATAGCGCGAATGAGTATCGCATGCGGAATATCCTTCGATGCAGTCACGACATTGAAGAGATGATGGATTCCATAGCATAAATAGATATAAGCAGTACCCCCTTGCGCATACATGATATCCGTCCGTGCTGTTCGTCGTCCACCATATGCATGACTTGCTTTGTCTTCGGGTCCGTGATAAGCTTCTGTCTCTACAATGATGCCACTAGTCAGTTGATCATGGATTCTTGTGCATAAAACTTTTCCAAGAAGAGATTGTGCAATCGACACTACATCATCTCCGCTGTAAAATGTTCTGGACAGTCTCATTCGAGTCTTCTCACCTTCTCGCTTCCTTGTCATTCCGAGCGCAGTCGAGGAATTCTCACCTTCTGGAATAATTCGGCGACTCCTTCGTAATGATCACATCGTGCGGATGACTTTCCTGGATTCCTGCATTCGAGATTTTGATGAGTTGCGCTTTGTGTAATGTCTCGATATCCTTTGCGCCACAGTATCCCATTCCAGCACGCAGTCCGCCGATATACTGCACCATCACTTCTGCCAGTGTTCCTTTGAACGGCACACGACCTTCGATGCCTTCCGGTACGAGCTTGCGGATATCATCTTCTACATCCTGGAAGTAACGGTCCTTCGATCCCATCGCCATCGCACTAAGAGACCCCATGCCCCGATATACTTTGAATTTCCTTCCATCATAGATAATAGTCTCACCCGGAGACTCATCGCATCCCGCAAAGAGTGAGCCTGCCATCACACAACTCGCTCCTGCTACAATTGCTTTGGCGATATCTCCTGTGTATCGAATGCCACCGTCACCAATCACCGGCACCCCACTCCCTTTCAAAGCGCGTGATGCATAATGAATCGCCGAAAGTTGGGGAACACCCACTCCGGCAACAATACGTGTAGTACAAATACTACCAGGTCCTACACCGACTTTCACACCATCTGCTCCCGCCTCTACCAGTGCCAATGCACCATCTGCCGTTGCGACGTTACCTCCGATCACTTGTGCATGCGGATACATTCTTTTGATCTCTCGCACAACTTGCAACACTCCTTCAGAATGTCCATGGGCGGTATCCACACAAATCACATCGACGCCTACCTCAAGCAAAGCAGCAACGCGATCAAAAGTGTCCTTGGCTATTCCTACTGCGGCACCGACTTTGAGCCGGCCGTGTGAATCTTTACAAGAGCTGGGATACGCCTCGACTTTCATAAGGTCTTTAAATGTGATCAAACCGACGAGTTTGTTTTCGTGGTCAACCACAGGGAGCTTTTCGATCTTATATTTCTGGAGTATTTGTTTGGCCTGTTCGAGGGTGGTGCCCTTTGGCGCTGTGATCAGATTCTTTTTTGTCATGATATCGCTCACCGGCCTTGTGCCATCCTGCTCGAAACGGAGGTCGCGATTTGTAAGAATTCCTGTGAGTTTGCCTTCTTCATCCACGATAGGAATACCACCGATACGATAGCGTTGCATCAGCTCTGTAGCCTGATGTACTGATGAAGACTTCGAAAGAGTCACAGGATCCTGAATCATACCGCTCTCTGATCGCTTCACACTCCGTACCTGGTCTGCCTGTTTCTCTACAGACATATTCTTGTGAATGATACCAATGCCTCCTTCGCGCGCGATAGCGATCGCCAGATCTTTCTCAGTGACCGTATCCATGGCCGCAGAGATGATGGGGATGTTCAGGGTGATTTCCCGGGTCAGTTGTGTTTTTGTGTCGACATCACGCGGCAGCACGTTCGAATAGGCTGGTACAAGCAGGACATCGTCGAATGTAAGGGCTTCATCCAGTAGAAGAGAACGGGTGCTCATGCCGTTTTCAAGGACTGCAGGTGTTTGAGCGGTAAGTTTCGATTCCATGCGCGAAAGTAAGAAAGATGGCTGAGGCTGTCAACTTCGCTGAAGCTTCGTTGACCGAAGAAGGGGAAGGAAATCCTATTGACCAAATCCACAAATCCAGAGAAAACTGTCTAATCCTCGTAATCCGCAAACCGAAATCAAAGGCTATATCCGACGGCGTCAGCGGTGTCACAAGGGCCCGAAATGAAGAGACAAATTAAAAAGACATTAAGGTTGAATTAAAAGGAAATGTTAATGACTGGCTAAACTGATACATTTGCCATGCATAGCACAAAATATCGTTAAGCCCCGTTAAATTGTATTAAAGCAGTGGATCGGCGTGTGCCGAGTCTCTACATTTGTAATCATTCTCAATAATCATGAAAATGCAATTAAGATTTCTGCTTGCCGGCGCTGTGGCTTCAATACTTCTGAGTTCCTGTAGTGCTAAACTGACTCCATTTACTCAGGACCTGTATGATAAGCATCGGTGGTCCGATTCTGAATTAAAGAAGATTCAGTTTTACCTGTCGGAGGATGTCATACTCTTACGACAGATGACGAGTGGCGAATCTCATATCACCGCCGGTAAGATCAGGATTGAAAATGGCCGCCGGATTGAAGAGGTTCGTATTCCCGCTGGCACTCCGGGAGTACTATTGTTTAAGCCGCGTGAAAAGCGCTTTGCTGTCAGCTTTGAGTCAAATGATGACGATCTCTACCTGATGTTCGGTCCTAATCCCAAAATGCACAATCGCTATGCGTTGCTTGCGAGAGAATGGGATGAAGAACAAGGGAAAGTGCACTATAATGGAAATCTCTACGATGCTGATACCCGAAGCGCGTTTGCTACCCTGATGGTGGATCTTAAGAAGACGGGTACGACGGAGTATAATTCGCGGAAAGCGGAGGGAAGGAGGATTGAATAGAATGCAAACTCAAACTCAAACGCAAATGGAGCACAGCCCTGTAGTGATGCTACTAAAGGGCACAGCGACATCCCGATAGATCCGACACAGGAGTAGCGTCATCGGGAGTCAAGTGCAAGTAAACAGACTGAGAGATCGTGAGAATGCCTGCCCGAATCCGCCATAGCAGGTCAATTGATTGTCGATTTCTGTACAACCAGTTTCTTGCAAGCCACAGACTTCCCTTCCTGTATAATATTGACATAATATACACCCGGTGGCCAGTCGAAGCGAAGAATATTGTCTGTGTCAAAAAACATCTGCGTACACATTTGTTGACCTATCAAATCATAAACTTGAAGCACAAACGGACGTCCGCTGCTGTTTGAAATCTCAATTGATGCAACTGCCGGATTCGGCCATATCTCAAATTCCTGCCTGAATGAGATATGCACATCAGATATACTTGTTGTCTTATCATTAAACGTCAAGAAGGTGGTCTGGCCAAAATATTCAGTCAAAACAACCAGATCATCAAAGACCTGTAAATTCTCAAGTGGCCACCAGTGAGGAAAAATAAGATCAAGTCCTGTGCGGAAGTGTGCTAACTCTGCACCCGTATTTCGATCGATGGCAAATAAGCCAAATTCCGTATAGCCTGCATAAATCGCTTCCGCATCCATCGCCAAATGTGTCGGTATACCGTTTGGCAATTGTCCAGGTGTGTTGACTTGCATAATGTTTTCTGTATTAATGTCATAATAATAGGTCTGCAATCCTGAATCGCGATAGACGACCACGGTATCTTCATGATTGGCAACTCGCCTAAACGGATCGCCCGCAGCAGCAATCGCATCCTTGAAATTGAAAACGCCTGAAACGTCATAAACTAACAATGAATCTGTCTTGCATACCCACAGCAAGCCACCCGCAGTGACCTGCATGTCTTCTACCTTCATTGATTTTGTGCTAATCAACTGTGGTGACAGCGGATTCGAGACATCAACCATAGAAATGTAGCTCTGTCCGATGATCCTTTCAGCATAAGAGATGAACCGATCCTGATATACAAAACAATGGTCATAACCTGTAAAGAAATTCAGCGCACCCACCTCTTGCATCGTGGCAGTTTCTAAGACACGGAATTCATTCAGCGTCGCACCTTCGAGGTAAGTAGCATAGATATGATTGCCATCTGAAGAAAATTGTGCATTGAAATTGAATCCTTGCCCGACATTATCATGATATCCGATGAGCACAGGATTTTTGCGATCCGCGATGTTGAAAAGCTGTGTGCCGTAGCCTTCATTGGCTTGTACCATCAGATCGCCATAGATGTCGGTCTCTGTACACCAGCCTCCTGTCCTGGTATCACCAATATCCATGGGTTGTAAAATATCCTGAATGTCAATGGTGCGGATGCCAAACCATTCGGATGCGACATGCATCAAAGATCCTTGCAACGCAACATCAAAATGCAGAAGACCCACACTAATGTCGGTGATGAAATCAATGGAATCAGGATCTTTCGCATCATAGACAAAGACATTGCCGTCTACCGGGAAGATCTGGTCGTCACCGGTCCGTGAAGCAATGTAGATGGTGTCATTGCGCATTGCGGCATCAAACAACTGTGTATCTCCAAGTCCGCTGATACCCGCAATTGTGTCATGGAAAATATCCTTAGGCATTGTCGGCACAGCGATATCAAGCACATAGTAGTGTCCACGTGGATCTGAAAACGGGAAAGGCAGGCTGCTCGTAAACTGTCCGCCGCCTATGACATGGAGCAAGGAGTTTTCCTGCCCGAAGAGTACTTCTTCTGCATCACCATATGTTTCAAGCCGGAATGAAAGTTGTGTCAGGCTCGTTGCATCGTAGAGATATATCCCATCCTGAAATGATGGAAAGACAGACATCGTAGCTACAGTGAATGCGAGGATACCATCCTTCATGGCACAGCCTCTGATACGTGAAAAAGAATTCGTCAAGGTGATCAGATCTGTGATGCCCGCGTAACTGTTTCCCGATTTGCGCAATACGGTCAGCTTTGTTTTGTTTGCGATGAACACAGTATCTCCCTTCACGGCAACATCATACACTGCTTCATTGAGTTCTGTTGGATTCCACGATGCTTCAAGTTCAGGTTCTGCAGGATTCGAGATGTCGAATACATATAGTCCATCCGTATTTGCGCAGACATAGAGCTTGTTGTCCACAATGACAAGGTCATCGATAAAGGACCTAAACCGTTGCCTGTACATGCGCTCATAGGGTGGGAGTGTGCCTGTGCCAGCGTCATAGATGCTGAGTGTGTTGCCTTCACCTGAATACAAGTAGTCATTATGATATGTGATGGCATAAGAAGCGGCGCCGCTCGTAGAAGAAAGTCGATTGAATTGCTTTTGAGCAGGAACAGAACATGCAGAGGCCATTATGAGGGTAAAAAGAACTCCGCGATTTAGTGAAACTCCGTGCATGCTGAAAAGATACTGATGTAATCGCAATTACATTCCGGAGAATGGGAGAAAACGTGGATCATATTTTACAAAGTTTTGTAGCGATGATGATTGTGGTGATTTTACGATTCTTTCTGCGTTATGTATTTTGATTGCAGGTAACTTGCCTTCCTAATACAAAAACTGTAATCTTGGTGAAAATCTGTTGTAGAAATGCATAGCCTGGCCTCTTCCATCATACTTTTGATCACGTCCTCAATTTGCCCAAAACCAATATTTGATTCACATGAATTCTTCAGCTTATCCAACGCGGAGAAAATCCTTGGACAGCAAGCGCATCTATCAGACAGCGCTTCGACGGTTGAAGACGGTGTGGCGATATACAAATGCTCGTATACCGCAAATACAAAGGACCCTCAAACCAGCGCCATGGGAAATATTTACTTCATGTTTGAGCAATATGAAGAGTCGGAGACCGCCCATAGAGTTTATTCTTCAATTCTGAAGGCCAATGCCGATCATGAAGGAGTCAAAGAGCTGCATCAATTCGGAGATGAAGCCCATTTTCATAGTGACGACGAAAATTTCCTGTTTATCATGGTAAGGAAAGGCGGGAGAATACTCAGGATGAAAGTGAATAAAATACCGAGTACAACTTCTTTGGAAGAATTTAATCTCTTAGCACGAGATATCGTTGAGCACCTATAGTTGAACTGCACAGATTTTACGATCATTGTCATTGAGGCGACCTGAGACATAATGAAAACATACATCGTCGACGCTTTCACCACTGAACCATTCAAGGGGAATCCTGCAGGCATTTGTTTTCCGAACCGAGCGCTGAGTGATCAGGAAATGATGTCCGTGGCGAAAGAACTTGGCTTTTCAGAAACAGCCTTTGTCACTACGCTTGATCATCAGAACACGCATAGCATTCGCTTTTTTACTCCGAAATCAGAGATTCCATTGTGTGGTCATGCTACCTTGGGTTCTGCGAAAGTCTTATTTGAACTCATGAATCTGGATGAAGTGCATTTTATCAACATTCAGAATCTTGACCTGCATTGTCGCAGGGAGGATGAGCGCATTGTCATGGAGTTTCCTGTGTATGAGGTTGAGCCGGCAACTGCGCCACCAGCGCTACTCAAAGCATTGGGGATAGAGAATATCGAGAACAGTGTCTACAGTCGTGAATCGAAGATATTGATGCTGGAAATCGCGAGCGCGGAGAAGTTGTCTGCACTTACTCCAGATTATACGGCGTTATTAAAATCGCATGATTCAATCAACGGGGTATTAGTGACAGCACGCGCTGTGGATGGTAAGTATGATTTTTATTCAAGATATTTCTGGCCGTGGAAGGGAACAAACGAAGACCCCGTCACTGGAGGTTCGCATACATTTCTTGCTAAATACTGGGGTAACAAACTCAATAAGAAAGAAATGAGATCGTTTCAGGCATCAGAAAGAACAGGATACATGGATGTAGAGCTGATAGCTGATATGAAATTATTGATCAAGGGTAGTGCTGTGATTGTCTTTGAAGGGGAGATGAGGATTTGATGTAAGAATTAATTATGGATTCATTGAATTTTACTGATTCGTTGCCGAAGCCTTACCACGACGCTTCGTTAAATCTCATTTACAACTTGCTCTTCTGCGACCACATCGGTTTATACAAGCAGAATTCAACACAGCAGGATCATTACCCCTGGAGTACCTTGTTTTCTGAGAAAAGCAATATTTCAGACCTGGAGAAAATCATTGATGATGATAAAGCTGAATCGCGTGTGAAGATTCTTGCCTACAATCTCTTGCGAGAAAGAGGGGAGCATGTGAATACGAAGAAACTCCTTGGTGTCATCGTCGAAGTTGGTCTTGACCAGGGGTTGGATGTGTTGGCATCATTCCGCGATGGCGGTGCACGATATATCAACCATACAGGAAAGATGATCATCTGGGAGACATCCAATGCTACTTCTGAGGCGTTCACGAATCAACTCTTTGCGGACAGTGAAAACATTGTAAAGCAAATTGGACCTTATGATAAGCCAAGGCGGCCACACCCTGTGCGCGGCATGGTCCGGCTTACCTTTCTTGTATCTGATGGGTTGTACTTTGGAGAAGGACCGATCACGTTTATGTTCAATGATACACTGGCAGGTCCGGCGCTGATGTCGGCAACGAAGCTGATGCAGTTTTTGACTGAGAATGCAATTGTTTCACACGTAGGCACAGAGAGCACGGAGAGGAAGAGTAATTAATAAGGACAAGAAGCATCTCAATGTTCTCTGTGTCTCTGTGAGCCAAAATGGAAATTCAATTCACCCAATCGTCATCTATTTTACGATCTTGAAGCCATGAATCGATATTCGACTTTCCAGATAGTATCAGGATTTTGTTTGTGCATACTTTGCCTTGCGCTACATAGTTGTGAACCTTCGCAAACAAATTCTCTAGACCTCGCTCACACCCCCGACTCTCTCGAAATCTTCGCTCCAGGAGTTATCTCTACCGTATTGTATGAACGTGACATGGCAATTTCTCCTGACGGAAACGAGATTATCTATTCTCTCTGCACCTATGATCAGTCAAGGAGGTGCCTGGTATCAATATCAAAGACAAGTGCTGGTTGGGGCAATAAAGAAGTTGTGAGTTTTTCCGGAGTTTATCAGGATATTGAACCCTTCTATGCTGCTAGTGGCAATACCTTATTCTTTGCATCGGACCGACCATTGCCTTCTGATTCTACCCGAAATGACTATAATATCTGGAAATCAGAACGCATGGATGGTGCATGGAGTGATCCGGTTCCATTGCCGGATCTCATTAATACAACAGAAGGTGAATACTACCCATCTCTCAGCCGGAATGGCAATCTCTATTTCACTGCAACCCGTACAGATGGTATCGGTCGAGAAGACATCTTTGTCAGCAACTATGTGAATGGAAGCTATCAGCAGCCTGAAGTGCTCGATTCGAATATCAATTCGGCAACGTACGAGTTCAATGCTTTCATCAGTCCCGATGAGGATCTCTTGATTTTCAGTTCGTACGGGAGAGCAGATGATCTCGGTGGGGGAGATCTCTATTTTAGTAAGAAGAATATAGATGGAATCTGGAGTAAGGCAAAGAACATGGGCGCGCTGATCAATTCTGATAAACTCGATTATTGTCCCTTCGTGGATTATGCGAGAGGAAATTTTTATTTCACCAGTGATAGATCCGCAAAATCAAATGCGAGGATATCATCTGCCGATGAACTCTTTCGTCTTGCGAATGATCCGAAGAATGGGATGGGGAATATTTATCGTATTGGGTTGGAGGCATTGAAATTTGAATAAAGGATAAAAAAGAAAGATACCAAACATCATTCTTTATCTTTTGTCGTCCGAAAACCGATTTGTTTTCTTGATTTCTGGGGTGGCGCAATAAACTGCCTTAATGCTTCAAAAATGACCTGGATATTTTCATCATGTCCGGCTACTCTCCTTTCCAATTGTTCCAGTTTCAATAAGATATCCTGGTGAGTGAGGATGATTTCCCGAAGCTTTGTGAAAATCCTTACAATCTGTGTTCACCGCAATAGCTCTATCACTATTCAAAACACTAGCCAACATTACCGCATCATGTTCGGCAAAAGCATGCGGCAAACTGGGCGAAAATCGGAGTTTTTTAAGGTGGTCGCAATTTGCGACTACCCATGCTTTTTCCTCTTCAGTTAATTGAAACATGAAGTCTTCGGGAAATCGCCTCCGGTTTCACTTTACTTGTTCATTCAGCCGCTTGGTTGGAACTCCATAGAGTTCGGCAAGATCTGCGTCTATCATGATCTTTTACTTCCTGACGACGAGTATCTTATTCATCACGACTTCATCAGGTAGAGGTGACTTATTCTCCGGTGTGGTCATGCTGCAGGATTTACGAGAAGATTATGTCGATGACAAATCTAAGAATTGGCTTCGGCATGTTTTCGAAAGGGTTGCGACAAATTGTACAGAACTACGTTCGCTGCCTACGCGTACCCTGCCCCTGAAGCCTTGCCTGCCCGCAGACAGGGAGATGCCTAACCGCATTTGTTTGTCCTTATACAATTTGTCACAACCCTTTTGAAATGCATTGAGCAACACGATTCTCTTTTTCCCCTACATTGTAGCGCTATTACCTCTTTCATGTATCTCAGAAGTCTCATCATCTACGCCTGCATTTGCATCAGCATAAACTCTTTGTGCGCACAGCAGAGTTTCCTCGACAGTATTCGTATTGCGTTCAATCTTGAGATGGATCCAGCCAGGAAAATCGATCTCTTCTATGAAATCGCATCTGACCGGGCTTTAGATAATCCGACATTAGGATTTGCCTATGCTGACAGTATTGATATCATGGCACGCAAAGCCGGATATCAGAAAGGACTTGCTATGGCCAAGCACCTCCGTGGTTTTGCTTTTGACGACCTCGGTGAATATGAGAAAGCATTGGACCTCTTTCAGGAAGAACTTCAGATTTTCATAGATATTAATGACAGAGATGAGCAAAGTACCGCGCTCACCAACATCGGATCAGCCTGGAACAATATGGGCCGTATGGACTCTGCTGTGACTTATTTTCTAAAATCAATGGCCATTGATGAAGAGCTCGGAGATAGTTTCGGTGTGTCAATTCTCCACAACAACATTGGAAATATCTATAGCGACGATGGTATTTACGACAAAGCTATCGCCCACTTTGAGAAAGCGTTGAGCATCCGTCAACAGCAAGGAATGGAAAAACGCTATGCACAATGTTATAGCAATCTGGCTACCACCTATGGGCGGATGAAGGAATATGCGAAAGCAGAAGAATATGGAAAGAAAGCCCTGGAATATGCATTGAAGTTTGAAAACCTCGGACTCGCCGGGGTTATTGCAAATTCACTTGGTAATAATTGCAATGATCAGGGCAAATTCCGGGAAGCTATCACATGGCTCGATCAGGCCCTTGGCTATTGGAAAGAAATAAACCATGAAGCGTATCAAACCTATGCACTCTACAATCTGAGCAACGCATATTATGGTCTGGGTGATGGCATAAAAGCGCTCAGGTATGCACAGGAGGGATATGCCATTATACAGAAGCTGTCTCTTGAGAACCAACATGAATTGTACTACAAAGCATTTGCTCAGGCATATGAAGCTTCGGGAGACATTTCGCATGCATATGAGTGGTACAAGAAATACATCGCCCTGGCTGATTCTATTTTCAAGCAGGACAATGCACGCAAGGTTGCCCAGTTGGAATTACGGTTTGAGACCCAAAAGAAAGAAGCACAACTTGTGCGTCAGCAACTTGAGCTTGAAAAGCAAGCAAGTCAAAAACGCATGATACTGATCATTGCGATTGCAGGATTGCTGACATTTGCTGTGGCATTTCAATACTTCAGAATAAAACAACGAAGCAGGCAACAGCAGGCAGAACTCATTGCGCAACTTAAACAGACCGAAACAGAAAAATTGCGCGAAATGGATGCGATCAAAAGCACCTTCTTCGCCAATATCAGTCATGAGTTTCGTACCCCGCTCACCCTTATCCTGAGCCCGGTCGAACAAATGATGAACAACACCTTCAAAGGTGATTACACAAAGTATTACCAAATTATTCATAGAAATGGTAAACGTCTGTTAAACCTGGTTAATCAATTGCTCGATCTGTCGAAACTGGAAAGTGGCAAGGTAAAATTGCAGGTCTCAGAAGGTAACCTTGGATCATTTGTAAGCGCAATTGCAGGGTCATTTGAAAGTCTTGCAGTGAGGCAGCAGGTGGGGTTGCACATCAAGGTGTCCTCTGACCCGATCATATGCTACTTCGACAGGGAAAAGCTTGAACAGATCCTTGTGAATCTCATCTCCAATGCATTCAAGTTTACTGGTGAAGGTGGTACTGTGTATGTGGATGCAATTGTCTCCGATGGTAAAGCAACCATCACCGTTGAGGATACAGGGATTGGGATCCCACAGGATCAGTTGCAGCATTTGTTCGAACGCTTTACGAAGAGTACGATGTCGGAAGTGCAGGCAGGAAGTGGTATCGGACTTGCTTTGGCGAAAGAACTTGCTCAATTGCATGGGGGCAATATTGATGTTACGAGTAAAGAAGGTGAAGGTTCGAAATTCAGTGTGACTCTTGAAGTGGGTAAAGCATTTTTCAAAGCGGATGAAATCAGCGTATCACCAGTGACTTCCGGAGGAGCAGAGAATACGCATCGTGAATACTCCCTCACATCATCGAAAGCGTCAAAGAGTCTTATGTCAGATGTGCTTTCACGTCCTGCGCAGCCGACTCTCCTGATTGCGGAAGACAATCGGGATGTGCGTGCTTATATCGCTGATACCTTCGCCGGTCTTTATGAGATCATCGAGGCGGAAAACGGAAGGATTGCATTAGAGAAGGCGCTTGAAAGCACACCGGACATCATCATCACCGATGTCATGATGCCTGAGATGAATGGTACTGAACTTTGCCGGTTGCTGAAGTCAAATGAAAAGACAAGTCACATTCCAGTGGTCATGCTTACCGCACGAGCGGAAAAATCAGATAAACTGGAAGGACTGGAGACCGGTGCTGATGATTATCTCATCAAACCATTCGAAGCGAAAGAACTACAAGTACGTGTAGCGAATCTGATCGAGCAGAGACGAAGACTGCAAGAACACTTTCGCAAGTCACTTACCTCTTTTACTCCGGCTCCTGCGGAAGTGGAAAGTATGGATGCACAATTTCTGCTGCGCGTCCGGGAAACCGTGGAAGCCAATCTTGAGAATGAAGACTTCAGTGTCGTCGACTTGAGCAAACAAATCGGAATGAGCCGAAGTCAACTTCATCGTAAGCTCTCTGCACTCACTGGATTTTCGCCAAACGAGATCATCCGCAACATGCGCCTCGAACGTGCAAAGCAACTCCTTGAACTCAAGGTAGGTACTGTGTCTGAAATTTCCTACCGGTGCGGGTTCAATTCGCCCGCATATTTTATCAAGTGTTTCCGGGAATATTTTGGTACTACACCGGGCGAAATCACCTGAAAATCAATCGCTTGTCGAGATGCGACAGAATTGATATCCTCTGCGACGATTTTGATATTCTCTGTTAAAAGGTGCCTTCATCTTTGCCCCATGCTTCAATCGGGGAGCGCATCATTTTATTTTTCAACATATCAAAATTTTTAGTCACAATGAAAACGCTTATTTCACTTGCAAGTACCCTCTTCTTCACCGTTTGTACGATTCAGACTGCCAGCGCGCAATCGGACAATAAAGCCACCTTCGAGAAGTATTTAAAGGAAATCTACAAAGCTTACGAAAGCGGTGATGTCAACGCGATGTGGGCATTTTACACGGATGATGCCGCAGAAATCGGCCCTGATGGAAAGCTCATGAGCGGCAAGGAGGCACTCAGAGCAGGTTGGGATGAATTCATGAAGATGGTCGATAGCAAGCCATCATTCACTTACAAACTGACTTCATGGCGGCTGATCACACCTGACGTCGCATTGCTCACGTGGGATTCTACCGCTGATATCCAAATCCAGGGTCAACAGGTCGGAGGACCAACGGTGTGTGCGGGGATACTCCACAAGATCAATGGCAAGTGGCATATCGAATTTGACTCGATGACACCGGTATGGCAGATGCCCGAAGAGAAATAGATTTTACTTCGAACAGTAAATGGATGAAAAATTTTCATAGGTTCGATTTTTTGATTTCACTCAAATCTTGTAATCCAGACGCGCTATGAGAAAGTTTTTGAAATGGACTGGGATCATACTCCTGCTCCTTGTCGTCATTGTTCTGACCACATCATGGGTTCTTTCCAGAAAATTCAACGAGGAGTTTCTCCAGATTTATGAGCTCACACCTGATCCAGTCACAATCCCGACGGATTCAGCATCAATAGAAAGAGGCAGGACGCTGACGGTGGGGTGCCGGAATTGTCATGATGTAGATCTCGCCGGCAAAGTCTTTTTTGATGATCCTAAAATCGGCGTACTGCCCTCGTCCAATCTTACCCGGGCAAAAGGCAGTGAGACAGAAGGCTATACCGATGAGGATTTCGTCAGGGCATTGCGTCATGGATTGAATAAAAGGGGAAATCCACTCATGATTATGCCATCAGAGGCATACACGCACTTTAGCGATGAGGATCTGGGATGCATTATTGCGTTAATAAAATCCTTGCCTCCGGTAGAAAGGAGCTTTCCGCAACGTCAGTTCACATACATGTCTCAGGTTCTCGCTGGTGCCGGTATGTTTGGAAATATGTTTCCATATAAGGTCATTGATCATGAGAAAGCAAAGAACATTAAGGCTCCTCCGATCGGAAATAGTGTCGAGTATGGCGAGTATGTCGTGAAATTCGAAGGATGCAAAACATGTCACGGTCCGGATCTTGGTGGAGGAAAATCACCGGATCCTGTATCCCCTCCCGTACCTGATATCTCTATAGGAAGTAATGTAGGCAAATGGACGCTGGAACAATTCATCAATACGTTCCGCACTGGGAAGACCCCGGAAGGAAAAGTACTCCAGGGTCAGTTCATGCCTTTTGCAGGAATCGGTGCTCTCAGTGATGTAGAGATAGAGGCTTTGTACAAGTATATTCATTCGTTGCCGGCGGCGGAGAAGAAGGAGGAATGAAGAATATAGAATATCGATTGATGAATGTAGAATGGTGCCTTGATGATTGAGTATTATGGATGAATAACTACTGAAGGGGGCTTCTAAAAACCTTTTTGAGTTAAATAATAAGGCTCCCTTCAGTAATCCCCTCAGCCTAGGAGTATATTCACAACATACTCGGGGAGTATATACACAACATACTCAAGGAGTATATTCACAACATACTCAGGGAGTATATTCACAACATACTCGGGGAGTATATTCACAACATACTCAGGGAGTATATTCACAACATACTCGGAGTATATTCACAACATACTCAGGGAGTATATTCACAACATACTCAGGGAGTATATTCACAACTGTTAATCAGTCAATCAATCAATCAGTCATCAATCCTTCCTCACTTAATCACTGCATTCTTGCGACGTCGATATGCAAGTTGAACCAATACGACGACAATCACCACGGAAACAATCGCCCCCACCCAGAGACCTGGAATATTCACCAGGTTTAAGAAATAATCATAATATCCATGCGCAAAAGCTGGAACTATCAATGCCAGCGCACTATAGAGGAAGATCTTGTTCTTAAAAAGTTTTGCTTCTCCCAGGAAGTAGCCCATAATTACTGCGAAAACTGCATTCGCAGGCACAGTGGTAAACATCCTCAGGATAGAAGCATCGCTGTTCCAGTTCAGTACATACAAAATGTTCTCCGCTGTCGCATAGCCAATCCCGAGCATTATCGCATACACGATGCCATCGAAGGGCTGATTAAAATGCTTGTAATAAAACGTCTGACCGCGCAGAAAAAGGAACTTGATTCCTTCTCCAACCAATCCAATAAACACGAACGCACTGAGGAGTTCATAAAGCTTACCCTCAGCATCGACAAAGATGAAATTGTGCAACAGAAACCCAAGTCCCCTTGCGATAAAAAAACTGATCACACCGAACAATGCACTCAAGATCAACAGGCCATAAGGTTCGGGTTCACGGATGTCTCTGAAATAAATAAAAAGGGCAATGGCGATACCTGGTAAAATGGCAAGAAGGAAAGGCAATAGAGTCATCAGGGTTATAGATTAAGTGTAATAAATGAAATCAAAATTTTCTTGACAGTGCATCAGTCACTGCATACAAGGATACGGAAACACAACGTCTGTTAAACTATGCCTCTATGAGTGTAGCTGGAGAAGTTACTATAGAGAAGGACGCCTATCTGTTCTAATCCCAATCATCACAATCTGCGATAGTGGCCTGAAGCGGGTAAAAGTAGTAAATGGAAATGGATTAGTGGCAGGGGTTTGTATTTCTTGTAGTGCGTTTCCTGCCTCTATGGCATGATTGACTGAAGAAAGGTCTAAGAGGGAATTTCCGCTTTGACAAAGAGTGGTCTTGTCAATTGAGCTGACATTGATGATACCTAAAAAACGCCTTCGAGGTGGTTACATTTCCCTTTTATCTGCATTCATGATAGATTTCAAAAACACATTGCCATGGCTGGATCCCAGATCCTCATTGAAACACTGATTTCTTTGGTGGTGCTCCATATCCTTTTCGCAATCATCAACTCTGTCTTGATTGATTCTTTGAGCGATGGCTCGAGACTAAGCGGTATTTTTGAAAAACGATGAGTAGGTTAGTTTTGAAAATAGCATTGGGGACATGTATTGCCCTTGTAGGTCTGACCTCTGCATTGATGCATCAGGATACGACATGCATCTTTTCATACACGCCGGCAGGTTTCAATCAGACATCGGCAATTATCGGATTTGAGCTAATCAACGACTCATCGGAGTTGGAGGAATTTTTTTCAGAACCATGCGAGGATAGTCTCGAGCTGAGTCCGGCTAATCGTGTCTCGCATCGAATAAACTACCTGAGAACACAGATATCCTTTGACTTTCTATTTATTCTGGCATACGCAGGTGTACTCTGGTTCATACTATTACTGTTGACCACAAAAGGCTCAGTTGTACGAATGGCTGGTCTCGCAATGATTGCTGGCATCGTAGTATTTGACATTGCTGAAAACCTGTGTATTCTCAAAATTATCTTGAACTATGTGATCCACGGAATCCACAATGGTGATGTTGTCTGGATGTCAAAATTTGCGTTCTCGAAATGGACACTAGTATTTCTTCTCATCCCATTTTATGCTGTGTTGTCGATCAGACCTTTTAGGCGAAGCAGAGTGATAATTGTTTTGATCAGTATCGCGCTGATTGTTGCTTTCCTTATTGATCCTGCAATCAGCCTTCCTCTATTCGGAAGTGTGACACATGCGACATTGTATTGGTGCGGCTTCCTCGTAGTCCCGGTTATGCTTAAAGTCTTTGGCATTTTACGTTGGAAGCCGTGACGAGAGTAATCATAGTTTTGTTTCAGCTCACATGATCACACTGCACTTGCGTTTGTACTTGAGTTTGAGTTTGAGTTTGAGTTTGAGTTTGAGTTTGAGTTTGAGTTTGAATTTGAGTTTGAATTTGAGTTTGAATTGGATTTTAAATGCCCTATGGCTCCAAGGTCAAAATATATCCAAACGCATAACTGCTACTTGTGATCTCAGTATACCTTGTGATAAGACCAAGTTTTGGTTGATAAATCCACATCGGACGCTCTATGTGAGCGAATACTGTACCCAGATCGAATCGTGCCATGCAGTCACCGAAATTGTCATCTATGGGTTGATAAGACTTCACTACGCCAGTAACTCCAAACTGCGGCATCTCAGGAGAAGGAAAAACCTTCCAGTTTAATTTGTCAAATTCATAGGGTTCGGTATTCATCGGATACTGCACTCCATAATCGAACAGTCTCCCACGCGGCGATATTGCAGAATTCTGATCCCAGTCAAACGTGATAAATTCTTCGTTAACCTTAATTGAGTAATAGGCTGTATCGATTAATTGATCTGGCTCTGATAAAATTGGGGATCCCGCTGTATAATATTCCCTGATCCTGATTCCAAAGACATTCTCTCCGATAACTTCCATCACAAGTGAGTCCTGTGTGAACTCGATTTCATCGCTTGCATAGTTATAGTAGTCAGGGGCATTGAATTTCAGGTAGACACTTTTTTGGCCTGCTTGCGGATGGTCAAAATCAATGACGTGAATTTCTTCCATGCATATATATTCGTCATCATGATCATCACATGATGAGATGAGGACTATCAGCAGACATGTGCAGAAATAGAAACCTTTCATGTCGCAGTTTTTTTCATTGTGTTAATGCAAACGCATTCATTGTCAAAGACAGCCAGGGATTAGAAGAGGTTGGGCTTGGTTGATTGAGTGGCTGTTTGTATCTGGGCTTCTGTCCTTGTTGCGAGGGTCGATTTTCCTCAACACGCCGCCGATTACTGTCTCTTCGTGTGCTTATTCCTGCTGATCGCTGCAATGGCGGGTCAGACTAACATGCAAAATCATTTCTTCGACTTAATTGCATTCGGAATGCCAGTAGCTGTAAGAAGAGACCGGGTATGTTCTATTTCATTCAGTATATTTAGTGCCAGGTCTACTCACCCCGCTGAAAATTTCATCACTACGGACAGTTCCAGGACATCTATGTCTGTGAGTGGACATCATCGTTCTTAAACTCTTTCTTCCAATGAGAATAAATCTATTCATCGTGCTTTGCATCCTGTGCTTATCTTCAGGAAGCACAATAGCGCAACGCGTTTCCCCATTTGTAGTATCGACATCTGGTGGATTCTACAGCAGTGCCTCCGGAATGTTGAGCTTCACCACTGGTGAACTCACTGCCGTTGAGACTTATACATCTCCCACCGCGATATTAACACAAGGTTTCCAGCAGACCTTCGATATCGGTACATACATCACCGAACATCCGAATCCGGATTTTTCATACGGCGTATATCCCAATCCATCCGCGGGTCATTTTAATCTAATCACCGAAACACGCATTGATGAGATTATCGAGGTCGACGTTTCAGATATGCTTGGAAGAGTTGTGCTGAGCACGGAGCTGTATCAATATACAAGCGTACATATTCAGCCCTTTGATCTTTCAGATGCAGCACCAGGCATGTACCTGATCTCTTTGACTGTAAAAGGAAGTCACTCAAGTCCTAAAAATATGTTTGTCGCAAAAATTCAAATTATCCGATAACAATCGATAAATCCTTTCATCATGAAAAAATTGCAAGTCCTTATCCTCACATTATGCTTATTGGGAATCAACTGCTTACTGTCAATTGATTTATTGTATTCGCAGGCACCTCAAGGCTTAAATTATCAGGCTGTTGCTCGTGACAATACTGGTGAGATTCTTGCCAATCGAAATGTAGGTTTGCGTTTGACGATTACGAATGGACAGGATGGCGCTGCATTGTACCAGGAGACTTTCGCGACGACGACCAATGAATTTGGATTGTTGACACTGAGCATTGGAAGAGGGAATCCTGTGTCGGGTACATTTTCATCCATCGATTGGGCGAGTGTCAATGCATGGCTGCGCGTAGAAATGGATCCTGCAGGAGGGAGTGCATTTATCCACATGGGAACCTCAGAATTGCTAAGTGTACCTTATGCATTGTATGCTGCGAGCGGTAATCAGGGGCCACAAGGTATCGAAGGACCTCAAGGACCCGAAGGAGCACAAGGACTTCAAGGACCTGAAGGACCGCAGGGACCACAAGGTGAAACTGGCGCGCAAGGACCCCAGGGAATTCAAGGTGAAACAGGGGCAACAGGACCGCAAGGATCAGGAATTTTAGCCAATGGCAATGCAGCAGGTAATACACCCTATTGGAATGGAACATCATGGACCTTAAATAGCAGCAACATTCACAATAATGGTGGAGATATTGGTATCAACACAACTTCTCCTCAAGGCAAACTCCATATCAAAGGATCGGCTGATGCTTCTCAACTTATCATAGATGCAAATAGCACGCAAAGTGCCACGAACCCGATCATCAGACTTCGTGACAGTGATGGTAATGATCTGATGTGGATTCATTCCGATGACACTTCAAATACGTTCGTGGGTTTACATGCAGGCGCAAACAGTATGACATCCGGAGCAAATGATCGTAAAACATTTATCGGAAGCAATGCAGGGTATTCCAACACAACGGGTTTCGCTAATACAGCAATTGGATCGTCTTCAATGTATCTTAATACGTCAGGATTCGGAAACACTGCCATCGGAACTGATGCACTTCATGACAACAATGTAGGATCAGATAATAGTGCTACTGGATTTCTGGCGCTTTCACGCAATAATACCGGATATCAAAACACGGCAAGTGGCTCACATGCTCTGAGCTCTAATCTGGTAGGTTTTCAAAACACGGCAAATGGCGCAAATGCGCTTCGTCTTAATACAACGGGAAATCAAAACACCGCTGATGGTATGTTCGCCCTTTATCGAAACACTGCGGGCAACTCCAATGTCGCCAGTGGGTATCAGGCTCTGTATTTCAATCAAGCGGGCAGTACGGCTACTGCAATTGGGACCCGAGCCATGTACTACGCCAATAGTACCGAAACACCATTTGTCAGCGGCAATGTGGCGGTGGGTTATGAAGCTCTCAGAGGTTCTGAATCTCCAGGGAACAACACAGGAAATTTCAATACGGCTATTGGCTCTGAAGCAATGGCGAGTAATACAACAGGAGACTTCAATACTGCCACAGGTAAGGAAGCATTGTATTTCAATACCGAAGGCTCATCGAATACAGGCAGCGGATATCATGCTCTTGCCTTCAACACTCTGGGATTCTCCAATACGGCAGTGGGAGCAGATGCCGCATTTTCGAATACAGAAGGATTCTCTAATACTGCCGTAGGTACAGGTGCACTGTTCGGGAATTCGATTGGCTTATCCAATACTGCACTGGGAGAGCGTGCACTCTATAGCAACACGTCCGGAAATTTTAATACGGCGATTGGATACAACGCGTATTTTGAAAGTGAGGGTCTATCGAATACTTCCTGCTTTGGACATCTTTCAGGTGGTATTATTGAAGGGAGTAATCGCATCGAAATTGGTAACTCCAGTGTGAGTGTGATAGCAGGACAAGTCGGTTTCAGCACCTATAGCGATGCGCGTATCAAAGACAACATTACAGAAGATGTACCCGGCCTGGCGTTCATCACTAGACTACGCCCCGTGACGTACAACCTGAATATTCATCGGGAGAATGCAATGGTGCATGTAGGAAAGGAAAGTCATGGTGAATGGGAAGGCAAGTATGACATTGAAAAAATTAAAATGACTGGTTTTCTTGCACAGGATGTAGAGCAAGCCGCAAGAGAAGCGGGATACGATTTCAGTGGAATACAAAAGCCATCTAATCCTGATGAACTCTATTCACTGCGCTATTCTGACTTTGTCATGCCCCTCGTGAAAGCAATGCAGGAACAACAGGTCATTATTACAAGTCAGAATATTGCTATCGATGATCTGAAGCTGGAAAATCAGGACTTACAGGCACAACTGACAGAGATAAAGAGGCGATTAGGGATGGAGTGAGGGAAGAGAATCAAAATCAAAATGACAATCAAAATGACAATCAAAAAGAAAGTCAAATCTAAAATCTAAAATGTCCGAATGGCCATCGGTCGGGTGGGAAGGAGTTCAGTTCAGACAGGTAAAAGTGAAATTCGACATCCACTTTTGACTTTTACATTTGAGTCCAGTCCGAAAAGTGCTTCACAACCCCCTGACCCCCTAAATGGTGGAACCGCCTCCCGCATAATGCGTTGAAATACAATGTGCGTGGACTTCCCCTTCAAGGGACCGAGGAGTGCGGGAGGATAAAAGATGACTTTTCAGAGTGGACTCACATTTTACGTTTTGCATTTTGACTTTCTTCTTCTTGCTCTCCTTTGCGCCCTCCCCTGGCTTACGATAGGCTTCCCACTTAGAAAGGAATAGCTTTAACTCATCGGAACCATCTTCCGGTCGTCATTCTTTCCAATTTCCTTCGTCCAATTCGTTTTCTATGCGATTGCTATGTTTTGTATTTGTGCTGTGCGTATTTCATTCATCAGCTGCCAGTCAGGATCTTCCCCCGAGTTATCTCGCTGTGATTAGCAATTTTGGTTCACTCTATTCTCCCTATGAATGGAAGCCAGAGATCGCAATGGAAGTGCGATCTTATCTCGGTGATTCTCTGACACGTGCCGTGATGCGTTGCTCGCATGAAGCAGAATAGCCCGCCGGTCTTGCGACACTTGATGCGCGTATACAAAACCCTGGAAGACTATACGATGTATTATCTCATGAAGATGACAGATGGCAATGCAGTATTCTTGATCCCTTCAGATGAAAACAAACACATGGCAGAGAGTATGCAACCGGTTGCGGTTATCTATTTCGTCATGTCTTATGACGCGTTAGGAATCGCTACAGATAGTGAGTTGTCCGTCATAGACGATGAACCGACAGAGGTTACAAGCCTTGACAATTTTGACTCGCAGATCAAAGCGATTCTTTTTGACTTTGATGAGGACCTTGTGAACACAATAGGGGATATTATCGACGTAGGTGAAGACGAGACCTTTATGTTATACACCAGTGAGATAGAGTTGGAGCACGCCTCAGTCATTTATATCTATGAGGACTTTCTTTCTGCCAGCATTCTGTTTCATGCAGAATTCAACGGCTATCCCGATCCGGCCCATGCATTGAAAGCATATCGAGAGTTAGTCATCAAAGTTGAGTCACTGACACTTTCTTGTTGTGAATTGACTATAGGTGAAGAGTCGGTAACTGGGAATGCCTACCGGCAGTCATTTCATGTCATAAATCATCCCGAAATCGAGGCATACGAGAATCTCATTCTGGCTGTACACATCGAACAGCACGAGGCTTTTGACAAGCATGGCCAACTTGTGTCCGACTGGCGTCCCACACTCGATATTTATTTTAACGAGTAGGGTGAGAATGTTGAAGGCTGTTTAGCCGTAAGATCCTTCCCTTAAGGCAATCACGGAATTATATAATTTATTTAAACAATTATGTAATGTGAATTGGCATAAATGTGCGCTACTTTACAGTAGATAAGAACGCATGTATTGCAACACCCCAACAGATTTAAATCGCAATACAACATGAATTCTCACTTTCACGGAATATTCATTGGACTATTCATGTTTCTTCCCCTCTCGCTGTGTGCGCAAAACTTAGCTATCAATACCACTGGTGCTACAGGCGACTCCTCCGCTTTGCTGGATGTAAATGCAACCGACAAAGGAATGTTAATCCCGCGTGTCAATCTAACATCTACGTTAGATACACTACCATTCTTTCACCCGCGATTTCTTTGCTCGTCTACAACACATCTACATTGGGTGCTATTCCTGACAATCTTGTGCCCGGTTTTTACTACTGGGACGGAGCGAAATGGGTTCCTATGGTGAGTGGTCAATCCGAAGCATTTCCATTTGCCGAATTCTATGCTCTTATGACGGGGGACAATGCATCTACAGTTGCAGCTGGTGTAGGTGTGCAATTTCCTCAGGATGGCCCGTCAAATGGTGGTATTGTTCGTGCGAATGCGAGCCAGTTTGTGCTGCCTGAAATCGGTACTTATCAAGTCGATTGGCAAGTAAGTGTAAGCGAAGCGGGGCAACTTGTTCTCGGGCTTGATATTGGCATTGGCATGGAAGAACTTGCAGAAACCGTCGTCGGCCGCGCTACAGGAACTAGTCAGATCGCTGGGTGCAGACTTATTACTACCACAGCAATCAATAGCATTTTATCGGTGCTAAATCCAACCGGCAATACTCCCGCACTTACGATCACACCAAATGGTGGTGGAACACATCCAGTTTCAGCCTCTCTTGTGATTACAAGGAAACAATAGTCGGTAGCAGTCGAAGTGAAGTCAAATTTTTAATGCCAGGAAGAAATTCTAAAGTGTGCTTTGCGCTTTAGACTTATATTTAGCATTGAAGACTTTGACATGCATTTTCCACTTTCAATTCTCCGAAGTCAGCAATTCGGGTAAGAAACGCTACTTCGATCAAAACACCGTTCAAAAACTTTAAGCTATGAAAAGACGAATTGCCAAGGGGCATCCCTTCGAAACACTTTCATCAGCAGTGACCAAAAGTACAGGAAGCACTCCTGCGTTCATCATTGCAGTATCCATCATCATTCTCTGGCTGGTGACTGGACCGCTCTTTAACTTTTCCGATACGTGGCAGCTTGTGATCAATACCGGAACTACCGTGGTCACCTTTCTGATGGTGTTTCTGATCCAGCGAAGTCAGAATAAAGAATCTCTTGTAATACATCTCAAACTCAATGAGCTCATCGCTTCAAGCCAGTTAGCCAGTAATCGTCTCATCGATATCGAAAACCTGAGCGAAGAGGAATTAGTCACACTTGAAAAATTTTATGCACAGCTTGTAAAAATGAGCAAGAAAGAACATGATATGCGTAGATCACATTCGATCGAAGAAGCGAGTCAAGTGCATGCAGCCAAGATCGAGCAAAGAAAGCAGGTACTTGGTAAGACAAATTAAAGTCAAAATGTAAAATGTAAAATGTAAAATATAAAAGTGAAATCGAACTCAACCATTGAGTCGACTCCGAAAAAGTGTGTAGATGACCTCGCAGCGTTCGTAAATAGCAGCTAAATGTTTGAATGAGCTCAACAGAACCTGCGAGCGTCAGCAGTGAGGGCCCTATCGTAATAGCCTCAAATGTAAAAGTCAAAAGTTACAAGACATGACTTTACTTTTTACTTTTACATTTTGCATTTTACCTGCCCGAGCTGAACTCGTTCAGGCGGGCATTTTGACTTCTTTTCTCTTTGCGACTCCTCTTCTCCGCGCTCTTCGCGACTTTGCGTGCAAAATTCTTTGCGTGACAAATCAATACTTCGCAGAGTACACGTACGTTCCCCATCGTCCGCCGCTATCCGCGTATTCACCGTATCCCCAGATGCGTGCCGGATCGCTACCATCACGACAAATACCAAAGTAATCGCCCCAGCGCTGTCCTGTATATGCGCTTTCACCAGCTTTGATCAGCGATGAGTTCTGCAGATCGTTTGTGGGATCTGTAGCTCTGCGACCTGTCTGACGAAGACTTCCGAATTCACTCGATGATGAACGACCGAAGACGATGTGCGCATTGCGATTGATGTCTGTATGGATAGCCGGAAAGAAATAGTATTTGCCTTTCGAACCGTAATAGTTTTGTTGAATCACTTTTTTCGTGGGCACATCGACCTCATACCATTGAATGACTGAACGTGCAGAAGTATCACCACTGAGACTGCCTTTCGAAGTATGCGCGGTCCAGATACGTTGCGTGCCACCGGCATTCTGAAATGCCGCGCTCAACAAGCGATTGTCATTCGTTTCGATGTTGATCGTTGAAGATGGTTGATCTGCATCAGGAGGTAAATCATACGCCCTGCAGGTGACTGTACTCTTATTCAGTGCAGGTGTGCGTCCGCTCCAATGACCAATCGGATCCTTGAGCGTCCACATTGTCAGGAAGTTTCCTGCAGCCCAACCACAATTGATCAGGTATGCATCCGGATTACCACCTGTTCCCCGATAATGCGCACAGGGCTGTAAGGTGAAAGCCTCCTCACCATTGCCATCTTTCATATTCCAGAAGTCATACCATTTAATGAAATGACTTGAACCCACGCCACCGGCATACAATTCCTTCTTGCTCAGTATTCTGATTTTGGAATATTGAAACGAACCGTTACCTGCGAAAGCGAATTGATTCGTCGTAATATAAATCCCCTGTGTATCGAAACCTACCATCGGGTAGTCCGCCCAATTCGTGGAAGCAGAGCTTCCGTTTTTGGTTGCATCGAGTGCCCATACCCAATATGCTCCGGCAGGATTTCCTGTCTGTGAGACACCGAGCATGATCCAAGAGCCATTCGGTGTATCCCTCAATGCAGCTGCTAAGACAACATAGCGATCTGAGTAATGATCATGGATCATCTTCGGATCGAAGAGACGTGAACCAGATGGCAGTACATTTTGAAACAACGATGTAAAGCCTCCCCATTTGAATTTGAGTGTGCCGGTTTTCGAATAGCCGGCCATATCTACATTGACACCAACGACGACATCATTTTTACCAACTGCCAATGTGCAGTCTGGTGGGCGAAATCCGGTATCCCCGAGTGAATCGAATGAAACAAGACCAGATGGAGCCGAGGCAGTTGGACCTGATGCGAAGAAGCCATCTTCGGGCATTTCCATTGAGACTTCTTTTACTTGTTTCGCTTCATCATCGGAGTCACCTGTTGCTTCATCCGTTGGTGATAAGAGTAGACCTCGGCCAGTTGCGACTTTTCGTGCTGCCAGTTTCAGTTTCTCAAATTCCTGGGGACTCACCGGGTACTTCGTGATTTTGAATGAGGGCTTGTCCGGCATCGCAGGCCGTAGCATGACATCCCGGAGATTCAGGTCGTCCATGGATACTTCTTTACCAGAAGCGGCTTGAGCCTCACTTGCGCCACGCGAGCCTTCGCTCTTTGGTGCTGCGGGTTTGCGTTTTTTTGCCATGTGAAAGGATTTTGATAATTAAATAATAAGAAGGGATTGAAGAAATGTTTAGTGTTTAATGTTTAGTCAAGACCTTGTGCGAAGTTTCCGTCTGGTCAGCCGGACAAGTGCACTTCACACTCACGCCAACGCGATTTGAAGTTTGCAACTTCATGCAATACCTGATGGACACACAGTTCCGCCGCTACTATTTATCATCAATCTATCAATGAATCAATCAACAATCATTCATCTTGCTTCCCCGCCTTCTTCTTCATCTCCGCATACTTCTCCTTACTCACCGGCATGCCGATCGGGATCGATCTTTCCACAATGGTTTCGGCTATGCTGTCTTTCTTAAGTTCTTTAGAGGGATGAGCCTCCTTGCCTTTCGCTTTTCCAGTGCCCGCCTTCTGCGATTTCGATTTTGGTGACGCTTTCGAAGTCGTTTTTTTCCTGGGTTTAGATTTTTTCTTCTTTGGTGCCATGACTACAGTTGTAAAAGATGATAGAAGATCTGTCGAAGCACGTTATGGATATCCATTGATGCGTCGATCTGGAATTTGTAACCGGGGTGAACCCGAAATTAGCCAAGTGAGGTGGAACTGCAAGAAAGATAGGAAAAACGGAGACGCAAAGGGAGTCTTTTGTGAAGTTTTTGCAGAGTGGGAGAAATTGAAACCCACACACATAGCCCCTGGAAAGAAAACGCAACTCTGGTTATTTCTAAAAGAATAATAACGTTTGCAACTCGCAATTGAGAGATTTATGCGTTTCCATTTAATAGCAATGAAGATCGCAGTTCATCATCCGATGTGGAATATCTATCTCCTGCTCGCACGAGTATGGCTCGGATTTGCAATGATCACGGGAGGGCAGTCCATTCTGAGGTTTTTCCATTCACAGGAACTGCGGGATTTCTTCCAAAATTGGTTTGGCAATGAATTGGGACTTCCATACCCAGTACTCATGGCATTTCTGGCCAAGGGAACAGAGTTTACCGGTGGTATCCTGGTTTGTCTTGGACTCTTCACAAGGATATCCTCGTCATTCATCGCCTTTGTGATGCTTATCGCCACTCTGGTCGCTAATCTGGACTATTACGGTAACGGCCCTTTTATCCGTCAAGACGGATTAGTGACGATATCATCCTTTCTCTTTGCAAGTCTATGCATCTTCACAGGTGGTGGTAAGTACAGCCTCGATCGGATACTTTTCAGGGACAAGTACAGACTGATATAAGTACCATCACCCTCGCTGTTTCTTCTTCGCCTTCGTCGGATGTCGTAGCTTTAGCGAAGGCAGCCTTAGCCTTCTTCAAAATGTCCAAAACCTGTGGAATAGAACTCAAAGGGAACGAAGCAAGAATCGTCGTTCTTGAAGGAAATCCTGAAGACTACATCGTGGTCTCAAAGAGTATTACCAGGATAGTATTGGATGATCCCAAGAATCAGGAAGAGGTGAGGTTCTTCTACAATGAATTCGTCGCATTTCTTGAAGACGGTGATTTTGACCGGATAGGAATCAAGGAAAGAGTATCCCGCGGTCGCTTTGCCGGCGGGACGACTTCCTTCAAGATTGAAGGCTTAATTCAAAACACAGATTTTCCTGTTGAGATCATTCATCAGAGTAAGATCAAATCGAAACTCAAGGAGGTTGATCTTGACATCTCAATGGTAGAAGATTATCAGGTGGAGGCGATGCGCGTGGCGTATTATTTGATGATGGAGTGAGTATCACCTCAACCCCTCCTCCTCGTCACCGTCGTCCTCGTCCCTTTTACATGTCCTCTGGGTCCCTTCACTGTTGTCTTTCTCACCGTCGTCTTATTTCCCCTCGGTCCTGTAACAGTTGTCTTCTTATGATTGACACGATAATGACCAACTGATGTAGCATGCCGTGTATGAACGCTTACTGAAGTCACCCTCGCTGGCCTGTATATTCTCGGACCATGCACGATACGATGCGTATGAGCGACGACATATGGCCGGCGATAATGATGGTGATAAGGATGCCACACGTGCCAGGTCACTGGTCTCCATGGGCGCCACCACGTCGGATAGCTGCGCCAGCGCCAGGGAGAAACCCATGGTCTGTATGCGGGAGCATAGACGAAACGGACACTGGGCCAATACCAGACATTGACTACAATGCCAACATAAACTGCATCTGGATTGACGGAAGGTCCGGCTCCCTTTCTGTTATCCTTTCCATCATCATCACTACTTGGTTCAAAGATGACTTCCTCTCCATAGATATCTTCATCACCCACGATCTGGAGTACGGCGCTCTCATCTCCGGTCTTTTCAAGCTCTATCACTGCGATATCCTGGCTTTCTTTTTCTGAAACAGGCACCTGGAGGACAAATACATGCACATTGTCATCCATCATATCCATGACCCGGACATAATCGATTTCTCCATCGCCATTGAGGTCGAGATTGTTGACATGATTACTTTCATCATTGATTGCCTTTTCAAACGCTTCCGGGGAGTCCACTTTTTCAAATAGGTCAAGTGCTCC
>JANNQA010000170.1:0-12247 GCA_031400515.1 Bacteroidota bacterium
TGTTGCCGAATATGTATAAGATCGCGGGTGAGCTCACATGTGCAGTGTTTCATGTCGCAGCGAGATCATTGGCAGCGCAGGGCTTGTCGATTTTTGGTGATCACAGTGATGTCATGGCAGCCAGGATGACCGGGTTTGCGATGCTCTCATCAGCGTCTGTGCAAGAAGCACATGACCAGGCACTGATAGCACAAGCTGCCACACTCAGATCGCGTATTCCTTTCATCCATTTCTTCGATGGATTCAGGACATCACATGAGGTGAATAAGATTGAGCTCATCTCAGATGCACACATCAAAGCCATGATGGATGATAAAATGATCATTGCACACCGCGACAGAGGATTGAGTCCGGATCATCCGGTGATGAGGGGCACAGCACAAAATCCTGACGTGTATTTTCAGGGACGTGAGACCGTCAATCCGTATTATCTCAATACACCGGTGATTGTACAGGAGACGATGGATCAGTTTGCACAGCTTACCGGGAGAAACTATGAGCTCTTTGAATACACGGGAGCAAAAGATGCAGCGAAAGTGATTGTCATTATGGGTTCCGGTACGGAGACGGTGAAAGCAACTACACGTTACCTGATCTCACAAGGGGAGAAAGTGGGAGTGATCCAGGTAAGATTGTACCGGCCGTTTTCCGCAAGACATCTTTTACTGGCCATGCCAAAATCTGTGAGAAAAATTGCAGTGCTTGATCGCACAAAAGAGCCAGGAGCGCCAGGCGAACCATTGTACCAGGATATCATGACGAGTATGGCAGAAGCAGTACAGACCAGTGATTGGGATGTAATACCTGTTATTATCGGCGGCCGATATGGATTATCGAGCAAGGAATTCACGCCAGGTATGGTACGTGGCATCTTTAATGCAATGCATACTCCGGTACCGAAAAATCACTTCACAATCGGCATCAATGATGATGTCACAGGGAGCAGTATTGAGTATGAGGAATTTGAACTTGAGGATGGAAAACTCACACAGGCGTTGTTTTTCGGACTAGGCGCAGATGGTACAGTGGGAGCGAATAAAAACAGTATTAAGATTATCGGCGAGAATACCGATTTGTACGCGCAGGGATACTTTGTGTATGACTCAAAGAAATCAGGAGCACAAACTGTGTCTCATCTGCGGTTTGGTAAGAATCCGATTCAGGCACCATATCTGATCAGGAACGCCAATTTTATAGCATGCCACAAATTCAATTTTATTGAAAATGTAGAGATGCTGCCTTATCTCAGAAATGGTGGTACATTTTTATTGAATAGTCCTTTTGATGCTGAAGAAATCTGGGAACATCTTCCGAATCATGTTCAGCGTGAGCTTATTGAAAAGAAAGCAGAGTTCTTCGTCATCGATGCTTCTCAAGTAGCAGAAAGTGTGGGGATGAGTAGCAGGATCAATACAATCATGCAGGTGTGTTTCTTCGCACTGTCTGGTGTATTGCCAAAGGATGAAGCAATCGCGCAGATCAAAGGCGCGATCCGGAAATCATATGGTAAAAAAGGAGAGGCTGTGGTCCAGAAAAATTTTGAGGCTGTGGATGCTTCACTTGCGCATCTGCAACGGGTAGATATGGAGGACCGTAAACCCGTATCGTCTTCACGTAAGCCTAATGGGAATCTCGCATTGGCTCCGGAGTTTGTGAAAGAAGTTACGCTGGCGATGATGCTTGGAAAAGGAGATACACTTCCTGTGAGCATGCTGCCTGCGGATGGCACTTATCCGACAGGAACGACGAAGTGGGAGAAAAGGAATATTTCGGATACTATACCTATTTGGGAACCAGATCTCTGTATTCAATGTGGCAATTGCAGCTTTGTCTGTCCTCATAGTGTGATTCGGGCAAAGTTTTTCAATCAGGAGTATTTGTCAGAAGCACCTGAGCATTTTCAATCTATACCCATCAATGCGCGCGGCTTTCCTGAGACCCGGTACAGTCTGCAGGTTTACGTTGAGGATTGTACAGGTTGTAATCTCTGCGTCGAAGTATGTCCGGCAACAAGTCCGGGAAACAGAGAACTGAAAGCAATCAACATGCGACCGAAAGATCCCATTCTCGATACACACAAGGAGAGCATTCACTTTTTCGAGCTATTGCCGGTAAACGATCGGACGTCTTTGGATTTTTCCCTCGTCAGAGGAGCGCAGTTTCTCGAACCACTTTTTGAATTTTCAGGTGCATGCGCTGGCTGCGGCGAGACACCATACCTACGTCTGCTCTCACAACTTTTTGGTGACCGGCTCATTGTCGCCAATGCCACGGGATGCTCTTCCATCTATGGCGGTAATCTCCCGACAACACCATGGACAAAGAATGCAGATGGTCGTGGTCCAGCGTGGTCCAATTCACTCTTTGAAGACAACGCTGAGTTTGGACTTGGCATGCGTGTCTCTATTGATCAACTTGTACAGGTGGCGAAAAATCTTATGGCGAAGCTGAAGGGTTCGCTTGATGAAGAATTGATTCACGACGTACTCCATGCACCACAACTTTTTGAGTCAGAAATTTTTGCACAACGCGAGAGAATTGCGCGACTGAAAGTGCATCTGATGAAAATGGAAAGTACCGATGCTCAACACCTTTTGTCAGTAATAGATCATTTGGTGCGAAGAAGTGTCTGGTTGGTTGGGGGAGATGGGTGGGCATATGACATTGGCTCCGGAGGATTGGATCATGCTCTGGCAAGTGGTCGCGATGTCAATATTCTTGTTCTCGATACGGAGGTCTATTCTAATACAGGTGGACAGATGTCCAAGGCAACACCTACTGCTGCAACTGCAAAATTTGCGTCAGCCGGAAAGCGCGTGGGTAAGAAAGATCTTGCCATGCAAGCTATCTCATATGGTAATGTCTATGTGGCACAAATCGCGATGGGTGCGAATCCTCAACAGACATTACTTGCAATGCGTGAGGCCGAAGCGTATCCCGGGCCATCACTGATTCTGGCTTACAGTCATTGTATTGCACATGGTATTAATATGGAGAAAGGACTTGATCAACAGGCTCTCGCCGTAGCCTGCGGTTATTGGCCATTGATCCGTTATAATCCGTCGTTGCGTAAGATCAGTCAAAATCCATTTGTGCTTGATTCGCCACGGCCTGTCATCAAGCTGAAGGACTATGCTTATAATGAGTTGCGCTATAAGATTCTGGAGCAAACACATCCTAATGAAGCTGGAAAATTGATGGAACTCGCTCAGGAGATTGTAGACCTGCGCTGGAGCAACTATGAAGATATGGCGAGTAGAAAACCCGAAGCATTCCAACCGGTTGCCTAGGATAAAATTCAATCGACATGAATAACATTGAAACAACGTATCTGGGATTAAAGCTCCGATCACCGGTCGTGGTATCGGCCTGCCCTCTGTCTGAGCGCGTTGATAATATTGTCGAAATGGAGGATGCCGGAGCTGGCGCTGTCGTACTCTTTTCCTTGTTTGAAGAGCAAATCCGGAGAGAGATGCAGAACTATGAGAAAGTCATTGGCGCGACATCGCATGCGTTTGCAGAAGCATCAGGTTATTTTCCGGACATTGACGAATATCGGGTCGGAACCGCAAACTATCTCCAGATCATCAGGCAGGCGAAAGAGCGCGTACGAATTCCCATCATTGCTTCTCTGAATGGTATTACTCCGGAAGGATGGATTGAGTACGGACAACAAATGGAGCAGGCAGGTGCAGATGCAATAGAGATCAATGTCTTTTTCATTCCTGTGGATCTCCGCATGCCGGGTACAGAAGTTGAAAAATTGTACATCGATATCGTCACGCGACTGAAGAGTCATGTGAAAATTCCGATTGCCATTAAACTCAATCCCTACTTTTCGTCCATGGCGAATATGGCGATGCGGTTACAGGAAGCCGGAGCAGATGGTCTTGTGTTGTTTAATAGGTTTTACCAACCGGATTTTGATATTGAATCCCTGAGCATGAAGTCTAGTCTTGAGTTTAGCACATCCAATGAAATCAGGTTGCCTTTGTTATGGATAGCGGCGTTATATGGCAGACTTGACCTTTCAATTGCAGCAACAACAGGTGTACAGACGGCAAGAGAAGTGATCAAGTATCTCCTCGCCGGTAGCGATGTGGTCATGACTGCTTCAAGTCTGTACAAGCACAGCATTGGGTATATCCATACAATTCATAAAGAATTGATGCAATGGATGAGCCGTCATCAATTTACTTCTGTAGATCAATTCAGAGGAGCGATGAGTCAGCAAAATATTTCTGATCCCACAGCGTATGAAAGGGCTAACTATATCAGAATATTGGAGACGAATGGGTGATGGAAGCGTTTAGTGTTTAGTGTTTAGTGTTTAGTGTTTAGTGTTTAGTGTTTAATGTAAACTAGTTCCTACATCTTCTCCGCCCACCAATTTCTTGTCCGGTATCCAACTAAGTACATCGCTGGAAGAATAATCAGCGTGACAAATGTGGCGAAGCCTAAGCCAAAGATGATCGTCCAGGAAAGCGGTCCCCAGAATGCAACTGAATCACCTCCGAGGTAAATCTTCGGATCACCATGCGTAAGCAGACTTTCGAAGTCAATATTAAATCCGATTGCAAGTGGCAACAATCCCAGCATCGCCGCAGTCGCAGTGAGGAGCACCGGTGTCATCCGGATACGGCCGGCTTCAATAATAGATTCTACTACCGGTCTGCCTCTTGCACGCAACTCATCAGTAAACTCTACAAGCAGAATTCCGTTGCGTACGACAATACCTGCAAGAGCGACAATACCTACGCCCATCATGATGACCGAAAAGTCCATATTGAAAATCGCCATCCCTAAAAGCACGCCGATGATGGAGAACACAACCTCTGTCATAATAATGAGTGTCTTGCCGATAGAATTAAATTGAATAAGCAGGATAATGAGGATAATAAAAATGGAAATCACGAGCGACCTGCCAAGGAAGTTGATCGCATCCATCATTTCAGCGTCTTCTCCTGCAAAGCCTACTGTCACCCCATCTTGTTGTGGAATCCGGGTTATTGCGGCTTTCACCGCATTGACGACTTGTGTTTGTTTCGGTTGAAATTCCGCAGTGATATTTGACGAGATAGTGACCATACGCTCAAGATCTTTGCGCCGAATACCACCAAACGTATTCGTGTATCTCACTTCCGCAAGGGCTGCCATCGGGATGGACCTCAACATGCCACTGTTCATGTCGCGAAAGGTGATATTGAGATTCTCGACAGCATTAATATTTGACCGCTGATCCTCCTGCAGTCTCACTGTCACCGGTATTTCATCTTCGCCATCACGGAATTTGGTCGCTTCCCTTCCAAGGATCGCAGTACGGAATTCACTTCCGATCTGCAACGTGCTGATCCCTTCACGGTTTGCACGTTCACGATCGATGTCAATACTGATCTCGGGTTTGCTTACGATGAGATCACTGCGCAATTCTTCCACACCCGGTATGGCAAGAGAATCCAGATAGCGCTTTACAGCACGACTCGTCTCATAGAGTTGACTAAAATCATCGCCACGAATTTCTACCGAGACAGGCTTCGGCGTTGGAGGGCCGCCTTGCTCCTGGTCGACTACAAATTCTGCACCGGGTATTAAACCCTGTGTTGCAACGCGAATTTTGTCCATGAAATCTTTTGTACTCATACCCTTACGTTTGCCATACTCCACGAAGGCTACTCCCACTTTTCCTTTATTCGATGTTGCAGAGCGGTCAAACTGATCTTCAGATGCACCAAGCGCAACGTTCGACAGCACAGATTCTACGATGGGATTGTCCCTGCCAAGCGTTTCGATCACTTTATTTTCTACAATACGCGTAAGTGAGTCGGTCACATTCACATCAGTTCCAACAGGCAGTGTCATGTAGACATAGATGAAATTCGGATCTGCTTTTGGAAAGAGCACAATATTTGATTCTCTGCTCAGCGTGATGCCGCACGATGCAAAGAGCAGGAATGTCATGCCAAGAAGCATCGACCATGGATGACGCAATGCCCAGGTCAAAAATCCCGCATAGCCACGTTGAACCGCAGGCCAGCCTTTCTGTTGAAACCATTTTACTGCATGAGACAGAACGAACTTGTATAACAGCCCAAAGACAACACATGTGACTGCAAAATTTCCCAGGCCAATATTTCCAGAAGCGTAAAATCCAAGCGTTGCCAGAACAAATAGCGTGTAGCCGAATATTTGTCTTCTGCGTTTGCGTTTTGGGTCTACAACTTTGCCTTCCCGTTTTGGATCACCCATAAATCGTACTGCAAATACAGGATTGATGACATAGGCAACCACGAGTGAAGCAGTGAGAGTGATGATAACAGTTACGGGCAGATAATGCATGAATTTTCCAAAGATCCCGCCCCAGAATACTAATGGAAAGAAAGGAGCTAATGTGGTCGCTGTCCCTGAGAGTACAGGTAGAAACACTTCTCCCGCAGCTTTCTTTGCCGCTTGTTCTATGGTGAGATGTGGCTCGTCATGATAAATCCGATGCGTGTTTTCTATGACGACGATCGCATCATCTACCACGATACCCAATGCCAGTAGGAAAGCAAAAAGAACGATGAAGTTCAATGTAAACCCAATGCCCGGAAGAAGCATGAAGGCGATACACATGGACAACGGCACAGACAACGCCACGAAGAGTGCATCGGTAAGCCCCATGAAAAACATGAGGATGAGCGTGACGAGGATAAATCCGATGATGATAGTATTGATCAGGTCGTGTAGCGTCACACGCGTAGCGCGGCTTTGATCGCCTGTGATTGTCACGTCCAGATTTTGGGGAAAGTCATTGGCTTTGAGATCATCAACGATCACTTTGATTTTGTCTGATGCTTCTATCAGGTTTTCTCCTGTACGCTTGATCACATTCAGGGAAATAACATTACGTTGATTCAGACGGCTAAAACTTTCTTGCTTCTGGTGTCCCATCCGTACATCGGCAATGTCTTTGAGATAAAGTTGTGCCCCGGATTGAGATGAGATGATCAGGTTCTTGATCTCTTCAACATCTTTGAAATCTCCGCGAATCGACACAGAACGCGTCATGCCACCGATATCGATATTTCCGGCTGAGATCGTGGCATTTTCATAGAAAAGTGCATTCTCGATATCTCTGAAAGTAAGATCTGCAGCGGCCAGTCTGTATTTATCTACATCGACATGCACTTCTTTTTCCAATGCACCAATCATATCCACGCGGGTGATCTCGCGCATCTCTTCAATCCTGTCCTGTATCTCATCAGCATAGTCCTTGAGTTTATCTAAGCTGAAGTCTCCGGCAACGTTCACACTCATGATCGGGATCTCGGAGATATCGAACTCAGTGATAGTCGGATCTTCCAGAAGATCTGTAGGAAGATCGCGTTTTGCTTTATCGACGCCGTCTTTGACTTTCTGCTTGCACTGTGCCACATCGAGGTCGGTATTGAATTCCACGATGATATTCGAGAAGTCCTGCACGGAGTATGAAGTGATCTTCTTTACACCTGACAAGCCTTTGACTTGTTTTTCAATTGGCTTTGTCACCAGTTGCTCCATATCCGAAGGCGATGCTCCGGGATAAATCGTGGTCACAAATATCTGTGGTACCGTCACATCCGGAAATTGCTCCTTGGGTATTGCATTGTAAGACAAGATCCCCGCAAGTGTGATCAGGATAGTCAGGATAAAAATCGTCGTGCGATTATCTATAGACCAGGAGGATAGTTTAAATTCTTTCATAGAAAAGAGGTTTAATGTTTAACATTTAACGTTTAATGTGGAGTAACTCTTTATTTAAAAACAGAATCCATTAACCATTAACCGTTAACCATTAAACAGTTCATTCAACATTCATCATTCAATATTCAAAATTCAAAAGGTAACCGTCTCTCCATTATTAATATCCTGGAATCCGGTGGAGATCACTTTATCACCTTCTTTAAGTCCACTGAGGATTTCGACCACGCCATTGTAGTTCTGTCCTTGTGTGATCATGACTTTTTTAGCAATTACCTGATTCGGATTCTCTGTGTTTTCTGCGATGAGTACAAACTCTCCCTCTTCGGCACGCTGGACGAGATTCACGGGAATTGTGATTGCTTTAGGATTGTGGTAGTCCACAATTTTCATTACGGCGATCTGATTTGCACGATATTCTCCTTTGCCTTTGAGATCACATTCCACGATAAAGGTTCTGCTCACGGGATTGATGCTTTTACTCACATATGTGACGCGCGTATTGATTTCCGTTTTTGAATCCGGAAAGAAGACCTGCACTTCATCACCTTTGTTCACTTTGGTCACATAAGATTCTGTGACATCGCCTTTCACTTTGAGTTGGGTCAGATCCAGAATATTGCAGAGCGGGATACCTGGTGCAATAGCCTGTCCTGATCTGAGCATGACCATATCAACAGTACCTGAGATCGGTGCATAGATTTTCGTCAACGCCCAGTTTTCTTTCAGTGTAGCGATTGAGCGTTCAAAAGACTCCTTGCCATTTTTAGCCTGGATGTATTGTACCTCAGAACCGATTTTCTGATCCCACAAGGACTTTTGTCGTTCATAGAGATCCGTTGCTACAGTGAGCTGGCCCTGAAGTTCAGCAAGACTTTTCAGTATGACGGCATCATCTATTTCTGCGAGGAGTTGACCTTTCTTGACAAAATCTCCATTGTCTTTGAGAACTCTTGTCAGTGCGCCAGGCATTTTCGATGTAGCCACTACACTTTCGTCTGCATCTACACGTCCCTGCAGATCGATATAGTGACTGAATGGATCAGCCTTGAGCTCTGTCAACGCGACAGTCCGCAGTCGTTTTTCTGTACCCCTGCCGAGTGCCTGCTCGAGGGCTGCAATTTCAGTATCGAGTTTTGCTTTCTGCTCTTTTAATGAAGCCAGCCGTGCAGCGGGATCTTCCGGAGCTGCTGAGCAAGCGAAGAAGACAGTGGTTAGAAGGAGAGGAATATATTTTTTCATTGCAGAGTTTAATGTTTATTATTTAACGTTTAGTGTTCCAAATTCAATGCTAAGGTTCAATACTCTATGTCTGCTGTTTTCTAAACATTAAACATTAAACATTGAACATAGAAGCATTCATTCTTCATTTTCCCAGCGCTTTCTTCAGCGCCACACGCGCTTGCAATAATTCAAACTTAGCTTGTACAAACAAAGCTTGTGTTTGATAAAGTCCGGCCTGTGCCTGAGTGACTTCTACGCTCGAGCCGATTCCTGACTGAAACTTCGTCTCGGAGGTATCATAGATGCGCTGAGCAAGTTGGAGATTCTCCTCCTGGTTCTGTACCTGCGCACGTGCATTCGCGTATTGCTTGCGGGCAGTTTCGATTTCGAGATCATATGCCCGTTCCAACATCTCTTTTTGGACATCCACTTTTTCTGCTGAGACAATTGCGCGTTCTTTCCTTGATTTTGTAAGGCCACCATCATAGATCGGAACATTCATTTGGACGCCTACAATCGCTGAAGGAATCCAAAATAGTTTTTCATTGCCCTGATAGCTTGGCTGATACTGAGCAAATCCCGCCAGTGTTGGCAACCATGGTTTTTCATAGAGATCGATTTGGATTTCACCCAATTCCTGGGTTTTTAAAACGGTCACATAATCCGGCCTGTTCATATAATTAAGCTGTTCTTCAGGATTGATACTGGAGTAAGTTTCAAGGAGTTGTGCGAGGTCGTCTGAGAGCGTGATCTCCTCATTTACCGGCATGAACATCGCAAATTGCAGCACATCAATGGTGATATCGCGCTGGCGCAAAAAGTTGTCGCGCTGATTGATCAATGAAGCAAGAATAAATTGCAAACGATCCACGTCAAGTTGTTCTGCAAATCCTGCTTTGAAAACTTCTCCGGTTTCGCGAAGGAGCTTTTGTTGAACTTCAATATTCCTTCCCAGGATGATAATATTTTCTTCGAGCAACAATGCGGGGAGATAGGCATCAGTGACTGCATTCCGCAGATGTGCTTTTACAGCTTCAAATTTCAAATCCACGTATTTGCGATATTCCCGGGCTCCTTTTACGCCAAGCAAATAACTGTTGCTGAAAAGCAATTGATTCACTGCAACAGTACCAGTCAGGTTATTTTTCAGGGCAAACGACAACTTCGTCCCGGGATCAGCTTCAAAACCAAATGCTTCGGCAGGAATAGACGGTTGTTTAAGAAAGTACTGATAGCTCACACCTGCAGTGAATTGCGGTAATGCAACCGAACCATTCTCTTTGATTTGCCAATCTGCATCCCTGAGGTCGAGTTGTGCAAGAGTCACTTCCGGATGATGCGCAAGTGCATATTGTACGCAATCTTCAAGGGTCATCGATTTTTGTGCATGAAGCAAGGTGACGACACAAAGGGCTGGTAGTAATATGGCGATTCTGCGTATCATAGACTTATTGAAGTTTCGATTGTAATAATTTCAATCCTTTCTCAGAGACGATAGCGTGCAGATAGTGCATCATATACTCACGGAAAAGGACATCACGACGGATATTTGATGAAGGAAAGAGTTCTTCATCAAACAGAGTAAATACAGTAGCCAGATGGATTCTTGTGATGAGGTCAATGTCAAAGTTTGTTCTATACAAGCCTTCTTTCTTCCCGCGTTCAAGATTTGCAACGACAAGCTTATAGACAAAGTCGTGTTGGAACTTGCGGATCAATATCCATGCATCGCGATGATATTTCTGCAGTTCATAAAGGATATTCGCTTTCATCTGTGCAAATTCCTGAGAATTTGAGTCCATGACAAAGACCATCTCATCTATTGCGTTTTCTGCCTGCGCAGCCATGTCAAGGCAATGCGTTTTTTCCCGCGAAATGTGATTCTCAAGGACTTTGCGGACGAGATCATCCTTATTCTCCACAAGCTGGTAAAGGGTTTTCTTAGAGATGCCAAGCTCCCTGGCAACATCGTCCATCGTTTGGCTTTTAACGCCAAGGCGGAGGAAAAGGCTCTCAATGCGCTCCAGCCAGGTTGTTTCTGCTTGCTCTGTGACCATAATTCAGGGATGCAAACATAGGAAACGATTTTTGGTTTAAAAGTTTTTTATGTGAAATGTGATGAAATATTGACCAAACTGACAAATTCCCCGATGGATCGGGATGTAGGGATTAGGAATGATGGGTAAGAGATTTGACAACTTTCCAAAAGTTGTCAAATCTATGTTTGTTTTACTGCGGCCAGATCTTCCTTAAGAGACTTAGAAGCGAGATAGAAATGTATCGCAGCCCACAATGCACTTGCAATCGACAATACCAGGATCGCATAGCGTAGTGCCTCCAGGGATTCATGAAAGTGATCGCTGACCATACCGATAATCAACGGACCAAGACTCATCGCAATGAGGTTTGCCAGGAAAAGATAAAAGGCTGCGGCCTGAGTCCTGCGGTTCACACCAGCCATTGTTTGTATCATAGCCAGCACAGGACCAAGAAACATATGGCTGAAGAACAGCGACATAAACAGAAACAGAAAAGCGACGACTGGTGTACCAGATAAATATACCGGGATGGCCAGTGGCATAGATATGAGTATGGATATGACTGCGATCCATGTATACCAACGCACATCAGCGAACCGCTTAGACAAGAAGTCACCAAGCCTGCCGCCACTGAGTATTCCCAGTGATCCACCTATTCCATATGCCAATGCCATCCATATTCCCACTTCTCCACTGGGCATTTCATGTACTCTCATAAAGAACGTCGGAGCCCACATGCTGACACCAAATGCACCGATACCATAAATAGCTCCTGCAAGAGGAAGGTGTATCAAACTTCTTCGAGTCAGGAAGTACTTTATTGTCGATAACATTGACGCTGAATTTGGTTGGGAGATTTTGTTCTCTGAATAACCCCTTGGCACTTCTTTGACGGTAAGTTTTACAATCACTGCAAGGGCTATTCCCGGCAATCCAACAACATAGAAAGCCATGCGCCAATTACTGATTTCATTTACCAACCCGCCGACCAGATACCCAACCAAAAAACCCAAAGGGATATACAGGAAAAAGACACTCAATGCGGTCCCACGTTTTTCTGGCGGGAAATAATCTGAAATTAAAGATTGAGAAGGAGGGCTGCCTCCTGCTTCGCCAATGCCAACACCGACGCGCGCAAGAAAAAGGGAGGTAAACCCCGTTGCCAAACCACAGAGTGCCGTCATTCCACTCCACAACGCAAGTGCTACCGCGATGATATTTCGCCGATTAAACCGATCCCCTAACCAGGCAACCACCAATCCTAC
>JANNQA010000057.1:0-2121 GCA_031400515.1 Bacteroidota bacterium
TTTTTTTTCGGCTATGGCTTTATTAAATGCGGTGGCTATTTTGATTCTACCTTCAGCATCGGCATAAAGTATTCTCGCTTGCGAGCCCACTACTAGTTTGTTTCTCTTGGCAGCTTTTATCCAATTGATATTATCTTTTAATTGTGAATGGATTTCTGGTGGTGATGTTTTTAAAATCTCCTCTAAAACTTCTGCTGCCATCGCATCAGTTTTATCCAATTCTTCTGCCTTACCAGAGGCGCACACCCACCGGAATGGGCCAAAGCCATAATCGAAACACATCGGGCCCATGATATCCTCTACATAACTCGGATAACGATAGGTACTTGCCGGTACCCCGTTCTTCCATATATCAGCTCCTGCTTCACCGGCTTCCTTCAGAAATGCATTGCCATAATCCCAGAAGTACATACCATGCCTGGCGAGAGCATTGATCGCAATGACCTGTCTGCGCAATGATTCCTTTACCGCTTCACGAAAAGCATTTCTGTCTCTGCTCAACAATTCCTGTGCAGCTTCATATTCAAAGCCGACAGGACAATATCCCATGTCATCAATATTATGTAATGACGTCTGATCTGAACCCAGATCAACAGTTATACCATTTGTCACCAGCGATTCCCAGACATCCACAATATTGCCATGAAAGATCAATGCAACCGGTTTGCCATTCAGGCGATGAGATTCTGCCGCTTGTAAAAGTTTGTCAATGTCATTGAAGATATTTTCGGGGAGTATATACCCATCTGCCAGCCGTTGACGAATCGCATGTCCATCGACTTCTGCAATAATGGCCGTGACTCCTGTGATTACTGCTGCCAACGACTGCGCACCTGACATGCCTCCAAGCCCGGACGTCACAAACAGTTTCCCTTTCAATCCCTGAGATCCATAGCCCATCAATCTCCCTGCGTTGAGCAATGTAATCGTTGTGCCATGCACAATGCCCTGAGGTCCGATATACATGAATGATCCGGCGGTCATCTGACCATATTGTGTGACACCAAGCGCATTGTATGTGTTCCAATCTTCTTTCGAGGAATAATTAGGCACCATCATCCCATTGGTAACGACGACGCGTGGTGCATCTGCATGACTTGGAAATAGTCCGAGAGGATGTCCAGAATACAACACCAGAGTTTGATCATCTGTCATCGTCGCGAGATATCGCATCGTCAGGAGATACTGCGCCCAGTTTTGGAAGACAGCGCCATTTCCACCATATGTGATGAGTTCATGTGGGTGCTTGGCTACTTTAGGATCGAGATTGTTCTGGACCATGAGCATGATAGCTGCGGCATGTCGGGATGCAGCAGGATAGTCATCGATTGGCCTTGAATGCATCGGGTAGTCAGGTCTGAATCGATGCATATAGATTCTGCCATATGTCCTGAGTTCTTGAGCAAACTCAATAGAAAGTTCTTCATGATGCCGCGAATGAAAGTATCGCAAGGCATTTTGTACTGCCAGTCTCTTTTGTTCTGGTGTAAAATGCGTGATGTTTCGCTTTGGCGCATGGCTCAATGTGGTATCATACTTCTGAATCGGCGGAAGCACATCTGGTATTCCTGAGAGAATGTGCCGGGCGAATGGTGTCATGGCTTGCATGGGGTAAAGTTACCAAGCGAAATATGTCGGAAGGGTATCGGAGAGGATATTTCAATAGGTCAAGAAAAGTCTTCCAGGTCAATATTACTTGTAGAGGGGTAGATTCCTGAATTGCTTTATTCAACAGACTGATATTCGCTTGGTTCGAAAAAACGACTTCAGAAACCCTGCCAAATCTCACTTTTGTAGTTTTGGCGTCGCGTATGTCAATTATTATCAAACAAGTAGCTGGGAAGTCAGGAATTGAGGAGTTCGTCCGTTTTCCATTTTCTCTTTATAGAGGATCGAAGTTTTGGATACCTCCTTTGGGTTCCAGTGAATTTCAAACACTGGATCCGTTACAGAATCCTGCACAGGCTAATGCACCAGTGATGTTGTTCATGGCTTACAAAAGCCACAAACCAGTTGGCCGGCTTGCTGCTATTGCTTTGATGGGTAAGCAAGGAGTAGAAGGCCGCTTTGGATGGTATGATGTGGTAGATGATATTGAGGTCTCTAAATCTTTGTTTTCAA
>JANNQA010000046.1:0-25900 GCA_031400515.1 Bacteroidota bacterium
AGGGCAACAGAAGAATACTGTTTAGAAAGCGGTTGTTTCGAAAGAATGAAAGCACGTGATATGTTTTGCCTGAGTGAACAAATGTACTTTTTTTTGATACGGACTAAGAAGTCATTTTATAGATCACTATGCCAGCAGATGGCTTGCAAAATCAATCTCTGCCTCTTAAACACATTGCCATGAGGAATCCGGGTTAAATTTGGCCTTCAGAATCGCATGCTACGTAAGACATTGAAACTCCCTTCAACTAAAATGTTGCTCCTTCCACACAGCAGGACGGTGTTTCTCACATGGTCTCTGATTCTGGTAGCAAGTACTATCTCTGCGGTCGCACTCGAAGATCTGCGCCTTTTGGTGATTCCACTCATTGTACTTGGCCTTTACCTCATGATCATGGATTTTCGCGCTGTGTTTCTCCTGATGTGGGCTTCGATCCCCTTCTCCACCGAAATAGATCTACCCGGAGGATTCAGTACTGATTTCCCAGCCGAAGTGTTGATGGTCATCCTCACTGGAATCACGATACTCTGGTGTGTTCATCGTTTGAAGAGTATTTCTTTGACATTCCTGTTTCATCCGATCACTCTGATTATACTGATCCATGTGGCATGGATTGCCTTCACAGCGATCACTGCTTCAGATCCTTTTGTGTCTGTAAAGTTTCTGTTAGCTAAGATCTGGTATATCGTTCCGTTTTATTTGCTTTCATATCACTTGCTCCGTGGGGAACAAAGTATCCGAACCTGGTTTCTTTGGGTTCTCATTCCTCTGCTTCTTACCGTTTGTGTGATTATGGGTCGACACGGCCTGGAAAGCTTCAGTTTTGATAGTATCAATACTGTCCTGAAACCCTTCTACAGAAATCATGTGGACTATGCACTTATCCTCGGCGTCTTCTTTCCCTTTGTCTTTGTATTGCGTGATCGGTGGATGTCGAAGCGGATGGGATGGATCCTCGTTGGAATATTCCTGATCGCAATATACCTGACGTATACGCGTGCAGCATATGTAGGTTTAGTTGTTGCAGTTGTCGGATTTCTGTTGACGCGATGGAGATTAGTGCGTTATGCGATACTGGCGTCGATCATCGTCATAGGCGTATTTCTGCTCAGTTTGTCCAAAGACAACAAGTATATAGACTATGCACCGGACTACTATAGAACGATCTCGCACCATAAGTTTGACAATCTGTTGGAAGCCACGTATCGATTTGAGGATGTCTCCACGATGGAACGGTTTTACCGTTGGATTGCAGCCTTTTATATGGTGCAAGAGAGGCCATTGGTTGGATTTGGCCCGAACAATTTCGTATCGTTTTACAAGCCGTATTCGGATCGGCATTTTGTCACCTATGTGAGCGACAACGTGGAACAATCAGGAGTCCATAACTATTTTCTCATGACGGCGGTAGAACAAGGCATCCCTGGCCTAATCATTTTCCTGGCTTTGTTGTTTATCACGTTATTGCGGGCAGAATGGTTGTATCATCGATTGAAAGCAGGGTTTTACAGGAAGCTACTTGTAGGTGTGATAGGCTCGTTGTTTTTCATTCTCTTTGCATTGTTGCTGAACGATATGATTGAAACGGACAAAGTGGGTTCATTCTTCTTTCTGAATCTGGCCCTGATTGTGATCATCGAGCGCAATGCTCGTAACGAAAATGAATTTAAGTCTGACATAATTGTGAATGCTGGATGAGAACACCTAATGGCAGACCCACTCTCTAAAATCAAGCAGCCTATCTCAAAGGAACTCGAAGCCTTTGAAGGTCACTTTCGTGAAGCGCTCAGGAGTCACGTACCTCTGCTCGATAAGATCATGTACTATATCATTCGGCGCAAAGGCAAGCGGGTGCGTCCAATGTTTGTCTTCCTCAGTGCACGCATCTGTGGAGAGATCAACGAATCTACTTTTCGTGCTGCGTCTCTGATTGAACTCTTGCATACAGCAACCCTCGTGCATGATGATGTGGTCGATGATAGCTATGAGCGCCGCGGTGTCTTTTCTATCAATGCCTTGTGGAAAAACAAAATCGCCGTATTGGTTGGTGATTATTTACTCTCGCGCGGGCTACTGCTCGGACTTGATAATGAAGAATATCGTATCCTCCAACTTGTCTCACGCGCTGTGAAAGAAATGAGTGAAGGTGAACTGCTACAGATCGAAAAAACACGGCATCTTGATATCACGGAAGAAGTGTACTTCAATATCATCAGGCAGAAGACAGCTTCATTGATTGCGGCATCGTGTGCAGCAGGCGCGGCTTCTGTTTCGACGGATTCAGCATTGGTAGAAACCATGCGGTTGTTGGGTGAAAAGACCGGCCTGGCATTTCAGATCAAAGACGACCTGCTCGACTATGGAGATGATGATATCGGGAAGCCTCATGCAATTGATATCAAGGAGAAGAAGATCACACTACCACTAATCTATGCTCTTCTCATGGCAGACCGTACACAACGACGAAGCATGATTCGCACAATCAAACATCACAGCGACGATAAAAAGAAAGTACAGGAGCTTATTGCCTTTGTACATGCAAGTGGTGGTATAAAAAAAGCATCTGAGACAATGCGCCGGCTACGAGATGAAGCTATTGCAATCAATCAAACCTTACCCGCGTCTGCTGCGAGGACTTCGATGGAGGAGCTGATCATGTTTGTCACGGAAAGGAAGAAGTAGAAAGATGAAGCGAGGCAGGGATTTTATATTTCTCTTTTCAGCATTTTATTAGTGTAGTAAGCATCATAGTGCCGAGAAAAATAGCGCCTATAGCCCCAGACATACTTCGCATAAACCCATAGTTACCCCAAATATTTTTTTTGTGCTGGGTATGTAATAATCCATTGTATGAACGTAAAACACTATTCCAAAAGCGATTAGCACTAAACCTAAAATTGGATACATCAGTGAATATGGCATCTTTTTATTGCTTTCTGAATGAATTACTTCCTAAGCACCATGCGTAATAATTGTTCCAACATCCTTTAATGAACACCAGTGGACAAATGATAATGAATCGCCTGAACACGATTTCTAAGAAAAATTCCCCAATGCTTTCCATTGAGACTCATCGTCTTTTTTTGATCGCTTCAACAAAGAACGCGATTGGGAGTACCAAAAATACGATGCTAAGAATGTAATTGAAACCTGAGGTATCCTTTTTTATAAATAAACTGTCGAATCTATCAACATAAATCAAATTAATATCATCTCCTGTACGATACGTTCCTTTCAAACATTGTGTTCTACTAATTGAAACTGAATAGGTTTTCTTTTGATAGATAACGTCAATTCTATTGTTTGTTCTTTTGCAGAATTTTTGAATACGAGCAATTTTAGCTTTCACCTCAAGACCTTCAGTTCTTGCCAATACATGCTCAGTATAGCTTTGCTTAAAAAAACTTAAGCATAATAAACCAAAAACTAAAGAACATACTAAATAAAAGTAGTTTATTCTACGACCTCTTTTCATTATCGGTATGATTGGACTAAAACATCACGTAATATCTGTAGAACAAACGGAAGGAGCTATTAGGTCCAGTACACCTCCCAGCCCATTGTCAAATTACGAACTACATATGAGGCATCTGCAAGGAATTTCTGCGCACGCATGTCGATGAGCGTTTAGCGACGCTACTTCTTATAATAGGCTTCAAGGAAGTCCTCTCTGGTTATTCTTGACTGATTCAGTATAACACGAAGCGTTGAGGCTTTAATTGTACGATGATTCGGTAGCGTAAGAGGCGTGGATGTGCCATCCTTGTTTTTACGTAACAGAGCTATGTGATTTCCTTCTCTGACTAACTGAAAGGATAATTTGTTCAATGCCCTAATGACCCTATCCTTAGGTGCGTCTCTGGGAAACCGTGGCATCACATTGCAATCAAAGTCTCTACAACGAAAACTTCTGTTGCAACATCTTTGCTTTCAAAGATCTCCTTGCCAAAGGTCTCAATGTGAAAATCTATCGCAGATTTAATCTCATCGAGAACTTCCTGATAAGAATCTCCCTGTGCAACTACGACACCTTTCAAGCCAATTGGATAGGCCACATAGCCGTCGGTATGTTTCTCTACGATGACCTTGATTTGCTTTTTCATTCTGAGATTTATGGTTCAGTCAGATGAAGATAACTCAAAAAGGCTACCACTTTTACTGAGCACATCAGATTTGTCAATTTTACATGCCCACACTGTGTGCATTCTGCCGGCATTTTGACTTCTTCTCCTACACCACTACCCTCTCAATCACCGCTCCCAGCTTATTCAACCTTGCATCAATCTGCTGATAACCGCGATCGATCTGATTGATGTTATGAATGGTACTGGTGCCTTCTGCAGAGAGGGCTGCAATGAGTAGCGCTACTCCTGCACGGATATCCGGAGAGGACATCTCGATACCCCTGAGGGACTGACGCCGATCAAGGCCTATGACGGTTGCACGATGAGGATCACAGAGAATAATCTGCGCACCCATGTCGATAAGTTTGTCCACAAAAAAGAGACGGCTTTCAAACATCTTCTGATGAATGAGGACACTACCTCGTGCCTGCGTCGCTGTCACGAGTACAACACTCAGGAGGTCCGGTGTGAATCCAGGCCACGGCGCATCATAAATGGTCATGATCGATCCATCAATAAACGTTTGGATCTCATAACGCTCCTGAGCTGGTACCACGATATCATCTCCATCTATAAACAATCCGATGCCCATTCTTTCAAACGTGCGTGGGATGATGCCAAGCATATCGACCCTGCAATTTGTAATACGGAGCTCTGATTGCGTCATGGCGGCAAGCCCGATGAAAGAACCAACCTCGATCATATCGGGAAGGATTGTATGGTCTGTACCCTTAAGTGAGCTCACTCCTTCTATGGTCAAAAGATTGGAACCGCAACCACTGATCCTTGCGCCCATTGCATTGAGCATCGCGCAGAGCTGTTGGACATACGGCTCGCATGCGGCATTGTAGATCGTCGTCTTCCCATGCGCAAGAACTGCAGCCATCACGATGTTTGCCGTACCGGTCACGGAGATCTCATCCATGTGGATGTACTTCCCACGCAAACCGGGACTTTCGACTAAGAACATTCCAGTATTCGCCTCGTGTGTGAAGGTCGCTCCAAGATCTTCTAAAGCGATGAAGTGAGTATCGAGCCTGCGCCGCCCAATTTTGTCTCCACCAGGTTTAGGAATGTATGCTTTGCCAAATCTTGCGAGCAAAGGTGCTACGAGCATGACCGAACCTCTGATCTTTCGTGCACGATTCTGGAATTCATCACTCGACAGTGCAGCGAGATCCACGTCTTTGGCCTGAAATTTATAACTGTACGGAGCAAGTTGGATGACATCAACTCCGAGTGCTTCAAGGAGTTCGATGAGGTGCCTTACATCAGCAATATCCGGGACATTATGGATCGTGACCGGATCGCTGGAAAGCAATACTGCACAAATGACTTGTAGGGCTTCATTTTTTGCGCCCTGTGGCTCGATGCTGCCGTGCAACTTCGTGCCGCCTCTTACCCTGAAAGATTCGGATGCCATCGGCCCACTGATTTTCGGGTAGGTACCCTTGCCTGATAATAGTGTGTTCATCAGGCTCTAAGGTATTAAGAATAGTTTTAATTTGTGTACTTGCGTTTAAAATTCCGCTTCCGGTTTTTGTTCTTTCCTTTACCCGCATGTTGCTGAGAAGGTGAAAGCGCCTTGTGGGATTTCTTTCTATGCTGTTGAACGTGCTGGATATTTCCCAGATAGTCCAATGTTGATTCTTCACCCAGGTCTAATTGCTTATTGGAAATCGTGCGCAAGTCATTCTTGATCATTTCATCATTCACAAACTGCTCATGACTCCAGGTACGCGCAGCCATCTTCATATACGAACCAATCGCATTGGCAAATACTCTCCGTTTCTCCGGATCTTCGAGAGCGCTCGCCTTTTCGATTAATTGCTGGACATGGTAGCCATAGTGCCGGTATTTTGGATCCGCCTTGGGGTATTTCATCTGATGAGGCTTCTGTCTCTTCTCTTTAGTCACAATGACGATATCCTCCGGAGGTGACACATTGAGTTTGTAGTCTGCGATACGCATGATATGATTCCATAGCCGCTCGCTCACTTCCTTACTCGGTCTTGCCGATGGAATGATCTGGTACATCATATGGATGATCATATCTACGAAGAGCTGACGTTGCTCGTCATCCTTGATCGTGATCGCATGTTCTACAAGTTTCTGTACATGACGACCATACTCAGGGATGATGAGTGGTTCGCGGTGGGAGTTGTATTCCAAATTCATTTTAGGTCAGAATTTTAATTGTCAAAAAAACAAAGCTATTCTACAGTGACGGATTTTGCCAGGTTGCGTGGTTGATCCACATTACATCCGCGCATCACTGCAATATGATATGAAAGCAGTTGCAACGGGATTACAGAAAGCAATGGCGCAAACGGTTCTTCTGTCACCGGAATTTTTATCGTATAGTCTGCAAGTTCAGAAATTTGCCAATCATCTTCATTGACGATCGCGATCACCTTGCCATTGCGCGCTTTTACTTCCTGGACATTGCTCAGGATTTTATCATACGCGCTTTGATTCGTAGCAATGACCACCACAGGCATGTTTTCATCAATGAGCGCAATCGGCCCATGTTTCATTTCTGCGGCAGGATAACCTTCCGCATGGATGTATGAGATTTCTTTCAGCTTCAGCGCTCCTTCGAGAGCAACCGGAAAATTATATCCCCGTCCGAGATAGAGCGCATTATTTGCAGTGCGAATCTCTTCGGCGATATATTCTATTTCGTGTTCGAGTTTCAGGACTCTTCTGATCTTTTCAGGTATCGTCTTGAGTTCACTGACCAGCGTCCTGTATCGTGATTTTGACAGAGATCCATTCTCATAGCCGAGTTGCAATGCCATCAACGCAAGTAAGGTGACCTGTGAGGTAAACGCTTTGGTAGATGCGACACCGATTTCAGGACCGGCATGTACATAGGAGCCTGCATCGGTAGCCCTTGCGATAGAAGAACCCACCACATTTACAATTCCATAGATCAACGCACCTTTTTCCTTCACGTGCTGAATCGCAGCTAATGTATCTATCGTTTCTCCAGATTGCGATATTGCAATCACAACATCCTTATCAGTGATCACCGGATTCCGATAACGCAATTCCGATGCATATTCTACTTCGACAGGGATCCGAGCAAGCTCTTCAATCAGGTACTCACCTATCAGACCTGCATGCCAGCTTGTACCACATCCTGCAATAATAATCCGTGGTGCATTTGCGATTCGCGTCTTGTATTCCTCCATGCCGCCAAGTCTCACCCATCCACCTGCATCATCGATACGACCGCGCATACAGTCAGATACAGTATCCGGTTGCTGATGAATTTCTTTATGCATGAAGAAACGATATCCGCCTTTTTCCAACTCTTCAATCTCCAGATCGATCTCCTCTACATCAGGTTCCATAATGGTATTGCTGATATTCCTGATGACGAGTCCGTCTTTGGTGGATAATACTGCCATCTCATCATCTTTCAGATAGACGACTTTCTTTGTGTACTTCACTATTGGTGATGCATCGGAAGCAATGAGAAATTCATCCTCTCCGATTCCAATCACTAAAGGACTTTGTTTTCTGGCAGCAACAAGCTTACCTGGTTCATCTGAATCAATGACGACAATCGCATATGCGCCGATAATCCTATGCATGGCTTTGAGGACAGCATCTTCTATCGACAATCCATCGCGATACTTATACTCTTCGATGAGATGCACAAGTACCTCCGTATCCGTTTCACTCACAAAATGATGCCCGTGATGGACAAGCGCTTTCTTGATTACAGCATGATTCTCAATGATGCCATTGTGTACGAGAGCGATCTTTCCTGATCCGGACAGATGCGGATGTGCATTCACATCATTTGGTTCTCCATGTGTAGCCCAGCGCGTATGACCAATACCTGATGTTGCCAACGTGTCATGTCCGGCTACCAGATCTTCAAGTTCATTGACCTTACCTTTCTTCTTGTAGGTAATCAACTTACCATTCAACAATGCAACACCTGCGCTATCATATCCACGGTACTCCAGACGATGCAAACCTTCCAGGAGGATAGGATATGCTTGCTTCTTTCCGAGATATGCGACAATTCCACACATGATTCCTGGTGAATTTTTTCAGAGTTTCTATTGAACTACAGTATAGGTGAGTCGTAACCTGGCCGGGTATGTCGGATGCGCCGGGCCGTACAACATGACTCTATTGGGCACATTCGGTTTTAAAAAGGGTGTAATAAAAAACAGATTGTCCGTCTTCCCTTTATAGATATCCTGTAGCGAGGTAGTCACATTCATCACATACTTTTTCGGAGATGACCCTGTGGAATCTGCCTCCATCAAATCTCCACCGAACGGATCTAATACATTGAACAGGCCAAGGACAATATTGACATCTTCTGAGAAATCCAAATTGCCTTCTTCGTTTTCCACCGCATTAATAAGCTGCGTAATACGCGGATACCAATTCAGATTGTCGCCTGGTATCTCTGCGGCAAAGAATTCAAGCTCTGCCTTATTGATCAGGATATTGTCGATGTTTGGAAGACCAGGTAGTGAAATAGACATATCCAGACCAGCCATTCCCTGTACGAAAAGCAAGCTATCTGCCAACGCAGGATTGTCAAGAAATTTTTGCGCTTCTGACCCAGCATAGTCATGCGTGAACCGTGTATGATGGATTCCAGCACCCAAGCCATCTGTAAATCCGAAATTGACTTCTGCTGTATCTGTGCCAGTATTATAATAGACCGTCATTTCACTGTAGACACTTCGCAGGTCAAAGGCAAGCATGGTATTTTCCACTAGACTTGCTCTGAAATGAAGCCCTTTGATCCAATTTCTAAAACTATCCGCCGACTCAAATGTGGATGAATCCTGTGCAAGCATAGCCTGGATAAACTGTGGTGCCATTTGCATTCGTATCATCGGAGGTACGCGCAGACTATCACCACGTGATTGAATGTAAAGTGAATCGTATGGACGCGGAAAAATTTCAGCCAAAGCAACAGGCTCACCTGCAATCAAGGGCTCATAGTCCGAAAGAATATCTTTCTCCGGGTCAAGTTCTTCCTCCATGACATAAATCCCCATAAAGACAGACTGTGAGAGATCACCATAAATCCCGAGTGTATCATATCGTAATGAGACCACAACCGAGTCAATGGTTTGACCTAAAAAAGCAGAGCTGCCGCTGACGAGAAAAATTTCTGAATAACACGATGCTTCTGATTTGCCAAAAAAAGGATCATTCAAATGCCCGACAAGACAGCGGACCAATTGACGACCATTCTCGCCGGAATAGGTGAGCACAGGTTTTGGATTCCTTTGACCGCACTGCAATGAGATAGAATCTGTGAAGCCAACCTGAGAAGCTTCATTTTCAAGGAGGTCTGCACCAATCAATTCAGGCCTTGTACAAGCCAATGATCCAGCCACCACAAAACCAATTAAGATGAGCAGCCATGTATATGTGCTCTGAAAACGATGTATCATCTGAAAAGAGGGTGTTTCACGATTACTTGAGCAACTCCTTATAGAAGCCCATATATGCTGGCAGATACGTTTCCTCATCCTGAAACTCAAGGGTTGGTTTGTGTGTACCGGTGATTTCTTTTTGAAGAGTCCGTTCGTACTTGGCACTTCCTTTAATGACAGCATCGGAGTACTCCAACGCGCCTTTATGCAATTTGATCCCACTGCGTCCATTGACATATGACTCCAGATCAGCCGGCTCAAGATTGTTGATAGAGGCTTTTTCCAGAAATTTCTTATCAAACGTATCCTCTAGTGAATTGTTATAAACCGAATAAATGACCTTGCTTTTCTTGAATAATGGCTCGTCTTTGTAGACTGTCTTGATATAAAAGGGTATCAGGCTTGTCATCCAGCCGTGACAATGAATAATATCAGGCGGCCATCCAAATTTCTTTACCGTTTCTATGACTCCCTTACAAAAGAAGACCATCCGGTCCTGGTTGTCCTCATAGGGCTTGCCATCTGCGTCTTCAAACATAAACTTGCGTTTGAAGAACTCTTCATTATCGAGAAAATATACCTGCAGACGAGCACCCGGCAGACTTGCCACTTTGATGATCAGCGGATAGTCGTCGTCATCTACAATAATATTCATTCCTGACAGACGCACAACTTCATGCAACCGATGGCGGCGCTCATTGATGACTCCAAAACGAGGCATCAGAACACGAATTTCCATCCCATTGTCCTGAGTATACTGAGGAAGCTTGCGAAGCACTTTGGAGACTTCAGTCAGGTTTGTGTATGGATTCATCTCCTGTGTGACAAAGAGAATACGCTTCTTGCTCATAAATCCGTCTATTTCAAGAGTTTCTAATTGGGAATACCCCGATAAAAGGGTTGCCGAAGGTACTATAATTTCAGTAGGACATTGATATATAGCTATAGCGACGGCCGTGAATAGCTCAATCCAGATACCCGTTACTCCGCTATATTCTCTTTATGTCACTCTTCGAGTCATCAGTTGCCTGTCACATACTGCATCAGATATGCGCTGATCAGGCCACCATAAGTGCCTATGGCATAGCCTAATACGGCCAGAAGTACGCCTACGGGTGCCAGGGAAGGGCTGAAGGCGGATGCGACTACAGGGGCTGAAGCTGCCCCACCAATATTTGCCTGGCTACCGACAGCAAAATAGAAGAAGGGAGCCTTGATCAGTTTCCCTACAACAAATAAAATGATGACATGCACGAGCATCCAGATCGCGCCAACAGCAAATAGCCCAAGATTCTTGAAGACTTCACTGAGATTCATCTTCATACCAATCGTAGCAACCAGAATGTAAATGAAAATAGACCCCCAACGTGATGCACCGACACCTTCCAGTTTTTTGGCCCGGGTGAAGGATAGTACAATTCCAATGGTCGTTGCAATGACGATAAGCCAGAAAAAATCCGACATGAGTGTGTGCATACGTACCGCTTCCAGACTCGCTTTGAACCGCGTCATGAATGGCACAATGATCTCTGTACCCCAATGGCTCAATGCAGTCCCACCAAATGCCACTGCCATCAGCGCGAAGGTTGTAGTTGTGGTGGGCATGCGTTCAATTTTTGCGCGGTAGGTGGTAACCTTCTCCTTCAGGACTTCGATTGCCGAATTATCTGCTTTGAAATAGCGATCAAGCCGGTCCGAAACACTGGCTCCATAAAGAAGAAACCCCATCCAAATATTCGCGACGACGACGTCTACCACGATCATTGTTCCGAAGAGATTATCGTCTACCTGGAATATCTCTTTGATTGCTGTCTGATTGGGTCCTCCGCCTATCCAGCTGCCTGCGATGGTGCCAAATCCTTTCCAGATATCTGCCGGAGCCGCATCGATGATATTCGGAAAAAGCCATGCTGTTGCCATCAATGCAATCGGTCCGCCGATGATCACGCCAAACGTGCCGGCAAGAAACATGATCAATGCCTTAGGCCCAAGACTGACAATACCTTTGAAATCCACACTCAAACACAGCAAGATCAAACAAGCTGGCAACAGATAGCGGGAAGAAACATGATAGAGTTGAGTATGATCCCCTGAGATGAGATTCAACGGCCAGTTGAGCAAAGCTGGAATGAAATAACAAAGCAACAACGCCGGGACGTATTTGTAAAACTTCTGCCAAAAAGGTCTTGGGCTCCCGGAAGTGACGAAGATACCTGCCAGTACCACCAAAAGAATTCCGAGCACAATGGCATCATTTGTAAAGTATGGTTCCATGTGGGCAAGATAATTGATGCCAGCCAAAGGCTGATCGGCCTTTGGCCGAATTGATTAATTGATTTCAGCCAGAGGCTGACCAGCCATTGGCTGGGATTGAAGAATTGATGGATAAATCACCCTCGAAGCAGGCTAGTAATACCTCCTAATACTGAAAAACCCGTTTCCGCCAGATTTTTCCCGAAAACGATGCTTTTGGTCTTAGATGTTCATTTTGAATGCTTTATACACGTAATTAAACTCATACAAACGCTTACAAACACTTACAAACGTCAGTAAATGTTTTTTATACGACTATCCGAAAGTCACCCCCTCACCTTTGCCTCGTCGTCGATTGGAATTGATCTTCCTGATGACAACGCAGAGAAACAAATTTTTTATCACGTATTAATTCATTTACACATGAAAACAATGAACAACGCAGTCACACTCAGTGGCAATCTCGGATCAGCGATAGAGCTTACGAAGCTCAGCACTGGCAAAAGCGTAGCCCGTGTATCCATCGCTACCAACGAATACTTCCGCGACAAGGAGGGAACCGCAAAAAAACAGACGCAATGGCACAATCTGGTGGCTTGGGACAGTACTGCAGAACACATGCAGATGCGTCTGACCAAAGGGTCATTTGTGATTATCCATGGCAAACTCGTAAATCGTCCATACCTCGACCGTGACGGCAAGACCCAATATTTCTCTGAAGTCGTCGTCAGGGAGTTCTCATGGCAAAAAGCCAGCTCTGAAAAAACACAGCAGACAGCCGCTTGAGCAATTCTCAATTTATCAATGATCAATGATTCATCAATTAATTTCTTCAACCATGTCATCAATCAGAAATTCCATCCAGCTCATTGGCAACCTTGGCGGTGAACCCGAAATCCGCGAACTCAACGGTGGCCGCAAATTCGGCCAGGTATCAATCGCCACTGCCGACGTATTCAAAGACGACAAAGGCGAATTCCAGCAACGTACTCAATGGCACAACCTTGTTGCCTGGGGGCCCCAGGCAGAATACCTTGAGAAATATCTTCACAAAGGAAGCTTCATCGGTATTCGGGGCAAGCTCACACATCGCAGTTACGAAAGCAAGGACGGGAAAAAGACTCTCCGCACAGAAGTAGTCGTAAACGAATTTGTGCCATTCACATCAAAAGAGAAAGAATTGGCATTCTGAAATACCCGTCGTTTTCTTTTTAGTCAGAGGCCGTTCCAATTTTGGGGCGGCTTTTTTATTTTTTAAAGGGTCGCAGATAATACGGTAGAAGGCGAAACGCTTGCCCGAATCCGCCTTAGGCGGAGGCGGGGTAGAACCTTCTCCATTCTTCATTCTTCATTCTTCATTCGATATTCAATATTCAATATTCAATATTCTACATTCATTCTTCCTCACTCCGGCAGAATAAACCGAAACCCTACACCGTGCACATTTTCGATGTTGATCCTGTCGTCTGCTTTTAGATATTTTCGCAAACGGCTGACAAACACATCCAGACTACGGCCAAGGAAGTAATCGTCTTCGCCCCAAACGCTGAGAAGAATATCAGATCTCTTAATGACACGATTAGGATTCTCAGCGAGATATTTCAGGAGGTCTGCTTCGCGTTGAGTAAGATTGCTCACTTCAACTCCATCAGAAAGGATGAGATTGTTAAAGTCAAAAGCATACTTCCCGATCAGATACTGGTGTGAAGGTGCTTCATAATGAACTTTATTTCTTTTGAGGAATACTTCAATGCGCAAAATCAATTCTTCAATACTAAATGGCTTTGTGATATAGTCGTCGCCGCCGAGACGTAGTCCTTCCAATCTGTCATCTTTCAACGACTTTGCAGTCAGAAACAAAATCGGGATATCCCTGTCACGCTTTCGAATCTCCGTAGCTAGAGTAAATCCGTCCATTCTGGGCAACATGACATCCAACACGCAGATATCAAACTCACCACCTTTGTATTCCTCCAGCGCCTGTATTCCGTCATTGCAATGTTTAACCTCGTATCCCTTGAGTTCGAGGTGGTCCTTGGTGATGAAGCTCAAAGTCTCATCGTCTTCTACGTATAAAATTCGTGGCATTTGTTGTTGTTCTTTTATTGGTGGTATCCTGGTTTTTTTATGACTTTTCAATCTTCAGTTCCTCAGACAGTCTTCAGTCCTCAATCCTCATCTGTTCGGTTCCTGAGCTTGTCGTCCGCGTGCCGCCGAAGCTTCAGCGGAGGAGCAAGGACAGTCCTCGGTTCGATATTCGATATTCTACATTCGATATTCAATATTCTGTATCCTACATTCAGTATTCTGTATTCTACATTCAATACTCAATATAGCTTCTAAAACGCAATCTCCATCTTGGTCCCTTTCCCTTCTTCACTCTCGACATTGATTTTCCACTTGTGCTGATCCGCGATGCGCTTCACGTAAAACAATCCTAGGCCAAAGCCTTTCACATTATGCACATTGCCGGTAGGTACACGGAAGAATTTAGTGAAGAGATGTTTTTGGTGCTCGGCACTGATGCCAATGCCATTATCCTGGATAGAAAACAACACATGTTTCGGACCATCTTCCGTTTTCATTATGATAGCCGGATTTCCACCTGCATATTTGATTGCATTATCAAGTAGGTTGTACAGGACATTTGAAAGATGAAGTTTGTCTGCCTGCACGACAGGATGTATAGCCTTTAGCTCAAGCTTTAGATCGACGCCTTTTTCTGCAAGTTCTGCATCCTTACTATGAATCAATTCTTCGATAACGGCATGTAAATCCACAGACTCCTTGTGCAGAACAAACTGATTGTCGTCCATTCGCGCAATACTCAGTACTTTCTCTACATGTTCATTCAGGCGCTCGCTTTGCTGCTGGATAATCTCTGCATATCTGCTTAACCGTGGATCTCTTTTTACCGCGTCGTGCTCACGCAGGACATTATTTGACAAACGAATAGAGGAGATAGGGGTTTTAAACTCATGTGTCATATTGTTGATAAAATCACGCTGCAATTCCGACATCCGCTTCTGGCGTAAAATCACAGAAATTGCATAAAGAAAAAATGCCATTGCCATAAGTGTAATAATGGAGAATATCACCGTCACGCGCATATCGTTGAGCAGATATGCTTCGTGATTTGGGAATTTTACTCCGAAATAATAAATGAACTCATCGTACTTCAACAATTTCTGTTGGGAAGCAGGGATTTTCGAAGGATTGTCGGAGGCCACATCCTTGCCGGTATTCTCCACATCGCAATAATTGCCATAGACCATTTCGTCATTACTACAATCATAAATTGCGTATTCGAAAGATGTATTCAGACCCAGATTGCCGAATTCCTCCAGCAGGTAATACTCGAGATAGTTGGCATCAATAATATTGTTGAAATTGACAACGTAGTAATTTGACGACACTCTCCTAATGAGTCCACTGGATGGCAAGATCGTCCCATCGTTTCCCGCCATTTTCTTTGCCACATTGAGGAGTGCAATGCTCACCGTTTGATGGAAATCTGCTTCCACACGATTGTGGTTTTTCCGAAACCAATACACCTGTATCAGCAGGATGCCGGATACTGCAATTGCACCAAGGATGACAACCAGCCGAATTGTGGAGTTTTTCATTACCGCACAAAAATATAACGGATTAAATATGACGGCGACACAACCCGAGTGTCAACGTGTTGAAGCGATCTGTGTAAACACGCCCAATTTGCCATCGGTTTAAAGGTAACAGAGTTCAACCGACTAATTTCGACGCCCGCCTGACCGGACGGGCAGGAAATTCGAACGGGCATCATATGTTCATCGCTGATTAACACCTGGTTAACTTTATTTCAGTCCAAATATCCGACAACTACAATAGCCCAAATAGATGATCCTGCCATGGCGATTGATCCGGCTACCAACGCATAAGCTTGTTGATTACGTAGGTGACCTATATTCACATGCACTCGCCATCGATGAAATGATCGAGGTATCTGAAATCGAGCACAATGATCCCCAAAGACGCCTCCACCAAGAACAGCAGCAATCTCTAACAACACATCTGATTGCCTACCCGTACGAGGATTCCAGTGTTGGATGATCATCCGGCCAAGCCAGGTGCCAGTCATTAGCGAGATATACTTGCTTCGTACGGATTGGCAGGGACCATTGCTGACAGCGGTGATAAATGTGATCCCAACCCTTATACCATGCGCTCGATATACATAGATACCCTGCATGATTGACCTCAGAAAGCACCAATTTCTACCTACCTTACAACAATGAGGAAAAATTCAAGAGTAAAAAAATCCGGTTCGGTCGCCTGATATACAGAATCAGTCAGAACGATCTTGAAATACACTTCCCATCTTCAGACATTCGCGAATGCTCATCCGCCCTTCAGATATCGTTCTTAGTGTGATGCTCACCGGCATGCAGCTCACGCTGACAGCCCAGGAGGCGCTGTTTACAGGAAAGACCGGCATAATACACTTCAAATCAGATGCTGCGCTGGAGATCATCGAAGCTGAGAGTACTCAACTCAGTGGTGCAATCAATCCAGCCACCAATGGCATCGCGTTTTCTGTACGGCTCAATTCATTCCATGGTTTCAATAGCTCTGTACAGCGGGAACACTTTATGGAGAATTACATGGAAGCGACAAAGTTTCCTGTTGCCACCTTCACTGGTAAGATCATAGAGACGGTCAGTTTTGCAGTTGAAGGACAATACGATATCCGCGTAAAAGGCATTCTCAATATCCATGGGGTGAGTACAGAACGTCTGATACAAGGTAGACTTGTTTCGAGTCGCGGTGTTATAGAAGTAAGTGCTTCATTTTCAGTTCCAATCAAAGAACATGATATTAATATACCTAAACTTTTAAGCCAGAAAATTGCTGAGACAATCTATGTCGAGATAGAAATGGTGTTGCAAAAAACAGAGTGATGCGGTATTCTTTTCTTTTGACAATATTTTTTTTGGCCATTTCCCGGTTCCATGCTATGGAGCCGCATTTTGTAGCGCGTGAGATAGACGAAGCATATGCACATCTGAATATTAATTTGATCTTTCAGGATCACAATTGTATGATTTGGCTTGGCACTTCTGAAGGACTCATGCAGTTCACAGGATCCCGACTGATCAACATTCCTTTTCCGGACTCACTTTCCGCTCTTTCGGTAACCTCTCTTTACGAAGACAAAAAAGGAACTCTGTGGGCTGGTACGAAGACCGGACAAATCTTCCACTACGATGTCAAGCAAGGTCTCGTTTTCTGGAAGATAGAAGAAGGACTTCCAAAGGTGCGTATCACCGGATTCCTCGAAGATGCAAATGGGCAATTCTGGATTGGCACTTATGGTGAGGGACTCTATGTCTATTCAGGAGCGCGATTGTATAATTTTAATCGCGACGATGGATTGTTGGACAATGATATTTATACAATTTCCCTGGACGGAAAAGGACGGATTTGGGCGGGTACCGACAATGGTGTAAACATCTGCAGTTTCAATGGAAAGAAACAGATTCGGCCACTCACCGTCAAAGATGGACTCCCGGATCAAATTGTCAGTTCAATAATTGCAGACCTGCAAGGGAATATGTGGATTACAAGCTATGAAAATGACATTGCTTATTATGATACTGACAAAGAGCAAATCACAGAGGTAATCTCTGATGCGGGTATCGGACAAATTACATGTATCACATACTTTGAAGATCTCGAGCTTTGGATAGGGACTGAAGGCAATGGTATCTGGCGATATAGCACCGAGAACAGGAAATTCAAAAAGGTACGTGGCGTAGAAGCTTTACTCAATGCTAAGGTGAATGATTTGCTAAAAGATGTAGAGGGAAATATCTGGGTTGTCTCTGAGACCAACACTCTGCATACTGCTTTTCGCCCATTTGAAACTCTCAATATCCCGATCGGAAATATTCAATCTATCTGCGCATCATCACAGGAACAACTCTGGATTGGTACTGATGAAGGTTTTTACAAGGCATGGGAAGACTCCTCAGGGATCTGGCTGCATCACAGGATTCCGAATGCTCCGTTTACTTCAGTTGCCTGTATGAGCGAAGATGAATTTGGCAATGTCTGGATTGGCTCATTGGACAATGGCCTCTGCGTGTATGATCCAAGCACACAACGCTTCTACACGTTCGAACGATTTGAGAACCTGCGCATGAATCCTGTCATTTCATTATTTATCGAAAATCAAACATTGTGGCTCGCCACCCTTGGGCGAGGGGTGATGAAAATTCATCTCACGGGAGATATCACACAAGGGGGTGACATGGACATCACGACACTCTCAGCGAATGGAGGTGGAAGTCACAATTTTGTTTTTCAGGTAATACCCAAAGAAGGTTATGAAGCCTGGCTTGCGACGGACGGTGCCGGGCTGGCTTTCACCCAAAGGAATCATATTGAAGTCTTGCCACGGAGTACAATTGAAGGACCAAACACGATCTACTCTTTAACGCATGACGGCTCGGGCCATATCTGGTTTAATACCCCTGATTCAGGACTCGTCGAGTATGACGTTGACAAAAACTCTTACAGAGCATTGAGTATTGATGAGGGTCTGCGAAGCATGAATATTTCAGCAGTAGTCTCGAACACCAAAGGAGAAATTCTGATTGTGCACAATAAAGGCATTGACATTCTGATCCCTGAGAAGCGTCACTTTATGTATTTCGATGATGAAATCGGTCTTGAAAACCCAATGCCTGTTTTAAATGCCGTGTGTAAAGATGCGTCGGGAAATATCTGGATCGGACTGCGTGACAAACTTGTGAAGTATAGTGCTCTTCGTGAAGATTTGAGCATCCATCCGCGAACCAGAATCGAACATGTGTCTGTAAATCAGAAGCCGATTGATTTTTATCAGAATAACCGCTTTCCAGCGCACCAAAATTTCTTTGCGTTTGACTATGTCGGACTTTGGTATACTTCACCGGCTTCTGTAAAATATCAATATATTCTTGAGGGACATGATCTGGACTGGAAAGAATCGCATGATCACCTGGCGATCTATTCAAACCTCAAGCACGGTAAATACAATTTCCGCGTGAAAGCCTCTGAAAATAAATTCTTCTACGATGAGCCGCTCGCAGAGTATGCTTTCGAGATCAGAAAACCCTTCTGGCAGTACCGCTGGTTTATTGCTCTTGCAACACTCTGTGTCGTGTTTCTTGTATATCAGTATATCAAGAACCGCGAAGCACGTTTACGTCGTATTGAGATGTTGAATAAGGAAAATATTGAAGCGCAATTTCGTGCATTGAAAGCTCAAATCAATCCGCATTTCCTCTTTAATAGTTTTAATACGCTGATCACCATCATTGATGAAAACACGGACAATCCGAATGTGCCTATCGAATATGTACAGAAGCTCGCAGACTTCTATCGCAGCATTCTGCAGTATCGTGAGGAAGAAGCCATTTCGATCCCGGAAGAAATCACACTGGTAAAAAATTATTATTACCTCCTGCAGCAACGGTATGGAGAAAACCTGAGACTCGATGTCGACCTCAACGGTACACAGGGATTTATCCCTCCGCTTACACTCCAAATGCTTGTGGAAAATGCGGTCAAGCATAATGTGATCTCCAAATCCAAACCGCTCACGATAAAGATTCATAGCAACAACAAGAGCGAATATCTTGTCGTAGAAAACAATAAGCAGAAGAAACTCTCCGAGGTACCCTCGACAAAATTTGGACTTCAGAGTATTATAAACAGGTATGAAGTCATTTCAGACAAGAAAGTACTCGTCGAAGAGTCAAACGAGAGTTTTAAGGTATCTATTCCCATTATCAAAAATATATTCTGATGCGCATCGTGATCATTGAAGACGAAGACGCGGCGGTTCGTCGTCTTGTCAAACTCCTGCAGCAAATCGATACTCAGCATGAAATTCTCGCTACTCTGGACAGTATCGCTGCATCCGTCCAATGGCTTGAAGAAAATCCTGCACCAGATCTTTTGCTTATGGATATTCATCTCGCGGATGGAGCAAGCCTTGAGATATTCAAACACACAGAAATCCGCAGCCCGGTGATTTTCACCACAGCATACGATCAATATGCGGTAGAAGCGTTTCGACTCAATGCTATCGACTATCTGCTCAAACCCATCAAACTCGAAGAGCTCACGGAGGCGATTTCACGCATCTCACAAAACCACGCCGGTTCCACTGCGAATCAAATGGCAGAACAAACAATAGATCTTGTACAACGCCTCACACGCAGTGGCCTCATCCCTGCAACCCAACGTACGCTGGTGAAAATCGGTCAAACGATGAAGATTGTCGATCTCAACGAGTCGGCATACTTCTATTCGCAGGATAAAATGACATTTGCGATCTCGAAAGATGGTAAGCGCTATCCGATCGATGAAACATTGGAGCAGCTTGAAGGTCGTCTTGATCCCATCCGTTTCTTCCGTATCAACCGCCAACTCATTGTATGCATCGACGCGATCGAAGAAATGTATGCGTACTCAAAGTCACGTGTCAAGATCAAACTCAATCCACCGTTTACACAAGGTGATGCCATCGTGAGTACAGAGCGGTCGCCGTTTTTTAAGCGGTGGCTGACTGGAGAAGAATGAGGAGTAGATAATTGGTGATTCGGTAATCGGTGCAGTGGGTAAGTGTGAACTTCGAAGTGATCGGTAATCAGGTGATTCGGTAATCGGGTGATTCGGTAATCAGTGAATCGGTCCGCTTGTCATCCTGAGCGATCTCTACAGGGTAGAGAGAGTCGAAGGATGCAAGCGTTTCATATTCTCTCATCTCGAGCGAACCATGAGTGATCCGAAGGCAACGAGGAGCACGATTGGTGAGCCGAGAGATCCTTTTATACCAACAGGATTTCTCGACTCGTTCCCTTGCGCCTCCGCAGAGTAGCCTTCGGCGCTCGCGGAAGGCAACACGCGGTCGACACTTCGACTGGCTCAGTGCGTCGCAGCTCAGGGCAAGTTTGCTGCGCTCATTTTGTTCGCGCAGGATGACAAAATACTATCCCCACAGAAATCGTCGATATCGATGTAACACGCCATTTTGAAACTTGTCATTGACAGTAAACCTGCCGGAGAAATCGAAGTGTAGAAGTCGAGGAATGAGTTTGAGTTCGCCTGTCTCGCGCCACATTGGGGTTTTCTTGCACTTGCACTTGCGCTTGCACTTCTGATTGTGCGAGGTTTCACAAATGAGATGGAATTCTCGATTCTCGATTAAAGCTAGAAAGCCTCTTGCTGCTAAGAAGGCTGCGAGGTTTCACCGACGAGATGGAATTCTCGATTCTCGATTGTCTATTCTCAATTGTGGGAAAGTATCAAGGACAGGCCTTCCCCTACATGACGCCACAAGGGGAGGCGCAGTTACAAACTGCGCAAAAGGTGTAGTGTACAGAAGTGTGAAGTAGGGCGCAGTTACAAACTGCGCCAAAGATGTGCAGGGAAAGCGCAGTTACAAACTGCGCGGAAGGATGTGATTGAGTGTACCGTCAGCATTTGACTGGGGCAGTTACAAACTGCGCGAAAGGTCTGGTTTTCGTTCACCTTTCCGCCGTTTACCTTTCCGCCGTTCCACCCTAATTCAAATACTTCCTGATATGCTCGATCAGCGCCTCTGGAGGAATGCGTGTGGTCGCATGGCGCTTGACTTCGTTGATGAGTTCTGTGGTGAGGCCCATGCGGAAACCGAGACGAAGGCCAAATTCTTTGACGAGATCTTCTTCTTCCTGATTCATTTTACCGTGAATGTCCATGAGGAAGAGGAGAAAATAGAGGATGGTCATGCGTTCCTTTTCATCCGATGGAGGTTTGAGAAGATAGCTGCTGAGGTCGCGTTCGATATCGATGACTTCTTCTGCAGAAAGACCGAGATGTGAGGCTACGCGATGGATATATGCAAACTCCCGGATCGATTTATCCGCATTCGTCCGCTGCATGCGCAGAAGCATTGCTACGATGGACTTCTTCAGATGTGTATTGGTCTCGGGCATGCAATAAATTTCCTGAGTGGTTGAAGATAGGAATCTTTGTTTTGCGCATTGTCTTAAAACTTTGTTAAGAGGGTAAACCTTTCGGGTATGGCGTTGTCTGATCTGATGAACGGCGGAACGCTTGCCCGAATCCACCCTAGGTGGAGGCGGGGCGGAAGGGCAGAACGGTAAACGACAAACGGGCACTTCGACAGGCTCAGTGACCGACCGCTCAGTGACCGATAGGCTCAGTGATCGCCCCCACTAAACATTTAACCAGTTAAACATTAAACACTTAAACATTCACAAATGAAAAAGAAACTGATCCTCCTAAGCCTGATCATCGGAAGCATAGTCTACTCCGTAATTGGTCAAACTACTATCCGTCAGGGTGTGCAACAAGGTCGTATCGTGGAAGGCGCGGCAAGCGGCGAATTGACAAAGAGAGAAATCCGTAATCTCGAACGTCAACAACGTCGTGTAAACAGACATAAGAAAGCAACAAAAGCAGACGGTGTCGTGACGAGACAAGAACGCGCAAGCCTTCGCATGCATCAGAACAAAGCCAATAGAGATATCAGACGTAAGAAGAATAATGCGAGAAGCAGAGGGTGACCGCCAACAGTTCTCAGTCCCTCAGTCGAACCAACAGTCCTCAGTCCCTCAGTCCTCAGTCGACAGCCAATAGCTAGTAGCTAGTTGCCATTAGCCATTAGCCAATTGCTAACAGCGAACTTCAAACCAATACCTTGAAGTTTACGTACCTTGATGTTGTGAAGAAGAGCATAGCATATTGGATGATTTGTGTGGTCCTTTTGTTCAGGACTGATGTTTGCGATGCGCAGATTCCCTTTGACTGCACTGGACAGTTCTATATTTCATTTACCACACCTTCGACTTCATCACTGGTAGAGGCAGTCATTGACCCGATCACTGATCAGGTTCAATTCGTCAGTATCAACAATAATCTGGGCACGTTCATCAATGGTGCGGGTTATCGGGTGACAGATAATTTCATCTACGCTGTCGAACCACTTTTTCACAATCTCTATCAGATCGATGCTACCGGAACAGCAAGAGATCTTGGCGTATTGGGATTGAACTCAAATCATGTCTATCTCGCTGCTGATATTTCACAAGATGGAAGATATCTTGTGCTGATCGGCACATTGGGCACATCACCGAATAATAGTGATGCGGCGATAGTTCAGGTCGATCTCACTTCTCCGAATTTTTCTGTTTCATCACGGGCACTCACAGGTGTAGGTGTGAATATGCTTGATATCGCATTTGATCCCACAGATGGCACTCTTTATGGTGTTGATGCAGGTGGCAATAGATTGGTGGTTATTGATTTCGCGACAGGAGAAGTCACGGCTCCATTTCCTCCCACTACACTGATGGATGACGCCGGATCATTGTTCTTTGATTCCTTCGGTGATCTCTATGCATATGGAGGACCTCCCGGCAACAATGGTTTTCAAAATACCTTGTACAAAGTCGATAAGTTTACCGGTGAATTTCGCATACTTACCACAGGCACACGCGCGATTGCAACTGATGGTTGTTCATGTCCGCATACTGTAGAATTGCGCAAGGTGGTAAATCCACGTGTGATGGTGCCATGCGGAGAAGTACAGTATGTTTTTACTATTGCAAATAGTTCTGCAGCTCCAAGAAGTGGTATAGACTTGCAGGATACATTACCTGCCGGGTTTACGATTTCAGAGATCATCTACAACCCATATGGCGGTACGATTCGTAGCGGAGTTGGGACAGGTATCCTCCATCTGGAAGATCTCACGTTGTTGCCAGGCATTGATAGTATCATCCTTCGCGTTGAGATCGGCGACCTTCCGGATGGCATCTATAAAAACCAGGCCATCCTCAGCGATCTGCCTCAGGCACTTGGATCTACTGCACTTTCCGATGATCCTATCACTATCACAAAACGCGACAGCACTTCCCTCCTACTGCAGAGCTATCAGGATGATGTCAATATTATATTGTCTATCTGCGATGGTGATGTCGTAGAACTGAGCGCCATGGAATATGGTGCAGATTTTCTCTGGAACGATGGCTCGACAAATACCAGTCTCATGATTAGTCAAGGCGGACTATACACTGTGCAGGCGATGACACCATGCGATACATTATATGTTCAGTATGAAGTACTCACTTCTGTGATCGATGTCTCATTTGATCCTGATGAATATGAAATCAGATTTGGCGATAGTTTATTGCTGATCCCACGCGTCATAAATGAAGGCAATAGCACCTTCTATCAATGGTTTGCACCAGAAGGAGGATTTGTATCATGTATAGACTGTGCACAAAATCTTGTAGCACCGTTTGTAGACACGAGGTACACTGTGATCGTTGAGAACGACACAGGATGTAAGAGTAGTGCCAGTGTCCTCGTGAAGGTCGATCGTACACATCGCCTCTTTGCACCAAATGTCTTTAGTCCGAATGGTGATCAGATCAACGATGAATTCTTTGTGCATTTCAATGGCGTAGCCGAAATCCGTCGTTTCACCGTGTTTGACAGATGGGGCGATATCCTGGTGACCCGAAGCACGCCGATGATGAGGGACCCTGAAGTGCATTGGTCAGGACGAAATATCTCTGAAATGCTCATGCCCGGCGTCTATGTATGGATGGCCGAAGTGGGATTTATCGACGGGACACGCGAGGTGTTTTCGGGAGATATCACGTTGGTACGTTGAACGGTTAACGGCAATCGATTAAACCCTTACCATTAAACCATTAAACCCTAAACATTAACCATTAACCATTAAACCCTCCCCTCAATACCTGTAATAATCCGGCTTATACGGTCCTTCTTTCTTGATGCCGAGATAGTCAGACTGTTCTTTGGTCAATTGTTCTAATTCGACGCCGAGTTTGGCAAGGTGAAGAAATGCCACGCGTTCATCAAGTTCTTTAGGGAGGACGTACACTTTGTTATCATACTTTTCGCCATTCATCCAAAGTTCCATCTGAGCCAGTGTCTGATTGGTGAAAGAGTTTGACATCACAAAACTTGGATGACCCATGGCACAGCCAAGATTCACAAGACGACCTTCGGCAAGGAGGATGACGTCTTTGCCTTTGATCGTATACTTGTCGACCTGAGGTTTTACGGTCACTTTAGATTTGCCATGATTGTCGTTGAGCCATGCAACATCGATTTCATTATCGAAATGGCCAATATTGCAGACGATCGCTTTGTCTTTCATCTTTGAAAAATGCTCACCTGTCACGACATTTTTACAACCTGTGGCTGTGACGATGATATCTGCTTCTAATACCGCATCACTCATCTTCTTCACTTCATATGCTTCCATCGCTGCCTGCAAGGCACAGATCGGATCAACCTCGGTCACCCAGACTTGCGCCGAAAGCGCGCGCATGGCTTGAGCTGAGCCTTTGCCCACATCGCCATAACCCGCAATCAAGGCAACTTTACCGGCAATCATCACATCGGTGGCGCGTTTGACAGCGTCAACCAAGGACTCGCGGCAGCCGTAAAGATTGTCGAACTTCGACTTGGTCACTGAGTCATTGACGTTGATCGCCGGGAACTTCAATTCACCACGCTCATGCATCTTGTACAGGCGATGCACGCCGGTGGTGGTCTCTTCGGTCACACCTTTGATTTGCGCCAGACGTGTCGAATACCAAGTCGAGTCGACGGCAATTTTGGCTTTGATTGCAGCAAACAAAATTCGCTCTTCTTCCGAGCTGGCAACGCCTAATGCACTGATGTCTTTTTCGGCCTTGGCACCCAAATGCAGTAAAAAGGTTGCATCGCCGCCATCATCCAGAATCATGTTGGAATAGCCGCCATCGCTCCATTCAAAAATGCGATGGGTGTAATCCCAATAGTCTTCTAGCGACTCGCCTTTGACCGCAAATACGGCAGTGCCTGTGGCGGCAATCGCGGCGGCAGCGTGGTCCTGCGTGGAGAAGATGTTGCACGAGGCCCAGCGAACTTCGGCGCCCAAGGCTTGCAGAGTTTCGATCAACACGGCGGTTTGAATCGTCATGTGCAAGGAGCCGGTAATCCGCGCACCCTTGAGTGACTGGGCAGCGGCAAATTCCTCGC
>JANNQA010000060.1:0-5815 GCA_031400515.1 Bacteroidota bacterium
GGGAGTATATTCACAACATACTCGGGGAGTATATTCACAACATACTCGGGGAGTATAATCACAACATACTCGGAGTATATTTACAACATACTCAGGAAGTATATTCGCAACATACTCGGAGTATATTCACAGCATACTCAGGGAGTATATTCACAACATACTCGGAGTATATTCACAACATACTCGGGGAGTATATTCACAACATACTCAGGGAGTATATTCACAACATACTCGGAGTATATTCACAACATACTCAGGGAGTATATTCACAACATACTCAGGGAGTATATTCACAACATACTCGGAGTATATTCACAACATACTCGGAGTATATTCACAATATACTCAGGAGTATATTCCACGTACTCTTAGAGAACCTCCAAAAACTACCAGCCCATCCATGAATGGAGCCTCAGTGTTTCGATCTTATCACCGGGTGCGCGAGTGCTGACGCCGTCGGCCATTGCCTATGGCTGTAGATGAGGGCTACTCAGCGGACTTCGTCCGGCGAAGCAGACTACGTCCGCGCGCCGTCGCCGAAGCTATGGCGCAGGCAGCCCGAAGACGGACTGCGCTGGGTCGGGGTAAAACTCAAATCAAAGAGTTTTAGAGGTTCCCTGTATCTAAGAGTATATTCACAACATACTTCAGAGACCTGCTGACCTTCCATTTTTGCAGTCAGTGCACTGTCCTGTGACAAACCTCGCAGATCAGAGACGTCGCAGTAGTAGCCAAATCCAAGATGATTCAGAATTAAACTTCCCGTAAGACTTCTAGTAGCTTCAGTTGTTCCTTCTGCCACGCATATTCCGAACGGGCGATTGCACAGGCGCGAATCATGTTTTCGAACGCATCCTTATCCTTTGTAATCTTCGAAACAGTTTTTGCAATTTCTTCTGTTGAAAGTTTATCGATGCATGCACCAACTTTGCACTCCTCTATGATTTTGCGATACTCGGGAAAGTCCATATTGATCGAAGGCACTCCGGCATGCAGGTAGTCAAAGAATTTATTCGCAAGCGAATAATAATAACTCTTGCTTCGGGACTCCAGGAGATTCAATCCAATCATCGCTTTGCAGGTAAGTGCATACAAGTCCTTTGGTAAGACATATCCGGCAAACTCGATCCTGGCTGTCAACCCGAGCTTTGCTGTCAATTCCCGGAGCTGAACGGATAAATCTCCTTCACCAATAAGACGTAAGCGAAAATCAGGTAGGAGTTTCATTGCCTCAATCGCTTGTGCCAGACCTCGACCTTCATTTAATGCACCCTGGTAAACAATCAGTCTCTCACGTTCATGGATAGGGGAAATTGTCGTCTCATTGAGTATTGGCACATTACGGATTACACCAAATGTTGCCTTGTATTCCTGGGACAAGACGTGAGCAAGTGTCTCGCTCACCGTAAAGCGTAGTTGAAATTTGGGAACACACCACTTCCCTATTCCTTGCCAGATTGATTTTACGAATTTTCGTCGCTCGACTTCAGGAACTTCCGTAAAGTGTTCATGTGCGTCAAAAACAGTTTTCCGCGTTTTGAATTTTCCCGCAAGAATGACTGCCAATGCAGTGTCCAGATCGCATGCACCAAAGATGTCCGCACGATGAGCAAGCAGTACGAAGAACAACCTGATATTGTATTCCGCATAGAACAACACTCCTTTTGTGAAGAAACAATGAAGTCGTCGTTGCAAAAATTGTCTCTTTGTCAATTCTGCTGATTGCTTTCGCAGCCGTCCGATAAGCTCTACTGTATACCCCGCTGACTGCAAAGAATCACAAATGCGATGCATACGTTGATCATAGGAGAGATCATTTGTCACGGCAAATACAATGCTCTTCATGTATCACCTCATTTGTTCAACTTCACCATATCTAAATCAAGTTTTATCAACTCGTCAGTTTCAAGGATCGAAAGCAGGTCACGAACCTCTTTGTGATCAGATGCACTGAAACTTCCTATTAACTCTTTAAGTGAGATACCGGCATCCGGAATACGCAACAAAATTGCATCGTAAGAAACACCTTTACGCTTACTTCGGCAAATATCACAATTGCCACACGGCTCAGATGTTTGCTCTCCGAAATAGGAAAGCAGATATTGCTCACGACACGTATCGCCACTGACGAAGGTTGCCATATGCCTTGCACGCGACAATGCCTGATCACGCAGACGTTCAATGAGCGCAGTATCAAACGTAAGATTGCGATCCTCCACACGCTCACGCATGAAAGTAATACGCGGCATATCATTGGCGGGCACATAAGACAGTATCCCATCACGGGCAAGCAATGTCAATTCCTCCACAACATCATTTTCCTTTGTTTTCAACAGTTTTGCAATATCTGATTCCCGTATTCTTACCGGCTCCAGAAACAATCCTTCATAGTTGCGCAAGAGTGTTTTAAGGAGATAATCACGCTGCGGGTTTTCGAATTGATAATCATTGAGTTCTTCATGTGATGCTTCCACAAATACTGTTGATGGATGATGTACTGCTTCATTGAGCATGATCCATCCATCGCGCTCAAGACCCTGCAGACAATGATACGTATGGACCGGATCCAATTGATACTTGGTGAGAAACTCGCGAAAATTGAGATCATAGGTCTCGCCTACTCCACCTCCAATCACAATGGAATAATGCCCGCACAACGCACGATACAAATAAATCAGGTCAGGGATATCGGGATATGCTTTGACACAGCGTTCCTGCAATCGTGGAAGATCGGATTGATCATAGAGCAATACACAAAATGCGCACTTGCCATCTCTCCCTGCGCGTCCTGCTTCCTGATAATATTCTTCGAGACTACCGGGAAGATCGAAATGCAACACAGCCCTCACATCCGGTTTATCAATACCCATCCCAAAAGCAGTAGTACATACTACAGTACCAGTTACACCTTCAATCCATCGCTCTTGGACCTGGTGCCGCAACTTACTTGACATACCCGCATGATATGCCTCGCACCGAATTCCATGCTTGCCGATCAGCTTTGCAAGTTGAGTCGTTTTGCTGCGACTTCGCGTATAGATCAGTTTCGAGCCGGGTAATTTGCCAAGGATATCAAGCGTGCGTTGCCATTTGTCTTCTCTTGGATACACGAGATAACTCAGATTCGGGCGTCTGAAACTACTTTTAATAATCTCCGGCGATCGCATTTCAAGGACATTGACAATATCTTGTTGTACTGTCGTCGTAGCCGAAGCGGTGAGTGCGAGAAACGGGACATCGGAGTGCCATTCCCGCATTTTGATTATTTCCAGATAAGAAGGTCTGAAGTCATAACCCCATTGTGAAACACAGTGCGCTTCATCTACTGCGACAAGACTGATCTTCATTCGTAGTATACGCTGTTCCGCAAGTTTGGAACTCAGGCGCTCGGGAGAGAGATAGAGCAGTTTTATTTTACCATAGATGCAATTGTCGAGGATGCGATCGATATCCGAGATGTGCATACCGGAATAGATGGCTTCCGCTGCAATTCCTCTGGCCTGGAGCTGTTGTACCTGATCACGCATTAATGCTATCAGTGGTGAAATGACGAGACAGACTCCGTCCATGAGCAATGCAGGAACCTGATAACACACAGATTTACCTCCACCTGTGGGTAGTAATGCGAGACAATCCTTGCCGCTCAAGACAGATTCGATGATGTCCTTTTGCAATGGCCGGAAAGCCGGATAGCCCCAATAGCGGAGAAGAATAGATTCTGGCGTTTGGGAATTCACGTTTGCAGGATTTGTTGAAGGCTCATTGGACTGCACAGACACAAGATGCGTGAAAAAATGGGAAAAACAATTAGTTAAAAACGTGTGGATTGACCTCCAAGCCCGCCCGGATTACTCAGGTCGAACAGAAAGGGCAGGTGACCTCGGAACGTTCCGCAGGACTTACGAGCGTCAGCGGAAAGGCTTATTAAACCACGAAGGACACGAAGATCATGAAGGACTTCCTGTTAGAAAGATGTTTGTGTATCACATAATGCAGGCGCTTGAAAGATTGCCCCGGTTCCAGCAGACGCTCGTAAGTCCTCCTTGCATTCTGCCATACACCCGATGAACATTCGCTTCTTTGGTGAACAAACTGTTATTTATTATCCCATTATACCAAACGGAAGATTTAATCGATAGAGCACGCAACAATTGGATGGCCCTATGCATTACCTTTGCGGTCATTCACGTAGACCGGAAATCATTAAAGAAACAGTTCTTCCCATGAAAAGAATTCTCATCCTTTGCGCCTGGTTTTCCTGCCTTGCATTATCCACTTTTGCGCAACCTGATGAATTAGATTGGTACTTCGAAGACCCTTCTTCTTCGGCCTACAATGGCATTGGTGTGGATCGACTTTATGAGTACCTCGGTGATACCAAACCATCGAAAGAAATTATTGTCGCAATCCTGGACTCAGGCGTGGATATCGAGCATGACGATCTCAAAGACAATATCTGGATAAACGTCGATGAAATTCCTGGCAATGGCATTGATGATGATAGTAATGGTTATGTTGATGATGTCAATGGATGGAATTTTCTTGGCAATGCAAGTGGTGTCAACGTCTTAAAGGAAACTCTTGAGATCACAAGGCTCTATGCGCATTACAAGAAATACTTCGCCGACAAAGACCTGAAAAAACTTTCGCACAAAGACAAGAAACTCTATACTACGTTTCTGGAGTATGAAAACACGGTGCTGAGCAAACGGAGCGCAGCAAGCGCAGAAATTCATGATCTGGATGAAAATGCATCTTTCATCAGAATTGTATTGGACAGCTTTGATGTGTATTATCCAGGACAGGAACTTACCGAGTCATTCCTTGATAAATTCGATCCGGGCGAGCATGAACTTCTAAAGATTGCGAAAGAACTTTTTAAGAATGCTAGAGATTATGGCCTGGAGCTTACTACTACTGAGGATCTCTTCAATGAAATCAAAGCAAGCTATGATGAAGCAACAAGCGGGAGCCGGGATCTCCTTGACTATCGTTTCAATCCGGAACTCAATTCCAGGACAATCATTGGGGATAACTACGACGACCAAACTGAATGTTGCTATGGCAACAATGATGTGCGGGGAGGTTTTGCATTTCACGGAACACATGTCTCTGGAACTGTAGGCGCATTGTGGAATGAGTTTGGCGTGAAGGGTGTCGCTCGCTATGCACGGATCATGCCTGTACGTACTGTTCCAAATGGTGATGAACACGACAAAGATGTTGCCAATGCAATCCGCTATGCTGTCGACAATGGAGCGCATGTCATTAATATGAGTTTTGGCAAAGGGCAGTCATGGAATAAAAAAGTCGTTGATGACGCAGTTCGTTATGCACGCAAACATGATGTATTACTGGTGCATGGAGCAGGCAATGATGGAGCTGATAATGATTTAGTAGGCAATTTTCCAAATGCAACATTTGAAAAGCGTGGCTTTCTTGGAAAAAAATCTGCAGACAACTGGATCGAAGTAGGAGCAAGTAATTCTGAACGTGGTGACAAAGCTATCGCACCATTTTCAAACTATGGCAAGAATGAGGTGGATCTCTTTGCGCCCGGCATGTATATTTACTCCACTGCACCGGACGAGGCTTATGAATATGCACAAGGCACAAGCATGGCGTCACCAGTCGTTGCGGGTGTCGCAGCTGTCATCCGCGCCTATTTTCCTGAATTGAAAGCGCATGAAGTAAAAGAGATCCTGATGCAATCCGTGATTCCCTTTCAAGGAGAAGTATTGCGTCCCGGTGATTTCACCAGAGTGAAGGGTTCAGAACTCAGCCGTAGTGGTGGCCTGGTGAATGCTTATCAGGC
>JANNQA010000088.1:0-13169 GCA_031400515.1 Bacteroidota bacterium
TACGGGGTACGAGGTACGGGTCGATGGGTATAGGATTATAAGTAAAAGGCGAGTTTTGCACTTGCACTTGTACTTGTACTTGTGTTTGAGTTTGCGTTTGAGTTTGGATTTTTGTTTTCTCTCACATTCTATGTTCCTCAACTGTCATTCGTATTTCAGCTTTAACTATGGCATCCTGTCTCCGCGGCAACTATTGCAGGAGGCAGCTAAACTTGGTATCCATACTCTTGCACTCACAGACATCAATCACACAGGTGCAAGTCATGACTTTGTACGTATGGCCAGTGAACACGGTGTGCGACCTGTCCTTGGCGTGGATTTTCGAAATGGTGTACGTCAGTGCTATATCGGGCTTGCGAAAAACAATGAAGGATTCAAAGAGCTGAACGACTTCCTGGCATCGCACCTTCATGAGCATAAGTCATTCCCTGCACGTGCTCCAAAGTTTTCGCATGCATGGATTATCTATCCTTATCCAAACTATGCCGGATGGTCTCTCTCAGAGAATGAACTCATTGGAATCCGGCAGGCGGATATCAATCGCTTTATGGGAGATGGATATAAAATTCCGGATGATCATGTCGTCATATTGCATACCGCAACATTTCGCAGTGCGCAGGATATTGAGATGCATGTTCTGCTTCGCGCTATCGGCGAAAATGTTTTGCTCTCCAAACTGGACAAGTCAGCGGGTGGTCAGGTGGGAGATATCTTGTTGAATAGAAAGCAATACATAGGCATCTACGGCCGCTTTCCAGAAATTCTGAGAAACACTGCACGTGTCCTCGAAAGTTGTACAGTCCATTTTCAATACAAAGACCAAGATGCACACAAGAATCTTGCAAACTATACCAACTCTGCCGAAGAGGATTTTAGGTTGATCCGCAAACTCTGTGAAGATGGTATGCCATACCGTTATCCAAATCCTGATGCCGTTGTACTTGAAAGACTGGAGAAAGAACTCGATCTCATACAACGAAAGGGATTTGTGTCATACTTCCTGATCAATTGGCGCATCGTGACTTATGCTCGTCAGTGCGGCTATTTCTATGTAGGTCGCGGCAGTGGCGCAAACAGTCTCGTGGCATATTTGCTCCGCATCACGGATGTGGATCCTATCGAACTGGATTTATACTTCGAGCGATTTATCAATCTCTATCGTACAAGTCCTCCTGATTTTGACATTGATTTTAGCTGGCAGGATCGCGAAGATGTCACGCGGTTCATTTTTGAGGAATTTCCACACGTTACCTTATTAGGTACTTACAGTACGTTTCAAAATCGCGCTGTCATCCGTGAACTCGGCAAAGTATTCGGGCTTCCTCCTGAAGAAATTGATAAGATACAGGAAGGTCAAGTGCGTCAGGATGAATTGTCCGGACAGGTATGGAAGTATGCTGAGTTGCTTCATGGCCTTCCGAGTCATATGAGTGTCCATTCTGGTGGTATCCTGATATCACAAGATCATATTCACTATTGCACCGGGACATTTTTGCCACCAAAAGGATTTCCAACCACACAATTCGATATGGTGACTGCTGAAGACATAGGCTTGTATAAGTTTGATATTCTTGGACAACGTGGTCTTGCGAAAATTAAAGATGGCCTTGCTCTCGTGAAACAAAATCATCCGGATGCAGAGGAGATCGACATACATGATATCCCGCGATTCAAGGAAGATGAGAAAGTCAAAGAAATGTTGCGCAGTGGGAAAGCCATTGGATGTTTCTATGTAGAATCGCCTGCGATGCGGATGCTGTTGAAGAAACTCAAAGTCTCGGATTATCTGGGTCTGGTAGCAGCAAGTTCCGTCATCCGGCCTGGTGTGGCACAATCAGGTATGATGCGTGAATACATTCTGCGCTTTCGTTACCCAGAGCGAAGAAAGGATGCACATCCGGTATTATTGGAGATTATGCCGGAGACATTTGGTGTCATGGTATATCAGGAAGACGTGATCAAAGTCGCGCATCATTTTGCAGGCCTTGATCTGGGTGAAGCTGATGTTTTGCGTCGCGGGATGTCGGGTAAGTTTCGTTCGCGTGATGAATTTGCGAAAGTGCGAGAGAAGTTTTTTGCTAACTCCGCTGCACTCGGACGCGACCCTGAGGTAGTGAAAGATGTATGGCGACAGATCGAAAGTTTCGCGGGATATGCGTTTTCAAAAGGACATTCGGCTTCCTATGCGGTAGAGAGCTACCAGAGTTTATTTCTGAAGGCATATTATCCTGTCGAATACATGGTAGCGACGATCAACAATGGCGGAGGGTACTATCGATGGGATGTCTATCTGCACGAAGCCATCATGCACGGAGCAAAAGCGGAGGCGCCTTGTGTCAATCATAGCGAAGGAGGTGCGACACTGCAAGGCAAGACAATCTGGATCGGGCTTGCGTTTGTGAAAGACATAGAGCAGGATACGATCAGAAGTATTTCCAGGGCAAGAAACAGGAAAGGAGAGTTCAAGGATCTCTATGACTTTATAAAACGTACAGGAATCACACTGCAACAAGTGACACCATTGATTCGTGTAGGTGCTTTTCGTTTTACCGGTCGATCAAAAAAAGAATTGTTGTGGGATGCACATTTTCTCCTTTCAACGACAAAGCCGAAGGTGATGCCTGCTGAGCTCTTCGATGTTGCACCGCGGTCATTTAAGTTGCCTCCATTGCATTCAGAGCCTTTCGAGGATGCTTTTGATGAAATTGAACTTCTGGGTTTTCCATTGTGTGGCCCATTTGTATTACTGAAAGAGCAGGTGACTGATGATATTCCTGCTTCGCAACTTATACGATTCGAAGGAAAGTCAGTGACAGCTCTCGGAAACCTTGTCACTATCAAACATGCACAGACTTCCAAAGGACAGCGTATGTATTTCGGAACATTCCTGGATCGTGAAGGACATTTTCTCGATACAGTGCATTTTCCTCCTGTTGCTGCGCAGTACCCTTTTCGTGGTCGCGGGATGTATCGGATCAAAGGGAAAGTCGTCGAAGAGTTTGGTTATTACAGTATTGAAGTAGAGGAGCTCAAACGCCTGCCATTCATTGATGATCCGAGGTATACTGATATTCCTCTGCGGGAAGGGGAGAAGAGGAGGGGTCAAACACAAACTCAAGTGCAAACTCAAACTCAAAACAAACCAAAGAGCTAAAGCCTTTAGCCCTGAAGGGGCGAAAAGAAAGTAACATTGGGCACAGCCCAATGAACAAAGCCAACTTGCCACTCTGAAATTCACTGCCATGTTCGCGGAGAAATGTGGCTACTTCAACTCCAAAATCAAAGGTCCGGGACCACTCAATTCAACGTCGTGTTGCATTGAATACTCCTCTCCACTCAAGACATCACGGCCTGTAGAAACCCCTTCAAGCATTTCTGCAAATGGAACCAATGAAAGGCTGTAGGGTTCTTTATTCTTATTTAAAATCACCATGACTTTCATTGCATCATCATAGCGGAAATAGACATAGACATTGTCGTGGGGACTAAAATGTGTTAATCTGCCTTCGTGTACCACGGTCGCATTCTTTCTCCATTGCAAGAGTAACCGAACGAAATCCTGCGCCTCCTTTTCTTGTGTCGATAATCCTGTACCGCTAAAGGTATTTATCGTATCTCCACTCCACCCACCAGGAAAATCTGAACGGATGATGGTATGTTCATCCGTGCCGGGATGTTTCATCAGGACTTCGGTGCCATAAAAGATCTGCGGGATGCCGCGGGTCGTAAGCAAAAATGCGATGGCCAGCTTGTACAAGGCATAGTCCTCATTCACTTGCGTGAAAATCCGGCTCATATCATGATTGTCCGGAAACACCATGATGTTCATCGGATCGGCATAAAGCAAATCCTGGGCGAGTGTTTCATATACAGGGAGCCAGTGATCGTCCCAACCTCCTTCGGCGTTCAGTGCTTTAATCAATGCATGGTGCAGTGGGAAGTCCATCACGGATGGCAGGTGAGAGACATACCCGCTTTTATTATCAACGCCTCTCTGCCAGTATGCAACGACTGCAGGAATCGTATGCCATTGTTCTCCGACAATATTCAGAGATGGATATTCCTGGAGGATTCTCCTGCAATATTCCGAGATGAATTCGGCGTCAGAATAAGGATAGGTATCGATCCGCAGTCCGGCAAGTCCGAGATATTCGATCCACCAGATGGCATTCTGTGTGAGATAAGTGGCCATATGCGGATTGCGTTGGTTTAAGTCAGGCATTGTGGGTACAAACCATCCATCAGCAAATGTCACGTGGTCAATATGCGCTGCGTAAGGATCGCTTACGACAGTCTTGCGATGATTGGATTGAGTATACGTCTCCCAGTGATTAAGCCAATCTGTGGCCGGTAAATCCTGCATCCACCAATGTTCACTTCCGCAATGATTCGGAATCATATCCATGATATGCTTGATGCCTATCGCTTTTGATTCCTGAACAAGTTGCCGGAATGATGCATTCGTTCCAAAGCGTGGATCGACCTTATAGTAATCTGTCGTTGAATATCCATGGTAGGAAGACCTTGACATATCATTCTCCAATACAGGCATCATCCAGATAGTCGTGAATCCCATATCCCGGATATAAGACAGATGTTGTCTCACTCCTTCAATATCTCCACCATGTCGGCCGTTTTTATGAGACCGGTTTGGCTTCTCCCGCAGTCCTTCCACTTCGTCATTCGCAGGATCCCCATTTGTAAATCGGTCGGGTGTGATAAGATAGATGACATCTGAAGCATTGAAGCCAACCCGATCTGCAGAGCCAGCCTCGCGTTGATCCAACGTCCATTGATGAGATTCGACGAGCGCTCGGCCGCTATAAAATCCAATGGTGAGTTCACCTGGTTTTGCTTTTTTACCAATGACTAAATCAATAAAGAGATAGTTTGAATTCTCTGCCCTGATGATGTTTGTGATTTTTACGCCTGCATACGTGATGTCGGGAGTCAGATCTGCAATGTTCTTACCATAGATCATCAACTGCACGGAGGGTTCTTTCATATCTGTCCACCAATTTGGTGGTTCGATACGGTCGATGCGGGGTTGTGCGAATATGAAATTTGTACTGAAAATAATGGTGAATAGGATACGGCAGAACGGCAGAATGGCAGAATGGCGGAACGGCAGAATGGTGGAACCACCTTCGCTTAGCTTCGGCGGTCGAGGAAGGCGGAATGGCGCCTGCCTGCCGGTCAGGCAGGGAAAGCCACTGAGACATCTTTTCGACAATCCCATGGGTCGATCGGGTAGTGGATGATTCAAGTACATAATTGATCGTTTTTTACAACGAGTGAGTCAATCAATAATCATTAAATAATAAATCAAGAGTTTCGAATTGAGAATCACAAATTGTGAATCAAGAATCAACTACTCTTTATCGTCCACAAACATCACTGCAATCGCTGCCATAAACATCATACATCCTCCCAGCATCACCGCGGACATCCGATCATTATCCAGCCATTGATTCATCACAAAGCCAAAAAATAATGTCGCCATGATCTCAGGAATAACAATGAAGAAATTGAAGATGCCCATGTAGATACCCATTTTCTCCGGGGGCAACTTAGGCGCGAGGATAGCATATGGCATTGAGAGAATGCTTGTCCATGCAATACCTACACCAACCATGGAGACCAACAACCAATATTTATCCGGAACCAGACCAACTGACATAAGTCCGAAGAATCCAGCCACCAGACAAATTGCATGCACGTATTTTTTTCCAAAGCGTCTTGCAAGTCCCGGGATTGCGAATGCAAAAATGAAAGTGACAATCGAATAAAAACCAAAACAGAGATTCCCCCATGCAACACCTTCCGCATAGAGTTCCGATTGTGGATTTGGAGCACCAAGAACATCCATCGCTACTGATGTCGTGAAATAAAACCACATCAGGAAAAGACCGATCCATGAAAAGAACTGGACCACCGCAAGCTGCTTCATGACACGCGGCATATCTCTGATATTGGCAATGATTTCTTTAAACATTTGCGCGATACCACCTTGTTCGGCTTTCATCTTTCGGAATGCCTCCATATCACCAGGCGGGTATTCCTTTGTAGTCCGGACAGTCCACAACACCGCTAAGAGAAATGCTACAGAACCAATGGCAAAAGATATCTTGAGAAATGTAGGTACAGAACCGTCAGGCATGACTTTCTCCATGCCAAACGTCTCAGTCAGCAACCATGGCAACACCGATGCCAGTACCGCACCAACTCCAATGAAAAAACTCTGCATCGTAAATCCTCTTGTCACCTGTTCTTTTGGCAACATATCGCCGACGAATGCACGAAATGGTTCCATGCTGATATTAATAGATGCATCGAGTATCCATAAGAGTCCCGCTGCCATCCAAAGCACTGATGAATGAGGCATGATGATCAATGCTATAGAAGCAAGGATAGCACCTGTGAGGAAATAGGGTTTTCGTCTGCCAAGTCTGTTCCACGTCCGATCACTGAAGTAACCAACGATTGGTTGTACTAACAGTCCGGTCATTGGCGCTGCAAGCCATAACAGTGGAATCTGATCCGGTTGTGCTCCGAGATATTCATAGATCGCACTCATATTCCCTAACTGCAATCCCCAACCAAACTGAATACCGAGGAAGCCGAAGCTCATGTTCCAGATCTGCCAGAAGGAGAGGGTGGGTTTATTTTGAGAAGGAGCGAAGGAGTGTTCAGACATGAGGTGTATTTCTTTGTCGGAAGGTAGGAAAAACGGTGAAGCCGGGAAAACGGGTAAAACCGGAGAAGCCGGTAAAGCCGGTAAAACGGGATGTCGAATTATAGAAGCCTGCCAAACCGGAGATGCCGGTACCGCCTTCGCTATGGCTACGGCGGTCGAAGAAAGACGGAGAATTCGGGAAAACAGGAAGCACCTGCGGCATCCTACGAAGGCCAAATGACTGAGCGCTGTGATTTTGATCGCAATAAAAAACTTCCTCCGCGCATCACAGTAAGTGTGTAGTATCCAGTAACTGCACGCAAATCAGGTATTGAGGGAATTGTCTCTGTGAGTTATAATACGGAGGATTGCACCATTACTGACTTGAATATTGTCCAATCGCTTTCGCCTGAATGTGATAGTACAATGCTCGACGGTATGCTCGATTTGCAGTGCTGTATATGAAATATGGAATTGACTGCGAGAATAAGACGGAGATACGGGAGTTCAGGTTTACCTTTGAATAATTCCAAAGGCAATCTTGCAAACGACTACTACCATCTTCCCCGCAACATATCAATCAATTCCACCTTGGTCTTTTTACTGACTCCGTTAAGACCCATTTCTCTTGCTTTTGCATAGAGTTCCTCTTTTGAATGATCAGTATAGTCTTTTGGTTTGTGTGCTTTCTTGCTAAGCTTCGCTGTGTTCGCTATGTCAGCAGGCCTTTCTTTGCCACTTCCTTTCTCTTTCGCGGCTTTGGAGAGGGTGACATCTTTTTTGCTGGTAGTTTTTTTGATGGTAGGGCGATCTTTCTGGCGTGCCATGTTAAATAGATTTAGTGTTAGAAATGAATTGCGCGTTTATACGTACGTACACGTGTATAACTTAAAATGTCATTGTCATGTTGTTAAAATATGGTGATAAAATTCAAGTCAAGATGTCCGCCACATGCTTGATTGCATAGACCTGAATCGGTTTTTGTCGTCCTCTCAACTCAACAACGTGTGTTTCATGCTTACTGAAGTCGAGCCCGCCGACATCAATTACCTCCTGAGATACAATCAATTCACATTCATAGTCCTTAGTCAGGCTTTCCAGACGTGACGCCGTATTAGTTGCATCACCGATCGCCACCAGATTATTTGAATCTTTATAACCCATTTCACCGATGATGACATGTCCGCAGTGAATTCCGAATCCAATTCTGAGTGGCTCAGGCAACTCTGATTTGAGTTGATTGTTGAGTCGATCGAGTTGGAAACGCATACTGCGCGCAGCTTCCAGGGCATCCCTGCATGCCTCTTTAGGATCGCGATCTATACCAAACACGGCCATGATGGCATCACCAATAAACTTATCGATTCGGCCATGATGAGTTTCAATTGCATGTCCCATCATCTGAAAATATTGATTCAGTACAAAGACAATATCATAAGGGAGCTTGTCTTCTGCAAGAGATGTAAAGCCGCGGAGATCGCTGAAGAGGATCGCAACATGCCTGTCTACACCGTGTTGTAATTGTTTCTTCCACAAAGATTGCTGCAATGTGACATTGGGAAGAAGAAGAGGATGGATTGTACAATTCGATAGTGGTCTGGTCCTGCATGCAAGTCTTACCGAAAGGCCAGTCTTAAGCTTTTCGAGCAATGCAACTTCATCTGAATCAGCAGGTGGTAAATGTTCAAGCCCCTCCACGATCTGCACTCTGCAAGTCGAACATCTGCCACGTCCACCACAAACGTGCGCATGAGGAATATTCGCCTGTAGACTTGCCTCAAGCAATGATGTTCCTTTTACGACTGATACCTCTGGTCCATCAAGATATCGGATTAGGATACCGGATCTTCTCTTCCTGAGATTCAGGACTAATTTTCTCACGCCATAAAACAGAGCAATGAAGACCAAATAAAAGGTCACGAAATAATAGCCCCAGCTTTCTGTCCAATGATAGAGATCGATGTTGTTCGGATTACTCTTTGCGATCAATTCTGATGTCCATACCGGATCTTCTCCGAGTCGTTGGACTTCCTGATCGGCTGAAACAGTTCCCCAGATTGCAAGGATTGGCAATGCGATTGCTATCCCACTGAGCCAGTTCTTCCACTTCGGATACCAGCGCTTCTGCTTGATATAAAGACGAATGCCGATACAGCCATGCGTCCAGACCACGACCACTACAGAAATGAATAAGATCAGTACATAGTCAGGGGACCAATGCAGGTAATGCGTATAGGTATCGCTGGTACCAAAGAGCTTGCTCGCGATTTTCGTTTCGAAAATATGACCTGTGATCACGAAGGGCACCATAAATCCCAGAACGATCTGTACCCATTCCGATGAAGAGAGCCCTTTGTATGTACTCTTTGTGAAGAGTTTCACAAGCACGAACACAAAATGAGTGACCAGACAGGAGACGACAAGCCATTCAAATACGGGCAATCTCCAAAAGCCGATGAAGATGAGCCTTGCCTGTTCCATGACGTCAAGACCGAAGATGCCCATGGAGTGATTGAGGAGATGCGTGGATGCATAGAAGAAAAGGATCCATCCCGAGTAGGTCCTGAACTTTGTACTAAGTTGATGTTTTCGCGCCCAATTCATCCCTGTTCCGGTGTTTTGAGGTGATGAATAAAGGTAACAGAAACGGCAGTTTATGCCAGCCAAAGGCTGGTCGGCCTCTGGCCGAGGTTGATAGGTTAATGGGTTAATAGGATTTCCTTCGCCTTCTCCTCAGCCTTAGCCTGGTTCCATGACTTCTGCATCTTCCTTCACATTTAGAATGAACCCTACTTTAAATACATTTTCGATGCTGATACGGGGATCATGTTGCAGCAATTTCCGGAGCTTGGAAATAAAGACATCGAAACTTCTGCCAAGGAAATAATCGCGCTTGCCATAGATCTTTTCTACTGCATCATCGCGACGAAGGATCTGATTTTGATGGAGGCAGAGCAATCGCAGCACTTCATTTTCCTTTTCTGTGATGCGCCATGTTTCTTCATTGCGGCTGAGTTCCTGAAGGGAATAATCGAATAGATAACTTCCGATCGAAAAGCGTTCAGTAAGACTGGCTTCGCTTGCATTTACTGCTTCCTGTCGTCGCAACAAAACACGGATCCGACATAGCAACTCTTCCTCATCGAACGGTTTTGTCATATAATCTTCGGCACCGAGGGAGAATCCTTTCAGCTTGTCATCCTTGAGTGATCTGGCGGTAAGAAAGAGAAACGGTACGTTGGGATTTTCTTTCCGAAGCAGACGGGCCAGACTGAATCCATCCATCCTGGGCATCATCACATCAAGAATGCAAAGATGAAACCGACTGCGCTTGAAGGTCGTCAGCCCGCTTTCTCCATCGCGACAGAGCTTGACCTCGAAGCCTTCTCCTTCCAGAAACTCGGTGAGCAAAAAGCCCATGTTGACATCATCTTCGACGAGTAGAATCCTGGTGGGAATTTGCATTGAAAAATTTATTTCTGATCAAATGAATTTTCTATACCTAAACTAATGGTAAGAACACTTCGAACCGGCTACCCTTATTCACTTCACTATTCACGCGTACAGAACCATTATGCAGTTCGACCATCCGTTTGACATATGCCAATCCCAGGCCAAATCCTTTCCTTTCGTGGAGGTCACCTTGTCCTGCCCGCTGGAATTTTTCGAAAATCAATTCGCATTGCCCGACAGGGATACCAATGCCGTTGTCTTCGACCGAGACAATGATGCCTTTTGCATTCTCTGTTGCTGATATCCGAATCTCCGGATTGTCGTTCGTGTATTTCAGCGCATTGTCCAAAAGATTACGGAAGACATTGCCGAGATGTAACCGATCTCCAAAAACCTCCAGGCTCTCAGATACATCATCGAGATTTACGACTGCATAGCGCTCTTTGATTTGCATATGCATTTCCTCTTGCACCTCTATCAGTAAGCTTTTCAGATGAAGTCTTTCTTTATGAAGTGAATAATCTCCACTTTCGACACGGGCGAGATGTAATACACGCTCCACTTGCCCCTGTAACTTTGAGTTCTCGCGTTTGATGATCTGCAGGAAATCATTACCCTTGAGATCCTTCTGCTTTTTCATGAGCATGTTCACAGCCAGACCCACATTGGTCAACGGCGTGCGGAATTCATGAGCCATGTTGTTGAAAAAATCGATATTGGTTTCGAGCAGTTTCTTTTGCTTCATAAGAGACCAATTGGCAAAGAGCAGGACTATCGCTGTGAACATTAAAATGAGGATCGTTGCAACGATCATATACGGCAATCTCCCGAGCATGAATTTCTCCTTGTCTGCAAAGCTCAGATGAATGAAGGCCGATTCCTGATTTGATTGAGACGGAATAGCGATGGCACACTGATAAATCTCATCCTGTTTTTCCGCAGGTCGTGCCTCCGATGAAAGAGTCATGTTGTAGTCGAGATCTACCTGATAGAAGTTGAGCGATTGACGCAGGCTGGCATTAAAGGTGGAGTCGCTCACGAGGTCAACAGGTATGACGAAGTTGGACTCTGTATGTGGAGTAGGGAGGCATGTTGGTGCATCACCTCCTCCCGCTTTGGTACACAAAGCCCCACCACCATATTCTTCGACCGTGGAACAAAGGGCCATATAAACCCGCTGGTTGAAGATCTGGTCTGAAAGCTGCCGTGAATGCCTCATCCATGTGAGCTGGAAAATGACCAGGCCTATGACAGCGAGCGTCGTAGCGATGAGCAAGACATGCGACTTGTCATACTTGAATTTCATGCTGCAAAATAACAGAGTATTCGCTGGGCACGGGAAACAATAACAGGTATATAACAAGTGCCTAACACGTAGGTGACAGCATAGCATAGGGCCCGCCAATACCTTTGTTGCGTACGAAGTTTAATTCTTTCACCAAATTTCTTTTACAACATGAAAAATGTATTGATGACCCTGTTCTTCCTCAGTGGTCTGGTTGCGACACAGATTTTTGCGCAGACCTGTCAGCCATGTCCACCGGAATGTGCCAAGATCTGCAAGGACAAGAAGTCCTGTGAAAAAGCCTGCAAGGAGCTTGTTGCTGCAGGGAAGTGTACACCTGCGCAAGCAGAAGCATGCAAGGCTGCTGTGGCCTCCTGTACGCCTGCCGAAGTAGAGATGTACAAATCAGTTGTTGCTTCCTGGACACCCGAAGCATCGGACTCTGCTAGAACTGCACCTTCATGCGCACCTGCTACATCGGTTCAGACAGCGACATGTGCTCCTGCTGCATGCAAATCGCAAAAGGCGGTGGCTCAAGAGGATTCACGTCGCAAGGCCAAAGCTGTTGCAACGAAGAGCTAGTCAAGCTGAGAGCCATATTAAAAAAGAGGTCGTTCCGGGTGAGAACTTGGGGCAACCTCTTTTTTGTTGGCCTTACTTTAGGAATAAGGATATGTAATGGGTAATTGGGCTTTGCTTTATCACTTAAAACAAGAAGCCCCATCGCTATTGCGACGAGGCTTCTTGTTTTGTCGGGGTGGTGGGATTCGAACTCACGACCCTCCCGCCACAGGCGGGATGGGCTTACTGTACTTCCTATTGAGATCGTCTAGATATCTTGCAATACCTCGTTTCTTAATTTTTCCCTCAAGTTTAATCGCCTCTGTATTTGACGCACATGGGTGAACGTAAACAACCAGCCAATCCTTTGCATGAGCTGTGTATCCGGAATGATTTGAGAGATGTTTTGTTAAACGAGAGTCTAAATCGATGGTATGTCCGACGTAGGACCTGGATAAGGTTTCAGAGTAAATGATATATACTAGGTGGGTCACAAAAAAGAAAGGCCTGTCAAAAAATAACAGGCCTTTGTCGGGGTGGTGGGATTCGAACTCACGACCCCCTGCTCCCAAAGCACAGCCAATGTGGTTTTATGTGGTCTTATTGATATGTAATATGCTCATTTACAGCTATAACTTATACAAATGAAACTAAATAAGTGCATTTAAAACCATATCTTGCATGCAAATGGCATGCAAATGATCTCAATTAAGATTGTACAGGACAAGCGATCTCAAAAGTCAGATGGTACATTTCCCCTCAAACTTCGTATCGTCCACAATCGTCAAACCTATCACCTTGCGCTTGGTCACAGCTTCTATTCCAAGGACTGGGACAGTGCATCACAGCAACTCAAACCGAGTTGTAAAACCCTTTCCAATACCACGCGCTTTAATGCGCAACTGAACAAGCAAAAACAGCAAGCTTGGGATATCCTGCTGAAACTTCAGGATGAGGGCCAGCTCGATGACATTTCCTTTGGCCGGATCAAATCCCTCCTCACCAAGAATAGCTCCGAGACTTTTGTTTTAGAATATGGAGAAGAACTCAAACAAGAGATGATTCAAGCAGTCAAACTGGGTAACGCCAGAGTTTACGCGACAATGTTGGCCAGCATTTCCGGCTATCTCAAAGGCGTGGATATTCCATTACGTCAGATCAATTATGCCTTCTTGAAGAAGTATTCTGCCTGGT
>JANNQA010000166.1:0-5781 GCA_031400515.1 Bacteroidota bacterium
AGTCACCTTCACACCATAATACTTTGAAGCAATATAAGCGAGATACTCACCTGTGAGTTTGGCCCATCCATATGTCATATCTGGTTGACCCATATTGTTGAAATCAATATCAGATTCGCTGAGTGCTATGGCGCCGGACTCTGTCTGAAGATTTACCGGATAGGCTGCGGAAGAACTTGGGTATAGTACGCGTCCGGGTTTGTAGCGGCATATCCAAAAGAAAAATTCAGCGTCGATAGAAAGATCAAGCGCGACCATCATCGGATCCCCATCGATGACCGCCCGACCGCCGACGATTGCAGCGAAATGAAAGACATCGGCGAACTTATCGAAGGAGATACCATACGTCTTTTGAACATATTCGTGGTCGTCAATCACTTTGCGCAGGAACGTACGGAAGTCATCTTTGAGAAAAAACAACCGTTGATCATCTCCGAATACTTCAACATCTCCGAGTTGGTTGGTTTTTGGAAGTCCAATCCATTCAGACGGATGACGGCCGATAAAGAGGTTATCAACAAAGAACACGGCGTCAGACGTACTGGAATACAGGCGTTTAACCATGTTTCTGCCAACAAACCCACATCCGCCGGAGACGAGGTGTACTTTCATAGATAGTGATTTGCGCGATAGCGAGGTGCAAAAATGGAAAAATATCCGGGAGGGGGGCTTTGGAGGGGCGGCCAATGACAGAGTCGAATCTTACACACTCTCAGCAACGTTTGCAAATTGCTCAGGATTTAGATAGAATGATTCTCCACGTGCCGAACTTCCTCGTCAATGATACCCATAGGAATTTCTCTGTGGCTCTCTGAGTATCCTCCGTGGTTCTCTGTGGTTTAGAGACTCTACTGCCGCTTGTAAGCGTTTGTATGAGCTTAATGTGATTAGGATTCAATGAGTTATGAGAAATTCCTTGTACGATGGTCTGGAGTGGAGTGTGATTCCCTCCGTTGGTTCTTAACCGCTCCCCTCCATCACATCAAGATGTGATACCATGCCTTTGATTCCGAATCTACTTTTACCCACATAGAGAGACTCGGAACTGCTGACAATGCTTCACACCACTAATCAGCCGGGCGAAGCAAGGTTGAGGGTTTCATGAGTCCCTAGTCGATTGCACGCTATTGATAACACCAAAATGGATGTCTCCAAAGGAACATGGGCAACCTTTTTATGCCTCAAACGATCAGTCAGGCGCTCCGCCCGGCTTATGTTTCAACAAATACTCCAATCATTTTTCAATTATTCTAATATTCAAAAAAGCGTAACAGCCATGAAAAATTCAATCGTTTCCAAATGCAGAGCCATGCTTAAGTCAAATCCGGCTATGCGAAACCTTCTCTTCACCGTCCTCATCTTATTCGGTGCGCAGGTAAGCGTGCTCCATGCCCAGGCTTCACTCAGCATCCAGGGTATCTTGAAAAAATCAAACGGGGTGGCAGTGGAAGATGGTGTATACAACATCACCTTCAGACTATACACAGAACCAGTAGGTGGTACTGTTCTTTGGACCGAGGCCCAGACTGGGATTGAAGTCACCAGCGGTATTTACAGCACGATCCTTGGTAATAGCGTAGATCTTGATGTGCCTTTCAATGAGATCTACTATCTCGGTGTGACCATTGGCTCTTCCGAGTTGACTCCACGCATTCAGTTGACGTCAGCCCCGTATGCATTGTCATTGATAGGTTCATCGAATCAATTTCCGAGCAGTGGTTTGGTGGAAGCCGATAGCATTGAAGTCGGTGGTGGTGTATTGGCAAGAGGCGGCGCACCAGGTTTGAACGGAGTCAGTCATAATGGGTATGCTTTTAAGGGAAATAGCGGCGATAAGGACAGCGGGCTGTTCTCGACTTCAGATGGAAAAGTCTCTATGTATGTAAATAATGCAGAAGTGCTTGCCGCTACTCCGGGCAGCGTGGCTGTCACTGGCAATGCTGCAGTTTCAGGCAGTGTGTCTACAAGCAATCTGACATTGCCTAATGGTGGAAAGATCACGTACGATGGAAAGAGCGATTGGAGACTTGTGGTCGATGATAACCTGCTGGGGGGCCCAAATGACTGGCAGGTCTACAACCCTACTGGTGGTGAGCATATTGGCTGGAACAATCCATCCAGTGCCGGGGCAGCACCCATTGGGGGAAGTAGTTCCAATTTTGCGGGACTTTATCTCTATCCATCCGACAACAACCAGGTATTGAAGAAATTCTACAACCTGTCAGGAGTTGGCGACTTCACTTTTATCAAGGTGAAATTCAAGTACTATGCGATTGATACATGGGGCACTGACCTCCATGACAGGGCATTTGCTGCATTTGCTGACGGAGCCAATGGAAGCCAAATGCGTGTGTGCTGGAGCTATTTTCCGCAGTATTTGAATCATAGCCCAGAATTGAACACTAACGCATTTTTACAGGCTAATGACTTCACAGGAAATGGTTTGTTGAATAATAGTGATCACTCCATCAATGCGGAGATGACGTCGTTCAAAAGCGGTAACTCTTTCTGGCTATACTTTGGTACTTCTGTCGAAGAGGCCACGGTCAATGAACGCTACGCCGTCGGCATGATCGAAATATGGGTGAGATAACCCGCATGATTCTCCATTTTTTTTCACACTAAAAAAATCAGATCATGCGATATACTCATCTCCAATACGTATTGGTGTTTCTGTGCACATGCTTAGGTAAGCCGTTGATTGCGCAAAACACTTGTGGCCCCGAAGAGGTCGTAGATACAAATGGTTTTACCGGTACAGCCTTTTTCAACTATGGCGCTCAGTCAAGGGCCAAGTCTCAACATTACCGGACATCTGTAGCAGTGGGCCAAGTCTTTGTAGGCTATTGCGAAAATCTGAGCAATAACACAACGCTGGGTTTTTACTCGCGTTTCCTGCTTCCTCCTTTCGCACTCAAGGTCAATGCTACACAGGGTGACTTGCTCGACCGCATCCAGGTGTCATGGGAAATTGATGCTCTCGGCCCTTCACCCAACGATGGATTCAATATTTATCGCGACGATGTATTCCTGGCAACAGTAGGCGCCAACATCCGCAACTACAATGACTTTAATGTCATAGCGGGGCAGCCATATATCTACTCCGTACGCGGACTGAATACCTACGGTGAAGGCGTAACGAGCGAGGCCCTTGGCTTCCAGGTACCAAACGGTGTAGTCACAGGATGGGTTTCGACATTGAGTGGAAGCCCGGTACCCGATGCGTTGGTCACGCTCACTCCGATGCAAGGCTTTTCTGCAAAATTTGATCCTGCACAAGGCGCTTTTGCATTTGCTGAAGATGGACAAAATCCATTCCTGCCGACTATAGGCGAAGATTGGACACTCACATTCTGGATCAAGACGAACAATGCTTCTGATCAGGCGAGTTTGATCAATATGAAACCCTTTCCACTTTATATCAGGGCAGTGAACAGTTCAACAGGAGATGAAGGTGTGGAGGTTTCACTAACAGGTGCAGGAGCTCCTTTTCTTTCTGCAACATTTCCTGACAGCAACAAAAATGACTGGCACCATGTTGCCCTCAGTTTTGATGGCAGTAGCGATCACGGTCGCTTGTATATCGACGGTGTCCTTGCAGGGATATCTCCTATGAACGCAATACCATCGGCAGATACAATAAATATTGGAAGTCAGGGAATAAACGGAGAATGGGATGGTCGGATGGATGAGTTCAGGATCTATCATCGACAATTAGACGAGTTGGACTTCGGTCAGATCATGGAAGGAACGGCGTCATCGCAAACACCATTCTTATCGCATTATTGGAAAATGGACGAAGAGCTTGGTGTGAAATCCTATGACATCATGAATCGTCATAAACTCTATTTCTGCGGAGCAACGTTTGATGCTGATCGTCCTCCTGTGCATATCGCTGGTATTTCCAATGAAGAAGGCTATTACAGGATTGAATCCGCGAGCTATGGTACCGGTACGACATTCCTTGCCAGAGCGCAGAAAGATTTTTATATGCATCGCGCCTTGAAACTGAACAGGAGTGAGCAGGATTATGCCACACTCCCTGATTTTTCGATTACACCCAAAGCCACTATTGAACTTTGGATGAACAGTGCCGGACCTGATGGTTCGCAATGTCTGCTTTCTAAAAAATTTGGCGCGAATGAATTCAGGGTGATGCTCGAACCAAATGGCCTTGAAAACGACTTAAACGTCGTCTTCAATGGGATGAATGAGAATTTCACCACACTCGGCAATGGATACCAGCATCTCGCTTTCACCTACGACAGCACTGACGGTGTCATCGCTGGTTATGCCAATGGTGCGTTGATCTATACGTTGGAATTCGGATCTGTCAATAGCGATTGGTCTGATCCCGGCGAACCCTGGATACTCGGTGCTCGTAATGGTGGCGCATCCGATCATTTTGGTGGATTGATTGATGAGTTCGCCGTCTATGATACGACATTGAGCGCGGCATCTATTCAGGATCATTTCGAAAACTCCAGGAATAACCAGGAAATGGGTCTCCGTGTATATTTCCCGTTAGATGAAGGCAATGGTAATCAGTTGGGGAATATCGGATCCGTGTTTCTTGATGGAGGTACAACATTCGGTACAGAATGGTCACCACTGACCGCGAACCAGGAAGCGGAAGCACACATCTTTTCACCCGCTTCACGACAAGTGACCCTCAACCCGAGTGTGACTTCGGTAGACCAGGTGGATTTTACAGATCGTTCGACGATTCCGGTTTCGGGATTTGTACGGTATAAAGACACAGATTGCTTTGCACAAAATGTAGAGATCTATGTGAATGGCTCTCAGTACAACCCAAGGATTTTCACAGATTCAACAGGGAAATTTGTCATTGACTTTGATCCGGGTTCCTCAGCGACGCTTTCACCGGTACTTGATGAGCATGTATTCGTCCCCGCCATCTGGGAAATTCCGAATATCACAACACCAGTAGCAGGAATTGTATTCAATGATGTGATTACACGCAAAGTATCCGGGCAGGTGGCCGGAGGCTTATGCAAGAAATCGATCATTACTGCTCCGCCAGGAATGGGCCAGGGTACATTCTGTACTGTGAAAGTCAGAACGACGAATGGTTGTTTTGAACGCCAGATCACGATCGACAACCAGGAAGGTTTCTTTGAATTTGACAACCTCCCGCCGTTTGAAAAACTCACAGTCGCGGTAGTTGAACACTCGAATCCACTAATCAAAACAGCGTTCCAGGTGCAGGGCGGTTCTACCGTTGATCTCGTTGAAAAAGATACTGTAATCGACTTTATCTATACGGCGATGCCGGAGATAGAAGTTGTCAGTGGTCTCGAGCCATACTCACCGAATTGCGATGTGATCGTCATGGATCAATATGAACATGTAGAGCTTGCCATCAGACTCAAAGAACAATATGTGGCAACACAGAGCGATGATGGAATTTGCTACATTGATTCTGCCAGCGTCCACATCATCAATGGATTTGGGGACGAAGTGCACGATACAACAATGGGTAATGGTATCCTGATCTATCCATTTACGGTTGGCACTCCGAATCCATCACCGCCATTTCAGAAAAACCTGACAATCATCGGGACAACTCTCGATGGCAATGATGTCGAGTTTACTACACTTGGTGTCATCACCGGACTGCGTGCGAAAGACAACACCTTTACAACGGTTCTTCCGGAAACGCCAACTCTGATCCTGCGTGATCCTCCGGGAGACGGCAGCTATTCATTCCTTGAAAAAAATGAAAAATTCTGTCAGCAGATTTCTTTTACGAAGGAGATC
>JANNQA010000197.1:0-12114 GCA_031400515.1 Bacteroidota bacterium
GTTTTGGGATTGCAATCCATACGTATCACATCAGCGCGGGCATGTGATGTTTGCGACAAAGAAGATCACACCTGGAGGACATTGGATGGGTATCACAAGGCAAGCATGCATTCAGAATAAACTCAACTTCATTGAGACGGCGCGTGCTTATGCGTTTGTCGCAGTCACACTTGTGGATGGCTTTATTAGTTGCTGGGATGAGAAGTACAGAAGTAAACTCATACGTCCCGAGACCTATATCAATAAATATATCGACCCTGACTGGGTACCTGCATTGCAGACTCCGCCTTTCCCTGAACATACAAGTGGCCATAGTGTGATTTCTTCTGCTGCAGGAGAAATGCTTACGGCATTGATTGGAGACAACATTGCATTCACAGACAGTGTTGAGGTAGAGTATGGTCTTCCGATGCGCAATTTCACTTCTTTTCGTAATGCCTACAACGAAGCAGCGATCAGCAGGATGTATGGCGGGATACACTATCGTCCGGCGATAGAGTATGGTGTGGAGCAGGGGAAAAAGGTGGGGGGATTTGTGGTGGGGAGATTGGTGGAAAGGTAAGGCAAGGTGCACAGTCCAAGTAATTCGGTATAACAGATTCGAAAATACTATGACAGGGACTTCGAAAAGTCGGTGCACAGATTGTAATGGCCTTGATCTTAATTCGTTGTTTGACAAAGGCAATGGAAGATGCAGCCATTGTAATAGAACAGGACATGATTTGGGTGGTGAAGCATTAGTACAATTCTTCACACTCGGGATAGAAGATGGCAAAATTCCTTGTGATAAATGTTCCGGAACAGGTCAGTGTCAAACTTGTGGTGGAACTGGATACGAATATTATACAGAAGATTTTATTGGGACATCAGAAGAAAATAATGATGAAAGAGATGACACTGATTACCAAGAGGCGCATGATTCTACAGACTATTCAGATAATTATTCTACTTATTCATCTGCTGGTGAATATTCAGCGAGCCCAGTTTCGCGCCTTGCTCCTAGTTCAACTCGCATGCCCGACTTCTGCAAATGGTGTGGCAGTACAAGTAATTCAGAACATTGCAAATCCTTTTCAAGTCACGATTTCATAAAAGGTGACCGTCAAGTTTACTGCAAATGGTGTGGGGCCATTCCTGGACCAGCCAGCAAATGCCACTTCAATACTCATGATTTTATCACCCTAGACAAACCTGTCTATTGCAAATGGTGTGGGGCCATTCCTGGACCAGCCAGCAATTGTCACTTCAATACTCATGATTTTATCACTCTAGACAAACCTGTCTATTGCAAATGGTGTGGGGCCATTCCTGGACCAGCCAGCAAATGTCACTTCAATACTCATGACTTTGTTAAACTAGATAAACCAGCATATTGTAAATGGTGTGGGGCCGTTCCAGGATCTGCTAGTAAATGTCGCTTCAATACTCATGATTTTGTTACTCGTTGAAATTCTTCTCAACATGAAATCAATAGTTTTACACTTTCTTAATCTGAATCTATTAAGAATATCGTTCATAGATTTTTCCCATGTTGATACCTTGCATGAGACGCGATAGTGGTGATCGACCTGCCAGACAATTGCGATTGTCGCAGTACAAGAGGGTGGCCAAGGCACGGAGGGATTCGCCGAAAGAGGGGGCTAGTTTAAGTATTGTTGGGCGGAGAGGTTGAAGGAGAGGGATAGATTAAAATATAGAGACTGCGCATAGCTCTTGAGATTTCAAAATGACTTCCATATCTATGCTTGGAAGCCATTCAGTGTTCTTACACTGTTAGGTCCTCACTTTAGTTCAGATCTAATCTTCTTACTGGCAAAATATCGAGCCCCTTGGCAGTACGGTATTGAGGTGAGGTCTTCGGGATATCAAAACCCTTCGACTGTATCCATACAAAAGGGTTTGTGTTTTTTGCCTGAAGCTTCTTAATTTCAGGAGCAGATGTATTTAGCCAATCTTTTAACCATCGCAATTTATTGCTCATGGTTCGAACCTCACCTGAATTAGCGGAATGAATTTCAACAAAGTAAACCTCATTTTTATAGCATATAATATAATCCCATCGGTTAGATTGTGGATATGTCCTAGCTGTGCAAGAGTCTATATCCACACTTCCACAGAGCTCTTCTGTTTGAGGAACAGAAATTCGCTTACTATGAGCGCCAAGCGCAGTCAATCCTGGTTGATAACAAGTCGCAATATCTTTTGTTAATTCAACAGTTTCCTTAAACGTTTTTCTCGTTGGCTTCTTGCTACTCACCTTCTTTTTCCGCATTTTGCTCACTGTAATATTTAGAAACTATGTCGGTTGCCCTACCCGCAAAAGACGATAACCCCCCCCATTCAGATATATCACCATCCTCACTTCCAGCATCTAGCGAGGAGATATTCTTAGTTCTTACTTTATCCTTATCTCTATCAAAGTAAAACGTTGAAATCACCTTCTTTGAAATAAGGCCTTCAAATAAATTTTTAGTAGCCGCCGTTTTAGGCAATTCAAAGAGTTCATAAAGCGCATTGTCTTCAACACGACTCTTCTTTAATAGATTACAGGCCCATGCAAATTCTAACAAAACCGGAGAATGTGTTGATACAATTACTTTGTAGTCTCTAGACATTAGGTCAATGATCTGTAGAATCACTGATTTAATGGCTTGAGGATGAAGACCCATTTCTGGTTCTTCAATTACTACATATTGCACACTATCCTTTCTCGATACTTTCGATGGCGGGCATAACCAATAGAATCCAAGAAGCAATGGCATAAATTCCTTTTGACCCGCACTCCAAGTAATAAATGGAACACTCATGTCTTCTACCTCCATTCTCATTTTCCGTTGGCCAGTTCTTTCATCCATGATGATTTTCCCATCGTGAAAAATGCTATGATTGAAAGAATCTCTGAGAGGTTGCTTCAATCTTTGGCTAATTGGAAATATAGATTCCTTTTGACCGATCCCATTCTGAAGAAGTTGTCTCAAGACTTCACTAAAATGCCTTAGTACATAAGGTGTTGAAGAATCAAATTCCATAAAAGTCTTAGGCCTTCCATCTGCAACACTCAGAATCCTTTGAGCGGGTATATAAAAAAGTGTTTCTTCGTCCTTGGTGGTATAGCCCTTCATTCCAGTTCTCTGCGGAAGTAAGAATGACTTTGAATAGTTTTTATTATCCAACTTGATTTCTGAATCCTCTTTCCAAACTTTGGACATTCCCTCCCCAAAGTACCAGTCTAATATCTTATCCGTGTCTTTTCCCCAGATGTAATTATATTGTTGTAAGATTTTACGAATGTGTACTTTATCTACTAACAGCTTTAGCAGTTGAATGAAGATGCTTTTCCCGCTTGCTTGAGGTCCAACCAGAATAGTTAAATCACCAAAATCAATTTCGGCATTCTCAATTGGGCCAAATGACTTGACGCTTAAATGTTTCATTTGCTGTATTTCCGCCGCTAATTTATCAAGACTATTCTTATCAAGACTGGCCTTCTGAAATATATATTAATTGTAAGTTGCTTTCATTGGGAACTCATGGAAGCACTACTCGGAAATTAACATGCCCTTAATAAGAGCCTCGGCTAGGGCAAACCATACATGACACATAGTATTTGCATCAATCCATAACAATGTAAATTAGCCGCTCATATTCATCACTCTATGCCCGACGATAAGAAGCAACAATTAGAATCAAATCCTTCGACTCCGCTCAGGTTGACAAAAAATGAGTCTTCGACGGTGCTCCATTCCAAACTCTGGTCTATCGCAGACACCCTCCGCGGCAAAATGGATGCAGACGACTTCCGTGACTATATCCTGGGCTTTATCTTCTATAAGTACCTGAGCGAAAAAATGCATGACTATGCCAATACGATCCTGAAACCTGATAAGCTGAAGTATGAGAATATCGAACAACATCGGAGCTCAAAAAAACTGCTGGCGGCGATCAAAGAGGAAGCACTTGATAAACTGGGTTACTTCTTATTGCCCTCGGAGCTCTTTAGTGAACTGGCACGGAGAGGGGCTTCGACGGGTAAAAGCAAATTCATCCTCGATGATCTCGCAAGGGTGCTGACACATATCGAACAAAGCACCATGGGCGCTGAAAGCGAAGAAGATTTTGGAAACCTGTTTGAGGATCTGGATCTGACGAGCAGCAAACTCGGGAAGACGGAAAGCGCGAAGAATGAACTGATCGTGAAAGTGCTCTCGCACCTCGATGAGATTGATTTCGATCTGCAGAATACCGAGAGCGATGTCCTGGGGGATGCGTATGAATACCTCATCGGCAAGTTTGCCAGCGGCGCGGGGAAGAAAGCGGGTGAGTTCTATACACCACAACAGGTGAGTATCGTGCTGGCGCGACTGGTGACGATGGGCAAAACCAAACTCAAGAGTGTGTACGATCCGACCTGTGGCTCAGGCTCATTGTTGTTGCGCGTGGCGAAAGAGGTGAAAGAAGTCGGCGCGTTCTACGGACAGGAGAGCAATCCCACGACGTACAACCTGTGCCGCATGAACATGATCATGCATGATGTGCATTACAAGAAGTTTGACATCAAGAATGAAGATACCCTGGAGCGGCCGCAGCATCTCGACATGCGCTTTGAAGCGATCGTCGCGAATCCGCCCTTCTCTGCCGAGTGGAGTGCCAGTCCGTTGTTTATGAGTGACGACCGCTATGCACCATACGGGCGACTCGCTCCCAAGGGCACTGCCGACTTTGCATTTGTACAGCATATGATCCACCAACTGGCAGACAATGGCACGATGGCTTGTGTCCTGCCGCATGGCGTCTTGTTCAGAGGCGGTGCCGAAGGACATATCCGTGAATACCTGATCAAGGATAGAAACTATCTCGATGCTGTGATCGGCTTGCCATCGAATATTTTCTATGGTACGAGTATACCGACCTGCGTTCTGGTCCTGAAGAAAAAGCGTTCACATCCGGATAATGTGTTGTTCATTGATGCAAGCCAGTATTTTGAAAAAGTAAAGACACAGAACATCCTGCGAGCGGAAGACATTGACAGAATCATCACTACATACAAGGGATTTTCTTCCCCCTCGCGAGGGGGACATGAGGGGGTTATCAAATACAGCCACGTCGCCACTCTAAGTGAAATCGCTGATAACGATTACAACCTCAACATTCCACGCTATGTCGATACGTTTGAAGAAGAGGAAGCGGTGCATCTGAAAGCAGTGTCAAAAGAACTGAAGAAGCTGGAGGGGGAAATAAAGAAGACGGATGACGTCATTGCTGATTATTGCAAGCAGTTGGGGATTGATACGCCGTTTTAAAAAGCGGGAGCCTTGACCTCGGAACCTGCCCGAATGACCTGGTCAGGCGGGCGTCTGTTAAGGACTTACGAGCGTCACGAGCGTCTGAGGCTGGCAAACCCGAATTTTAAAGGCATCGAATTCGAGACCTTTAAAATTGTCGTTCATTCATTTAATTGTGGCGAATTCGCCATATTTAGGAGTAGACTTGAGTCATTTTACTCACAAAAAACCAAAAAAATCATGACCAGACAAACGGCTGTCCAACTCTTTGAAGACAAAAAAGTGCGTACCATCTGGGATAGCGAAGAAGAGCTATGGTATTTTTCTATTGTAGATGTCGTCAGAGTGCTAACAGATCAACAGGACTTTCAGAGCGCCAGAAATTACTGGAAAGTGTTAAAACACAGACTTCTAAAAGAAGGAAATGAAACGGTTACAAATTGTAACCGGTTGAAATTAGTAGCCGAAGATGGCAAAATGCGCATGACCGATGTGGCTGATACAGAGCAACTTTTCAGGCTCATACAGTCTATCCCATCCCCAAAAGCTGAACCTTTCAAACTGTGGCTGGCCAGGATTGCTGCAGAGCGATTGGATGAAATGCAAGACCCGGAGCTCACGATTGACAGGGCACTAGAGCAATACTTGCAATTGGGCTATTCTGAAAACTGGATCAACCAACGACTGAAGAGCATTGAAATCCGTAAAGAACTCACGGACGAGTGGAACAAGAGAGGTTTGAAAGCTGGTGTTCAGTTTGCAACGCTTACAGACATTATCACCAAAGCCTGGGCTGATAAAACCACAAAGGAGTACAAGATTCTGAAAGGGTTGAAAAAAGAAAACCTACGTGACAATATGACCAATACGGAACTCATCTTGAATATGCTCGCGGAAGCATCTACAAAAGACATCTCAGAAGCCGTTCAACCAAAGACGTTTGAGGAAAGTCAGAAGATCGCAAAGCAAGGTGGCAATGTTGCTAAAGTAGCACGTAAGGAACTCGAAGCGAAAACAGGCAAAACAGTAGTCTCAAAACTCAATGCCAAATCGCATTTACAGCTAAAGAAAGGAAAGAAATGACAGCGCATAAAAAGCACATTCCTGTATTGAGGTTTAAGGGATTTCAAGACCAGTGGGAGATTATGAGACTCGACGAGGTAACTGAAAAAATTCAAGATGGAACTCATTTCTCTCCAGTACAAAAAGAACACGGAAAGTATAAGTATATAACTTCCAAGAACATCCGAAATGGATTTATGGATTTGAATGATGTGCTTTTTGTAGAAGATGAAACCCACAAAGAAATCTACAAGCGTTGCGATGTAAAGTTTAATGATATTCTGCTAACAAAAGATGGAGCCTCAACCGGGACAGTTTGTTTGAATGAGCTGCATGAGGAGTTTAGTTTACTTTCTAGCGTGGCGTTTTTAAGGGCAGATAAATCTTTAGCCACAAATGAGTTCATTTATCAGTATTTAGCAGGCCCTCAAGGCCAACGTGAAATCAAAGCCTCAATAGCAGGCCAAGCAATTACACGAATTACCCTGAGTAAGATTAGTAACTACAAATTCTCCTTCCCCACACTCCCTGAACAACAAAAAATCGCCTCCTACCTCACAGCAATAGATGAGAAGATCAAGCAACTCATGCGCAAGAAAGCATTGCTGGAGGAATACAAAAAAGGTGTGCTGCATCAACTCTTCTCGGGGAAGTTGAGGTTTAAAGATGAGAATGGGAAGGGGTATCCGAAATGGGTGGAAAGGAGATTGGGGGATGTTGCTGAAATTATAGGAGGTGGCACTCCTGATACTTTGATTCCTGAATATTGGGATGGAAATATTCAATGGTATACTCCAACTGAAATTTCAGGAATATTCGCATCAAAAAGTAAGCGGACAATAAGTAATCTCGGCCTCGAAAAATCATCGGCGAAATTATTGCCTGCAGGAACAATACTCTTTACAAGTCGGGCAACGATTGCTGAATTAAGTTTTGCAACAGAGGAATGTACAACTAACCAAGGCTTTCAATCATTGATCGTGAATCAAACTCATGATTCAAAATTCATTTTTTATTGGATAAAAAACAATAAAAAAGCCTTCATCAGAAAATCACAAGGATCAACATTCTTAGAGATTAGTAAAACTGCGATGGAAAAAATTAGAATCCTATCACCAGTTCTTGCAGAACAAAGAAGAATAGGCACCTACCTCTCTGCCATCGACACCAAAATCGAAACTGTTGCTACGCAGATCGCAAAGACGCAGGAGTTTAAGAAGGGGTTGTTGCAGAAGATGTTCGTATAAATCATGGGTGATGGATGATGGGTGATGGGTGATGAAGTCGAGGCGGAAGGTGGAAGGGATCAAAAGATCAAGGGCGGAACGTCAGAAAGCCTGGACATATCTTAATGCAAGAAATGGATAGACAACATAAATATGAAATTATCATCTACTGGAGTGAAGAGGATAAAGCCTTCATCGCAGAAGTCCCTGAGTTAGCCGGATGCATAGCAGACGGTGCTACCTATCAGGAAGCGCTGTCAAAAGCAGAAGTGATCATCGCCGAATGGATCGAGACAGCGCAGCAGATGCAGAGGGTGATTCCGATTCCAAAAGGACGATTGAAATATGCGTGAGGGGAACGGATCAAACGGTTGAAAGGATCAATGGATCAAGGGCTTCAGGTCTTGGCTTTCTTACGTGATTTCTTCGCGGTACTAGGTTTTGAACGTGAATGACGGCGGTAAGGGTTTACACTTTCTTTAAATGCTCCCATGATATCACTTACAGGATCCTCTACATAGTTGGTAATAACTTTGGCGGGTTTGGTGTGTGTATTGTCTTTTGGAATTAAAGTGTCCATTGGAATTCCAAGGAGTATACTCAGGGGCTGAATATCATCCAATTGAAGTTTTGCTTTTCCACTCAGGATTTTTGACACATTGCCCTTGGTGCCGAGGATTGGAATCAGATCCTGTTGCTTGATTTCTTTCATCTCCATCATAAACTTTAAGACTTCAAGGGGTGAGGCACTAGGCATGGGATAGTGTTCCGCTTCATATTCCTCTATCAGGAATTCCAGAAGACTGAGTTCATTCTCCTCAACAACTGTCCTTTCGATATCCAGTATGGCATCAATGCGTTTCACAGCGGTATTATAGTCCTCGTTTGATGTCAGCGTTCTCCATATTGTCATAGCATCAAGCGTTTATATTGTATAAATGTCGTCACCTAATTTATCATAGTCCTTATGCCATCCGATCCATCGCACATATGCCCTACCTTTTCCATAGCGCACTCTCAATATCAATCTGACTTGATTGCCTGCCAGATCAATACAAACCCGGTCATATTTAAGGACATCAACTCTGCTTATTCCGAAAGTCTCAACAACATCCTGTGGCTTTTGCCAATCGACCTCCTTTCTCTTCGCTATCTCATACCATGCAGTGATGGCAGGCATTATCCTGGGATGAGCCTCTCCGAATTCCCTTAAAGGTGCATAGGTGAATATTCTCAAATCCTTTGCTTCTAACGCCAAATCTAAGCCAAAGTTTCCTATTTGGAAACTTATTTTTAATGCTAGGTTATGGTTCATTCGAGAAAAATTGCCCCTTTCCCGTTCGTTTTTCAGCGAAATGGGTTCCAAGCGGTCATTTTCACCAGACGCGGTTGTTTTTCACTGCCAATACCCCTTTTTCATGGAAATGGATTGTTTATACCCACTTTTCATGCGTGATACCCCGATTTCAGCAGTCCCTTTCACGTTCTGGCATGGTATTTAAAGCGCCTTTCACTGAGAGACAATATATTTAAGTGCTTTTCACTTTAAATAACCCTTTTTCGCTCCCTTCATGCATCAGTCAGAGGCAGTCTTGGAAAAAAACTTAATCAGCCAACTGACTGGCTTGGGGTATGCCTTTACAAAGATCTATGACGGCGATGCATTGGTTTCAAATCTGCAGGCACAATTAGAAGCCTTCAACAACACAACCTTCACTGAGAAGGAATTCAATACCATCCTCAACCACCTGGCCAAAGGCAATGTCTTTGAAAAAGCCAAAATGCTGCGGGATCGTTTTAATCTGACCAAAGAAGATGGCATCTCATTCTATGTACGCTTCTTCAATAATGAAGACTGGTCACAGAATCGCTACCAGGTCACGAATCAGGTCAGGCAATCAGGCTCATACCTCAATCGCTATGATGTCACCCTGCTTGTCAATGGCTTGCCACTGGTACAAATAGAACTCAAGCGGAGCGGCATTGAAATCAAGGAAGCGTTCAATCAGATCAACCGCTATCAGCGTCATTCGTTCTGGAGCAATCATGGGCTGTTCCAGTTTGTGCAATTGTTCGTGATCAGCAATGGCGTGAATACCAAGTACCTGGCCAATAACCGGCTGCAATCTGTAAAGCAAACCTTTTTCTGGGCCGATGAACAAAACCGCAACACGACAGAGCTTAGCAAGTTTGCGGCTGCATTTCTCAACACCGGCCACCTGGGGAGATTCATTTCTCACTATGTGGTGATGAATGAGACCTTCAAAAACCTGATGGTACTCCGCCCCTATCAGTACTTCGCCACAGAAGCCATCATCAAACAAGTCAGCACAAGCAATGACAATGGGTATATCTGGCATACCACGGGTTCGGGCAAGACCCTGACCTCATTCAAGGCAAGTCAGATCGTGATGGATCTACCACACGTACACAAAGTTGTCTTTGTCGTCGACCGGAAGGATCTCGATTACCAGACCATGAATGAGTTCAACAGCTTTAAGAAAGGAAGCGTAGACGTCACGGACAATACACAATCGCTGGTCAAACAACTCACGGATGATACAAAGCTTGTCCTCACCACTATCCAGAAACTGAACAATGCCATCAGCAAAGCGCATTATGAAAAACGCCTCGATCAGTTAAAGGACAAGAAGATCGTGTTCATTTTCGACGAGTGCCATCGCTCGCAGTTTGGCGCTACTCACGAGCGCATTACGAGTTATTTCCACAAGAGTCAGATGTTTGGCTTTACCGGCACACCGATTTTTGCAGACAATGCCAACAAAAATGAATACGGAAAGCGCACGACGAAAGATCTGTTCGGCAAGTGTCTGCACAAATATGTGATCACTGATGCCATCCGCGATCAGAATGTGCTTCGCTTTGGGATCGAGTACGTGGGCAAGTACAAGCAGAAGGGAAACACCTACATCGATATTGAGGTTGAGGATATTGACAAGATGGAAGTCTTGAATGACACCAAACGCCTCGAGAAAATCGTCGATTACATTCTCGCTTATCACGACCAGAAAACATTTCATAAAGCTTACTCGGCCCTTTTTGCCACTTCAAGTATTGATACACTCATCAAGTATTACGAAATCTTCAGAAGGAAAAGAGCGGCAGGAGAGCATGACCTGCGTATCGCGACGATCTTCACTTTTGGCGTAAACGAAGACGATGATGCTGCCATTGACGCCTTGCCGGACGAAGAATATGCAATGGCGGCAGAACAGGTTGTCGTGTATCAAAAAAGTCCCCACCGGGATAAACTGGAAGAGTACATTGGGGAATACAACAAGCAATACGGGACTGCCTTTTCCACAAAGGACAGTCAGCAGTTTGAAAACTATTTCAAAGACATCAGCAAGCGATTGAAGGAACGGGAGAAGGAAACCTTTAATGATGAAAAAGATCGCCTTGATCTCGTGCTCGTCGTCAATATGTTGCTCACGGGTTTTGATGCGAAGAAAGTAAACACGCTTTATGTAGATAAGAATCTGAAGCACCATGGCCTGATTCAAGCCTATTCGCGTACCAACCGGACGTTGGGAGAACAAAAATCACAAGGCAATATTCTCTGTTTCCGCAATCTTAAAGAAGCCACTGATACTGCCATCACGCTGTTCTCCAACAAGGAAGCGATAGAAGAGATCATCCTGCCACCGTATGAGAAGATCGCAGAGAAATTCGACGAGGCGCTTAAAAATCTCCTGACCATCGCGCCGACCTGGCAAAGTGTCGACGATTTAGTGAGTGAAGAAGATGAGCTGGCGTTTGTGCAAGCCTTCCGCGCATTACTGCGCGTAAAAAATGTGTTGGCATCCCATACGGACTTTAGTTGGGAGGATTTAGGGATAGATGAGCAAACGTTTGAAAACTATAAAAGCAAGTACCTCGATCTCTACGATAAGGTAAGACAGGATAACACCAAACAAAAGACATCGATCCTGGAAGACATAGATTTTGAGTTGGAGCTCATCCATCGCGATATCATCAACGTCGCCTACATCATCAAGCTCTTAGCGAAACTCAAGCAAGCCAAAGTGAGCGAAGCACAACAACAGAGAAAGGCAATCATGGAACTCCTCGGTGGAGAAGTGCAGTTGAGAAGCAAACGCGAGCTGATAGAAAAGTTTATCGCAGAGAATCTTCCACACATCGATGATGCCGATCGCATCCAGGATGAATTTGAAAAATACTGGCAGGAGCAAAAAATCCTGGCCCTGGCCAAAATTTGTGATGAAGAGCATTTGGATAAAGAGCAATTCAATGCCCTGATTGAAGCCTATATTTTCACCGGTCAGGAACCCCTTCGTGATGAAGTCCTCAGATGTCTTGGCGGCCGTCCGAGTATCCTGAGGGCGCGGGAGGTAGGGAATCGGATCATACAGAAGATGAAGGAGTATGTGGAGGTGTTTGTGGTTGGGATGGTGGCGTGAGATTCTCGATTTTTGATTTTCGATTCTCGATTGAAGAAGGGGATTGTATTCCACTTTTACCCGCCTGCAGTCGGGCGGGCATTTTACATTTAGTATTTTACC
>JANNQA010000011.1:0-3063 GCA_031400515.1 Bacteroidota bacterium
CGCTTCCGCAACGAGTTCGGGGCAGGCGCCGAAGGCCATCTTTGGATCAATAATGATTTCATGGGTACATGTATTGATAGGCTCATGGAAACTCGCACGGATTGCACAGAAATTATCGATAAGTACGGGAGTATATGAAGCTTCCCACACAGCATTCCAGTTTTTCTCCTCGAGAGGTTCGATTTTTATAAACCTTGCTACTGCATCAATTGAATTCATCACATCATTCTGAATCGCCTTCCAATTTTCGTTTTCGACGTAGGCAAATACGCTACTTTCAAATTCCTGAAAGCCTTCGAAAGGATATGCAGAAAGCAATGCAATCAATATATCTGGCTCCTGAGTTTCAAATTCTGCAAAAAGCATCAATGGACCGGTTCAATAGAGAATTGAGAATAAAAAATTGAGAATTTCAATAGACTTCATGGAGATACGCTTTCATTGTATTCATCAACAATGAAATCACGGTCATCGGTCCTACCCCACCGGGCACTGGAGTGATATAACTGCATTTTGGCGCAACTGCTTCAAAGTCGACATCACCGACAAGACGAGAACCACTTTTGCGTTCGGGAGCAGGAATTCTGTTGATGCCCACATCAATCACCACAGCGCCTTCTTTTACCATATCCCCTTTCAAAAAATGCGGTATGCCCATCGCAGCGATAATGACATCCGCCTTCCGTGTCTTTGAAGGAATGTCCGTTGTCCGGCTATGACATAACGTAACGGTGGCATCTCCAGGATTGCCTTTACGCGATAGTAAAATGCTCATAGGAGTTCCTACGATGTTGCTGCGGCCAAGGATACAACAATCCTTTCCTGATATATCAATGTTGTATCGTTCCAGCATTTGCATTATTCCGAATGGAGTTGCCGGGAGATATGCAGGCAATCCGATAGTCATACGCCCAATATTTACCGGATGGAAACCATCTACGTCTTTCTCTGGTCTGATTGCCATAGTGACTGCAATCGCATCAAGGTGCTTTGGCAAAGGCAACTGAACGATGAAGCCATCCACTTGCGGATCATTGTTCAATCCATCGATAATCTCCATGAGTGCAGTCTGTGTGAGATTTGCATCCTGATGAATCAATGTGGATTTATACCCGACAAACTCACAGCTCCTCACCTTGTTTCCGACATAGGCATGGCTCGCAGGGTCATCACCTACGAGGACAGCGGCGAGATGCGGAGGTCTCTTCCCATTTTGAATCAATTTGTGTACATCAGCCTGGATTTCATTCTTGATCCTTGCCGAGAGTTCGTTGCCGTCCAGTAATATCATTGGGAAATTTCTGTTTATAGATCGATTCTCATAGCGAGCATCAAAAATAAGAATACCATTGTGCTATGTATTTTTGCCGCATGACCTCCATTTATAAGTCCGTCCGGACAAAGACTCAGGCGTTTGTTCTTGTGGCAATATTAGGCCTGATCCCAGTTCACGCTCAGAGCCAACAGGTGGTTCTGAATACGAGAGGAGAACGGATTGTTGTGTATCCGGATGGATCCTGGCGCTACTATGAGCGAGCCGATTCTATCCTGATTAACAAAACTCTCCTCAAAAAGGACGCTTTGCCATCAAATGAGAAAGACCCGGCCAATTTTGAGAAGTCGTCCGTGAATCCAAAGGCAGATTCTGACATATCCGCGCTTGCAAGCCGCTTTGCAGAGCGAATGACTTTAGAGACAAATGCTGCAAGACGTGCTTTGACGGTTACCGTAGAAGAAAAATTTGACGCGGAGGCGCGAGTCAATCAGGCTCAGAACAACCGAAAACATGTCGAACCGGATATCCTTGCCAAACTTGACGAAGATTATGAGAGCCGTACCGCGTCGGTGAAAAGTGCCAAGGCGTATCTGAAATGGATGGAAAAAATGGATGCAGCAGCACGCGATATGTTGGCACTCCCGATACAGAAAAAACCAAAAACGCTGAATAAACTCATCGCTGAGTATGACGCGTATGTCGCAAAGCCTGGGATTGAAGTAGTTCAGAAAGAAGCACAGTCTGTTGAACCTCCCAAAACCTTAGAGGGCAACAAAAAGATTACCTCGACGGCAAAATCTTCAAATCCACCCAAGGTAACACCAACGAATTCTACTGCAGAATCCAACGTCAAAGTATATCAACGTGCGCCTGTGCCATGTGCGATTGCGCAACCCAACGGCGCAAATGCATCCAGATCAATAAAAGCCGTTGAGAGTCAGTTACTCTTCACTTATACCGATGAGGATCTTCGTCCGTACTTCCGTCAGCAGGAACTGGTCACATGCTATGCTTCACTGATGCAGATTGAAAACAATCTCTATCTGAGTCTTGAGTTTCAGATCGCCAGTCCTGATGCGCGTAGGAATTTTGGTATCCTGGAAAATAACAGCATGCTCAGATTAAAGTCTATCGATGGCACGTTCATCAATTTGTTCAATTCAAGTGCTGATCAGGGGAAGATCGATCCCTATACCGGTAATACGATCTACACTGGAAATTATCTGATCGACCGCGAATCTGAGAAAGCACTGAGTAAAAATGAGCTTGATAAACTTCGTGTTGTATGGAGTACCGGATTCGAAGACTATGATATTGTGAATCTGGATTTCCTGATCAATCAGTTTAGTTGTCTGAGGAAACAATGATGAAATGAGTAAATGGAGAAATCAGTCAGCAGTCAGCAGTCTTCAGTCCATCAGTCCTCAGTCTTCAGATAAGTATCAACGTTTAACTCATACTGTATCAATTCCAGTTACTCATTTACACATTTACTCATTTACACATTTCCCATGTTAGGTTTAAAACTTCCTACAGATCCAAGATGGGTCAATCTTGCTGAGAAGAGTCTGGAAGAAATTCTGACTGACCATGCGTATTGTGAGCAAAAGGCAACGACATCCTGCATTTCACTTATTCAGCAATATCCTGACCGGGTAGAGATGGTTGAAGCACTTGCGCCGGTGGTCACTGAAGAATGGGGACATTTTCGCGCTGTCATTGCCGAACTTACACGACGAGGATTAAAGCTGGGAAGCCAACGCAAGGATGAATATGTAAATGGCCTC
>JANNQA010000083.1:0-4664 GCA_031400515.1 Bacteroidota bacterium
CCTCGTGTTTACAACATACTGATGATGCACTCTGATGAACTGTGATATTGGAAGTTGCCCCAATACCCATTTCAATGTTTGACAGATGAAATATCTTTTGTCCCGTCCAATGATATGACAGTAGTTGCTGTCGGACTTGCAGTAGATGACATCGTCGCATGGCATTCGGTATGCTTTATTTCCTGAAGAGAAATAAAGTCGTTCAGGAAGTAAGGTCGATTTTTGCACACTTGCGCCATGAGACAGATTCTTTGCATTATGGACAAGCTGCAATTGCCGTTTATGATTTTTCGCTATAATGTGCATTGTGAAGTTTGTGTGTCATTTCGTTCAATACTAATCACAACCTTTGATCTTTGCAATGAATTTTGAGCCGGGCAGAGCTTTAAATCCCGGATTCAAATTCACCTTTTCTGTCGCCTGATACGCAACATACTGTGCTACTGGCACCGTTCCTTCTGAGGTAATGGTGCTCTCAGAGCGATAAATGTAGCTGGGTATTGTTCCGGTACCGTGTGTGATACTCGACACGCAATTATTATCTACACCTGTTACAATCAACGAGTATTTCTGGTTTTCCGTCAAGCCGCCTTCTACCGTGACTCGCAATTCGTACAAACCATCTGCAGGGTCAGCAACATTGATCTGCTCTACATTGTCCACATCGTTGTCACCCAAGGTTGGCGTCGAGGATGTTGAACCGGAGGCAAATGGAAATGCTACTAGAGCCCCAGTACTTGCATTATAGAGCCTGATGTCCAGGTCATGTACAAGTTCAGGTGTCGTTTCGTTATTATTACCAGATCCTGTACCCGAAATATCTGTATAGCACATTGTCACTTTGAGAGGATTGGGGAAAATAGAGTTGTTACTTACGTTGAAATAATAAGAATCCGAAGTCAGATTCGTCGCAAATTCCCTTTCTTCCATTCGGCTTGCAAACAGACCTGTATAATATGTCGCATCCTGATGCACTACGAATCCGGCTACAGATGTATTGAGAAGTCCCCAGCCGTACACAAAATCAGGTCCGGGTAAACCCAGGTCCTCTGCTGTATGCAAGGCGAGCCCTTTCAAGGTAGCGCTTCGCATATACAAGCCTGATCCATTCTGTTCATTATAATATTGTTGAAGGAGAAGCAGGGATCCAGCTACATTGGGCGAGGACATTGACGTTCCGGTTTTGTAGCTGTAATCGGTGTCATTGCCGGAGTCTGCGCTCCAGAGGCTCGTGCCGTTGCCACAGATATCCGGTTTGATCCGGCCATCGTCAGTCATTCCTCTACTGGAAGATTCATTGATATTCTGATCGTCATCTAAGTTACCAACCGTCAAAATATTTTTCGCGTTTCCCCATGTCCCAATACTACTCACCCCCGCTCCATCGCCCAGGGGATGAATGTCTGGATCATAATCTACGTAGTTACCACTCGTTCCATTACGAACGACATCAGGACAGAAGAAGCCTACTGGGTCGGGATCATCATTATGGTCGTTTCCGGAAGACTTTACCGGTAAGTAGTAAGGAGCGTTCCAACAGATACTATCAACTGCCTCAGCCATTCCATCATATTGTCCAAATTTAAAATCAACACCTCCCCCAATGAACTGAGAGCCTGGCCCACGCCAGGTCCAGTCAGCCCCACCGAACACACATCCATTCACATCAGTAGGGTCTTTATCCCAACCGGAAATTGAACCATAGGAATGATTCGAGACCAGCAGTCCATTTTGAGCAGCGGTCGTCATTTCGCCCAGGTCGTTGTTCCAGTCATATGAGTTCAATTGGGCAAAAGGTGCCATACCCTTAGAGTCATCGCCTTCACTTGCCGGAGGCCTGCCAATCAATGTTCCGCCAACATGTGTGGAGTGGGACGAGACAGCGCCTCCGGAGTCCATAATTGTAACTCTCCCAATGAGATCCTGATGTGTTGTTCTTGGGTATCCACCTTCCCACTGTCCTATGAGCATGCCATGACCCTCAATGCTGGTAGTGTTGCGGAAGTTGACAGTCGTCGTCATGATTCCAGCGTCATTATTATTTGTACCGTAGTAGATCGGATCACCTCTTGAATCCAATACTTGTAATCCGACCGTATCCCAACCCATTTCTTTTGCAACGGCAATTGCGCGGGCATGTTTGATGAAATACTGGTCAGAAAATCGAAGCGCCATTTCCTGGAGAACATCAGTTTTTGTATTCTGAAGAATGTATGATTTATCTCTTTGGGCGTGAAGGGAGGTCGCAAAGAGTATGATTGCAATGCCTGTGATATAGCTTGTGCTCAGTTGCATGTCTTTGGCTTTATGTGAATGATTATTCCCGTCCTTTCAGAATCATTGCTTCAATACGTGTGATTTCCTGAGTCAGCGTTTGCTGTTGATATTTGAGTTCTTCTAGCAGTTCTTCTACTTGCTTTTCTTTTGCTATCAGATGCAGTGTCAGCTCTTCCACTTTTTCCAAGAGTATCTTGTTCATGGCGCCCAGTCCCAGACCATTCTCTTCTACCTCTTTTGCTGAAGGGACATTTGGCAAGTGACCATGTGTGTCAATAAATGCCTCGACCTCATTGAGTGGCATCAACTGATAGTCATCTTCAAACACATAATCAGGAAACCCCACCAGCGTGACTTCTACTTCTTTACACGTAATCTTTCCATTGACAGCGAGCTTTGATTGTGGAGTGGTCGTACCGATACCAACATTGCCTCCTTTGAGCGTCATCGTTGTAGAGTAAACTCCTCCCACAGTAGTATTGTCAAATTTCAAAAAACCCAGACTCCAATCACCCTCTCCAGCCTCCCAACCGGCTTGAATCCGCGCAGTATTGTACACCTCATTATTCTCGAACCCATCATCAGTATTAAACATCAGTGAGATCGTCCTGATGCCTTGATTTGCCAGAGTAAGCTTCCCTGCCGGGGATTGGGTACCAATACCAACATTGCCATTGGCAAGAATTGTCAGGCGGGGAGTGTTGCTCGTCATGAGTATCAGGTTGCCGGCATCTCTTTGTCTGATCTCAAAATTTTGATTATTCATTTGTATCAGACCGCCCAGCGTTGTACTTGTATGTGTAAATCCCAACCGCGGCAATTTCGCCGCTGATGCATCATGAATCGTAAATTGATACTGAGGGGTTGATGTCCCGATTCCGGTGAAGCCGCTGTTTGTATTGTAAATGATGTTTCCATTGGCTGCCCAGTGACCTCCTCCTCCAAGTGTTGCTGCATCCCGGTATCCGAATGTGCCATTCCCATCGACCACCAGAACACTATCCTGTGCATTGTCATTTGCAAGATCTGTGACGCGCAGGGAGCCATGGATCGTCACATTGTCCTCGTCAAAATCACCGTAGATCAAAGGATCAGGCGTATCAGAATTGTCGATGTAGAGTTTATCAGATCCTGTTTCATTGAAGCCGGCCTTGTATCCCAGGAAGATATTCCCATCACCTGTGGCATGGAAACCGCTGCTTTCACCGACGGCGGTATTTCCCTGCCCTGCGTTAAGCATTGGCATCACACTGGCACCTACGGCGACATTCGAGGTACCCGATACCAGGTCCACCATTGCATTTGCACCTACGGCGGTATTCCCTCCACCGGTTGTAGAGTTAAGCGCAGCATATCCAACCCCCGTATTGAAGCTGGCCGAGGTGTTCAATGTCAATGCAGCCAATCCAACTGCAGTATTCTGACTTCCGTCTTCGTTATCGCGCAACGCATCGTACCCCAGGGCAGTGTTTTCCACGCCCGTGAGATTTGCATCAAAGGCTCCTCTGCCGATCGCCATATTCGATAGCAGGTTTCCTCCACCGCGCCCGATAGTTAACTCATTGATGAAGGCATCCCCTGGAATACTAATATGATTACCATCATCTGTGATCAATCCATCGACGAGTTCCGTACCATTCCACTTCGGAACTCTTGACAAATTCAGCGAGCCCACCTGAGGATCAGCTTCATTGTACATGACCTCCTGCCAGGTAGCAAAGCCGCTTGTATCCGAGGTCAGGACTTTCCCGGCATCCTCTGTGCCATCGGAGATCTTCAATGTGCCGACGATGTCGAGTTTAGCTTGCGGAGTCACTGTACCAATACCAATAAATCTTGTGTCCCGTTTGATTGTCAATGCAATCTGACCGATAGGGTCGTTGGAATGTGATGATATGTGAAAGGTGTTCGGTTCCCAATTCAGGATTGCACCAGGAGAATTGGCGCCACTGAATCCCATTGAAAAGCCAAAATTGTTGTTATTGTCTTCCCTGAAATAAATTCTTCCGCCCGCATTACCTGCGCTGCCCAGTGGTAGAAATTCAATACCTGCCCGCGAGGTGGGGACTCCACTCAGAAGCAAACTGCCTCCACTGACATGGAGTTTTTCAAGAGGTGACATGACCCCTATGCCTGCGTTTTGTGCCTGAGCGAGAGTAGCACAGCATGTCAGGGCAATCACCGCAAAAAACAACGTAAGGTTTCTCATAGATAAGTTGTCAATTTTGAGCAATCAATAAATAATAGCTCAAATCTATCGGCACACACAGCGAGGTTGTTGGTATTAGAATCAATGATATTTCATGCTAAATGCCTTGGGGGCCTTATGCAGATCAATGAGAAGTTGTGTCTCATTTCTCGCAAAGTCTTCTCGCGCAATCCCGATA
>JANNQA010000084.1:0-22392 GCA_031400515.1 Bacteroidota bacterium
AATGTGTGATGCCCTGATGGTTCGCTTTTACAGTGGTATCATACTCATCTCCAATCAGTACATGACCGGCATTCCGTTTACGTGTGACAGGCAGGACTCCAAATAGAAACACAGCAACTGTCCACAAGCGTATTGGATAGATATCGGATTTCACACTTGCAAAGTCTTCACGAATAAATGGCATCTGTCTTGCCATAAATGGAAAGATCCTATCTGAATTGCACCATACCCTTGAGACATTTGGCTCGTTTTCCTGCATGTATCGATAGGCATTCACCGCCGTGAACCAGTGTCTTCCGGATTCATTGATGTATACCGGGTGTACGTCTTTGCCTAGTTCCTTCATCATACCGTATGTCAGAAGGCTATCCTTTCCTCCGCTGCTGAGGATTACTACACTTTCTTTATCCGATTCTCTGAATTTCCATTGAGGTTGGGCGTCGGGGAATTTCGTATTGACAAATACGACTTTTGCGTTGCAATAGCGTTTTTGTTTGACCGCCTCAAGTTCATCATAGGGTGCCAGAAGAAATTCATTTGGAAACAGAAATTTATTGACATAGATCTCGCGCGCTGTATTCTCAATCATGTCGAGGATGAATCGTACGTCCGCTTCTTCATAGACTCCATCAAAGGTGATTTTCTTACAGAACAGGCCATAGTTGATGGCGACCTGGGCGGCCATCATGGAAGCGAGATTCAGCGACTCTGCAGAATCGGGGTCAAAGACATCCTCTTCGTATTTATAGATGAGGTTATTTTCTTCCTCAGAACCATCCGATTTTGTCACGCGATAAGTCGCCTTCATGCGATGAGGCTCGACCGTAAGATTGCTGATGGAGAGTTCTTTGAGTACTTCGAGATCTGTGCTGTCCATGAAAGAGAGAATTGACAATTAAGGATTGATAACCGAACCGGCCCCAAGGTATTAATTTGAATTCGCAGGTTTAGAAAATCGGCATATGGGAAAGCGAGGATATCACATGATCGCCTAATGAAAAGGGTACTAACCGTTTGAACGGTTTAATCCGTTTAAACGGTTAGTACGGCTAATCCCGCATCAGTATTGGGTCTAAAACGCCATTTTCGAACGGCTATTTCACCGCACGTCCTTGAGATCAATTAAGACAAGGTGTCATTAGCTTCAGTTCGTCTATGCGGGAATCTATTGGTGAGAACAATTTCGCATCGTATTCACTTCTTCATATGATTAAATTGAAGTGAGGTTCAGCGACTCTGCAGAATCCGGGTCGAAGCCATCTTCTTCGTATTTATTGATGAGATTATTTTCTTCCTCAGAACCATCCGATTTTGTCACGCGATATTTCGCCTTCATGCGATGAGGCTCGACCATGAGATTGCTGAGGTGAGTTCTTTTGAGTACTGCGAGATCTGTGCTGTCCATGAAGAATTATGAATGATGAGTGATGGATGATGAATGATAGTCTGTAAAGTGAAGAGTCGAAGGTAGAAGAAACCGGGAAACCAGGAAAAATCTGTGAAATCGGTAAAAATCTCACTTAAGAATAAATGAAGCCTTTACCAAACTACTGCTTAATAAGTAAGGTTTGTAGAATGATTTATTTAAGGAGATACTTCAATAGCGTTGCTTCCAAAGCAGCGAGATCATAATTCTGAATACGCTGCAGGATACAGCAAAAGAATATCCGCTTTAGAAACGGTATGCTGGTATTCAGGCAGTGCGGATAGTCTTTTCCACTCAGGGTCAGCACCAAAAGTTTTCCAATGCTCATCTCTGCTGGCCATGTTATCAAAACTTGTCATGTACATCAGGTTTGGCATACGACTGCCTGCCAGTACTTCAGCATAGAAAACAGCATTGAAACCAAGCCTGGCGAATAAGGCAATCTCGCCGCCTTCATTGAACATGTGAACTTTCTGCCTATAAAATGTTTCGCTTGTTGCTTCATAACTACGTAACTCATAAATTCTTTTCGCAGTATCGCCCTTAAGTGATGGAGGTTGAAAATGGGGCATGTCGCTAAAAGCACGCAGTACAATAGTCTCTATACGCATGTAAGCAGGGACATTGAACGGAACAGTCAGATAGGCAGCACCATCATTGTGATAAGTAACATCTTTAGTAAGTCCGTCTTCTATGTGATTAAGCTGTTCTAATGAAGACATAGGGATCAACACATAAATTCGTTTTTCCACGGCAGTATCAATTCCCACATTTTTGAATACACCAACGCTGGAAATTCCCAACCGGTGTAATGCAGGCAGGTAAGCATTCTTTAGAAAATTATCAACCTGTGTGACCTGCTCATTTGAGTTCATATGGTACACCTTGATCTGGTATATATCTTTTTCAGCGGGCTTGTAGTCAAAAGCCATCATTGTGATAGAAAGAGAAAGTAATGCGACTACCATTAAAAAGCCATTTTTGATTTTCATTTTTTCATTTCTAATTGGTTGTGAAGTCAAAATAAACTCGGCTTTTTTTCAGAAGCCATATTGCAGTTCCACGTTATGATCCTTATTTAGCTTAATGTCTGTTTAGGGTAACGTTTTGGGCTATGGGACGTGCCGGCTTTGGTGTTTTAATCTTTTATCTATCGATAGCGCAATTAAAAATACGTTTCTCACGGATTCCGGCATGGCCTATAGCCTGTGTTGGGCGCCGTACTTACCTTATGTCAATCACTTGAAAGTCTGAGTAGTCGTAAACCTCCTCGAAAATTCGGCCACTTCTCAAAGCAATAATCTGTTGACCGTCACTTAAGACAGTGCAGTAAGACCCAATTATACCATTTTCCTTTGTTACAAAGAACACGTAGTCGAACTTATATCCTCCTGTTTCGAGTCCATGATGAATTTTATATTCTTTGACTATTTGACCAGCTGAAATGAATTCATTAATGACAGAGCCTGTAAGCTCGTAATTTCTGTTTTTCAGTTGAGCAATGATAAGATAGCGTGATCCGACATTAGCCGACATCTGGAAAAGTGGAATGTTTGCTAGTGGTTCACGACTTTTATAGTGGAACCAACCGTGAGACCGAGTAAACTGTCCGGTAGAAACTATTGCTTCACCTATTGTCAGTTTAAGGTGAAGTTCTACATAGCATTTTGAATCATTGACTTGAAAGTCATACTTAAAGGCATCTAAATTATAATCAATAGGGCCATTGTACATGACAACTGAGCACTCACTTGAGCACGACGAAAAGATGATTAAAGAAGCTATGATGGAATACCAGTGCATTTTATTATGGCGCCCAACTTGTTTATACCTGCACCTAAAATAAACCAAAAGTGCAACAAGCCATCACTTTCTGGCAGGTTTGATGCTCTGAATTCTTCCGGTAAGCTTTAGGAATAGCTCTGATCACACTGTAGCAGAAACCATCCTACCTGAGATAGGACTTCAGTAATTCAACCAAACCCTCAGCACCATTAGCCAATACATCCCATGCAGGTAATCCTGTATTTCTTGTAATCTCTGCACAAGCTTCATCGATCTTGTCAGAAGGAATTCCTTCATGATTGACAGTCACTGCGACTACTTTCTTTCCAGAGATAAACTCAATTGCCTTGATCTGATGGGTGAGAGGATGCATTGCATATCCAGGAAATCCATCGTATTCCATTCTTGTTGGTGCATGCTGAAGCACTATGATATCTGGTCTGCCTGCGGCGAGAATTTCAAAACCTCCGGGATAAGCGGGATTCAATAAACTTCCTTGCCCTTCAATCACAATCGCTGCCGGATTTTCATTCTTCCAGGCTTCATACGTGGCGTATTCAATTTCTCCTGAAACAAAGTCATTGATAAGGGAGTCCAGGATCATCGAGTATTTCGCACCCTGCATCCATGCCGTCTGGCCTGTCCCGATCAGTTCAGCACGATGGCCGGCAGCACGTAATCCGTGGACGATCAACCAAGCTGTAGTTCGCTTACCCACTGCAGAATCTGTTCCAAGGACAGCAATCTTAAGGCAATCAACTTTCTCAATATTGCCAGTAAAGAAGTGTAACTCTTTACGTCCAGGTGTCTTGCGTACGTCTCTGATGGCCACTCCATACTGTTGTGCTAGCCCACTGACTTCATTGTCATCGCTGAGAAAATCATGCAGGCCACTGTCCACGTTCAATCCTTGCGTAATGGCATCCTTCACCGTCTCGCGGGCTTCAGACGGTAGCCGCCCACCATCCGGAGCAAGCCCGATGACAAAATACTTTGGCTGCACTTGCACTAGTGCTTCGGCAAGCGATGCAAAAACCGGAATACCATTTGGTTTACCATCCAATACCTCTCCTGCATCCTTTCCCGCATAAGTGCTATCAAGCACTCCCAGTACCCGATACCGCTCAGTAAATCGCACAAGTCCATGTGCAGTCTTTCCATTCGGTGTATTAAATGCTTTTTCGCAATAGACGATCGCATCGCCGTCGAGAATTCGTGTTGGTGTGTTGTTCATAAATCTAAGTTGTTTCTAAGTAGATGCTAAGTGGCTTGTAAGTAGCCTGTAAGTGGCTTGTAAGTTGCCTGTAAGTCGCTTCTAAGTTGCTTGTAAGTGGCTGACTTGTTCTCCGGCGCTGATTGCTCGATAGCTCCTTCGGCACAGCCGTTAATCAATGACTCTATCATTTCATCATTCCATCAATTACTCATTTCATCATTTAATTCCTGCCCGTAATAATCGCGACATATCTGTCAGATTTGAGTTCCTTTCTCGCGTGTTCTTTCAAGAGCCCGGCAAGACCTGCAGTAGACGCCGGGAGTACATTCAGGCCTTCCTTCTCAGCGAGCATCTGTGATTCTGTCAGCAATTCATCGTCGGTGAGATAATGCGCATTTCCTTTGGATTTTCTAATTGCATAAAGGGCTTCTTCACCATCAAAGCTATGCCAGTTTATAAGTGGCTCGTTCACATGAGTTTCATGAAGGACTTCGGGAGGAAGATCTACACAGTGCTTCAAGCCATTGATATGTGCATGAACGATCGGATTCTGATCCGCAGAGGAACCTGCGATCATTTTTGGAATGCGCGATGTTTTACCGCGACGATAGAGTCCGACGAAGCCACGATAAATGCCTGCAAGCAAAGTTCCGTTCGACACAGGCACGCCGATGAATTTCGGAGCATCACGCAGTTCATCATAAATTTCATTGGCAATCTCAGCATAGGCAATCAATTGCAAAGGCGTATTCTGTCCGCCAGGGTTGGCGTCATACCATGCATGCTCATGCGCTTGTAGTGTGGAAAATTTCACCGCGTCTTCATAGGTCTCACCACTCCTGCGTACTTCACTTCCAAGCGACTCCATCTCCTGCACGCGAAGGGTATGATATGGTTGGGGGATATAAATAATACTCCGCAGACCAGCTAGCTGTGCCGCAAGTGCAATGGCTGCGCCATAATTTCCACATGTTGCAACTGTAATAGTGTCGTACCCGCGTCGTAAGGCATCGTGACATTGTGCAAAGGCAATACGATCTTTTTGAGTACCTGTAGGATTGCCGCCTTCAAACTTTAGGAATAATTGGCGGAAGCCTAGTTCTCGTTCGAGATTTCGTGCGCGGGTCAGAGAAGTATCCCCAACTTCAATGTTGATAATATCCTCATAGTATTCTACGCGATCAAGCAATGGAAGTTTTGCATTCGTGACCTTCTCACTGTATTTGCGTGCTTCAGGAGAGACAACGACTTCAAACGTCTTTGCGAGATCAAGAAGATTCATTGACATGGGCAATAAAAATAAAAATCAAAATGAAAATCAAAATGAAAATAGGCTAAGACAATGGCGAGAGAGCATCACCCATCATCTATCACCCATCACCCATCTTCTCTACCAACCCAGTAAATATGCAAAGATCAACGGCGCTACAATCGTCGCGTCCGATTCGATGATAAACTTTGGAGTATCTATCGCAAGCTTACCCCAGGTAATTTTTTCATTTGGTACGGCTCCTGAATAGGATCCATAGCTCGTTGTGGAATCACTGATCTGACAGAAATAAGACCATACCGGCACTTCGGGAAGTTGAAGATCCTGGTGGAGCATTGGTACAACACAAATCGGAAAATCTCCTGCGATTCCTCCACCAATCTGAAAGAAACCAACTCCACTTTGACAATTCTTCTGATACCAGTCTGCAAGAAACATCATGTACTCAATACCAGACTTCAGGATATGTGGACCAAATAGTTGCTCAATACAATGGCCTGCAAAGAAATTACCACATGTCGAATCCTCCCAGCCCGGTACAATGATTGGAAGATTTTTTTCTGCAGCCGCAAGAAGCCATGAGTCCTTAGGATCTATTTGGTATTCCTTCTCAAGAGTACCATTTTGCAGTAGCTGATAGAAAAATTCATGTGGGAAATAACGTTGTCCATTTTTATCAGCAGCGACCCACACGTCCACGAGGTGTTTTTCCAGTCGCCGCATTGCTTCCGCTTCCGGGATACAGGTATCTGTAACACGATTGAAGTGATGCTCGAGGAGATCCTGTTCATCCTGAGGATTAAGATCACGATAATTTGGTACACGTTTGTAGAAACTGTGAGCCACCAGATTGAACACATCTTCTTCCAGATTTGCACCGGTACAGGTGATGATATGCACTTTGTCCTGACGAATCATCTCTGCGAGTGATTTGCCAAGTTCCGCCGTACTCATGGCGCCTGCAAGTGTCACCATCATGCGTGCTCCCTTCTCGAGTTGTTTTTCATAGCCCTGGGCAGCATCGACGAGAGATGCGGCATTGAAATGTTTGTAGTGTTCGAGGATGAAGGCAGATACAGGTCCTTTACCAGATTTCGAAGCCATAGCTCAATATTTTGTCTTAACGTGAATTAGTATGAGTTGATGAAGGGATACAGGCAAAGTAGTCGAATTCTGAGAACCGAAATTCAATTTCCAGTATACATTCTCAGGACGGTAGTACTTCAATTTCTTCTTCCTTGATGCCATTGCCATTATTGTGAGGGGCTACCAATGAGTTTGCAGTAGGATAGCCAAGGATGTGCAACATGTCATCAACGGATTGCTCATTCCGATAGACGTAGTCAATGACATTTCCCTTTTCATCTCTATCCACAATGACGTGCATCGGAGAAGGAATCAGGCAATGTTTGATGCCACCATAACCGCTGATGGAATCCTGGTAGGCTCCTGTATGAAAGAATCCGATGTACAATGGCTCTGCATCCTGATCTGAGAATACAGGTAGCATGATCTGCTGATTGAAGTCTTCTGAGTTGTAGTAATCCGAATGATCGCAACTGATGCCACCGATATTCACTCGTGTATATTCGTTATTCCACTTGTTTACTGGAAGAAGGATGAATTTTTCATGGATTGACCAGGCATCTGGAATGGTATTCATCAGGCTATTGTCCACGATATACCAACGCTCTGCATCATTCTGTTGCTTTTGCTCCATTACTCCAAAAATAATGGCACCACTTTCTCCTACTGTGTACTTACCGAATTCAGTGAAGATATCTGGCTCGGCCACTTGGTCAGCTCTGCATGCATCCTGGATATTTTTGACAATCTCGCGGATCATGTATTCATAGTCATATTCGAATCCAAGATGATTGCGAACAGGGAAGCCACCTCCCAGGTTTAGCGAATCGAGGGATGGACAAATCTTTTTGAGATCTGTGTACAGATCAACAGCTTTTTTGAATTCACCCCAGTAATACAAACTGTCTTTAATCCCTGAATCCACAAAGAAGTGAAGCATCTTCAATTCAATGTTGGGATTGTCTTTGATTTTCGCTTTGTAGAATTCCACAATATCAGTATGGCGGATTCCAAGTCTTGACGTATAGTAGGCAGATTGTGGCTCTTCGTCTATTGCCATTCGCAGGCCAATTTTCACCTTCTCATCGCCAGTATATTTGAGCAAGCGATCCAGTTCTTTCATGCTGTCGAGGACGATAATGGAGTTAATGAAACCCTTCTTCTGCATGTTGATCATTTTCTGCAGATAATCATCCGTCTTGTAGCCATTGTGCACGATAATACGAGACAAATCAAACTGGCCTTGTTCATGCAACTTCTCGACGAGGTCGATGTCAAAGGATGATGAAGTCTCCAGATTCACCTGGTGCTTCAGTGCCGCCGTGATGACATGATGAAAGTGGCAACACTTGGTACAATAGCAGAAGTGGTACTTCCCCTGGTAATTGTATTCGTTGATTGCCCGATTAAAGAGATTGCGTGCCTTCTTGATCTGCTCCCCGATGCGCGGGAGATACATCAGTCGAAAGGGAGTGCCGTACTTCTCAATCAGATATTTCAGTGAGACGCCATGAAAGGCGAGATAACCATCCCTCAGATCAAAGCCATCCTGAGGGAAGTAATACGTTTGTTCGATCAGGTCGAAATAGGTATTCTTCATTCTGCAAATTCATATAATTGCTTGTTGACAAAAGCAACTTCAAAGAAACGATGTTTTTCGGGATTACTGACAAAAATTTATCCACGAAGCACGCGAAGGACGCAAAGAGGAAAGAATTGCGAGATACTTGTTCCTGGGTTCTTGTTGCTTGTTCCGTTGTTGAATTTTCGAATGTTCAACTAATATGCAAACTACGAAGGGCAAACGGCGAATGGCCAATAGCCAGAAGCCATTCTATGTCTCGCCCTTTGGTATTCTGGTCACTTGTTCGAGGCGTTTGATGCTGAATTTCCCGCTTCCTTTGATCATCAGGAGAAGAACACCACCGGCGATTGCCAGGTTTTTCGCAAATATGATGGCATTCAGGCGAACATCTTCACGAGGATCGTTCCAGAACGAGTAGACAATAAAGGTGACCGGTATCCAGTACATCAGGACAAGAAGGCCCGCAAGACCCATGCGATAGCCGAGTAAAAACAGAATCCCCCCAATGGAGAGCAGCACGATAGCTCCACCAAGCAACAAATCTTGCTTCCATGTCAGACCATAAATAGTCATCGCTTCCTGTACATCTTGAAAGAAAATGATAGAATCGACAGCTTCATATAAAAACACTCCGGCAAGAAGTATCCTTGCCAATAGATCGGTCCAGTCTTTCATCAATGTGATTGTTTAGTATGTTCTGAATGTATTTGTTCCGCTATCGCGCGAGCGACATTCTGGCCATCTATCGCAGCAGAAACTATGCCACCTGCATATCCAGCTCCTTCCCCGCACGGAAATAGCCCTGCGATGTCCGGATGCATCCTGGTCTTTTCATCACGAGGAATACGGACCGGAGAACTTGTACGACTCTCAGTAGCAACCGCTATTGCCTCTTCTGTAATATATCCGGGCAACATTGTGCCAAATCTTCGAATACCCTTCCGCAAAGCCTGTGTGACAAACGCAGGAAGTACTTCTGCCAAAGGATAACTGAAGATACCAGGGATATAGGAAGTATCTGGCAAGTCTGCCGACCGTACGCCATTCAAAAAGTCAGTCAGACGTTGAGCAGGTGCACGCTGGGTACCATCGCCCACATCAAAGCACTTTTTCTCAACTTCAGATTGGAACTCAAGCCCGGCCAAAGGTCCTTCACTGGTATACGCAATGACATCATGAATATCGACAGCAGTCACCATCCCGGCATTTGCAAATGGCGAATCCCGACGCGAGAGAGACATTCCGTTTACCACGATTTCACCAGGCGCAGTTGCTGCCGGCACAATAAGTCCTCCGGGACACATGCAGAACGAAAACACACCACGCGCATCGATCTGGCAAGTCAGCTGATATGCAGCCGCAGGAAGCCATTGACTTCGCTCTTGACCATATTGCACAGAATCAATGAGCGCCTGAGGATGCTCAACGCGAACACCGAGCGCAAACGGTTTGAATTCGATTGCTATCTCATGTCTATGCAATAAGTGATAAATATCTCTCGCCGAATGTCCTGTCGCAAGAAGGACATAGTCGACTGGTAGCACCTCATCATCATTCAGTACGATCTCTACAAGTCTATTCTCATGTACGTGGATGTCTGTCAGGCGTGTTCCAAATCTCACCACTCCACCTGCATTGACGATTGTGTCTCTGATGGCAGCAACGATCCCTGGTAACTTGTTCGAACCAATATGCGGATGTGCTTCGATCTGGATATCCGGATGGGCTCCGTGATCTACTAGTGTTTGCAAGATCGCAGAGACATCTCCGCGTTTTGTTGCGCGTGTATAAAGTTTGCCGTCTGAGTATGTACCGGCACCGCCTTCGCCAAAGCAATAGTTCGAATCAGCATCGACTATTCCAAATTGTTGTATCGCACGCAAATCACGACGTCTTTCGCGTACGTCTTTTCCACGTTCTATCACGATTGGCTTTAGTCCTTGCCGAATAAGTTCAAGTGCTGCAAAATAACCAGCTGGTCCTGCTCCGATGATATGCACTTCTGGTTTATCTGAGACATCAACAAATGATTGAGGAACTCGAATAATGGGCGTTTCGCTCTTTTTACTGATTTCAACTTTGAGGATATACTTGGGATTTTTCTTTCGTGCATCAAGGGAACGTCGCACGACAACAGTTTCAATCTCCATCGTATCGTGTATACCCGCTTTCAAAAGAGTCAATTCACGAATTTTCACGAGATCATCCCGGAACTCGGGTGAAATAGCGATCTCTACGAAATGGCTTTCGCCATCTAACTGGGTCTGAGTACCCATGCGTGCGGTTCTACATTTTTGCGCAGGAAGTCAAGGACGACCTTCAGATTTTGTGCCTTGCAATCAACCGGGACACCTACTTGTGTAAGTTGACCCCTTGGTTGGGTCTGTGCAGTATAACCCATGGATTGCAACCTACTGACCATTCTATCAGCATTTGACTCAAGCGAAAATGCACCGAGTACCACAGTGCAATCTCCAGTGGCAACATGTAAGGATTCATCTTGTTCAGTAGAAGCAGGAGTAACACTCTCAGGTATAATCGTCTCTGGTGTCGGAGTCGTGGTTGCTTCACCTTCCTCATGCGTACCTGTATCTGCCAAAGCAATCTTTGTGTCTGCCTCGTCATTTTCTTGAGCAATGTCGTCCTTAGTATTGCTTTCTCCAGAAGTGATGAGGGTCTGATCATGGTCATCTGTCAAAGTAGAATCAATAATTATCGCAGATTCCGGGTGTGAAGTACGAGACTGATAAAACAGGAATGCACCAATCAACAATCCTATCATGATCATCGCTGCAAGAGGTACTGCAAGGGGTATCTCACGTCGCTTGCTGACTTCTTTGGGAGGTACTGTTCTTACTGCTCCCTGGTTTTTCTGCAGACTTCTTTCAGGTGTACTATAGACGACGGGTTCAGGAGTGACTGGGGCCTCAGGTTTTTCTTGAATGGGAGTTGATACATGAATATTCAAAGGAGGATTGATCACTTCGTCCATTACTACAGGAACAAACGCAATCGGTTCAGAACTACCGATACTTCCCTCTGATTGCAATGGAGCTTCAGACTCTAATGTCATCGCCGGAGCATGGGATACCTCGGTATAAGTCGGTTCCTCAAATGAGGTCTCTTCCAGAGGCGAGGTTCCGTAGTCGAGGACGACAGAACCCATTTCATGGAATGTTGAATCTTTTGCTGCGTATGGAACGGATTCTTCTTCTTCCATTGAGAGAATCTTTACTGGCAGCGTGATTTTGTGCAGAGCAGAATGACCTGGGTTCAGAATCTCATCATTCGGAGAAAACTGAATTGTATCATCCTGAATAGAAAATGTGCCGAGATATTTCAGATCCACTTTGCCATCGTTCTTTATTCCAGATTGAACCTGATTGGTAAAGCGTGCAATTTCTCTTCTTGCTTTTGTTCGGCTTACATGAGTCTGATACGCTACGAATTTCTCAAGGAGTCGGTTTTTGGTATGTTTTTCTGCGATAAATTGACCACGCGCCTGAGGAGGAGTAACACTCTCATCTGCATCACCCACAGAAGCGGGTTCGTAGTAATGCGTGATTTTTCCTATACCGGGTATGCGGACCTTGCCATTGAGATAGAGCAATGACACGATATAGTATGCGATACGATTCTGCATGATTTCTCAGGTAAACTTCCCTGGTTGACAAGTAGAAGCTTAGGCGATGCCGAAGATAAGGCAAAATTGATGCCAAGACGATGTCAGATTTGCGATTTCGGATTTGGGATTTCGGAATGGGGACCCAATCCGCAATCGGAGATCCGCAATCCGAAATCAGGCAGTCGCCTTCTTCCTTCTCCTCGTCTTAAACAACTCGATGATCTCCTTTTCACTCATGAAGCCGTACTCGACAAAGGTGTGCGAGACAAATTTCTTGATATCCTGATAGTCCCTTCCACGCTTGTCGATGTATTTCTTCAGCAACTTCTGGATATAGTGCATACTCAGCTTTTTCACATCGAGGTTGAATTGCTGATTGTTGAAGAGATTCATGTAAAGAGCAAAGGTCTTGTTCAGTTCGAAGTAGTCTGGATAAGATTCTTCGGGAAGGTTATGCATGAGTTGCTTGAAATGACGGAAGATCGCTCTACGCAGACATTCATTGACCGTAGAGAGTCCTTCGTGTTGATCATAAAAGTTGCGTACTGCTTCGATCGTATCATCGTGCACATAGCCCTTTGAATGTACGATATCAACAAGCCGGTAGTATCTCACGAGCTCATCTTCAATACTCATGTCAAGGAGAGAAAGAATTTTTTCATCCTCAATACGATCCACTTCCACGCCAGAAGTCAATAAAGAATCCAGGAATTCGAAATACTCAGTTTCGAAAGTCGGATATTCTCTGCGCGCCTTATTGAACAAATCTTTCAACCAATGTTTCTGAGCACTGTGATCATAGAAATGAGCAAAGATGACGAGTACTTCGAGGTATTCGCGCGAAAACTGCAGCGCAGGATTGTTTAGGAATTCAATGATGTTTGGAAGGAGACTTTCATTGTGCTCCGAATGTTTTGCACGATGCAGAAGGAAACTTTTCAGCGATGAAAACATTCCCTTAAGCTCACTCTGCGTTTTAGGAAACTCTGCACTTTGAAATGCAGAATCAGTAAACTGACGACTATAGCGTCCATAGGCATCTTTGCGTTCATGCAACTCCCGGTATTTAGGAAGGATCTGTGCCTTTAGAAAACCCGAGACACGCTTATTCGATACCTGTTCGATAAGATTTGTAATCCAGATATCACTACTCAGTCCGAAGCCGATCTGAATTGTCTGCCCGATGCGGGTTTTAATGTATTCGAAGTTCGAAGAATTACAAATCGAGAGCAATACATCTTTGAAATGATCCTGAGGTCTCTTGTAACGATATTGTTCATCTACTTCACCACGCAATACTGCATAGCCAAGAACACGGGCCAGGTAGAGTCCTTCATAACCCTGATCGCAGAGTTTTTTCTCCATGCTTATCAACTGCAGTGGATTTTCAACTGCTACGCGCTGAAACAGATTTTCAATCGATGGTTCGAACTCAGTACGCAAAGCCAGGTAATCCTCTTCCTCTTCACTTTCCTGGTATGTCGCAAGCAAATTGGAGCTTTGGATAGCGCCTTTTATCGATTCCAGTTCGATAGCATATTTATTGTCTAATGCCTCCATGTGCAGAATGGATTAGTTCCTCCGGCTTTGTGCTGGCAGGAGAAGATGATTAAATAGGATTGCACAATGATCAGGATGAGAGAACTCATAGTGCTGATCACTCAGTGGATGATGCTTCAGTGCTTTCCGCACTAGTTTCAGGAGCCTCGGCTACAACTTCCTCTGCAACTGCTACTGGTTCTACGTTCTCCGGTTCAGGTGCAGTTTCTTCTACTACAACTTCAGCGACTTTAGCTTTCACAGGTTTTGCAGCGCCAGATCTTTTTACGTGAAATTCGGATTTCGCATCACTCGTTTCCTTCCGGCGTGAAGCAATTTTGGATTCTTTTTCTTCGATCCAGGCCTGATATTTTGTATCCGCTACTTCCTGAGTCATAGCGCCTTTGGCGACGCCACGGTTTAGGTGCTTGCGATACATGACGCCTTTGAATTTCAGAATGGCGCGAACAGTATCTGTTGGTTCTGCGCCCTTCATGAGCCATTCGAAAGCCTTATCGCGATCGATCTCGATTTGAGCGGGCTTAGTTAAAGGATTGTAGCTGCCGATGTTTTCAATAAAACGCCCATCACGAGGAGAGCGGGAGTCGGCAATGACAATGTGGTATAGGGGTAGTTTTTTACGGCCTCTTCTTTGAAGCCTGATTTTTACGGACATCAGCTAAAATTTACTTGGTTAAACCATACTCGGCTACTCGGAATATCCGGCACCGGGATTGAAGCGGGCGCGAAGGTAGAAAAAGAAATTGATTGATTCGGGGATTGATTGAAGATAAAGAGGAGAGTCGAAAGGTGACACGAAGGTCTAAGTAGTATGTTGCCCACCTGACCAAGTCGGGCAGGTGAACATACGACTTATTACTGATAATCAATTAGTTATGACTAATTGCCGCCATTCCTTTCACTCAATAGTCAATCCTGTGCGGAGTTTGCAACTCCGCACTACAAAACTTTTTCGGTCCATTCCTTCAATACTTGATCTTCGGAGTTTGCAACTCCGCCTGTAACAGCTACATCGGTCTCAGATACCCATCCAAAGGCATAATCTCCACCAATGTCACATCGAGCAAACCGGTAATTCCGGCATAATTCTGTGCACTGCTATACAAATAGTGCTGTGGCTCCTCTACAATCCCTGCCTTTACCGGATTTTGATGGATGTAGTATAGTTTCTGATAAAACCGACGAAGATCAGTTAATTCAATTGCGTGATTGTCTTGTTGCCATACCTGGTAGTTCTTGTTTCTATGATTGGCGCTGCCATGAACTTGTGTGATCACTTCAAGCCACGAACTGCGACTTTCTCGTCCCTCATGAAGAGAATCGATGATCGCTTTTGATGTGAATTTCTTTGAATCACGGACTATATCCGACAAATTGTATCCTTCTCTTGCAACAGTGATGAGGTGGACATGATTTGACATTATCACATAGGCATAGATGATGAGCCCCTTGTGATTCATGCAAAACTTAAGGCTGTCAATGATAATGTCGCGATAGCGCTGTCGTGTAAAAATGTCGATCCAGTCGACTGAGGTCCATGTGAGGAAATAAGGTTTCGTCTGATCATGGATAGCATAGGGTTTCATAGGGCATTGGTTTGATGCTTGTTTCGAAGATAAGTAGTCTAAGGGAAGTTGCAAAATTCCTTGTGGGATGTCAGAAGGGTGAAGTAAGCGTGCGGAGTTACAAACTCCACAAGAAAAGGAAGAAGTTCTAAAGTGAGAAGTATGTCATGCGGAGTTACAAACTCCGCATAGGGATGGGGTGAAGTAAGCGTGCGGAGTTACAAACTCCACAAGAAAAGGAAGAAGTTCAAAAGTGAGAAGTATGTCATGCGGAATTACAAACTCCGCATAGGGATAGGCTGATAATCAACTAGTTATGACTCATTCATGTCACTCCATGCCGACATTCCTTTCAACTGCGGGTCCATTGGGCAACCTCAAATATGCATTGTATCGACCGCGAATCACTTCCACCAGGCATCTTCAATGGTAACATTGGATACTTTTGTCTGCTGCCAAAAGAACGACACTCAATGCTCACATCTACCCATAATATATTAAGCACCAGGCAGCATCAAAGCGGTAAACTCGAAGCCGTGATCGCTCTGTTAATCATCCTGGCATTTATTGGTTTTGCGATCCCTCGATTGAATTTGCCCTTTTTCTGGGATGCGACATGGGTATATGCCCCTGCCATATTTGACCTGTCCAGAGGTATTCCATCGTTGCTGCCTGATAGTATTCCAGTCAACATCGGGCGTGGGCATCCTTTGATGTTTCACTTTCTTGGGGCCACGTGGTGCAAAATCTTTGGATTCTCGACATTCTCACTTAACACCTTCGCTCTGTCTATCTCAGTAGCAGTACTTGTCATGGTGTATCGATTTGGATCGAGGTTCTTTGGACCTGCTGCCGGATTGATAGCACTTATGATATGTGCAACACAGGAGATGTTTGTCGCTCAGGCGCTTCAGATTCTTCCGGAAATGTTGCTTGCCCTCTTTGTGCTCACAACATTATATACATACCTGCGAGACCGTCATATATTGTTTGTATTGAGTGGCTCCGCATTACTTCTCACTAAGGAAACAGGAGTTGTCGTCATCGGTGCATTGGGGTTAATCCATCTGATAAAGGTGATTTTTATCGTAGAGCCTCCGAATCGCTTCAAAGTATTTTGGACGGGTGCGTTGCGTATAGCACTACCTGTCCTTATTGCATCATTACATTATATCTATCAGAAGGTCGTCTATGGTTGGTTCTTTTTCCCGGAGCATCTCGATATGCAGATTTGGGATCTTGTTCCAATACTTCACAGATTGCGCGACGTCTTTGATCTGATTTTCATGTGGCAGGGAAGAGTGTTCATTACTATTCCTGTGCTCATTGGTCTTTGTATTTGGATCGGGCGCCGAAGGATATGGCCGGGAGTATTGTTGATGGCTGTTTTACTTTCCATGCACCAGATTTTTTATGAAGGTCATGATGTCCCTGTATGGACGAGATTCAGTATTCCAATACTCTGCCTGGTGGGAGTCTTTGCCTTTTTATTAATTCCGTATCTAAAAAAAGACCATAAGCAGGGGTTGGCTGCGAATGCGTTGGTAATTTATCTCTCACTGATCATGGCATTCACTGCTACCAATCTCCTCACGTCTCGTTATGTGCTCAACGGGTTGCCTGTATATGCATTGCTCTGTGGATGGATTCTCTCGAGGTATATAAAGAAGAAGTGGATGTATATACCTGTGCTTGTACTGCCCCTTGCAGTGTTTATCTGTCAACTGACACAGCCAAGACTCATACGAGATATCAATCTGACATATGCAGATGGAGTAAGGATGTACCAGGAAATTGTCAGGTACTTTTCAGAAGAAGTGGACAAGCCAACGATAGCTTTGGGTACGTTGCTTGAAAGTGTCGCAATGGGTGATCCCCGCGCTGGCTATGTAAAAGAACCGATCAGTGGAGTGATTGTAGTCATCCAGCGTGATACAACGAAGCTCATCGAAGGCTCCGTGGATTATCTCATCAATTCTAATATGCTTGAGTACCTCGATCTGCCTAAGAAAGCACCGGATTGTTGTGAGCTTGTGAAACAGATTGATATTGGCCATGCGCATGCCGAGATTTATCGGATCAGAAAGAAGCCTTCAGAATAATTCGCAAAGAGATGGCAATACGAAAGCCATCCTTAAGTGGTGTTTATGTCAGGGATTGGACAAAGAGAAACAAATACAAAAAAGGTCGATTCAGCTCCTTATCTTCGTTCTATCATGATGCCTACACCAGCTATTTTTATTTTCGCAGTCTTCTGCATTCTGATCAGTTGTTCAGGAGGAGGGCCGGACGATTCAATGATAGATCCAATTGTGCCTAAGGATACTCTTGTCATGCCGATTGACACAGTGCCGATTGACACAGTGCCTATATTGCCGATTGACACAGTGCCTACATTGACTGATAAGCTGGCGGGATTATATAAGGGTAAGTGTTTTGATTATACATATAATTTTAATGTTATGACGGGAATTACATATCACCTTTATGACACTGTTGACTTTGAGGTTAGGTTATTGAATGTTGATACTGTCCTTATCAAAGTAGAAGAAAAACCTCCTATTTTCGAAGATGAATTTTATAATTCTTCCCCGGGCCAAAGTTTATCGGATACAATGGTCTACTACACAAATTCTGGTCTGGATCGTTTATACTGGCTTACGATTTATCCATACATGGAGAAGCTTGCGTTTAGAATGGTGAATGATCAACCAGGGCCATATCGCATGACCCGTAACTGTCCTTGTATGGAGAGGTAACCAAGCTATCCTACTTACGCAGAGTTTGCATCTTCTCACACAGAACTTAAAACTGTAGAACTTAGAACTTCCAGTAGCCGCAGTTTGCACTCCACAAGACACCCTTAATCAGTCTCATATAACGAACCAACGGTGCAATCTCCAATTGTACAACAATCAGTTGCGGTTTCGGAGAGCGCAACATATTCGTGCGCAATATTGGTTATGCAAAAGCGGAAATTTATCGAATTCATAAGAAGCAGGAAAAAAGAGCCATTTCGTCTGAACATCGGGGACTATTTTTCAGCAGGCATCAAACGATAAACTGAGAAAGATTCCGAGCCTTCGATACCTGGTGGAAAGTCGATTTGATGCTTCAATCCCTGTGTTTTCGTCAATAGGCTGTCTGGAATGCGTTGGTGCATAAGCATCCAGGCTTCTTTTCCACTTTCGGAAGCCAGCTTCTCTGCGATTCCTATAAGACATGGTTGGTTGCAAAAATTGCGCTTGTTGTCCCAAACCACATAAGTTCCCCACCTCCAATATTCATTTGAATGTAAAAGGATCTCTTTGCCTAAAATTCCCGCAACACCTTCGGCGATGTAATCGTTATCGCAAAGCCAGGGAGCCTCGAAAAATCCGGGTTGCTCAACCAGGTAATGAGCAACTGCTTCATTTGGCGAAAAGATATAACGGCTCTCATACCAGGAGGCAATGACTCCTGCGATAATATGCAAGATCATTAAGGCATACATGAAGGGAAAAAACAGTGTGTTTCTGACGTTGACTGCTTTTTCATCTGACTGTGCCAGCCAAAGTGTCACGATAAGAATAACCCAATGATGACCATGATGTCGTAACGCACCATGAAATTTGGCGTAAGTCAATAACAAGTATATGGAAGTCGCGGCTAAGAAACACAAAAGAATCGGAGGTTTGCGACGGAGGTAAAATGCGGCCAATAAGACGACCAAAAAACCACAGATAGTTTTTACTTTGTTCGCGTCGTGCCATGAATATGGAATGTGATATTTCCCAATCCTGAGGTGACCATCCTTTGTATCAAAAAAATTGGTGTTCCAAAACTTTTGTCTTTGATGGGGTACCGGAGCATAAGCATTCCAAAGCGTAGAAGTAGTTAAGAAAGCTTCATTCAAGTCGAAAGATGTCTTCCATCCTCTCGCATGAATACAATCTTCTGCAGGACGAATGTCCAGGATCCCTAATCCAGTCGCGAAAATCCATGTTGCAAACACAAAAGGCAGGTGCCAGCTTCTTAAAGTGAAGTGTTTGAAGGTCTCCCAACACATCAGTCCTCCCAGGACGACTGCTGCGATGTAGCTATATAAATTGGTAAAAGCCAGTAAAAAAAAACTCATACAGCAACAAAGCACACCAATCGAAGTCTTTCGCTTTTCATAGAAAATACAAAAAGCGAACAGGCACAACAGGCCAATACTATAGTTGCGGGCAAACGCTATATACTCATAAGTGAAAAAATATCCGAAAATCAACAACGCCTTTTGCAGCAGAGAAAAACGTCCCCGCCACAGCAATAGCCCCATGGCTAGTGCTGACAATATGAAGTGAAACCATTTGAACGCGGCAATCTCATGGCTGAATTGTTTCAATCCGAACATGAGCAAATACCAAAGCGAGGGATGGCCTTCATAATCCGTACGCTGGAAAATATCAGCTATAGATTCACTGCTTTTGGCAATAGCCCACGAATGTACCTCGTCGCGCCAAACCTCGTGGTTCATCACGTTGAAGCCTGCGTAAAAGATCCAGGCTATGAAAATCAATAAAGGCAGAAACCGTTGAACTCGTCTGGTTGGGAATACCATAAATTTTCGCCTTCAGGAAATTATTCCGATGTGTAGCGAATGTACGATTCACATCCAAAACACTTATACAAGCTAACCGTCAATTCAATTGATTGGCTTAAACAAATACGACCATACCCATAAGATCTTCTCCATGTTCCATCGCCAATCAGCACCATCCCATGGTCCTGGCAGATACCCATGCAGTAAGGACATCTTTACACTATAGAACATCAAGAATCCAGTGATACAGAATGTCCCGATTTTCAATAGACAGCTTCGTTGTTTTGACACCTGATCATATACTCCCGCAAGAGCAATGGCAAAGAGCGCATAGAACTCGACATAACACCGATGCCCAAATGCACCACCAAACCACCATGCCCACCAACTTGCAAAAACATAGGTAATCACACAAAAGATGATCGCAAGTGATGGGCTTTGATATTGCTTTGATTTCAAACCAATGATGATTCCGAGTACCATGAGCAAAGCCATTGGTGAGTATAAAAAGAGCCCGTTCTGCACATCAAAAAGGACGGCGGCGATTTTTGGTTTCATCCAATAGATGAAGCTTTCATTTTCATATGAATACCTGAAGATCTTGCCTGTCATTTCGTCCCAGTACATCAGTTGTGGAATGAGCACGATCACTGCCGCTATCACAGTAGCCATGATTTTTTTCAATTGAGAGAGATAAAATCGCTTACGTTCGAGTAGGTCGGAAAGACGGTAAACGTCATAACACAAAATGAACACAACAATGATTGCATTGGTCGGACGGATCAAAGTGCTCAGACCCACCACCAGACCAATAATAATTGCATTGCCATAAACCGGATTCCGATAGAGTCGTGGTGTGAACCAAACGATAAACGCAAATAAACAAAATGAGTACGCATGTGCCATGCTCATAGATCTGGTCATGTAGTGAAAGAGATTTGTGCCAAGAAATACACTGATGATTGTCCAGAATGTCATGGTTTCTGAGAACCTTCGTCGCAACGCCGCTGCCAGAAATACTAAACCGAGGAAGCCATAGAAATATCCACTGATGGCCATCGCCCGGACATAATTCATGTTGAAGTAGTCTTTCCAGTCATACCCCTTGAGCTGACAATACCACTTTGCAGTCAGGAAGAATGGTAATTCCATCATCGCAACACCACAGGTATACTTGATGACATGCTCACCTTTCTCATTGAGTTGAGGCAAGATGGATCCCGACGGCACCTTGTGTACATCTTTAATAATAAATACAGCCGGGAGATACATATAGTATCCTTCTGCATCTGACCAGATCACGTAGTTACGGGGATGTTGGTCTACCGCATTCAGGATAACGTTGAGACACAACAGAAACAATAGCAAATAGCATAGCCAATAGAATCGCGTTCCCATAGAGATGTCTGGTAAGAGGTGATGGCTGCACCTCTTTGACGAGTCATTGTTATACTCACTTTTGCTGAACGGTGCAACTTACTTAATGACACCCCCATTGGTATGAGCACTCATGGTTAGTTTGACTGATAGTAGACATTGCAGAGTATAACAACTAATTGTTTTGTGAGAAGTACGAGAGCGAAGTCACACTTGTCTGCCGTAGGCATGAGACTTCAAGAAAGTTTGAAAGTTGTGAAGTGAGAAGTTGAGGCGCGAAGTCACACTTGTCTGCCGTAGGCATGAGACTTCGCGAAAGTTGATCAGGTTTTGTTCAACACAGTGAATAGCCGTTTGTTGGGATAATTAATGTCAACGAGAATGAGCAGCCTTATGCGGAGTTTGTAACTCCGCATCCAACTTCTTTACCTGATACTTTGTAATCCTTAAGCGGAGTTTGTAACTCCGCTCATTGCTTCTCACTCGATTGGCCCCATATATCCATCCAATGGAACAATCTCCATCAACGTCACCGCCAATAATGCATTCTGAAATGCATAATTCCTTGCACTACTATACAGATAATGTTCAGGTTCGGCAACAATTCCTGCTTTGACCGGATTCATATGAATATAGGCGAGCTTTTGGTAAAACCGCCGTAAATCGCTGACTTCAATCGCATGGTTTTTCTGTTGCCAGAGTTGGTATTCCTTGTTTCTGTGATTGACACTTGCATGTGCACGGATAATAATTTCAAGCCAGGAAGCTCTGCTTTCCGGTTCATTTTGCATTGATTCTACAATTGCTTTTGTAGTAAACTTTTTGCAATCGCGTATGATGCCAGACAGACTGTAGTCATCTCTAGAAGTCGCAATCAGATGCATGTGATTGGACATGATGACATAGGCATAAAGGATGAGCCCTTTATGGTTCATACAATATCTCAGACTGTCCAATACAATGTCCCGGTAACGCTGACGTGTAAAGATGTCTATCCATTCTACTGTCGTCCATGTAAGGAAATATGGTTTGTTCTGATTTGAAATCGTGTAAGGGCGCATAGGGAGTGGTTTTAAGTGTAGAATGAAGATAGATAGAAGTAAGGAGTATGCTATGCGGAGTTGCAAACTCCGCATAGGAGTTGAGGAGTTCAAAAGTGAGAAGTAGGTCATGCGGAGTTGCAAACTCCGCATAGGAGTTGTGGAAGGTCAAAAGTAAGAAGTAGGTCATACGGAGTTGCAAACTCCCCATAGGAGTTGAGGAGTTCAAAAGTAAGAAGTATGCTATGCGGAGTTGCAAACTCCGCATAGGAGTTGAGGAGTTCAAAAGT
>JANNQA010000074.1:0-9921 GCA_031400515.1 Bacteroidota bacterium
GCCCCTAAGGAAGATTTCTGCGTAATCTGAATTCCGGGCCAGAATAAATAAAATATCCAGCCATGAAGGATTTCGAAGGACTCGGTCTGTCACCCGGACTCATCAGTGCAGTAAAAATCATCGGTTTTGAAAGGCCGACTCCGATACAGGAAAAAGCCATCCCGATTCTCCTTCAGGGGGACACTGACTTCGTTGGCCTGGCCCAGACAGGAACCGGAAAAACAGCAGCATTTGGACTCCCTCTCCTCGAACTGGTTGATGACAAGAGTAACATCACTCAGTCACTTATCCTTGCCCCAACACGAGAGCTTTGTCTTCAAATTACCAGTGATCTTGAGAACTATGCTGAGAAATTCAAGAGACTGAATATCGTCGCCGTATATGGTGGATCCAGCATCAGTGAGCAAATTCGTCGTGTGAAGAGAGGAGCGCAGATCATCGTTGCAACGCCAGGCAGATTGATCGATCTTATTGAGCGGAAAGTGATCCAATTACAAACAATCGGCATTGTTGTTCTTGATGAGGCAGATGAGATGCTCAATATGGGATTCAAGGATGATATCGATACCATCCTTTCGCATACACCGAAAGACAAAGTCACGTGGTTGTTTTCTGCTACGATGCCCAAAGAGGTAAAGAGGATTTCCAAGAATTATATGGACAAGCCATATGAGCTTACGATCGGTGGTGAAAATGCCGCTGCTGCAAACATCGAGCATCGCTATGTCCTCGTCGCAGAGAAGGACAAGTACCTTGCTCTAAAGCGCATCCTGGATTATAGCCCTGATATTTTCGGACTGGTTTTCTGCCGTACGCGCATCGATACACAGCATATTGCCGAAATGCTGATCAAAGACGGATATAGCGCCGATGCACTCCATGGCGATCTTACTCAACAACAGCGTGACCGGGTAATGAAGAATTTCCGTGCACGTGGTATACAGATTCTCGTTGCAACGGATGTCGCTGCGCGCGGTATCGATGTGGATGACATCACCCATGTGATCCATATGAATATGCCTGATGAGATGGATTTCTATACGCATCGCAGCGGACGTACTGCACGTGCTGGTAAATCCGGTATCTCTATCGCAATGGTGACAAAAAGAGAATTGAGTAAAGTAAGACAGATTGAACTGAAGATCAAGTCGTCCTTTGCGAGGATGTCGATCCCAACAGGTAAAGACGTTTGCCAGGTGCAGTTATTGAAACTTATGCGCAAAGTGCAGGACGTTACTATCAATGAAAAAGAGATCGCTGATTTTCTGCCTGAGATCTTCAAAGAACTGGAATCTCTGAGTCGTGAAGAAATCATCAAACGATTTGCTTCGATAGAATTCAATCGTTTTCTGGAATACTATCGTGATGCACCTGATCTCAATATATCCGATAAACCTGAGCGTGGTGCTTCAGGTGAAAGATATGCGACCGGTGATCGCTTCTTTATTAATATTGGCAAAATGGATGGCGTAGAAAAAGGTGAGCTACTCAATATCATTGACACCTATTGCGGAGTGCGAAAAACACACGTTGGAAAAATAGAACTGAAGGGCGCCTATTCATTCTTTGAAATCGAGAAGTCGAAAACAAAAGATATTCAGAACGGATTCAGAGGAGCAGATTATCATGGTCGCGCGATACGTCTCGAACTCACAGAAGGAAAAGCGCCTGAAAGAGGAAGATCAGGCGATAGATCAGATGACAGAGGCAGGTCATCAGACAGAAGAAGCTCATCAGACAGAGGAGGCTCAGGCAAACCCAAGCACAAAAAGGATGATGGCGGATACAAGGGAAAGAAAAAGAAGTGGTAGGGGATCTCGGATCTCGGATCTCGGATCTCGGATCTCGGATTTCGGATGTCGGATTTCGGATTTCGGATTTCGGAAGCAGGCAATTGCAAGCAAGGTTCAAATGTGTATTCGCGAATATTTATTTGCTACTGATCCAGAAATTGTAATGCTTGGATTGGAATTATTGAAACAAGTGGATAACATCGAAGATTTTAAGCAAGAGCTACTCGCCGTGATTCAATGGTCCTTGAATGATAAATGCTTGAATGAGGCCATTGGTATTTACGCACAACACTTTGGTAAGATATCTACTCAAGACATGAATAAGCCCAATCCATACTCACACTGAAAATTCGATATATAGATACCTCATTCTATGCGTTAATAACTCCCACTGAGTATCATTATTCCACTATAGGACCTAAATCATCTTCTGTTAACATTTGAATAGTGCGCCTAGCCTTTTCCAATAGCAACATTTTCTCAACCTCCAATGCTCTATTTATAATAGCCGTATCGAAATTCTCAATTAGCTGTTCTATTGATTCAAACACGAACGGTGGTTGGGGCTCTTTTCTAATTTCTCCACCATTATTCGTGAACTTAAAAAAAGGAGTATCATCCTTTTGAATAATCGACACAACGGGAGTTTTGAACTCCATCGGATATGTATAATAAAGGTAAGGTTCTTCGCCTCCAAAAAGTGGGAGGATTGGCTTTCCTTTCGTTTCTTTTAATTCACGCGGGGTGTTACTAGGATTTGTAATATCCGCTATGATAAAGAGGGACAGGCTTGATAGTAGATGGATAATTTCTGTGATATCTTCTTTTGGAGAGGGCTTGAAAGTGCATAGTATTGGCAAATAACCATGGCGTCGAAGTTCATTTTTAATTGCTTCTAGAAGCATCGTTCGATCGTATTGCGCAAGAACCCAGGGGAAGTCCCTTTTGTGTGGATAGAGGGCACTCGACAGAATGAGGACAGCATTCATGAGGGGGGTCTCTTTGACATGTTGAGACTTTTTATTGTTAATTATGAAGGAAATGAAATGCGCCAATTCTAAATTATCTATAGAAATAGCGATATCGCGGTCATCAGTGATAGTTAAATTTTCTTGCTTTAACCCACTTTTTTCTATATCAATAATCGAAATACCAGAAACTGAGGAATCGGAAATATCTGCTCCAATAAAGTTCGTTCTTAAACAATTGGCGCGTATAAGCGATGCACCTACTAAAGATGCCTTCATGAAATTTGTCGCTGTAAGATCGGTTTCTGTGAGGTTAGCATTTCCAATGTTTCCTTCCATTAATTGAGCACATGTAAGATTTGCTCCCGTTAGGTCAGCCTTCATAAGGTTCGCTCTGTCGAAGACAGTCTTTCTAAGATCAGCACTACTCAGATCCGCCTCTGAAAAATCTGCACCCCAGATAATGTTTCCTGCAAGCGACACTCCTCTCAGATTTGCATTTTCAAGGCATGTTGCAGATAAAATCGTCTTTTTTAGATTCGCGCCTGTCAAGCGTACTTCAGATAGATCTGCATTAGAAAAATCGGTTTTATTGAGATTAGCATGACTTAGATCAGCGCTAAGGAATTTAGATTCCTTGCAACAAGCTCCTTCAAGGTTAACATTCGTAAGATTTGCATGACTTCCATTTACTCCGGTCAGGTTGGCATTCATGAGATTAGCTCCTGTTAGATCTATAAAGTCAAGATCTGCACCAATAAGACAGGCTCCTATAAGACAAGCATCCTGAAGTTGGGCCTTTTTCAGCTGTGCTCTTTCTAAATTAGCTTCAACGAGGACTGCTTCTGAAAGGTTGACCTCGCTCAGATTAGCACCCATCAGATTGGCTTTGGTCAAGTTGGCCTTGGCTAGGTTCGTGAATATTATTGGATTTTCTTCACGCCAGGTATCTGCTAAACTATATTCCAATTCCATATCCCAATGATCGTGATATGGATTGAAGGTATTGGCACCAGAGATGTTAGCGTCCTTCAGGTTCACTCTAATGAGATTGGCTCCGGCAAGATTCTTTCCCTGAAGATTGGCTCCTGCCAGGTCTGGGATTATTTGAGGGTTCTCTTGCCGCCAAGTATTCCAAGATTCTACTCCCCTCAATAGTATCTTAAGATGATCCAGGTCAGACATTTTTCAATGTTTTTAATTGGAGCGAGAAAGAACAGAAGCTGAATATAGCAGACGTCATTCAGCAATAAGCCTTAGCGCCTGATCGTTTCTTTATCCCCCTAAACTCCACTTTTATTCGCAATAAACCTAATCCAATTAAGTCGACAGAAACTTTGGTGATCTAAGAAACGGTCTGCGATTTTTGATCATCGTTTCCAATTCTGATTCGGACTTCACGGTGCTTTTCCAAATCAGGTCCTGAAATTTTTTGAAGACCACCTTCTTCGGTATAGATGATGATGGCACCGCCGTTTTTGATCTTGTAGTCAATCATCCGCTCGATCCCGCGCTTGATCCCTTCTGCGATCTTATTGGTCAGCTCTGATTGCAATCTATTTTCCATTTTCCAAGAATTTGATAAAATCAACTTCACTATGGATTTTCTCTGACCCATATATCGACTCTGCGATGATTTTGAAACTCGAATCCGAATTATCCACAACCATCCACACATCTGTTGCATTTTGATAAATCTTCTTAAAATTAACAATCCCTCTGTAGTACCTACGTACAATCGTTTCTGCAGGGATCCCATGCCCACCTTCACTTACCCTTTGCGCTACACGTTGGATTGCAGTTTCAGCTGAATTCAGCCAGAAGAAAACCAGAGTTATCCGATAGCCATGAAGTTTGGCGCTTTCAATAATCCTGAGTGTACCATATGACGACAGCGTTGTTTCAAATCCAAAGTCTACTTTTTCACCGATCAATGTCTGGATTCTATCCAACATCACCTTTCCTGCAGTAATCGCAACCGACTCGGGGTTGAAAGGCGAAATCCCTCGGGCAATTTCGTCCGCATTGACAAATTCTCTACACCCTAAAAGCTCTGGTAATAATACAAAAGCAGCTGTTGTTTTTCCTGCACCGTTACAGCCGGCAATGACATAGAGATTTGGTGCTGCCATCTACAAAGATGAATGATGAATGATGAATGACTGGTGATTTCGAGATTTAAGGATTGTACATACCTAGGAATGCAAACTTGGATTTCAGCCAACAGCGAAAGGCCAACAGCGAACAGCGTTTTTCTTCAAAACGACCACACGCCAAGCGCATAGTCCAACACCTCCTCCATCCTGTCGACATAGACGAAGTTGAGATCTTTGATAAACTCGCTTTCGATTTCTTCAACATGCTTCTTATTCTCTCTGCACAACAATACTTCTTTCATGCCGGCGCGTTTGGCAGCGAGGATCTTCTCCTTAATACCTCCAACAGGTAATACCTTACCACGAAGAGTGATCTCGCCTGTCATTGCGAGGAAAGGCTTTACGGCTTTCTTTCTCAGAGCAGAAGCAAGGGCCACGAGCATGGTCACACCCGCAGATGGGCCATCCTTGGGGATCGCTCCTTCAGGAACGTGTACGTGGATATCTGTGCTACTGAATTGCTCCACAGGAATATTCAATGCATCAGCATGCGCACGAATAAAACTCAACGCTGTAGAAGCTGACTCTTTCATCACATCGCCGAGATTACCAGTGAGCGTAAGCTTGCCTTTGCCTTCACTGACGCTGACCTCGATAAACAAAATATCGCCTCCTACACGCGTCCATGCAAGACCTATTGCCACTCCCGGCTTTTGAGCTTCCTGGTAAACATCTTTCGAATATCGTGCAGGCCCAAGTATTTCCTGTGCGATGGGTATTGTGAGTTTAGGATTGTACTTTTCTTCCATCGCCACTTTCTTCGCGATACTGCGCATGATTGCCGCAATCTGTCGATCGAGTGCACGCACACCTGACTCTCGTGTATAGCTTTCGATGACATCCGTAAGTACAGCGTCATTGAATTTTACATCTTTTGGTTCAATACCATGTTCCTTCCGTTGCTTGGGGATCAGGTGACGCTTTGCGATTTCCACTTTCTCTTCTGTAGAGTAACCGCTGATCTCAATGATCTCCATCCGGTCGAGGAGTGCAGGCTGTAGTGTACTCAATGAATTTGCGGTAGCAACGAAGAGGACTTTAGACAGGTCGTATTCAAGCTCCAGATAGTTATCATGAAATGTAGAATTCTGCTCCGGGTCAAGCACCTCAAGCAATGCAGATGACGGATCTCCACGAAAATCCTTGCCTACCTTATCGATCTCATCAAGAATGAACACGGGATTTGAAGAACCGGATTTTTTGACCGATTGAATAATTCTCCCGGGCATTGCACCGATATAAGTCCTGCGATGTCCACGGATCTCAGACTCATCATGCAAGCCACCTAAAGACATACGCACAAACTTCCGCTTCAGGGCGGTAGCAACAGAACGTCCCAGTGATGTCTTTCCAACTCCCGGTGGCCCGACCAGGCAAAGGATTGGGGCTTTCATATCGCCCTTGAGTTTGAGCACTGCAAGATGTTCTAGGATACGCTCCTTCACATCTTTGAGTCCGTAATGATCCTTATCGAGCTGGCTCTTGACAGTCTGGAGATTGAAATTGTCTTTGGTATAAGTATCCCATGGCAGATCAAGAAGGAGTTCCAGGTAGTTGAGTACGACAGAGTACTCCGCCACTTGCGGATTCATTCTTCTTACTCTGTGAATCTCTTTGTCGAATGCTTCTTTGACTGATTTACTCCATTGTTTTTTGCGCGAGCGATCCATGAGTGCTTTGATGTCTTCATCCTGTGGATTCTGTCCAAGTTCTTCCTGGATTGTCTTGAGTTGCTGACTCAGGAAATAATCACGTTGTTGTTTTTCTATATCGCCCCGCACCTTGCCTTCAATCTGATCTTTCAGTTCAAGCAACTGCAATTCACCATGCATAAGTTCATGCACTTTGTTGGCGATATCAATGAGGGAATCCATTTGAAGCAACTTCTGTTTTTCCGCAACATCTGCTCCAAGGTTTGAGGCAATAAAACTCAGAAGGAATGCATCCTGTTTGATATTACGCAACATCACCGTGGCTTCGTTTGGAATCTGCGGAGAGAGCCTGATGATTTTTTCTGCGAGATCACGAATCGAGGAGAGCATTGCTTCGAATTCAAGACCATTGTCGGGTTTACGATATGGTGCAATCTCGACCTTCGCTTGCATATATGGAGCCTCAGAGGTCATTTCAATGAGACGAAATCGCGTGCGTCCCTGAAGAATTGCAGTAATCGTTCCGTCAGGCATTTTTAGCAGCTTGAGGATCTTGGCGATTGTACCTGTTTTATAAAGTTCATCACCTGCAGGACTTTCGGTCTTGTCATTCTGCTGAGACAATACGGCAATATACTTATCGCGTTCATGCGCTTTCTTTACGGCAAGCACGGACTTATCACGTCCGATTGTAATGGGAATGACAATACCGGGAAACAACACGGTATTTTTCAAAGGCAGCACTGGCAGCAAATCCGGAAAGGCTTCGCTTGCGGTTGGCTCTTCATCATCTGTGACTGAGATGAGTGGCATGTATTCCGCTTCATCGGTCAGTTGAGAGAGATTATATAGGTCGTCAAACATCCGTTGAACCATGCAAAGAACAAATTTTAGTTTTTGATAGATGCCAGAATGACATTAATCGTCGCGCAGACATCTGTGGCTTTATCTATGCCAATTTCTGTGCCATGCCATGGTTTCGGGACAATTTGAGATGAAAGACGACAAAACGTCAGGAAACCCCCTAATTCACCCCGGCATCTTCGGCAATTTCTTCAGCTGTGGCATGTTCACTCACAAGATCGATCGGCAGGTGGTCAAGACTCACTTTGAGATTGTCTATGATAAACTCCTGTCTTTCCGGAGTATTTTTACCCATATAGTACGTGAGCACTTCATCGATATTCACATCATCTGCCATATGGACATTTTCCAAACGAATATCCGGACCGATGAAGTCGACAAATTCCTCAGGAGAAATTTCACCAAGACCCTTGAATCGTGTGATTTCTGGTTTACCCCGCAAGGCCTTCATCGCTACCTGCTTTTCTTTTTCAGAATAACAGTAAATCGTTTGCTTCTTGTCACGCACGCGAAACAACGGAGTCTGGAGAATATAGAGATGACCTTCCCGGACGAGGTCAGGAAAAAACTGCAAAAAGAATGTCAGGAGTAGTAGCCGAATATGCATCCCATCCACATCCGCATCAGTTGCGATCACGACCCGATTGTAGCGTAAGTCATCCAAACCATCTTCGATGTTCAATGCATGTTGAAGTAAATTCAATTCTTCATTCTGGTAGACGACTTTCTTTGTCATACCATAACAATTCAATGGCTTTCCACGCAAACTAAATACCGCTTGTGTCTGCACATCACGCACTTTTGTGAGCGAACCACTGGCACTATCGCCTTCGGTGATGAAAATTGTGCTATTCTTTCTCAACTCCAGATCATGTGTATTCTCATTCAGGTGTGCACGACAATCACGTAGCTTTTTGTTGTGGAGGTTTGCAGATTTTGCGCGTTGGTTCGCAAGCTTTTTGATTCCGGCGATTTCTTTGCGCTCACGCTCTGATTGTTGGATCCGCTTGAGCAGCGACTTTGCGATCTCGGGATTTTTGTGAAGGAAGTTGTTCAGTTGTTGCGATACAAAATCGACGACGAAAGAGCGTACTGAAACACCCTCCGGACCCATATTCAGCGAGCCAAGTTTTGTTTTCGTCTGAGATTCAAAGACTGGCTCTTCTACACGAACACTGACCGCTGCAATGACTGAGGAACGAACATCCTTTGGATCAAAACTCTTATTGTAAAACTCACGAGCAGCCTTGACGATTGCTTCTTTGAACGCGGCTTCGTGCGTCCCACCCTGAGTGGTGTGTTGACCATTGACAAATGAATAATACTGTTCCCCATAATGCTGACCATGCGTGATCGCGACTTCAATATCTTCTCCGATGAGATGAATGATAGGATATTGGAGTTGCTCTGCCGACGATTTACGTTCAAGGAGATCCAGCAATCCATTCTTTGAAAGAAATGTCTGTCCGTTGAAACGCATGCGAAGGCCGGCATTCAGATAGGCATAGTTCCACAGTTGATTTTCAACAAACTCAAACCGGAAGCGAAACTTCTTGAAGATCTCCGCATCCGGCCGAAACTCAATCAAGGTGCCTGTCTCTTCACCGCTTTTGACAATTTTGCCTTCGGACAACATCTCTCCACGCTTAAACTCCGCACTCTTTGATTTGTCGTCGCGAATTGCCTGAACTCTAAAATACTCGGACAAGGCATTCACGGCTTTGGTTCCAACACCATTGAGTCCTACGGATTTCTTGAAAGCCTTTGAGTCGTATTTGCCGCCAGTATTGATACGTGAGACACAGTCGACGACTTTGCCAAGAGGTATTCCTCGTCCGTAGTCGCGTACGGTGATCGTGCCATCTTTCTCCTGGATATCGATATACTTGCCATAACCCATGACATACTCATCGATACAATTGTCGATGACTTCCTTGAGAAGCACGTAGATGCCGTCATCGGGAGCCGAGCCATCACCGAGTTTCCCGATATACATACCGGGACGCATGCGGATATGTTCACGCCATTCGAGTGTGATGATATTTTCCTCGGTATACTTTACTTCTGCCATGAGGTCTTAGTTCAAATTCGGTTTATAAACAACAGGGGTGAAGATAAGGATTTCATATGGGCAAAAAGTGTAATGTGGAGTGTTTATGGTTTAGGGTGTGTGGTTTAGGCGCATGACATAAACCCTAAACCCTAAGGGAACCTCTAAAAACTGTTTATTTGGCACTTCACCCCTACCCCTGAAGGGGAATAAATGAACATCTAAGCTCCCTTTAGGGCGGGGGGTAAATTGTAAAAGCTAGTTTTTAGAGGTTCCCTTAAATCTGTTGTGTCATTTGAAGTTTGTTCGTATCAAATCCTTTTGCCTTGAGTCGTGAAATAATCTGCTTGTACATTTCATCAGACATCGTTGGCGTTCTTGAAAGGATCCATAGAGTTTTTCTCTTCGGATCGCTGACAGCGGCATAGCTATAGTCAT
>JANNQA010000103.1:0-25190 GCA_031400515.1 Bacteroidota bacterium
CGGAGCTTCTGCAGGCGGACTGGAAGCATTTACGGAATTATTGAAAAAACTGCCTGCCAACACAGGTATGTCATTTATTTATGTGCAGCATCTCAGCCCTAATCATAAAAGTATGCTCACCTCGCTCCTGATGAAAGTCACTTCAATGAAAGTGCAGGAGGCAAAAAATGAAATGCGCTTAGAGCCCAATAGTTTGTATGTCATCCCGCCCGACAAAGAATTGAATGTAGCCGAAGGGCATATCACTTTAACTCCACGCCCATCAAGCCCTAAGTTCAATTTGCCCATTGACATTCTGTTCTCATCTCTTGCCGAGGCACATAAAGAACATGTGATCGGAATCATTCTCAGTGGTAGTGCACATGACGGCACGCGCGGCTTGAAATCCATCAAACACCACGGTGGGATCACTTTCGCACAGGATGAATCCGCCAAATTCAATAGTATGCCCAAATCGGCTATTGCTGCCGGTGTAGTTGATTATGTGTTATCACCAAAAGAAATCGCACAAGAATTGGTACGCCTCAGCAGCCTTCCTTTGATAAAAGCAAATGGATTAAGACACAGCTCTGAAGATGGGATTCACAACAGTAATCCCGAGCTAAAACTCATTCTCAAACATTTGCATAAAGCCACCGGTGTGGACTTCAGTGCATATAAAATGCAAACAATCAAAAGACGCATTATGCGCCGGATGTTGCTCTATAAGATAAAATCATTAAAAGCATATGCTAAACTTCTTGGAGAAAAACATGAAGAATCAGAAATTCTCTATCAGGATTTACTCATCAATGTCACCAGTTTTTTCAGAGATACGGACTGTTACAAATATTTAAAGACCGTACTACTCCCGAAACTCTTCAATAATCATAAGGCCGGCGAGGCATTACGGATATGGATACCTGCTTGTTCCACTGGTGAAGAAGCGTATTCTATCGCTATGATGCTGATTGAAATACAGGACAGCAAAGCCGTAAACATCCCTATTCAGATTTTTGCTACTGATCTCAGCGCAAAGGGAATCAGAAAAGCGCGTATTGGCTTATACTCCAAAAATGACCTGGAATCAGTTTCGACCAGGCGTATTCAACGGTTCTTCACCAAAAGCGAGGTCGGCTACCGTATTTCTAAAGCCGCGAGGGATATGTGCGTATTTGCTCCGCATAATATTCTGCTCGATCCACCTTTTTCGCGTCTGGACTTTATCAGTTGCCGCAATCTCTTTATCTATCTGGACACTCCCGCACAGCAACATGCCCTTGCGACATTTCACTTTGCTCTGTATGACAATGGGTATTTAATGCTTGGCAAATCAGAATCCATTACTTCATCCCCGGAGCTATTTACAGAAGTGAATAAAAAGTTTAAGATCTTTTTACGTAAAAGAAATTCAGGTAAACACGCTCTACCTGCATTGTCACCGCGCTTATCCCCCCTTCATGTACTGCAGGAAAATCCTAATTATGACACAAATGATTTCCAACTTCCTAAAATCACATCACCGCTAGCTGATCGGAGTCTGGATACTGCAATTGATGCCTTATTTGTTTCAAAATTTATGCCCGCCAGTGTGGTCATCAATCCTGAAATGCAAATCCTGCAATACAGAGGCTCCACGGACCTGTATCTCGCGCACTCAACGGGCAATGCCCCTTCGAATATTCTCAAAGTGATCCGCCCTGAAATCGCTTTTGAACTTCGCATTGCAATCTCTGAGGCACTAAAAACAAAAAACCGTGTTTTGAAGAGTGGCATCGAATTGAAATTGAAGGCCAGTGTACGCATGATCTGTCTTGAGGTTGTACCTCTTCACATTGCACGGGATGAACCCCTGCTTCTGATTCTTTTCACTGAACATGAGTCTACAGAAACCAATTCAAATCTGTCAAGTAATGGAACACCTCATTCAGCATCAAATGACCGAAGAGTAAAAAGATTAGAGGATGATCTTGCGGCGGCCCACGCTATGATGCACGCTTATATACAAGCACAGGAAGTCATTACAGAGGAATTACAAAGCGCCAACGAAGAAGTGGTGAGCGGCAATGAAGAATTGGCTACAGTGAATGAAGAATTGATTACTTCAAAAGAAGAACTTGAATCAACCAATGAACAACTAACCAATACCAACGAGGAACTTCAAACGCGTAATGCGTTACTCCATGAATCTTATGAGTATGGGGAAGCCGTCCTTACTACGATCCACGAACCAATGATTATTCTTAACAAAGATCTGCGTGTAAAGTCAGCGAACAAATCCTTCTATAAAAAATTTGATGTCACTGAAGCAGAGACTGAAGGTGTGCTTTTATATGATTTAGGAAATAAGCAATGGAATATCCCTGCCCTACGCGAATTACTCGAAAAATTTATCTCAAAAAAATCTTTCTTCAATAATTTTGAACTCACGCACAATTTTCCCGGTATTGGAAATAAAATCATGCTGCTCAATGCTAGCCGTATCATTCAGAAAACACATCGCGAACAACTCATTCTGCTTGCGATTCATGATGTCACCGAGGTAAGGATGAAATCCATTGCGCTTCAGCTCAAAGAAAAGGAACTGCTCAAAAAGGAACTCAGCAAACGCAAATCTGAAAAAGAGAAATTAGAAAAGGCCGTCGAGGAAAGAACAACACAAATCAAGAAGGCAAACAAAGAGCTTGTCTTTCAAAATAGAGAGAAAGAAAAACGCGCCGCAGAACTCTTCATTGCTAATAAAGAACTTGTCTATCAGAATACAGAAAAAGAAAAACGCGCCGCAGAACTCATCATTGCTAATAAAGAACTCCTCTATCAGAATACAGAAAAAGAAAAACGCGCCGCAGAACTCATCATTGCCAATAAAGAACTCCTCATTCAAAACACAGAAAAAGAAAAACGCGCCGCAGAACTCTTCATTGCTAACGAAGAACTTGTCTTTCAAAACACTGAAAAAGAAAAACGCGCCGCAGAACTCATCATTGCTAACGAAGAACTTGTCTTTCAAAATGCTGAAAAAGAAAAGCGGGCTGCCGAGTTGATCATTGTAAACAAAGAACTTGAAGCATTTACCTATGTTTCAAGCCACGACTTGCAGGAGCCCTTGCGCAAAATTCAAACCTTCGCTAAACGCATCACTGAAATTGAAAGCCAGAACCTTTCTGATAAAGGCAAGGATTACTTCCTGCGCATGCAAGAAGCAGCCAACCGGATGCAGACACTGATCGAAGATTTACTCGCCTTCTCCCGGATAAACACTGCTGAGAGAAAATTTGAAAACACTGATCTCAACATGATTATTGAAGAAGTAAAAACAGAACTCAAGGACACTATTGAAGAAAAACAAGCGGTGATTGAAGCCACCGAACTCTGTCCAGCTAATATCATCGTGTTTCAATTCCGGCAGCTCATGCAGAATCTGATCAGCAACGCACTCAAATTTTCAAAACCCAACCTACCTCCACATATCATCATCAAAAGCAAAATTGCCAAAGGCATCAAACTCAACAACAAAGTGCTTTTACCAAAACTGAATTATTGCCACATCAGCATCAGCGACAATGGCATCGGCTTCGAGCCTGAATTTCGTGAACGGATTTTTGAAGTGTTTCAAAAACTTCACGGCAGAGAAGAATATGCAGGGACAGGCATCGGACTTGCTATCGTAAAAAAAATTGTCGACAACCACCAGGGCGTCATCACCGCAACAAGTGAATTGAATGAAGGTGCAACATTTGACATTTATATTCCCTCACCATAAAAATACTCCACATGGAAAATGCTGCGATTGATATTCTTCTTGCCGATGACGACGAGAGTGATCGCCTTCTCTTTATCGAAGCTTTTGAAGAATTGAAAATCGAAACCAAAGTTCAAACCGTGAATGACGGTAAGCAACTCATGAATTACCTGTCTCAGAAAGAAATACGCTTACCTCATCTTATCTTTCTCGATCTGAACATGCCCCGAAAAAATGGTTTGGAATGCTTAAAGGAAATCAGAGGCAATGAAATCTTAAAAGATATTTCCATTGCCATTTATTCTACCTCTGCTTCCGAAAAAGATATAGAAGAAACGTTTCTTCACGGAGCCAATGTGTATATCACTAAACCAACTGATTTCAATATACTCAAGCAGTTATTGAAGAAAGCAGTCATCTCGGCACATATGTATCAACACACTGCTTTCAACAAAGAACATTTTTTGCTCAGAGTTTAATTGAATCATGGATGATGGTTGATGGTTGATGGTTGATGGTTGATGTTGATTATGGCTATTTCGATGCCTTGTCCAGAATTCTCTGCTGATGATTGATACTCTCCATGTGTACGGCATTCACATACTTGGTTACAAATTCTTTGCTAAGACCCAGTTTATCTCCTTTTACAAAGGCCCTTTCAAGAATTTCATTCCAACGTGCCGTTTGTAGTATCGTAATATTATTATCGCGCTTGTATTCGCCGATCTGCTCAGCCACCCTCATCCGCTGACTGAGGATCTGCATGAGTTCGTCATCGAGATGATTGATTTGTTGGCGCAATCTTTCCAGTGCAGCATGATATTCCGCCGAATTCACATCATCCTTTCTCCAGGTAATATGCTGCAGTATTTCATTCAGCACTTCCGGGGTCACTTGCTGTTTCGCATCACTCCAGGCGTTGTCCGGATCGATATGACTTTCTATCATCAATCCGTCGAAATCCAGATCTATGGCACGTTGCGCTACTTCCTGCAAAATATCTCTGCGACCACAGATATGAGAAGGATCGTTGAGCATCAGCATGTGGGGATGACGACGCTTCATCTCTATCGCCAGATGCCACATAGGGGCATTGCGATATTCGGTGTTGCCATACGTAGAGAATCCACGATGGATCAGCCCGATTTGTGAGACACCCGCTCGCGCAACACGTTCCACTGCACCCATCCACAAATCGAGGTCAGGATTGATGGGGTTCTTGATCAATACCGGAATCGAGACACCGCGTAAAGCATCGGCGACTTCCTGCACACTGAAAGGATTTGCAGTTGTCCTGGCACCGATCCATACGACATCCACTTCAAAGTGCAATGCATCCTCCAGTTGTTTCGCGGTGGCTACTTCAACGGTGACTGGCAGACCGGTGAGTTTTTTCGCCTGTTGCAACCAGGGCAATCCTTTTGTGCCGATACCTTCGAACATGCCGGGCTTCGTACGCGGCTTCCAGATACCCGCGCGCAACATATCCACTCTACCCGTCGCTGCGAGACGTTGTGCTGTTTCAAGCACCTGCGGTTCTGTCTCAGCACTGCAAGGACCACTGATGATCAGAGGCCGCTTGCTCCACACTTGTTGAACAATATCTGACATGGCTATTTTATTATCTTTTTAATTTTATTTGCATTCTCCATCAATTCAAGCAAACGTGCATAATCCCTTTCCTGCAAACAGGATTCGAATTTTTGCAATTGTGATATATGCTCATTCAAAACATCAAGGACATTCTCCCTGTTTTGCATAAAGATCGGCGCCCACATCGCCGGATTACTCTTTGCTAAGCGTACCGTGCTCTCAAAACCACCACCGGCTAGTTCAAAAATCGCATCTTCTTCCTGCTCTTTTTCTAATACTGTATTGGCTAAGGCAAACGAAGTGATGTGTGAAATATGACTCACATATGCGGCATGCATATCATGATCTTCAGCTTCCATATAAATCATATGCATTCCCACCAGGCGGTACAAGTCTTCTATTTTTTTTACTGCGCTCTCATCACTTTTCTCCTTTTCACAAATGACACATGCGCGTCCGGCAAATGCTCCTCTCACTGCGGATTCAGGGCCGCTGTATTCCGTACCCCACATCGGGTGGGTGGCTACGAATCTGCTTCGCATCGGATGATCGCTAAGCGCTTTGCAAAGCGCATGTTTGGTCGAACCTGCATCGGCAACGACCTGTTTATCTGTGACGAGATCCATAATACGCAGCATCACATCTATGGTCACGTCAACAGGAATCGCTACATAAATCAAATCACTTCTTTTCACTGCTTCTTCTAATGGCAAGGCTTCATCTATCAAGCCTAACTGCAATGCTTTCTTTGCACTCGCCTCAGTACGACTCACTCCAATAATATGCTTCGTCAGGCCTTTCTCTTTTAGTGCCAATGCAAGCGAGCCACTGATCAACCCCACTCCTACTATAGCGACTGTGTCAAACATGCTGTATGATTTTTAATCCTTCAAAACCTGCGTAACCCGATGAATGCTCTCACCAATCTTCTCTTCAGTACTACACAAACTCACCCTGATATACTTGTCACCCATGCTACCGAAAATGCCTCCGGGAGTAAGGAATACATTGGCGCTATACAATATGTTGTCGCTCAATGCATATCCGTCACGATATGATTCAGGTATCGCTGCCCAGATGAACAAGCCAGCCTGTTCATTCGAATACTTACACCCCAGCAGATCTAATAACTGATATACTTTTTCTCTTCTCTTTCGATAAGTTTCATTTACCTCATCATGCCAGTCGTCTTTCAACGTCAAAGCTACGGAGGCAGCAAGTTGCACAGGCAGAAACATCCCACTATCCATATTGCTTTTGAATCTCAGGACTTCGCTGATACGTTCTTTTGCACCACAGAGCATACCCACTCTCCAACCAGCCATGTTGTGAGATTTACTCAATGAGTTCAATTCGATTACACACTCCTTTGCATCATCCACCGACAATAAACTCATCGGCGCGTCATTCAAAATAAAACTATACGGATTGTCATGTACAATGAGAATCTTATTGTCCCTTCCAAATGCCACCAGCTTTTCGAATAGCGAAGTTGTTGGCAATTGTCCTGTAGGCATGTGAGGATAATTGACAAACATCAATTTCACGCTGCTCAGATCTGTGTTTGATAGTTTATTGAAATCGGGGCTGTACTGATTTTCTGCTGTCAATGTATACTCTAAACACTTCCCACCCGCTAACAACACCGCACTTCTGTAGGTCGGATAGCCAGGATTGGGTATCAATACTTCATCACCGTCATTCAGATATGTCATACAAATGTGCATGATGCCCTCCTTACTTCCAATCAGTGGAAGTATTTCCGTGTCGGGATCCAATTCGACGTGATACCATTTCCGATACCAGTCACTAATTGCATTGCGCAAGACCTGACTTCCATTGTAGGATTGATATCCATGTACATTCGGCTTAAGACTTTCTGTATGCAAAGTATTAATGACATCAGGGTGTGGTGGCAGGTCAGGACTGCCAATGCCAAGGTTGATGACATTCTTTCCCTGCCGGTTCAACTCGGCGATCTCTCTCAGCTTCTGTGAGAAATAATATTCACCGATACCCTTTAAACGCTTTGCTACTTCCATAACCCTCTTTTGTAAATCCCGTAAATCTGTATTTGTTCAGTAATGGGAGTGATCTGTTCAATGACGTTTCGGAATTGTTCCAGCGAATCGAATTCCATATCGACATGGAAACTGTATTTGAATTCACTTGAGGGGATCGGCATACTTTGAAGTTTGCTCAGATTGATTCCGAGATCCGCGATTTTTGTCAATACTCTTGCAAGGCTCCCACGGGAATGATCGGTATAAAAACTCACCGAGGCTTTGTTTAAATTCTCCACTTGTGTTGCTGTATCTGTTCTTTCCAATGCCAGAAATCTTGTATAGTTATTTTTCAGTGAATGAATATTTGGGGCGATGACTTCAAGGTGAAACAATTCTGCGGCAAGTTTGCTGGCGATAGCTGCGATGTGTTTACTCTTATGCTGATGGACGTGTTTTGCACTGAGGGCTGTGTCCTCTGTTTCCACCAGCTTCCAATTATGTTTATCAAGGAATAGATAACACTGCTGCAATGCCATCGTGTGAGAATGCACTTCACGAATGTCCTCGATTCTTACACCAGGGTTCACCAGCAGATGTTGTTTGATCTGCAGATATACTTCGCCGACAATTTTCAGATTCGATTTTGGCAGAAGCGCATAGTTAGAGAGTATACTTCCGGCGATTGAATTCTCGATTGCCATAATGCCACCAGAACTTTCCTTTTTATTCTGAGCGACTTTTATCAATTCCCGAAATGTGGCGCATGGAATGACCTCTACATCATTGCCATAAAACTGTTGTGCTGCTACCTGGTGGAAGCTTCCTTCATAACCTTGTATCGCGATTTTTGCTACCATACTAAAAAACAAAAGTCCCGGCTTTTTTGGGCCGGGACTTTTTGTGTTGAATTTTATTTTATCTATTAGAATTTCAACAAAGCACCCGGCTTCTCCTGATAAAAGAAGTAGAAATAATAAAAATTACCGTATGTGCCTGTCGTTGTCATCAGAACAAAAATAGACAACTCTTTCAAAGAAAAAAATTTTGTTTGAGATTTTAATGGCCGGCCGTTATGGGGTGTGGTGGTGTGGAATTGGATTGTCGCGCAATGTTCGTGTTGTTTCAGAGCATTGGGTTGCGCCCAATGCTCATTATGTCGCAGCCCTTCAGGCTGATCCTGCTTCTGCCTGAAGGGCAGCAACATTCATAGAGTTGGGTGCAGCCCAACTCTATGAAATGATTGTAAAATATAGCCCTGAAGGGGCGACAAAGAATTCCAATCCTTGGGTTACATTTGGGGTGAAACCAAAATACCTACACCATGCCACAATCACTTTCACAAGTGTACCTCCATTCCGTTTGGAGTACCAAACATCGAGCACCAATGATTCATACGGACGTTGAACAGCCTTTGTACGGATATATTGCCGGTATCATTAAAGGACTTGGAGGAAGGCCAATTCAAATCAATGGGATGCCTGATCATATCCATGTGCTCTCCACTCTTCCAAGGACTATCTCTATCGCAGACTATATTGAAGCCATAAAGTCTTCTTCAAGTAAGTGGATAAAAACACAGGATAGCAGGCTCAGCAACTTCACCTGGCAAAGAGGATATGGAACATTTTCTGTAAGTGGTTCGGCTGTCTCGATTGTGAGTCAATACATCATGAATCAGAAGGCTCATCATCAGATGAAAGCGTTTCAAGATGAGCTCATCGAATTTCTCAAGGAATATGAAGTCGAATATGATGAGAACTATTTGTGGGATTAATTTTCTTCTTTTCTGCCTGAAGGGCAGCAACATTCATAGAGTTGGGCACAGCCCAACTCTATGAGATGATCGTAAAATTAGCCCTGAAGGGGCGTCAAAGAATTCCAATCCTTGTGCAGCCTCAAAGATCCATTCCCCTGAATCCTCCGTATATCATGCATACTTACCTTCATACTATGATCAGGATCCTGTTTTTCGTATTACTCTTGCCAACGACCGTACTCACACAGAGTTTAAACCTCGAGAGTCCGATCAGGTTTCTTGCTCTGGGTGATTCGTATACAATAGGTCAGAATGTCGCGGCGAATGCACGATGGCCTATACAACTCAGCGACTCACTAAGTGCCCGGGGATTTGTCATTGATACACTTCGCATTATTGCCACCACTGGTTGGCGAACGGATAATCTGATCAATGCGATCACGAATAAGAATCTTGAAGATCAGGAGTACAATCTTGTGTCTGTCCTGATCGGTGTGAATAACCAATACCAGGGCCGCCCCTTCAGTCAATACATCGATGAATTTCCCGCACTCCTTGACTCGGCCATCAGGTATGCCGGAGGCGAAAAAACTCATGTCTTTGTTGTATCCATTCCTGATTACGCGTACACACCATTTGGGCAGCAAAATGGAGATCCGGATGAGATCAGTATGGAACTCGATCAGTACAATGTATATAACAAACATGTGGCAGATAGCATGGACATCACCTATTTTGACATCACACCGATTTCAAGACTGGGTCTTCAAATACCGTCTTATGTGGCTGGAGATGGATTGCACCCCAGTGGTATTCAGTATACAGAATGGGTAAAACTGATGCTCGCTACGATTGATAACCAAACCTCTGGAATCACTCAACTTTCTATTGATCATAACCTTGCAGTGAATGTCTTTCCCAATCCAGCGACGGAAAGTATCACGATTGAAATCCCTCCAACGACAGATCACCAGTTATACCGACTGCGGCTTTTCGATTTGACAGGTAAGTTGATCCTTGAGCAAAACATGTCAGGACGCTTATCCGAGGTATCACTTGTAGGAATGCCTGAAGGGCTTTATCTGATAAAGCTGAATTCAGGCGAAAGACAGACAATACGGAAGTTGTACAAGCAGGACTGAGAAGATATTGGCTGCTAGCACCTTGCTTCTGGCTTCTGGCGGCCTTCGACTGCCGAAGCTTTTAGCGACCACGTGCCGCCATAGCTGGCTCCAGCGGTGGGGCAAGGCAGTTGGCTTCTGCTTTAATACCGGAACGAGCAAAAACGTTATTTTAGTTCGCGTGTAAGCATGTTGCGAACAATTCCAAATTCTCACATGACAAAATATTTAGTCGGAATGATTTACCACGATCCAGTGAGCTACGAAATGTGGAAATCTGGTCATATCGAAGATTTTGAATCAACAACAGGCATTTTTATCACTTCTGAAAATGAACCCGAAGCAATAGCATGGGGAGAACAAATTGCGCAAATGCTGTTTGAAAGGATAAATGCTTCTGAAACAAATTCCTGGAAAAGCTTTGGTTATACATGCTGGATTTTGGATGATTGGAAAAACTCGCATTGGAAACATTGTTTGGAATTCTTCCAGAGCGTCAATATTCATGAAATTCCTGGTCTTGAGAAAATGGGCTCAGAGGCATATGTCAAATGGCAACTCGCTAACGGAAAAATAACGCAGGAAGAATTTGATTCCATTGAAAAGCAGAATGCCATGTTTGCAGAATGGATGGAGAAACGCAGATAACCTTTCTGCAATCTTATATGGACTTTGCTTAGCGAATCCAATGACTTTTTGAAAACTGAAACCACGATCTATCAAATCAAATCGATCAATGCAATTTCTGAGCATGTGGTTTGTGTTCCTCCAATTTTCTTTATCTGCCCAAAACACGCTAACCGGATATTTCAGATCCAATGACAATAGAACTAAGGTCAATCTGTGCATTTTGTTATACACAAATTCACGGGCAGAACACGAGAATAGCCTGAAACTGCCTACTTTCACAGCACATTTGATACTTATGGAATTACGCATCATTAACATAGACCCAGATATCCTGGGAGGAATACCAGTTTTCTTTGGAACACGCGTGCCGATAAAAAACTTGTTTGACTATCTTGAATCTGGTAAATCGATCGACTTCTTTCTTGATGATTTCGAAGGCGTACACAGAGATCAGGTAGTTAAAGTTCTTGAGATGTCACAAAAACTCATTGAGACCTCATCAAATATTCTCCATGAAAATTTTACTTGATGAATGTGTGACTAAACATTTAAAACCTCATCTCGCCGAACATGAAGTCTATACAGTAAGAGATATGCAGTGGAGCGGCGTAAAAAACGGCGAACTCCTGACATTGTGCGTCAAACATGGCTTTGACATCTTACTTAGCATTGATAAAAACCTACAACGAACAATTTCTTGACAGACATCCATTGTCAATTGTAATTCTAAACAGCCTCTCAAGTACAGTTGATGAACTGATTTTGTTCTTACCAGCCTTCAAAAGACAACTCGTGAAGTTTCAACATAGTAACCTATACATTATTGAGAAATAAGCAAGCACGTTGTTGCTGTCATCACTCATCATTCACTTATGAAATCCCAGCTTCGGTTTACTAAAACCAGCATCTTTCATTTCGAACTCCTTCACATCATCAAGAATAATCGTCCCCAGCCTTTCTATCGTACGTTCTTCTTTTTTCATTGCAGCCAGGCGCAGATGCTGATTCTTTACTGACTCACCGACGATCTGCCTTACGGTCCTTGCATTGCCGAAATGCTCGTCTCTTCCTTCATACAGAAATGTAAAATACTGCTTGAGATGTGCAGCAGCATCCACGTCGGGCAAGACATCTTCTTTCCGGAACATTCCCAGAGCGATGATGAACATCTCCTGTGGAGTATAATCTTCAAAGAGAAAATATTTATCAAACCGCGATCGTAATCCGGGATTGGAATTGATGAAGCCTTGCATATTCGCTGTATACCCTGCGACGATGACACCAAATTTTCCGCGCTGATCTTCCATCCGTTTCAACAGAATCTGAATTGCCTCGCCTCCAAAATCATATTGCGAACCTTTTTCCTGAGACAATGAATACGCTTCATCAATAAATAACATGCCGCCCATTGCTTCATTGATTCTTTCACTTGTCTTGATGGCGGTTTGTCCGATATACCCGGCGACCAATCCCTCACGATCCACTTCCACAAGATGACCTTTCGACAAGATGCCCAGGCCCTGATAAATTTTTGAAAGGATGCGGGCCACCGTCGTTTTTCCTGTTCCCGGATTTCCGGTAAACACCGTGTGCAATGAAAATTTGTTTAGAATATCCTTACCTGTCTCCTGGTAAAATCTGACCAATCTGACCATTTCATTGACTTCTGTCTTGATCTTGTCCAATCCTGTCAGGGCATTGAGTTCATCAAGACTTTCCTTCAATAGTATTTCAGGTGGGGGTGCAGAAGCAGATCCGGATTGTGATGCAGGTTTCGACAATTGTGCCTTGTCAGTAATCGCCTGCACATTACCTTCTTCAACCTGATCTCCTACCTCAAATGACACTGCGGCAATCAGCGTGTCCCTAAAAATGACCTCAAGAGTGTACGACTCATTCATCCATGACCCGGTTACTTCACCACCCCAACTGCCATACGAACTATATACCTGCCCGCTGGTATTTGGACTTACATACGATACGTAGTTATGTTTTCCTTTCAGAAGTCCGGCACTATCCGAAAACAGATAGATGAATTCGATATAGTAGTCTTTAGGAGTTTTATTCCGAAAGTTGAACTCAGCCCAGACATAGCGTGCAGTTTTCTGCTCGAATTTTCTTACATACTTTTTGTATGCCAAAGTCGAAGCTTGTCCATCGCCTTCGAACAGTCGTATCCCGTCGATATCAAAGTAATGATTTTCACCCTCCGGTGTTTTACCGATATCCTCGACATAAAAAAGTGTCTCACCGATCTTGACATCGTCTATGTATGCCTCCCAGATGTAATTTCCTCTGAGCCAATACGCGCCGGGCTCTGCCTGTCCCCATGAGTGACGGATGTACACGATATTTTCATCCTTCAGGATCTTGCGTTTCTCTTCAAAGTTGGAGATCTCATTTTTCTGACTGCCATTAGAAAAGAAACATTTCGACCGAATCGTCCCTTCCCAATCTGCTTCATCGAAGAGTTTATTGTAAAACGAAATCTCAAGCCGTAGATATGTGGTTTCATACCGGTCATAGACTTTTCGATAGCGTTTTGTTGCGCCTGCCATCCATTCATCGGAAGCATGCACATGCATTTCACGAAACTTGTACTTCACAGGCATCTGCTTTGGAGATGATTCGTCAGGCTCATTCCCTTTTCCCGCGTCTTTATTTTTCTCCTTACGGCCGAAACTCATACTTATGCTATTTGATAAGTCAAAGTAAGTGAAAAGCCGGAGTACCTATCTGAGTTAAAGAAGATCGGGCTAAAATCCCTATTCTTGCTGACGTGCATCGCTACCTTGTATTTCTTTTCTTCATGACCATGATCGTATGAAAATCGTCCTGATTTAGCCTTTCAAAATGAAAACTCTGCTGATCGTTCTTATCCTTATTCATGGCATGATCCACTTGCTCGGATTTGTAAAAGCGTTTGACCTTGCTCGTGTAAGCCAACTCACACAGCACATAACCAAAGCGCATGGCATACTCTGGTTGATTTCAGTCTTTGTCTTCACGCTAACTGCCCTCCTCATCATACTTAATAAAGAAATATGGTGGGTGCCCGCGATACTATCGTTATGTCTGTCGCAGTATCTGATTTTCCGAAGCTGGCAAGACGCAAAGTTTGGAACTCTCGCGAATGTGCTCATCCTTATTGCTGCTTTCATCTATTGCACCTGGTATTCCTAATCGATTCTATATACAAACTCAATGCAAGATTCTCAACACATCCCTTACCGGACTATCGACTGGTCTGGAGTTCCAAAGACGGAGCACAAGGGCGAAACAGGAACTTCCTATTGGCAAACATTACAATTTGGAGGGTTAAGAGTCAGAATCGTTGAGTATGGTCCTGGCTATTTATCGGACCATTGGTGTCAGAAAGGTCATGTCGTGTATTGCGTGGAGGGAGAGTATGTCAGCGAACTTGAAAGCGGTGAAAAATTTCATCTCACAAGCGGCATGTCCTATATCGTATCAGACGATCTGAGTTCGCATCGTTCTTCGACAATACAAGGCGTAAGGTTGCTGATTATTGATGGCGATTTTTTACGAAGCAATGCATAAAAGTAAGATCTCAGCGCCTCCATATATAATCAGGTTCCGAGGTCATGCCACGGCGCAGAGGCCAATAATTGATACTTTAGCAATTCAAATTCAAGCTATGAAAAACAAAATTCAATTCGTCATCCTATTCTCTCTTTTCTTCACGCTTACCATCAATGCGCAGAAAAAACCTGGTCTGGGCACATTACAGAGTGATATTGCGCTTGCGTTTACAGGGTATGACGGCACAAACAGTTGCTCAGTAACCTGGAACCCGGAAAAACAACTTTACTATGCTGTCTTTGCCGGTAATGGCGATTACCCTCTCGAAACATTCGACAGTCGGGGAATGCAGGTACATGGCGGCATCATCGGTGCGGATACAAGAGGCATCTGGTATAATCCTAAAACGAAACAAATAGAAGGGGTGGACTTTGACGGAGGATATTTCAAAACTGTTCTGGATGATGCCGGACATCCAGTAAATTCTGTTGAGGTCAAGGCTGAAGCGGTTCCTGGCGCATTGCAATCGATTTGGCAATTCAATCCAACCACCGGAGGAATCTATCTCTATGCTGAAGGCAATATCATGGGCTACTCTAAGAAAAAATTCATTCTCAAAGATGTTATCAAAATTGGAAGCCTTCCCTGCAGCCTTGATGAGATCAATCACACTACGGTAGTTTATACAGGACATAAAAATTATGAGTTTGGCTTTCTGGATTTCGTCAACTACAAGGTACACCTGATCAATACCAAAGGTGAATTTACCGCCAGCCTTGATCTACCCGATGACGCGATTCTGAATGAAGCGTTCTGTTTTGCTTTTGCCAATGACAGGATCTGGTTGTATAGTCTGGATGAAAGAGTATGGAAAGGATATCCTGCATTCTTTTAGGCGCTTAGGAATTTAAACTTACCAACAAGTTGTCGTTTTTGGCCAGAGGTTTTACACCACGGGAGCTTTTGTTCAGCCCCTTCAGGGCTTCTGATATTTTTACGTTCTTTCGCAACGGGCATTGCCCGTTGCTATTGATCTTAAGCCCCTTCAGGGCTTTCTTTTTCAGGCTTGTCTTGAAAAGAAATTAGAAATTAGAAATTAGAAATTAGAAATTAGAAATTAGAAATTAGAAATTGGAAATAGTGAAATTGATGTCCATCATTTCCTTGCTGTCGGTTCTTTTGATCATACCGGTATCAGCCCAGACAACTAATAGCAAAATCAAAGTGTATCTACTGGGCACATTTCACTTTGATCAAACCGATTCAACGTACGATGTATTGACTGCAGAACACCAACAAAGCATCCTGAGTCTGTGCGAGAGCATCAAAAGACAGCGTCCGGATAAAGTGTTCATTGAAAGAATGCCTGATTTTGAATACCAGAACAAAATAGACAGCCTTTATCAGGCGTATAGAAGGGGTGACTCACGACAACGACGAAATGAAATCTGGCAGGTCGCTTTTCGGGTTGCAAAGGATTTAGATCACCACACAATATATAGTTGCGATCATCCCGGACAGTACGGATACTACTACGCATTGATTGAAGAGTACGCAATGCAGAATGGACAAATGGATATTCTTAACTACAAGGGAAAGGGAATCACAGCGCCCGTAACATCGAAAGTCAATGATGATTCATTGCGCAACAATTCAGAGTTATTGGATTATCTCAGATGGATGAATTCTAAACCTATTCAGCAGTCATCGCATGCCCACTATATAAATCAATATCCACAATTGGGCAATACCAATGTGTTTCATTACGACTCAAACTACATGCTTGGCTCAGAGCTCACAGTTGACTGGTACAGAAGAAATATTAAAATCTACACCAAAATGATAAACCAACTTGACTATACGGAAAGGTCCATCTTTCTTCTCATGGGCAACGATCATATCCCGATCATCAGGCACCTCTTTGAGAGTAATCCATACTTTGAAGTAATCGATACTGAAAAATGGTTGAAGAAAACAAGAATAAAAATAAAATCCCCTTCACGAAAGGCGGGTCGATCTGAGTCAAGTTGACCTTTTCAAATTCTTCGTAAAGCTGCGCACATGGAATGCATTAAAAATATACTAGTTACGGACGTAGCGGCGGACCTGTGCGTCCCCCATGTTCGAAAGTGGTTTATCCCAGTAATACGGACCTCTTACTTCGCGCTCTTATTCAAATTCATTCAAAAGTGATCAGGACAAAGGCACACATCATCACACGAGTAAATTAGAAAGACCTTCACAATATCGGCCATTGAAAACCGTTTTTTTTTGTAACTGGCTCACTCTTCGCTATGAATAACGAAGAAAAACCACAAGATATCTGGTCATCAGGAACAGCATTTTAAGTCCACTCTGGCAACGGCATGGCACCAATGAAACCTCTTGTTGAATTCAGGTAACAATTAGAGAAATACATAAATACACACACTATGCGCAATCCAGGAAAGAATCTTTCGGTCACGGCTAATAACATCAGAATGAGTTATAGTGATGAAGGGCCAGCCGAAGCACCCGTAATTATTTTCATCCATGGCTTTCCTTTTATGAAAGAGATGTGGAGGACACAAGCAGATGCACTGACTGATGTCTACCGTGTGATTACGTATGATGTCCGTGGTCATGGACATACCGAAATCGGGGATGCCGAATTCACGATTGATCTTTTTGTCGGCGACCTCTTCGGCTTGATGAACACCCTGCATATCCAGAATGCCGTGCTATGTGGTTTATCCATGGGTGGATATATTGCCCTGCGAGCGATGGAGGATCATGCAGAGCACTTCGATGCACTTATTCTCAGCGATACGCAGTGCGTAGGTGACTCACCTGAAGCAAAAGAAAAACGCAGGAAAGCAATTGAAAACATCAAAGAACACGGTGTAGTCAAATATGCCGATGAAAGTGTCAAGCACTTATTTGCACCGAGTTCATTTGATACCAAAAAGGAGAGCGTCGATGCAGTCAAAGCAATGATCACGCATACTTCCACGCAAACACTCATCAATACATTGCAGGCGCTGGCAACTCGCAAGGAAACATGTAGTGGTCTTGGGAATATTTCTGTACCCACGCTCGTGATGGTGGGCAAAGAAGACGTCATTACACCTGTAACGGCAGCAGAGTTTCTGAAAGAACATATCAAGGATTCATCACTGCACATTGTGCAACAAGCCGGGCACTTGCCAAATCTTGAGAATACTGAAGATTTTAATTTTCAACTCAAGTTATTCCTGCATCGATTTGCAAAACCACCGGTGATTTCGAATCCTATCCTCGTTGATTGATTTCAAAGTTTGAAAACCGCACAGGTCAGGCAATAATCGCTTAGCCTGTTCCGGTATTAAAATGCCTCATTGTTTCGATCTTATCCCCCTTTCCGCGAGCTGAAGCTACTCGGGGGACTTCGTCCGGCGAAGGGGACTTCGTCCGCCGAAGAAGACTTCATCCGCCAAAGGCGACTTCGTCCGGCGACAGGCAAGGTGTCGATGACATGGAATCGACGATTTTTAACTGCGTGACGTCGCCACAGCCATTGGCCGCGCTCAGTCGCTAAAGCTCAGGAGCGTAAGTGCCCGGAGATCACAACCAGGCCCATATTATGGGGAGTTTCTGGCATTGCTCCATTTATCCGGCCCTAAAACCCGATATTTTTGGAAGATTAGTTTCGCCTTTAGCGACCGTGCCCGAGTTGCGGAGAGAGGTGCTCTTCTTTGGAACTGCGAATGTGCGACTTACTATACCACACCCTTTGTATCGACAAGGCAGGGCCCGCCTGCCGCCGGACTAGCCTGCTTACCTGCCTGAAGGCTCAGCCCAGGGTCAGCCCGGGGTCAGCCCTCCCCTATTTTAACAACTAAACTCCGGCATTTTGTCATACTCTAAAAACTATACTATGTTGGGAATGTTTTGTACTATTGAACTATAGATCGTTTACTCATAAGGACATTTTCATGGGGATTGCTTTAGATTTTTCAACTCTCGTTCTCAACAAATCCGGTGTTATTATACATGTCCAATGAGCAGTATTGATCTGTCTGGTATTGCGATCAATGATCAGGTTCACTTTTCTCTTGAAGTAAGGAATAAATTGAAGATTTATATTAAATACATGGTCTCCCTTCGCTGCAAACTTGTGGTGAAATCGGCATTGGACAACCTTGGGTTGCACTATGGGGTGGTAGAATTGGGTGAAGTGCAGATCAGTGAAAATATTTCTACCGAACAACGACACAAGTTAAAGACCGTTCTGGCCAAGTCCGGGCTTGAACTCATGGACGACAAAAGAGCAATGTTGATTGAAAAAATCAAAAATATTGTCGTGGAAATGGTGCACTATTCCGAAGAGGGCCCTCAAGTGAACTTTTCTGACCTCCTCGTCGAGAAACTCAAATACGACTATACATACCTTGCCGACCTCTTTTCCCAGGCAACGGGCATCACGATTGAGCATTACATCATAGCGCACAAAATTGAACGGGTCAAAGAATTACTGCTTTATGATGAGCTCACCCTTACAGAAATTTCTTACAAGCTGAACTACAGTAGCGTAGCCCATCTGTCCAACCAGTTCAAGAAAGTCACCGGGTTGACTCCTACTTATTTCAAGCAACTCAAGTCGCACAAAGGCAGAGTTGCGCTGGAAGATCTCTGACAATCGTAATTCTGGATCTTCATTCCGGGTTCTGAGTCTGGGGTACTTAGTTTGGGGAATGATCTCCAAATCGTAACCTTACAGAACCAAGAATTATGTAACTCTTTCCCGGAATTTTATAACACATTTCTAATACTTCGTATGCACTTTTGTGTTTCTGACTATTGATACGCGCCATATCAATACACTGCCATGTAAAGTCTCAGACACTGCTCTATTACGACAATTCTTAAATTCCCTTCACATGTCAAATGATCCAAACGAACATCGCAACCAGGACAAATCCACAAATACACCAACACCGGCCAGTGATAAAAGAGCAACCAATCCCAAAAATCCTTCTGCCAAAAAACTGAATACCAAAAAAGCAAGGCAGTCAGGCGGATATGAAAATTCTTTGCAAGGCGTCGCTGCACCACAGTCCGACAATATTCCTCGTGAGTTTCCCATGATCGATCCCGACGATGATGATTTGGATGAAGTTGCTGATGATGATGATCGTGAAGAAGACGATGATGAGGAAGAATAAGCAATAAATAAGACCAGGTCTTCTGGAAGACTACTGCCATTTTAAAAGACCTATAATAACGCAATCTGCTCTAACATTTTCTCAGATCTTTCGCATATGCGGAAGGTTTGTTTTTTATATACAAGAGCATACAACGACTAAATGCTCCTTTACCTATTCCTGTATCATGACCAACTATCCTGTAAGAATACAATCCATTGATAAGGTCACTCATGATGTCCTGAAAATCATCACTACCAAACCTGCTGGCTATAAATTCACGCCAGGGCAGGCGACTGAAATTGCCCTTGCCAAAGATGGGTGGCGTGAAGAAAAAAGACCGTTCACCTTTACGAGTCTTCCTATCGATCAGTATTTAGAGTTTACCATTAAGACATATCCTGCGCATAAAGGCGTGACCAACGAGCTCCTCACTTTAAAAAAGCATGACGAGCTGATATTGCATGAGGTATTTGGCGCGATTTCATACAAAGGCGAGGGCGTCTTTATCGCAGGTGGTGCAGGTGTCACACCATTCATCTCTATCTTCAGGGACCTTCATGCGCATAACAAAATCGCAAATAACCTACTCCTGTTTGCCAATAAAACCAAAAGAGATATCATCCTGGAACAAGAGTTCAAGAATCTCCTAGGTGACTCCTTTATCAATATTCTCTCGGATGAAGAAATCGCGGAGTATGCTCACGGAATAATCACAGAAGGCTTTCTAAAAGCAAATCTTCCAGATTTCGACAAGCAGTTTTATGTGTGTGGCCCACCACCCTTGATGGACGCAGTCCAAAAGCAATTGTCAAATTTAGGCGTTGCGAAAAATGCGATTACCATCGAAGAGATATAGTCAAGGCATCACATGTACAGAGATCTGATTTCTTAAGCGAGCTCTCAACTTCCACACACCTAAAATGCGTGAATCATGTAAAACTTGACCGGAATTTTGTAACGCTGATCCCCCGTCATGTGGTGATCTTTGCAGGGTGAAAATGATTTCACGGCAAAAAAAACTATCACAATGAAAAGACTTACCGTTTGTCTGGTGACAACACTCTTGTTGCTCACATTTCTTCCCACTCAATTGAAAGCGATTGAGAGTTCAGCTCCTGCGAAGGCTACTGTCGCAGCTGAATCAGCCGATGCCACTGCCTGGCTGTCCAGATTAGACGAAATCCGTGAGATGGATAAATCTAATTTGAATTCTACCGAACGGAAACAACTACGCAAAGAAGTACGCTCCATAAAAGGTAACCTTAAAGAAGTAGGCGGCGGAGTATATCTTTCTGCGGGTGCCATTATCCTCCTTGCTGTCCTCTTAGTCCTATTGCTTTGATTGCAACCTTTTAATCTCGAAATATTTATTCATCACTTTATTTGACACAATAACAAATACTAACTGTTTATGGGAAATTTGCTTTATATCATCGCCGTCATCTTAATTATTGCATGGCTCGTAGGGTTCGTAGGCTATAGTTCCGGAGGACTCATCCACATATTGCTCGTGATCGCTATTATCGCGATTCTGATCAGAGTCATCCAGGGCAAAAAAGTCGTCTGAGTTCCTATGCTCTATATAGTTCCAGAGTGTTCTCGTACTTGGATAAATTTGGAAAACGTCAGGACAAACCACATAGATAGAATTCATTGTTAAGAGAACTTTCTATCTGTAAGCAGAGAAGGTGGACCAGTCTATACCAGCAAAACTGGGAATATAGATGATCCAATCGCTGACTCTCTTTCGACAGAATCATGCCCTGAGCGCGATCTGAATAAAAAAATGCCGTTTAGCGATTGTTATCGTTAAACGGTATTTTTTTTTGTGGTCATCGAGTCCTAAGAAACCCCGAGAACTGCCCCCTTTGCCCCCTCGTCCGACTGGGTCATCCCCGTCCGACCGGAGTTCATCCGGGCGAGGCGGGCGGGCTCCCTTTGATTTGTCATCGTCCTAAGTTGGGGGAGCTGCTTCGGTATAAGTTGCATTAAAGGTTTGAATCTTACTCACACTTCAATAAAATGGAACCCCTCTCTTTGACGATATTTTCATATACACTAAACTCCAAAAAAAGAGAGGGCGAAGGGGGTGAGTCCCAAGAAACTCTGACCTCACCCCCCAACGATCTCAGAAGGCATTCGACCTCAATATGTGAATGATGTAAATCCTTCTTGCAATTGTGTAACATCTACGCTTCTAAACTTATCAACTTTACACAGTATTATTTCAAGTTTCCACACATGCCAAAGAATGATATCCATATTCTAAAACCAAATCACATGTTTGAGGTGGAAAAAGGGAAAACGCATATCATCGTTGAAATTATTCAATATGTACCAAACGCCGTGGTAAGCAGAACAATAATCAAAAAAACAACAGGGAATATTACCGTATCGTCATTTGATGCCGGTGAAGAACTCGCCGAACGGACTTCCCCCTTTGACACCTACATTCAAATTATCGCTGGTACAGCGGAAATTAGAATTAGTAAAAAGCTATTCAAACTCGGACTTGGAGAAGGAATTGTGATTCCTGCGCATGCAGCGCACAACTTCAATGCCAACGAACAGTTTAAAATGATCTCGACGACGATTAAAAGTGGATATGAGGATTAGATTGCTGTCTTCGCCCATGTTTATCTGAAAACGCATTTCACCCCAAATGCGAAGTGACCTGTTTTGCATACAGGTGCATTTCAACTGCCTTTTTTCATTGCTGCTTTAGCTAAAGGATCCTGCTTACGACCGGATCATTTCTTTAGGACCTCCAGGCACAATACCTCAGCGTGTATTCCTGGCACATGGATCCCCATGCTCTTCACTGAATACGTAAACTGATAAAGATTGAAAATGAATTATTTCAAAAGGTGTTTCTATTGTATTTATTGATGTGCATTCAATTGTAAAAGAGAATTAATTGCCTACAGATAATTAAAAACAATAACAGAACAGAGAATTATACAACACTTTTTATGAATTGCATAACGCATGTCAACTAATAAATCGTCAACCTTTACCTGCTAAATGTGAATTACAATATAAAATTTCTCCATATGAAGACTCTACTATTTATTTCTATGACAGCGATTACGCTGTGTTTAATTCCAAATGCAACCTATGGGCAGCCCGACTTAGGAGCGGCTTCCAGTTTTGCCGTATTCACTGGAAATGGTGCATTTAACAATGACGGTGCGACTTTCATCACCGGTGATATTGGCACTAATGTTGGTCTGTTCGATTTTACAGGAGGAACAGTCATTGGAAACATCCATGTCGCTGATCCAACCTCCTCCGCTGCTGCCACTGCAGTTGGCCTTGCTTATGCCGAGTTGTTTTCAATGGGCTGTGATGAGGTAATAGGCGTCACTATTGGAAATGGCCAGATTGTCACCCCAGGCGTCTACTGCCAGGGCGCAGCTTCCACAATAAATGGAACCTTAACACTGGATGGCCAAAATGATCCTGATGCATTGTTTGTTTTTCAAATCGGCGGAGCATTGTCAACAAGCACACTATCAAGTGTTGTGTTGATCAATAGCGCTTCATTGTGCAATGTCTTCTGGCAGGTAAATGGCGCATTCTCTTTAGGAGAAGGATCTGTGTTCAGGGGTAATCTCCTGGCAAATGGAGCCATCAGTTTATTGGAAGGGTCATCACTGATTGGCCGGGCACTTGCAACTGTTGGAGCTATCGATTTGCATACGAATCTTGTCACCATCGGACTACCACCGGTTGCATCTGTCATTACTGCAGGTTCTTCCACGTCATTCTGTATCGGCGATAGTGTTGTCCTTTCCGGGAATGTCGATGGCACCTGGAGCACTGGTGCATTAACGTCATCAATCACAGTCACTACAGCCGGCGATTTTTATGTCATAAATACAACTGTGTGCGGTAACGATACTTCAAATCATATTTTAGTCACAGTCAATGCGTTGCCAATTTGCTCAATCACCGGTGACATTGACATCTGTGATGGACAAACCACTGAACTTTGTGCAACAGCAGGAGTTGCTTCCTATCTATGGAGCACTGGAGCAACGTCAGGTTGTGTTACTGTGGGTACAGAAGGAACCTATTCTGTCACAATCACAGATGCCAACGGATGCAGCAGTACTTGCAGCACGTTTGTGGCTGTCAATCCCGTTGCTGCTTGCACAATAACTGGTGATGTTTCCATTTGTGAAGGTCTCTCAACTGAGCTTTGTGTCGATGCCGGAGCTGCTTCTTATGTATGGAGCACCGGATCAACAACAAATTGTACGACAGTAAGTACAGCCGGACTTGTTTCTGTCACCGTCACTGATGTTCTTGGATGCACCAGTACATGTAGCACAACAGTCACTGTCGATACGTTACCACTTTGTACAATTACAGGTAGTCCTGAACTCTGCATAGGTCAAACAACAGAACTTTGTGTACCTGCAGGAGCCGCTTCCTATTTATGGAGCAATGGAGAAACTACAAATTGTATTACGATAAGCACGACGGGATTATTTTCTGTGACTGTCACAAGCACTGACGGTTGCACAAGCACTTGCAGTCAGACAGTGACTCTGAATGCCGTGCCACTTTGTATTATCAGTGGTGCTGATTTTATCTGTGAAGGACAATCCACTGAACTTTGTGCGCTGATTGGTTATGAATCTTATTTGTGGAGCACCGGCGATGCAACAAATTGCCTTACAGTAAGTGCACCTGGTTTATATACGGTAACGGTGACTCATGCAAACGGATGCACCAGCACTTGCAGCCAGACAATTTCGGTCAACCCTCCTCCAGTCTGCCTGATCACAGGTAACGATGAGATTTGCGCAGGAGACTCCACTGAGCTTTGTGTAACCCTGGCTCCGGGTGTGAGTTTGACTGACTACTGGTGGGAAACAGGCGATCAAACCCAGTGTATTACTGTGAGTACCGGCGGAACATATTTTATTACGATTACTGATGAAAGTGGTTGCACCAGTGTATGCAGCTTTACAGTGACTGTGAATCCTGTACCAATTTGCACGATCACAGGTGCTGACGAGATCTGTGTAGGACAATCCACTGAGCTTTGTGCTACTGCAGGTGCTTCGGCCTATCTATGGAGTACCGGTGCAATTTCAGAATGTATTACAGTCAGCACACCTGGCACATACTCTGTGACAATCACTGACACAAACGGATGTACAAGTGTCTGCAGCCATTTCATCATTGTCAGCGCACAACCAGTGTGTACAATCACGGGTGATGTTTCCATCTGTCTCGGTTTATCTACTGAGCTCTGCGTACCACCGGGAGCTCTTTCTTATTCATGGAGCACAGGAGAAACCACAAATTGTATCACGGTAAGTGTCGCAGGAATATATTCTGTCACGATGACGGATGCAACCGGTTGTGTGAGTGTTTGCAGCGAGATTGTCACCGTAAATCCACTGCCCCTTTGCCACATTACCGGAAATAATTTTATCTGTCAGGAAGGACAAACCACTGAGCTTTGTGCAACTGCTGGTGCTTCCTTCTATCTCTGGAGTACCGGTGCAATATCAGAGTGTGTTACTGTCAGCGCAGCGGGGACATATTCTGTCACAATCACGGATGCAAACGGATGTATCAGTGTTTGCAGCGAGATCGTAACGGTCACTCCTCTACCGGTTTGTACAATAACCGGTG
>JANNQA010000119.1:0-19614 GCA_031400515.1 Bacteroidota bacterium
TCTCGACTCGTTCGTCGCGTTGCTCCTCACTCGTTCGAAATAGAAAAAAGGTACGCTTTCCGTCATCCTTCGACTCCTCGTTACACTCATCGCTCAGGATGACAAAGATCGACTCGCCACACTCACTTAGGATGACAAAAGATTCTCTCCACAGAATCGTCGAATCGAAGTCCATGCCATTTGCACTTTTCATTGACAGTGCAGTCGAGGAATGATAATCAGTGACCCAGAAGAGTTTCTAGTCTCACCGGAAGATGTTTCGCCACCCATTCACGGAAGTCACCAGAATAGCCGGCACGTTTTTGCAACGCATCCACTTGAGATATCAGTGCTTCATAGTGAGATGGGTCGATCCTCTTTACATGAGGCATAAGTCCATCTACTGTCTTTGCCGCCGCAGTCTCTCTACCGGCAATTGCTTCCTGTGTCAAGGTGCCGACAGGGTCATCGATGTATTCAGCAAGGATACGCTCGGAGACTTCTTTGCCATGTTTCAAAGATTCATTGATATTACCCCGGCCCGTCACAGCGTTACCGATGGCAAAGACATTTTCATAGCCTTTGATACGACAGACTTGTTCATCAGCGACCTGATACATACCCCATTTTTCGGGAATACCGGGAATCAATTCCGGAATGCTGCCGATGGATGAAACCACCATTGGACTACGCACTTCTTTTTCTGATCCAGATACAGGCACTGCTTTTCCGTTCTCTATTTGTGTCTCTTGTATCACAAGACCCACGAGCCTTCCATTCTCCACAATCTTATCCACTGGCATATGCAGGGGTTTCACTTGAAAGAGATATTTCGATGCATAATTATTCAACACCTTCTCGCGTACCGATTCAGCTTTTGCAAGTTGCTCAGGTGTATCAGTGGCAGAGGGCGAAAGAGGCATATCCTTGATACGTCTGCGATAGTACAGTGTACAACCTTTGATCCCAAGATCAGCAAGCGTCAGTTTTTTTTCTTCCAGTGTTTTGGCAATACTCCGATCCAGTGAAAACATATCGGCTTCATGACCGCGCGCCTTCAAAGCGCGCTCTACTGACTCGATCATCAATACTTTCAGGACATCGAGTGATGCAAGTCCGCCACCGATCACGATGGCATCGTCTTTGATCTCATACTGTTCACCTGTGAAGCCAGGTTCGTGCTTGTGATTGAACCAATAGATGAATGGATTCTGGTAAATTAATCCCTTGCCGACATACTCGTCGACCCCTTCGATTCCAAGAGGTCTGTCCTTCCATGCGCCTGTTGCAAGCAATACTGCGCTGAAGCCCCAGTTGCGGGCGACATCTTCGAATGACACATCTTGTCCGAGGCGCACATTCGGGACGAAGTGTACGAGAGGGTGACTGAGCTTTTCGTTGATACGTTCTTCTTCTTTATCCCTAAGCTTATCGTGCCACTTCGGCAGCCCGTCTTCGATTTTACCATAGGGCAGAGTATTCTGATCAAATACGACACATGGAATTCCACGCTGCGTGAATTGAGACGCTGCTTCTGCTCCGGAAACAGCACCGCCAAAGATGGCTACGAGATGAGGATGTACTGACATGGGCGGCGAAGATATTGAATGATGGGAAAAGCGGGTACGAGTTACGCGTTACGTGGTTCGGGGTAAGGCAAATGGCTATATTGCAACTGCCTTAAATGAGTCCGATTGATTTTAATTTAAGAAGACTTAGAATTCGTTTTTACTCGAGTATCAAAAATAAAATAGTTTTTATACGATCCGCCTCCCGTGATATTCCGTTGCCCCAATATTCGGAATGAGGTGAGGCAGATTCTCTTGCGTCACCTTACCCGCTACAATCAATTTCAATTTCTCACCGCATGCTTGCAACATCCTTTTCATCAGCTCCGCGCCATGTTCGGCAGTATCAGCCTGGCCTGAACTCAGAATACTTTGAATGCCAGGAATTTGTTTGAGATCTTCTATGGCTTCAAAAATATCCGGTACCAGGTCAATGCATTTATGAATAGTGATAGGCAATGGATAAGCAAATTCAGCAAGGAGGTTGAGCCGGTCGAGATCCAGTGTATTGTCCTCTCGAAGTACTCCTGTGACAATTCCAGAGACACCAAGGGACTTACATGCTTTTATCGATTCGAGCATGGTATTGAACTCGCCATCTGTGTAGACAAAGTCACCTTCGCGCGGCCGGATCATCACTTTGACCGGAATATTCACATGCGCCAGGACGGCTATGATCAATTCAGCATCTGGAGTTGTGCCATCGGGGTATAGGTTTGCACAGAGTTCAATGCGTGACGCACCGTGCTGTTCTGCATTAATTGCCTCTTCTGACGTTTCGACGCACGCTTCGAGAATGAGATGTTTATGATCTACCACGCTCATTAATTTTAATTTGGGAATATAGCACATTCATGCATTCAGAAAAATGAACGCGGTTACATTCTTCACTGTAATTCATGGATACATGGGATTTCTCGGTTCGCAAGCCTTACTGCGCGCCAATGCCTCATTTTCGTTTGCACGTGGAAAAATGTGGCAATAAAGTATCTTTCGTAATTAACAGATAAGCTATGTCAACCATCTACTCCTCGTTACCCAATCCATTGGGAGACCTGGGTGAACTCAAGAATGAATTTGCGTTCCTGATAAATTTCCTCAACCAAAAAGAGATTAAGAGTAAAGTAGATTTCAACTATTCACAAACACACACTGTCGCTGAAATCACGACGGATATCATCGCTAAGCAAAAAGAGATACGACTGTTTCATTTTAGCGGACACTCTGGTGTCAGTGGTCTTCGTTTTACAGATGCGGAATTCGATGACGAGCATTTAATCAGGTTCTTCAACACAATCTGTGGAAAGAAGAGTAAGATAGAATGTGTGTTCCTGAACGGTTGCGAGAATGAACAAATCGTCAACAAACTCTTAAACGTGCCGATCGTCATTGGCACTAAGTCGAAAATAGAAGATAAAACCGCAGGCAAGTTTACACAAGACTTTTTCAGCGCCCTCATTGAAAGTGAAAATACATACAGAGAAGCATTTAATATTTCCGCCGTAGCAATAAATCAAGAATCTCACATAGTAGATCTTACAAGATCAGAACGGGGTATTAAGACCGTTGAAAAATTACCTGCGCTGAATGACTATTTCATGGTTATCAATAAGGACGGTAGTGCGGATAAGAAATTTTCATTCAATCCTGAGAAAGCGAACTGGACAAAATACCTGGTGATATTATTTCTTGTCTTAGCGTTGTTTATTGGGTTTTTATTCAAAGACTCGATATTCCGCAGAATAGGTGGGTATAGCTGCGACAGCATCGAAACCGTAGATGGAAAATGCAATTTCGTCATCGGTGATTTTGCGACAATTCCGGAAATGGACGACTTTAATGCCTGGCTATTCGGAAATATCCGGAATGCTCCAATTATACAAGAGTATCTGCATGCAATCAACATAAAGACGTTTGACAATGTCATTCATAATAACAGCGTAGATCGGGACAGTCTTCCATCCTACTGCAATTATGATTTCAATCTTACCGGAAGTATTACGAGTGAAGGAAATGGCTTAAGGGCAGAATTCAACGTATTTCCATATATCACAGGGACACAATCACCAGGATTGTTTGTGTATTCGGTCCCGTCACTTGGAAAACTCGACTCGTTGATCTCAACGCTGAATGAGGATAATGCGCAGCAGTTTGTACTGTACGAGATGTGCGTCTCATGCGCTCTCAGAAAAAATATGCCCCATCTTCCATTGGTATTGCAAGAGATGGCTGCGACGTTTGATCCCTCCGGTTCTTCTGAAATGTTTCAAAGATTGCAGTATAGTCTTGCCGAGGTGCACTTGCATTATTCAGATACGACTGCTGCCCTGGTTGCGCTCGACAGGATGAACATCGCCTCAAAAGATTCTCTTTTCCAATCTCCCATAGGAAATGACCTGGCATTATTTGCACTAGAACGGAAAATTGATTTGTACTCAAGTAGTAGAGATCTATTGGGTGTTTACGAAACCCAATCAGAACTCTTTTCTGAGATGCAGGCGCGTGTCCAGAATCCAGGGCAATATCAACTTAAGGAAGAAGATGTGAAACAATACGAAAAAGGCGCTAATGACTCGCGTTGGACCAGGGCTAGTCTGGTCAGGAATAATCCAGACGGTGTGCTAAGCAAATATCAAAATGTCGCCAACAGGGATTTTGAATATTTGAAAAGCATCCGGTATCAGAGTGGAGTTTCCAGAGATTTCACACAGTTACAGAATGAACAGATCAAAGCAGATAGGATTACAACTGATGATCCGAGTCAACCTACTGAACAACTTCGCGTAGGTGGCAGTGTCTTCGATGAAACAGGAAAAAGACTCGATGGTGTGATAGTGATCTTCGGAGACACGAAAAAAAGGACAGACGCTAAGGGACAATTTGATTTCGGCACTTTTAACCGTTCGGATGTGATCGGAAAGCAATTGTTTCTTTCGCGTGAAGGGTATCAGGATATGACAATCGAAATCAATGAAAAAACGATCGGGAAAATAGTCCTAACAAGTTCGGCCGTAAAACGCACTCCTGATAAATACACGGTGAACCTTCAGGGTGTAAAGATTAACTCAACACTATATCGAAAAGTCCTTTCTTCATTGAAATCCGGAGGCCATCCAATCAACACGCAGTTTTCTGAAAATTTCGAGACTTCTCCTGAGAATTTTGCAAAATTTCCTACTGTAGTAATCTACCATGAAGGAAATAGAGAACGGGCACACACAATTGCACGGCAAATGAAAGAATGGACAAAACAGAATTTCGAAGTGGTTCTCTCTTCCTCTCAGCCTGGCAAGCCTCGTGCGCCTCAAGCATCACAGGAAATAACGATTCAATGGGTAAACAGCGACTAGGCAGGATTTAGCTTAGCACCTTCCTACCCCATCATCACACCCACGGTTAAAAATAAGATCGACACCACTGACAAAATCAATAACAATGGTGTGATAAACTTCAGCCATGTCCCAAAACTCACATCGACCATCACCAACGAAGGAAGAATAAGGCCTGTTGGCGTGATAAATGTCATCACTCCAAATCCCATAAGATATGCATTGACTACCTGCTCCACAGGCACATTCACCACGCGGGCGAGTGGTCCCATGATCGGCATCGTGAGTACAGCCAAGCCACTGGATGATGAAATGAAAATGGTCAGGAATATGAAAATAAAAAACAAGACAATCACGAATGCGACACCTGGCATGCCTGCTACCAATGCAGACGCAGTATGAAGCATTGTATCACTGATCTGTCCATTGTTTAGCAGTATCGTGACACCACGTGCAATCCCGATGATGATCGCAACACCCAACATTTCCTCAGCCCCTTTCAGAAATCCATTGATGAATGTTCTTTCGCCTTTCCACATGATAAAGCCTGCAATCACAGCGCCAACAAGAAATAATGTGGTCATCTCCAGAAGCCACCAATGCAAACCGGAAACACCGATGATCATCAGTAAAAACGTAGAAACAAAGAGTGTACTCAGGATCCATTTCCGCACGTCCATTTCGTGCTTCTCGTCTTCTGCATGGATAGATTGTGTTGCAGCAGGAGGATTTATGGATTTTCCATAAAGCAAAGAACGCGTTGGATCCTTTTTTACGCGATTGGCATATCGGAGGGTATACCAAATACACACGCCTGTTCCAATAAGTAAGCCGATCACACGCATTTCAATACCACTGGTCCAGTTTACTCCACCTGCATCAGAAGCAATGATGACTGCGAAAGGATTTATACTTGAGAACATGGTGCCGATCGATGAACCACCATAAATCGCAGCGACCGGCACAAGCGTGTCGTATCCTGCCGCCAGAAAGATGGGCACCAGGATCGGATAAAATGCCAGAGTTTCTTCGGCCATGCCAAACGTAGTTCCACCAACAGCAATCATCGCCGTTACAAATACAATCAGCAGGCTTTCGCGTCCCTTAAGTCTTAGGGCAAGCCATTGCACGCCAGCTTCAAACATCCCGGAGACTTTGAATACACCAATAAAGCCACCGATGATCAACACCAGAAGAATAATATCCATTGCCTCATAAATGCCTTTGATAGGAGCTTGTGCCAATTCAACAAATCCTTGCGGATTGCGCGGCCCGGATTGGTAAGTCTCAGGTATTGCTATCGGTTTGCTGATATCTCCGCTACGGAATTTTTCAGCGACAATACTGATACCCAGACTGTTCAGACTTGCATCATCTGCAGGCAATGGATAGGTACTATCAGGAGATGTTACGAGGAATACATCATCGGTGTCGTTATAACTAATTGTCGAATACTTGCCTGCCGGAGTTACCCATGTAGCAATAGCAGCGAGAATCAGACAGATGGCAAGGACGGTAAATGGTGATGGAGCAAAGACTTTTCTTGTTTTCACTCGAGCAATGTTTTGTTCAACGTTTCAGTTTCGGGTAACATAATACGGGAAAACCGGGGAAGCTGGTGAAAAGGTAATCGGTAATCGGTTAGTTAGGTAAGTGACGAGTTAAAGGTATTGAGTCCTCTACTTTTAATTGAAGCCTGTAGGGCTGAAAAGAGCATAGCATTGGTCAAAGCCCAATGCTATGAGGACCAAACAGATGAAGCGCTGTAGGCGCGGAAGAAAAGCAAATTAGTCGCCAAATCCGGTATTCGGGGAAGAAGGTAGACTGCCGAGTGAGGACTGTCAACTTACCTAGTTCACCGAACCGATTACCGACTTTGTCCGACGAAGCGAGGCGAAGGCGGATTACCTTCTTCCATGAAGCAAGAGTTCACCCCATTTTTCCGACAGCAGGCTCCACGTGAATATGTACGTCCGCAAGAGCAGGTAGTTGCGCCTTAAGCTCATCTTTCACTCTGTGTGCAATATCATGTCCCTGACTCACACTGATGTCACCGTCTACGACGACATGCAGATCCACATGATATTTCATTCCGGTTTTTCTGACGTAACATTTTTCAGTATCCAGCACGCCAACAACTGTCAATGAAGTTGCTCTGATCTGTTGCTCTATGCTGCCATACAGATTTTCATCCATGATCTCACCCAGTGCCGGCCTGAAAATCAAATAACTGTTATAGACGATCAATGCTGAGACCACCAGTGCCGCCCAGTCATCGGCTGTTTCGAATCCTTCGCCGAAGATGAGTGCGATGGCAATTCCAATAAACGCAGCAATAGAAGTAATCGAATCACTGCGGTGATGCCACGCCTCTGCTTTAAGAGAAGAGCTATGTGTTTCTTTACTTTTCCTGAAGACGAATCGGTAAAAAATTTCTTTCCAGAGAATAATTGCTGCGAGCACAGCCAATGTATATGGCTTTGGCGGTCCATGAGGTGTCCTGATGTGATCTACACTTTCAAGGGCAATAACAGTAGCGGAGGTAATCAAAAAGCCAACTACCAGAAATGTGATCAATGGCTCAATGCGTCCATGACCATATGGATGGTTTTTGTCTGCAGGTCTATTCGCATATTTGATACCGAAGAGTACAAGCAATGAAGAGAAGATATCGGTCGTGGACTCAATAGCATCTGCGATCAGCGCATAGGAGTTTCCAAAATATCCTGTCAGCCATTTGATAATTGCTAAAAAGGTATTGCCTGCAATACTGATGGATATGGTCCTGATCGCGGTCTTTTCGCTGCTCATGTTGGTGGGCTATTGCACTTTATCTGTCAACTTGCCGGATGCTGTGTCTTGAAAGCCTGCGAACGAGCACGAACATATTGGAATATCAGTGCAGCCAGCGATATCGCTACGCCAAGGAATTCGCGAACTAATTCTACGTGAGGTGAAGATGCCTTCATGGACTCAGTGATAGAAGGCATGCCATCATCGATCCATTGCGAAAATGCCGGGTATAACGTAGAGAGCTCATAAATGCACGCAGCCATCACGAGCAGGATAGCCCACCGGTTATATTGTTTAAACGCGGCAAATCCACAAATCACAGCGACGCTCAGGTATAGAGCTATCCACAACAATGGATCGGGGTCGTTGTATTGGAGTGCAGCGGAGAAAAGGAATAATGCCGTGAGGAAGAGGTTGAAGATTTTCATACGATAATGTAGGAATGTTGGTTACAATATAGGCAACAAAACGAAGGGAATGCCTGGCCTCGAAGAGGGAATTCGGAAATTCAATTGACTAGGCTCTCTGATTTTTTCGACATTTGAAGCGATGACAGGAAGCAGTACTCATACCTTTTATATCAGACTCAGTAATGCAGGCGTTGCATTGAATCCTGATCTGATCTTACCCTTGTCGAGCACGAACCTGCCATATACATCAATGCGTTTTCGTGATCAGGTTGAGTTGTATTGGGAAGTATCTATTCAAAAGTATGAGAAAGAACAGTATCGTCTCTTCATAGATATTCAGGATTATGAACCTGAGGATGTCACTTCCTTTTTTACCCAGAAACCCAAATCACCTGTTGACTATCTCGAATTTTCCAAAATCGTGTGGATTGAACTCTACCCACATCTGAGCTTTTATAAAAAATCTAAGTTTGATCACTTGTTAGAAGCAGAATCTGATCACCAGGAAATCTTACCGCAAATTGTGCAAAGATCTGATGAATGGTATCACAAGAAGGAAAACCGTGAAGTACAACTCACCTTCAGTGTTCCATTCGAGCGTGCAAAGTTTGTAACAGGTGGCGTATTGGTCAAACACCGAGTAGATACATACGAAGTGGAATTCCTGATTGAAAATGGATTTATCCTACGGGAATTTGAATTGCTGAAAGAGTATTTTGCAAAAGCACTTGACAAACAAAAATTCTTTGTGAGCGCTAAAGTGCATATCGAAAATGGTCAGATCACAAATGCTTCGGCAACGTCGACAGATATCGCACAGATTGACGAACGTATCCTTGGTGCGGTGAAGTTTCTGGAAGCAAAATCAATACATCATACTTCTCCGTCTGAAGTTGATAAAGAACTATTTACCGCTGATGATCTCTATGAGCGCGATCTGGTTGAAGAAAGCACTAAGAACGGAATTGAATTGCTTGAGATTCTGATACGCGATGAACACATCCGTAACAGAAAACAGATACAGTATCTGGCGGGAAAATTGCATTTACGTCAGCACAAGATTCTTTTTACCGCGCATCCACAATTTGGATTTGTCTTTCAGTTGCAGGGGCAAGCATACATGCACTTTGTGTGGGAGCTTCTCAACTCTCACGCTACGTACATCTGGAGTTATGATCCCCAGACGACACCCCACAATCTCGCACTGCGAAAACTGGAATTTGCGCTTAGTGTCATTCGCACTCAGGGACGGCAATCATATCGATTCGGGATGTCGGATGACGTGGGTATTTCTGATTTACACTTTCATGTGATCCGTCATGACAAGGCTTCTTCGTCAATCAGCGATGGGTTTCCTCTTTGGAGGGCACAATTGCATGAGCGATTAGTTTGATAAAACCATTCCAACTACTTTATGAATTACTTCACGAACATGGCCATGAAGGAATAAGGAAGTCAACTATCTGGAGTAAGTCACACGAACCAACGCAATGTTTCTTCGTGTCCTCTGTGCTCTTCGTGGTTATTCAGATCCGAACACTACATCATTTCTTTTCAAACACAAGTCTTGAATGATCCATGATCTCTCTTTCAAAGCACACCCTGTTCGGTCTTATTCTCAGCACTGCAAGTTGATGTCTGAATTCTTTGTCAGTAAGAAACTTTGGAATGAGAGAAGCAAACCACAGATACTTCTTCATGTTGAACTTGTAATAGAGCTTTGTCCATTCCTTGTTTGTCTGGATATAGTCCAGACGACCGCTGCTGTAGAAGACATCCTTGAAATATGGTGCTGCGCATCTGATAATCTGTTCATGTCCATAGGGAATCCATGAATCAGGATTATGCTTGCGGAGAAGTGCAATGATATACGAATCAGATCCTTTTGGCGCGTTGATATCAATCTGGTCAAAAGGAAGCATATTCTTGCTAAACACCATGCTCTGAAGGTAGAAGCGACCGCCTGTAGGAAGTAGTGCCGCGACATGCTTGAAATAATCATCATAGACCTTGTCATGGTTTCCAGCCTGGTAATCCTTGACTGAAGCAACATGCTCGAGGCTCCCGTAGGCAGTGACGGCTTCGAATTGGCCGAAATCTTCCGGCTTCACATAGCGGGCATCCTTGAGATGTACATCGAGACCATTTGCGCGACAAGCAGCTACCTGGCCGTCGGAAAGATTGACACCTACACCGGCAGCTCCCACTTTGTCCTTGATATACTTGAGCCATCCGCCCCATCCGCATCCGAGATCCAGTACCCTGGTTCCTTTCTTAATCCTAAGTTGTTCAATCACGAATTTATACTTACGCTCCTGGGCTTCATCAAGTGTCATGGTATAGTCACCATTGTACATCGCATTGCTGAAATGGGCGTTTTCACCAAGACTGAGGCGGATGAACTTGTCCAGATTGGTATAGGTGAAATCCATCTCCTTTTTCTTGTCCCATTTATATCCTTGTTCTGATCCGATACTTGTGCCGACCCATGCCGCTTTGGGTTTCTGTATCGTATCAGGTTGCTTATCGATTGTTGTTTGTTCTTCAGTATGCATGTGTTTCGTTTTTTTAAAGGTGTAAATCATGTATTCACTGACATCACGACGTAGCGACTCTGGAGTTGGGAGATTTTATTCTCCCGACGAAAAAATAGAATGCCATTCGAAATTCGAAGATAGTTTATTCTCTGGCTGCACGAATGACCGTACTCTCCTGTATCCAGCAACCGACCTGGTAGGTTTGACCTTCCGAGAGCTGCCGTTGAAAAATATCTTCCACGGTTGGCATGTAGCGACTATAAGTCGCAATGAGCCTATTGGCTTCTGAAGTGATTGAAGGATCTACTTGCTTGGCTCGTGCAAACTTATCGATCGCCGCCCATGTCACAATCTGACTATCCCAACCACGACCAGGACCACAGAGCGGACCAGACGAGGCATAGAGTTTCCCAATCAAGAGATAGGCTTCTCCAAGGTTTGGCTGGTCGACCAAAGCCTGTCTTGCATACTCACGGGAATCCGGAAATCTCTTCAGAGAGCCATAGTAGATTTTCGCTATGAAGAGATTGTACTTGGCGCGTTTTACAGGATCCTGAGAGCGTGACACATAGTCTTTGTAATACCGGATTGCATCAAGATACCTCCCTTCTTTCAACGCTTCTCCGCCCTTTGTGATTGATGTATCGAATGTGGAGACGATACAACGTTGCTGGCGTACGGCTTCCAATGCTGCAAATGCAGCGTCATTCTCCCGGCAGTCACCCCATGCAAGTTGTGATTGGATCAATGGGATATCATCACATGAAACGGAATCGAGATTGGTGGAGTCAAAATATTTCTCCTTGTAATACGTGCAGTCAAAAAATCCTTTCACAGTTTCAAAGACATCTAATTGAACTGGTGCATAACCAATGACAATAGGCCAGCCATCCTTTGGGTTTTCGGCTTGCTTTTCAGAAATCGCAAGGACTTGCTTCGCATACTTCACAGCAGTGGACTGATTAATTTCTTTTGCGGTAAACATTTCCACAAGCAGTGCAGTAAATGGATTAATGACAAAGGCAGGGGCATTTATTCCTTCTTTGTCCAGCACCTTTGTGAAATGATCAAAGATGGTTTTATTGTCAGCGAGTTCACGATAGTTATAGTAGAGGTCAAATGCTTTCTTCCCATCCGCGTAAGCAATTACAGGATAGCAATCATTCATACGGTCATAGAGGTAGAAGATCGAATCGAGATAAAGTTTTTTGCCTTCCAGTGTCGATTGTTGTGAGAGTAAGTAGTCATAGATTAAAATACCATCATCAAAATGGGTGGTACGTTGTCCATCGGCTGCGGGTGCTCCTGCAAATGCCTGCCGCCAATAAGGGAGTGCCTGTTGGAAATCTTTACGTCGGACAAAGTCCCTGTAAATCACATGGGCATCAATCGCCGCCTCCCCTGCTTTGCTGTCTTTGAACGTAGCGCAGGGGTCTGTCGAAACGACAGGTTGGACAGGAGTAGTCGGAGGGGAAGATTGGGTTTGTTCGGTCGTCTTCGGTGTACAGGCGAAAATACCGGCGACAAGGACACCGAAGCAAAGGTTTCTGATTGGTTGCATAATACTAGAATACAAGTTAACTCTGTGAATTGTTGTCGAGGGGATGCTGAACTTTCAGGAAAATAGCCAGATTGTCAGAAATCATGAATCAACACTACCTGGTCGCAGCGATCAATGCATTAATTAAATCTCAGCTTCACGGTTTCACTGATCCAACAACCAACCTGAGCTGACTGACCTTCTGCCTTACCCATCATGAAGGCATCATCCTGGGGTGGAATATGATCACTGTATGTTGAAATCTTTTTGTTTGCCTCATCAGCGACATCACCATCTATAGAGCGGGCATAGGACCACTTGTCGATGGCTGCAAGCACTGCAAGGCCACGTGTAAAAGCATCGTTTCCACAACTGCTGCTTGATTTTGCATACATATCCCCAATCAACATATACGGACGACCCCATCCACTGCGCAATTGAGCTGCCGTGCGCGCGCTTTCTCGTGCAGCAGAGTATTGACTAAGTTGTCTGAACTGAATTGAGGCTATGGAAAAGTGGTACGATGCCTGTTTCGATGCATCGCTTTCCATACCAATTGCTTCTTTATACTTGGCTATCGCTTCCGCATGTTTCCCTTCATCATAAAGTCGCTTAGCCATGATTTCGGGATATTTGATTTCGAATTCCTTCTGCCGCTCTGCATTGTATTCGACAGCAATTTTGCCATATTCAACTTCAATCTTATCGAGGAATGCAGTTCCCGGTGTACAACCATGTTCCTTAAGCGATTTGATAATCCTGGTCAGGAGCTCTGGATTCGTCGGATCCGCTTCGTATTCTATTTTATGCTTAGCGACAAAATAGTCGCAGTCGAAAATATCGCCCTCGATCATCTGGTATGTAGCCGAGATGGCATCTTTTGCCTGCTGATAATATGCGCTGTAGTTTGGGTGATTCTCAACGCCATAGTCGGCTATTTCATTGAGTCGGGTATATGCATTGCGCGCTTCTTCTTTACTTATCCTGTCGGACTGGAATAGATAAACCACGACCGCCGGATAGGGATAGAGGACTGTATATTCGGCAGCATTACCGGTAAGCTTTATAGACTCCTTCAGTACTTCATATGTTTCTGCACGAGGATAGAACAAGGTATAAAACATGTCGTATGCCTTATTACCCATCAGCCACCCGATGCGCTGATCTATACATGACTGATCAGCACAGTTTTTGTAAACAATCGATTTTTGTTTCATGCACGCGATGGCATCATCATAGAGTTCGACAATCTTTTTCTTATACTCTTCTTTCTTTGCCTCTACTGTTTCTTTTTCAAACAGGTGCTTATAGATTTCAATGCCATCTATGAAGTGTGTTGCACGATGGCCGTCTGCTGCAGGTGCGAGATCGAATGCCGTCTGCCACAACTCCAGTGCATAGGCATAGTCTTTGCTTTTCAGAGCCTGTCTGTATAATACATGTGCCTCCTCGGCCTCATCCTTCTTAGGAGAATTCACCCAGGAATCACATTGAGCTAATGCGAAGCCACTAAATAGCATGCCGACAATTACTGAAGTCAGAGATTTCATAATCGAACAGTTTGAATTTTTCATACTAATGATCTTGAACAGTATTTTTTCTGATCTATCCAGAAGACGTCAGGAGTTTACTCTTATAGATAAGTTACTGTTAAAAAATACTATCAACTTGTTAATTATACCTGCGTTTCAGGAACCACTGGTTGTCATTCAGCACGATCCCGATCTTCCCCCGAAGATAATTTTCTTTGAGCGCACTCTCAGTGCCAGCCCTGCCATACTCCAGGCCGATATTCACATAGGAGAACGACCTGAGGAAGATAAACGGCAATCCGGCGCCTACAGTGAACCCGGAGCGGTATGCCTGTTGTCCCTCAAGGCTTCGGGGATCGGTCTGGTAAAATACCCCTGCGCGGTACTCTACACGTGAAAAGTATGAAGAGATGGATGAAAAGTCCGGCGTATACGTGATTCCCCCTGCCAGGCGCCATGTGTCACTCAATGCCTCAGGACGCGCATCATTATGGTACTCGCTCCAGGACTGCTGAGAATAATCTACACCCACACTCCATGCGTTGGATTCCTGGATGATCGCACCGATCCCAAACTCTGACGCAAACTTGCCCGTACCCGGTTGTTCAATTTCATAGATTGCTGTGTCTGCATCATTGAAAGAGTTGTTGCGTACAAAGTTGATATAGTCACGTTCTGTATCGAACGCAGAGTTGGAATTGTAGTGCGCTCCGATTGTAATGAATCGCTTATTGTTATCCGCAGATGGCTTTAGTCTGATGTCGTACTGTAATCCTGTATTCCAGACAAAACCGCGATAAGAAATATCTGATCGGGCAATGTGCGTGTAGTCACCCACGATATCATTGAAGACTGTCTCTGCAGCATACGTTGTTCTACCAAACACATAGCCGAGATTGAGGCCTATTGAAAGATCTTTGTAACGCCATCCATTCCCAAAATTGAAACGATACAATCCTCCGGTACCCTGAAAACTTCTGCTTACTACTCCGATTGAATCAAAAACATCTTCACTCGTGACGATATAGCCAACGCGTGAAAATGGTGTCACTGAGACATTCATTCCCCATGCAAACTCACGCTCACGTCTTTCCAGAAGCTCATTGATAGGATTGAGAATAGGAAAACTGAGTGATAGATAGTCCAGACTTCCGGACCACACTGTAGAGGAAAACGGCTCGCGCTTCAGTGTACTCCGCTTTGCATAAAGTCCGGCTTCAAATGCAGTCGCTTCCAGATACGCCAGTGAAGCTGGATTCTTAATGTTCGCCTGATGCAAATGCTTGTAGGCGGCACCTAGTCCACCCATTGCATATGATGAAACAAAGTATACATCCTGCGGCTCACCAATACCGATTCGCGATAGAGGAGAATTATCAACAGGCTGAGCATTGCTCACTCCTCCAAGCAACATGAAGAGACAGATGATGATTGAACAAGCTATTGAGCCTGCATGACCGGTCACTGAGCTTGTCGAAATGATCGGCCCTTGCGCCACCGCTGAAGCCAGCTTAGGCGGCACGCGGTCGACATGCTCAGGGACCGATATCGTATTAGTTGTATATCGTGACATTGAATTGTAAGATCTGGTTAAGGCCAATGAGGATAAGATGAGGTTGTATAGTAAGCCCCGTATTCAGATGATCGGCCAGATACTGCGCATCACCACCTGTGAGCACGGTACTTAGCTTGTTGTGTTTATTCTTGAGTATTTCAATATATCCTGCAATCTCCATCAGCACTCCCAGAAGCCCTCCATTTTGTAGTGCTTCGTGTGTAGTATCTCCAAGTAGCGTTCCGGTATCTCCACGTTCTACAGATGGCAGTCTTTGGGTAAAATGGTGCATAGCTTTATATCTCATATCTAATCCCGGCGCAATATTCCCTCCGAGATACTTCCCGGTTTCTTCAAGAAAATCAAACGTGATACATGTCCCGGCGTCAATAACCAATACATTACTGCCGGGATACAACCAAGACGCTGCCACCATTCCCGCTAGCCGGTCCTGTCCAAGAGTCTCGGGTGTCCGGTAGTGATTTTCAATCGGGATTGGAGTCATCGAAGAAAACCGCAGAAACAAGCCAGGGGCCTGGAACGTGTCTTTCTCCAACTCTGCCGCAGTAGAAGCTGCAATCACATGCGTGACACTATAGTCATTGATCAGCGACTGCAGGGAGACATTGTCAATATGATCATAGACCTGTGCGTCCACTAGGTCATCCCGGTCGAAAACGCCTGTTTTTACCCGGGTATTGCCGATATCTATGGCCAAATTCAAAACGCGTCAGTGTTTGAAATGTCGATTTCCGGTGATGACCATTGCCATATTGTGCGCATTACAGAACGCAATACTGTCTTCATCGCGCATCGAGCCTCCAGGGTGAATCACAGCGGTGACCCCAGCCTCATGTGATACTTCTACACAATCCGAGAAAGGGAAAAACGCATCTGATGCCATCACACTTCCTTTCACATCAAAACCATATTTCCGTGCCTTTGCGATCGCCTGCTGCAATGCATCGATACGCGATGTCTGACCGCAACCCATGCCGATCAGTTGATTCTCACGGACAAGAGCAATGCCGTTTGATTTCAAATGCTTCACACAAATATTTGCGAAACGCAAATCAGACAATTCACCACCAGTCGCTGGTCGCTTTGTCATTGATTTCATTTCTGCCATCTCTTCCGCTTTTAGATCAGCGTCCTGTCTGATCACGCCATTGAGTAATGACTTGAATACCTGGGCAGAAGTTGGGTATGAATTGATCTTTAACAGGATGCGGTTTTTCTTTTTGCGTAACATCTCAGCGACGCCGTCTGCAAATCCTGGTGCCATGAGTACTTCATAGAAGATCTCATCAACAGCAATCGCAGTGGCCATATCTATTTCTCTATTTGAAATCAGAATCCCACCGAATGCCGACACCGGATCACCTGCCAGCGCTGCTTTCCATGCATCAAGGGTATTATCCCGAGTTGCGACACCACATGAATTGGTATGCTTTAGAATTGCAAACGTTGGCTTATCGTGTTCAAACTCACGCATCAATACCATTGCTGCATCGATGTCCACAAGGTTGTTGAAGGAAAGTTCTTTGCCGGCGAGTTGATCAAAGACCGCTTTCAGATCTCCAAAAAATGCGGCCTGCTGATGAGGGTTTTCACCATATCGCAACGGTGTAGAAGGGAGCCCTTTGGCATCGAACGTTGCTGATGCGTCTTTATCATTCAGAAAATATCCATGAATCAGCGAATCGTAATGTGATGACACAGCAAAGGCATCCATTGCCAATTGCCGGCGTTCTTCAAGCGTTGTTTTTCCATTGTTCTTGACAAGTATCTCATGCAATACAGGATATGTCTCCTGTGAAGCGACGACAGCGACAGCGCTATAGTTCTTTGCTGCAGCTCGGATGAGAGAGATGCCTCCGATATCGATCTTCTCAATGATTTTGGTTTCGTCCGTTGTCTCACGCAATGTCTGTTCAAAAGGGTAGAGATCAACGATCACAAGGTCGATCGGAGGGATATCATAGTTCGTCAACTGATCCATATGTGAGGGTTCCCTTCTGGCCAGGATTCCACCAAAGACTTTGGGATGAAGTGTCTTTACTCGACCGTCAAGGATCGAAGGATAATCTGTGAGAGATTCCACCGAGATGACCTTGGCACCTAGCGATTCAATGTACTGTTGAGTTCCCCCGGTAGAGTAAATGGTTACTCCAAGCTTCTTCAGCAGCCGGATGATGTCCTCAAGACCAACTTTGTTGTACACAGAGACAAGGGCAGATCGGATTTTGATATCGGACATCTCAGGTATAATATAATTATAGTAAGACTGTGAAAAGGAGGCCAAAAATAGGAAAAACTCCCGCGCTCAAGCCGGCTCGGCTAAACCTGCCAGCTTGCCCGGCTGTCCAGACGGGTATCAGCCGCGCTCACTACCCTCGCTATAACTAGCAGGTTATGCCCAGCTCGTTATGTGGTGGCTAACCCCGCCTTTAGCGGGGCAGGCTCTGCCAGGTTTAGTGAGGGGTGCGCGTGCGGAAGAACCTGGCAGGTTTAGCGTGCGGCATGCGCGTGGCTAACCCCGCCTTTAGCGGGGCAGGATCTGCCAGGTTTAGGGGAGCTGATGCGGGGTGGCTAAAGCTGGCAGGTTTAGCCGAGCCAGCACGTCTAAACCTGCCAGTATCAGTCCTTCTCACTGCCCTCGCTAGAACTAGCAGGTTAGCTCAGCTCGTTATGTGGGTGGCTAACCTGCCAGGTTTAGTGAGGGGTGCGCGCGGATAACCTGGAAGGTTTAGAAGGGCACTCGCGTGGCTAACCTGGTAGGTTTGGTGCGTGGCACAAGAGGGTTGACTCGGCTTTATAGGCCCGGGCACTGAGCTTGTCGTCCGGTGCCGCCGAAGCTTCAGCGGAGGAGCAAGTGTACATTTGCACCTTTCTTTCAAATTACCATTCATTGTCCAGGTATCACTCCCTCCCAATTACCGAAGTACGCAAAGAGACATCGGATACTGTCTCAATTCTGCTACAGGTACCGGATGAATTAAAGGATGCATTTCAATTTCAATCCGGACAGTTTGTGAATGTGCGTGCAATGATCGATGGTGAAGAAGTACGCAGATCTTATTCGATATGCAGTACACCGATGAGTGGGGAACTGCGCGTTGCGGTGAAGAGAGTCAACGGAGGTAGGTTTTCTACTTATGCCAATGATGTGTTGAAAGCCGGAGACACAATTGAATTGATGCAACCTGAAGGACGCTTTGTGCTCCGTCACGATGGAGAGATCGGAAACACGTATGTCTTCTTTGCAGCAGGAAGCGGAATCACACCAGTGATCTCCCTGATCAAGACGATCCTGCAAACGATGCCGGACAGACATGTCTTACTCTTCTATGGGAATCGCATGATTGATGGTATCATCTTCAGAGAGGAACTCGATGCACTGAAGAATCTGTATCTCGGCAGATTTGAATTGCATCACATCCTGACTGGTGAAAAGCAGGAAGCACCATTGTTCAACGGACGTATCGATACAGAGAAGTGCAGGACCTTTGCTAAAGTGTTTTTTCAAATAAATTCAGTGCGCCGGTTTTTTATCTGTGGTCCGGAGTTGATGATTTTTACCTTACGCGATTGTCTGATCGCACTCGGAGCGGATGAGAAACATATCGCCATAGAACTATTCACAACTCCTGGTGATAAGAATCTTTCACCAGTTCATCTCACACACAAAGCCGCTATCGATCCTACAAAAGAATGTCTGGTGACTGTACGTATCGATGGCGACACTACAGAGTTTTCACTTGCCTATGGTGGACAAAGCATCCTTGATGCAGCCACTGCTGCCGGAGTCGATGTACCTTTTTCTTGCAAAGGTGGCGTATGCTGTACCTGTAAAGCGATGCTCCTTGAAGGTGAAGTCGATATGGATGTTGTTTATGGTCTTGAGCCGGATGAGATTGAAGATGGATTTATTCTTACCTGTCAGTCGCATCCGCGATCAGAGACGGTATTGGTGGATTATGACATTCGCTGAACGCGGGTGAAGCCCGCCTTCGCTAGCTACGGCGGACAAGCCGGAGAAACAGGTGAAGCCGGGAAAAAGGGAGCAACAGGCACAGCAGGTACAGTAGGTGCAACAGGTAAACCAAGGAAATGTCATCAGGTCGAACCGGCTCAGTGTAAACTTAGGTCAGGCAGTAGTCTTGGGTCCTTCTAAAGTTTTGAACTTCAAAGCAAATGCTGAAACTCTGTATTGAGGCCCACCCCTCCCTTGCAAAGGCAGTTCAAAACTCGTAGTGCCTAACAAAAAAGGGAGGGGAAGGGGGTGGGTTCTCCTACCTCGCAATAACAAGTCGATATACAAACTGCCTCTCCCCCGAAATAAACCTCATCATATACATCCCCTCACTA
>JANNQA010000121.1:0-25431 GCA_031400515.1 Bacteroidota bacterium
GCAAACCAGTCCGCAGTCTGCAGTCCGCAGTCCACAAACCAGTCCGCAAACCAGTCCGCAGTCAAGCAGTCCGCAAACCGGTCACCAGTCCGTAATCTGTGTCTTGATTCAGGACTGTAGGACCGAGGACTGAAGACTGAAGACTGAGGACTGACGGACTGTGGACTATTTTTGTTCACCATGCAACTCAAAACCAAAACCGCTGTCCTTACAGTTGTTTTCAACCAAACATCATTGAATCCAGACTTTGAGCAGCAGAAGCTTGTGGAAGCATGCAAGCGTGGAGATCGGAATGCTCAGCACAGACTTTACCACCAGTACTCCCGGGCGATGTACAACACCTGCCTGCGAATGCTGAAGATCGATGCTGATGCAGAGGACGCATTGCAAAACGCGTTCGTTGATGTCTTCACCAAACTTGATTCCTTCCGATATGAGTCCACGATTGGGGCCTGGATCAAGCGTATTGTAGTAAATACATGTATTAATCATCTGAAGAAGCGAAGGCTGATTACTTCTGATTGGGATGAAAGCATCCCCGAACCACAAGATGTGACCACTGATACTGGTGAGCAGGAGTTTCAGGTAAAGCGAATCAAAAAGGCTATGGAGGACTTGCCAGACGGATATCGGACAGTCTTTTCACTTTATCTCCTCGAAGGGTATGATCATGCTGAGATCGGAGAGATATTGAGTATCAGTGAGGCAACGTCGAAATCACAATTTAGTAGAGCAAAACAGAGGATAAGGGAAATGCTGGAAGAAGGGTGAAAACCGGTGAAACCGGGAAAGCCGGGAAAGTCGGAAAGTCTGGAGAATAAAAGAGCCCTGAAGGGGCGAAAAGACAATAACATTGGGCGCAGCCCAATGAATAAACTGCGTAATGAATAAGCCCGGAAGGGGCGTAAGAAAGTATAGTATAATATGGACCGTTTGGAAAAATATATCAAATCACACCGCGATCAGTTTGATGATCGAAATCCTGACCCGGCACTTTGGGATCAGATCGCATCAAAACTACCACAGAAGCATGATGACAGTCGTCGTATCGCTATGTGGAAATGGATGTCGGCCGCTGCTGTGACGCTGGCTCTTGTGATGTGTGGTGTAGTGGCAGGAATGTACATGGGAAATCACCGTGGTTCGCAGAACCCTGTCTATGCGGAGTTCATGCAGGCACAACAGTACTACAATGTCGAATACAACAAAAAGAAATCGGAGTTATCACAGTATGCCCACGATCCTGTACTTGAAAAAGATCTGCAGGAATTGGATAAGATGTACGATGGCCTGTCAAAGGAATTCCAGACGACAAGTGAACCGGATAAAACAGAACTCATCAATGCGATGATTCAGATATATAAAACCAGAATAGAACTTCTCGAACGTGTTCTGAATAAAATTGAAAAGTACAACGACGATCAAATACAACATGAAGATGAAAAAGTCAAGATATAGTATGAAATATTCAATCATGGTATTGCTGGCTCTGGCTTGTAGTTTCCAGAAGGGCTTTGCGAATCGCAATACAATCGCCCCTGGCAAAGAATTCACAAAGTCGATCGTGAAAGAATTTGACATCTCACGTGATGGAACAGTGGGCATCACCAATAAATATGGCAGCATTGATGTCAGGACATGGGATGCTTCGCAAGTGAAGATCGATGTCACCATTGAAGCAGACGCACGTAGCGAAGAAGCAGCAAATGAGATCTTCAACAGGATCGCGATAAAATTTGACAACAGCCCTTCAGTTGTACGTGCCATCACCGAAATTGAGACTACCACAGGATGGAAGAGCTGGTTCAACTGGGGATCGGATGGTGATCAATTTGAAATCAACTATGTAGTACATCTGCCAGCAACGGTCGTCCTTGAATTGGACAACAAATACGGCGATATCTATGTAGGCGACATGCAAAACCGCGCCTCTGTGGTACTGAAGTATGGTGATATGAAACTTGGCAATATTGGTGGAAACGCATCAATCACAATGGGTTATTCCGATGGATCGATTTCTTCTACAAAAGATCTGACTCTCGATCTGGCATACTCGGAATTGTACCTGGGTAGCTCTGGGAATATCTCCTTTGATGGAAAATATTCCGATCTGCAAGTAGAGACTGCCGGGGATGTCAATTCTACTACCGGCTACGTCGACGTAAAAATTCAGAAGATGGGGAAACTCACGAATACAGGCAAGTATGATGACTTTATCATCGATGATGTTGTCTCATTGGATATCAATTCAAAGTATAGTGGCTTTGTTGTGAATGACTTGCATACGTATGGAGCCTTCACCATGAGCTATGGATCCGTAGATATCGAAAATGTTCAACCGGGCTTTCAGTCAATATCAATTCAGACTTCATACACGGATGTCTCTATTGATGTAGATGACAGTGCAACATTCTCTCTCGATGCCTCGACAAAATATTGTGGTGTAGATCATTATGGAATGGAGATCTATCATGAAATTGAAAAATCTTCAGAGACAACAGTGAAGGGTTATCGTGGGTCACGGGATGCCGCGTCACGGATTACGGCCGTGATGAGTTATGGAGAGCTGACGATTAGGTGAACGAAGAGCAAAGGGCATAGAGCAGAGAGCAGAGGGCAGGAGAGCAAATGGAAGCGAAGCGGACATCCCGATCGAGTGAAGCCAGCACCGGGAGAGAATAGAGCAAGTACATAGTCACATGGAAAAGAATCCAGATGTTGTTTTAGGAAGTATATGCAGATTGGATATTACGGACTCGCTACGACAAAAGATGTCCCAGGCGGGCCTTTATTGCACACCGTTCGATTTCTGCGTTTTGAACTCCGCTTTGTCTTATTGTGAACAATGATGTCTTGATATGCAGAGCGGGTATTTCAGCATAATTGAGTCTGACCGGAATTGACCTTATGAGTGGATGAATACTACGATTGAAGATTGTATGATCACCTTTACCTTGCCTGATCATATCAATGTTAAGGCACTTCAAGAATCGCAACCACTTTTGAGTTGAGATTGGTTTATGGGTCATGTTTGGTGAATATGCTTTATTCAGGCACGCACTCGAAATAGTTTATCTCGTCGCTCAATACTTTCCTGGGGTAGGAATTGATAGGGTACCTGTGGTGGTGAAAATACCTCTCCATTCTGAAGCTTCCAACCCAACTTTGTTAGTGTCTCATGTATCGAGCCCTGCTCCAGAGTTTCTTCGATAAACATTTCAACGCATTGTTCGAAACTTGTCATTGCGTCTTCTGCATTCTTACCATATCCTGAGATCTGTAAATGAGGAGAGTAAGCTGTAATATATTCACCCTCAGCAACCAGGAAGACTGGTACGGTCAATTGAATTTCTTTAGACATTGAAGCAGATTTATGTATTCAGAATACTAAAGTACAATATATCCTATGAGGCTTTGCTCTTGGGATGATAAAAACTTCTTCAGGATGCGGTACGGGCGGGTATTCCCAATGCGTCTCAAAAATGTCGGAGTGGGAATCCTCCTTCGCGGAATCGCTTCGGACGCCCGCCCAAACTTACCTGTTCGGTATGGGCGGGGACGAAGTAAAATTCCACCCCTCCCCGTGTGCATTATAGCAAATGAAGCTTTGAGCACTGTATTCATTGCAATTTTGATTTTCATTTTGATTTTAATTCCCTTCCCTACCTTCCCGCCGTGAGACCATTCGAAGCATTTTCAGTACAGCACGTATTCCCTATCATCTTCTTTCTGATCTATGGATTCCTTGCCATCCGTATCGGAAGAAGACTACCGGCAAATCAGCAGACCTTATTAGGCATCGTGATGTCTGCCATTATCGTCGTGTTCATGCTGGGTGGATCTATCATCAAGATGTCGCACGGAACGTTTGACTACAAAGACGACCTGCCGCTCTACGTTTGTCGAATCATTGCATGGGTGTTGCCTTTTGCAATTTTATATAAAAACCGGTTCTGGCTTGGTATTTTCTATTTCTGGACATTGGCAGGAACACTTCAGGGTATTATCACTCCTGATCTCGCAGAAGGATTTCCAAGCTATTTCTATTTCCGGTATTGGTTTCTACACGCAGGGCTCGTTGTAGCAATCATTTATGCTGTGATGATTTTCAAAATCCACATTACATGGAGGGACTTCTGGCTTGCGATTGGATTTGCACAAGTCTATCTTATTCTGATACACCTCACGAATGTTTTCCTTGGGAGTAACTATGGCTTCACGATGCGCAAGCCCGCAGGATCTTCTATCGTAGATCTCATGGGTCCATGGCCATGGTATATTCTCGCTGGCCAGGGAGTGATGATCTTGTTGTTTTTATTATTGATGTTACCCTGGATGAAGAAAGGCATAGAGCAAAGGGCATAGAGCTTTGAGCAATCTCACCATCTCACCATCTCATTTCATCCGCTGTAGCCTTGCGAAGGAGGACCTTCTCACACTCAGGGTAGCGTAAATTGACTCATCCATGCCCATTGTACTTCTGCACCAAACATCCAGTGATTTGTTCCATTAGGATATACATGTGTAAGGCCATTGACTAAGGTGAGCAGGAATATGTGCTCAGGAGAAGAAGGTGATATGGGATAGGATGCAGTAAGCCTGGTGCCCTCGGTTCCCGAAACTGTATAATTGTCCTGGATACCAAAACTATTCAGGTGACTATTGACAACGCCGTTGATGTAGACACTTGAATCTAACATCATTTCAAAGTTGGCCATTGGGATTTCAACATTTGGATCTCCTGTAAACCGGTCGTCCCTGTTTCCGAACATGAACATCACAGGGAGATTGCGGACAGGAGAACACGTTGTATCAATAGGTAGTGTACCGGCATTTTCACACACAGCGGCCAGGACATCACCCATTTCCACGGCACAACGTCCTGCCATCTGACCGCCATTAGAAAAACCCGCCATGTATATCCGTTTGGCATCTACATTGAAGCGCGTGTGCAACTCTGCGATAATTGCCCTGAGAAATCCAACATCGTCACGCGGAGTTTCAGTATTGCAGAACTGAAACTCGGCTGGAAACCCATGCCACTTTGTAGTATTCAATACTTGTCCATCATCGATGATACAATAGTGCCATGAAGAGGGAAACACAGTAAGGATATTTTCTACTTCTCCCACTTCTTTCCAACCGGAAATATCATAGAACTTCTCCCCATCGCCACTTGTCCCATGCAGCATGAAGACAACAGGTGTTTGTTGATTCGGATCATAGAGTTCAGGCACATGGACATAGAACTCACGTGTATCTCCATCAATCTGGAGCGTGAAGCGATTCTTCCCGATTCGATATTCAGGTGAAGCAGGGTCGTCGTTATTGCAACTGAAGATCGTTGCAACAATTAACACTAACATGATTTTTTGAAACATATCTCTCAATAAGTGATTTGCTAAATTTCTAAAAACAACTTGTTCGAAGTTTCATGCCAAAGGCAGACAACTGCAACTTCCCTTCACTACTACCTTGTTCGAAGTTTCAATTCTGAGCACTAAACACATTAAAGTTGAGTTGAGTGTTATGCTTGTATGAAATACTCTCTTGAACAATCTTCTTTGCGTCCTTTGCGCCTTTGCGTGAGAAAACTCAGCGTGACACTTTTACTTTTTCACAAACCTCCCAACATAGCGGCCTTCGCTCGTGATCACTTGAATACAATACAATCCTTCTGATAAATCACTGACATCAAGTGCGGACAAATCACGATGATCAAGCTTGATTTGCCTTCCCTGACTGTCAAACATTTCTACTGCAAGCACATTTCCCTCAAAATCGTTTTGCACATATAGCATTTCATTCACAGGACTAGGAAATACATGTAGTTGCTTTCTATTGACATCACGCACACCAGATATGATCACGAAGACGCCATTCGATGTGGCAGTGCATCCATTCTGGAATGTGACGACAAGTGAATAAGTGCCTGTCACTGTCGGGGTAAAAGACGAGTTGGTTGCTCCGGGAATCTCTGAGTCATCCTGCAACCATTGATATGTGACACCGGCGAGTACAGTGCTGAGTGTTCCTGAAAGTTCTGTGATGGATACATCACCACCAGGAATCGCAGCGACATTGATAGACAGTTGTGTCGTTTGTGTGCCACATGTATTCGCCGCCCGTATCGTGATTTGCCCATTTCCTGAACCGGCAAGTATTTCTACACGAGCGCTATTATTATTTCCGACGATAGTCCATCCTGCAGGTACCGTCCAGGTAAATATCGTTGCACCGTTTGAGTTTACTTCATATACGGAGACGTTGCCCTCACATGGACTTGCATCACCCGTGAGATTGGAAATCTGTGGGGCTACTGCACATGGTGAAAAATGCAGAATGTTCCCTCCAAAGCCAACAACCCATACGAAGTCTTCGCCGGGTCTCACATACATATTATTGAGTCGCTCAGTCTCCTCAAAGCTTGTCACCCAGGATTGTCCGCCATTTGTTGTTCTGAGGATAAGTCCTGCTCCTGAGCTTCCACCAGAGATATATCCCGTATCTGAATTCATAAAGGCGACATCCTGCCAGAATGTATTGCGAGGCAATTTGTATGCTGTCCATGACGTACCACCATTCTGTGTCGTCCAAACAGAGTCTTTGAGTTCAGCGACCGCCCAGCCTTCAAGGGCATTGTTAAAATGCACACCACTGAACCGATAGGTATCTCTTTGTAAAGTTGGATTCCATGAAGAGCCACCATTCACGGATTTCAAAATTCTGCCATCATGAATCGCAGCATATCCAGTATTGCCATCAAACACAATCTCAGAGACAATATTCCCGGCAACTGCAACAGAAGACCAGTTTTGTCCACCGTTTGATGTGTAGTCGATATCGTTTTCGGTGCCAACAATGATCGCTTGTGTACTCCGTGCAACAATACTCCTGATCTGACCCAAACCCTGTCCGATGATTTCCCAGTCATCACCATTGTTTGTTGAATGGATGACTTTCCCTGTTGATGTACCCGCATAGATATGTCTTGTGTTCCCTTCTTTGAAAATGGATACGGCAAGAATTGTTTCCAGCGGATCAACCCCGATATTTTCCCAGATCGCCCCGGCATTTGTTGTACGCAGAATAGAGCCTTCTGAGCCTGTAGCAAATCCGACGTTCCCATCGAACTCTACGTCGAAGAGCGAATTCTTTGCACCAGGTGTCTGCTCCTCCCATGATTGGCCATTATTCATCGTGTATTGAATGGACGCATATTTACCAGGGAGCCATGCGCGACCATCTGCTGTTGCAAAGAGATCAAAGATCTGGTTGCTATTAATGAGATTCGGATTGATTTGATCCCAATCGGCTCCGCCATTCAATGTAAAGAAGACAGCACCATTGTGTAGTGCACACCAGACGATATCTTCATTGACGACATGTATCCTGTTGATAGAAGGTTGTACATCATTATGAAGTTTATCCCAATCCGCTCCGCCATTCGTCGTCTTATACATATGATCCCTCCCCGATAAATATCCAACCTGGGTATTGACCATTTCAATATCGGTGATGATAGGATAGATATCACTATCGGCAAGATCCCAATCGATACCACCATTTGTAGTTGTATAGACCTGGTATGCATTAAATGGCCCACTGCCAGCCCATCCGTAATTCATATCAGTGAAATCTGCGGAATAGGCACTATTATCCGGCATCGCAAGGACTTCCCAATCCATACCGCCATTCGTCGTGCGTGCGAGAGTGCTAATACCCATCGCGATCCAGTTCATGTCATCGAACGCCCGAATCTTATACACACCGTCGAGCGTCTGTCCGATAAAGACAAAGTCCCATGACTCTCCGCCATCATCACTTCTGAAGAGCCCCGGTCCACCGATCAACACAGTCTGGGAATTGGTCCCCGGTACGATTTCCACTGCCTGAAACGTGTAGCCGACAGGCAGGTCTTCACTTTGCACAGACCAGAGTTCTCCCCAGTCGTTGGTATGTAGAATCAGACTTTGTTGGCCAACCGTCCAGCCGTTGCCATTGTTGTCAAAGGTGATAGCATGCAATGGGGCGAAGCCGGCAAATGGGTGCTGGCGTACCCATTCCTGGGCATTCAGAGTCAATACAGAAAGGGTGAGTGAGAGGGACGTAAAAAATGTTTTCATTCGGAAGAATTGTTAGTTGTATCGGCAAGTTAGTAAGTACAAAGGACGCGACAGAAAATTGTGTGGAGATCACCCGAATGGGTGAGTTTGAAGAATTCAAATATGCAATCTTGTCTATTCCGAGCGACGCAGGAGCCGAGGGATCTAGAATTCAGATAGCGGACTTGTCTATCCCGAGCGACGCAGAAGCCGAGGGATCTAAAATTCAGAAATGCAATCTTGTCTATTCCGAGCGACGCAGGAGCCGAGGAATCTTTAAGAATTCTGCTAGCTGACTTGTCTATCCCGAGCGACGTCAGGAGCCGAGGGATAAAATGGTTCTCTAGCTGACTTGTCTATCCCGAGCGACGTCAGGAGCTGAGGGATCAAAGGGTTCTCGAGCCGCCTTGTCTACAGGAAGAGATCAAAGGATCACTGGATCAATGGCAAAGTGAGTATCACAGCTGCCGCTTTTGTCTCAAAAATGAAGGACTGACCTCGAAGCGTCTTCTAGCCCGATGTAATCACAACCTCAAGTTTTGTGTCAGTTTGGGTATCAGATACCACGATCAATTTTTTCAATCAGAAATCGCAAAAAATCGAGAACTATGAATCACGAATCGAGAATCTTTCGCACCTCCTCCACATCAACCTCCTCAATCCCCTTCTTCCCCTTACAATACTCCAGCAAAAAATCATCCTGTGCATGTCCCCTTCTCATCGCTTCACTATACGGCACATCTTCATTGAACGTGACGAGGTTATACTTCGATGAATATGACGGGTACTTCTCCTCGAGGATCATTTCGATTTTTCGCTTGAGAATGAAATCAGGATTATCAACATGGTCGCGCATCTCGTAGTAGTTCTCTACGGCAAGGTCGGCAATCGCATCAGTGTCTTTCTTGCGTGTCGCTTGATAGGTGGCAAAAATCTTTTCCCAGTTGCCATCGTACTGATCGATGATATCATCAAGGACGACAACGTCTTCTAATGCACAGTTCATTCCTTGTCCATAGAATGGTACAACAGCATGTGCTGCATCACCCATCAATAATACTTTGCCATATGCATGCCATGGAAAACATTTGATGGTGCCGAGGATGCCGGTTGGATTTGTCATGAAATCATGATCGAGTGTATCCATGTGTTCGAATGCAGAAGGGAATGTGGTTTTGAAAAATGTGCGCACACTTTCGACATCTTTTAATTGATTGAATCCCGGCTTTCCGTCAAATGGCAAAAACAAGGTCACTGTAAAACTGCCATCGAGATTGGGTAGCGCAATGAGCATGAAACTCTGACGTGGCCAGATGTGTAGGGCGTGTTTTTCAAGACGCCATCCACCATCTGCATTTGCAGAGATCGTGAGTTCCTTATACCCATGATCAAGAAATGACTGAGAGAAGTCAAACCTCAATGCAGCACTCTGATCAAACAAACTCCGTCGAACAGCCGACCCTGCACCATCCGTCCCAAACACAACATCTGATGTCACCACTGTCTGTACTCCATGTGGATCAACAAACCGGCACGTGCCGTTCTTCAGATCAATATGTGTGCATGCTTGTTCGAAATACATCTCGAGATTCGGAAACTTCGCCGCTGCATGTAATAACAGTGTATTCAGTCCCGGCCTCGACACCGAATTAATAAACTCATGTGACCGACCACTATACCGCGCTAGCCAGGGAGGCGTGCCATGTTCATCATGAATCATTCTGCCATACATCGGGATGACTTCCTTTTGCACAGCAGTATCAAGTCCCACCATCTTCAGTGCATTGATGCCCCGATCAGACAATGCAAGATTGATAGATCGACCCGCAGGCACCTCGGTACTCCGCATATCAGACAGCCTCTCATACATGCGCACATTGTACCCACGCTGCGCGAGTCGGATAGCGAGAAGGGAGCCGCAGGGGCCCGCACCGATTATCGTTATTTGGTGTGTTGACATATCTACAATGTAGAACGAAGATAGGAGGCAAAAAGAATGGTACGGGGTACGTGTTACGAGGTACGTGGTAAATCAAAGCAAAAAATGGTACGCGGTACGTGGTACGAGTTACGTGGTAACTCAAAAGCAAAAGAATGGTACGACGTACGGTTTACGGGTTACGAGTTGAAAAATGAGGTACGAGAGGCAGGTCACTAGTTGCGAGGGGAAAATGAGGTACGGGGTGCGGGTTTCGAGTTGCGAGGTGAAAAAATGAGGTACGAGGTGCGGGTTACGGGTTACGAGGGGAATAATGAGGTACGAGATGTGGGTTACGAGTTGCAAGGTGAAAAATTAGGTATCCCGCACCCCGTACCCCGTATCTCGTATCCCGTACCTCGTATCTCGTACCCCGCACCTCGTACCCCGTACCTCGTACCTCGTATCACGTACCTCGTTTAGGTATCGGCGACCCATGCGGATCCTCTTCAGGAAACCCAAGCTCTGCATCAACATCATCGAGCATTTCGGCAGTGAGCAGATGCTCGTAGTGTTCAGCATCATCATGGATTTGTTCGGCGGTGAGACCGACTTGCTGTGCGAGATACGTTTCCCAGAGACGGTGTGCACGGATCATGGCAGTTGCTTTTTCAATACCAAGTGGCTGCATCTCTACATCTTCATTTTTAATAGAGAGAAATCCTGCGCTGCTGAGTTTATTCAGATATCGCTGCAGCTTGTTCGACGAGAATCCTGTAGCGGTGAGCAGTGAGGACATCGTAAGTCCTTTGCGCGTATGCAATTTCAGTGCGTGTTTCAGCAAGTCTTCGATTTCAACTTTCCGTTGTTGTCCCCGGCGTGCGATCCATTTGGCGACGAGTCCTTTACGTGGTGCGGCAAATGCGGTGATGAGATAAATCGCAGTTGCAGAAACAGCCATTGCAGGGCCGGGTGTGGTATCGAGAATGACGGCAAGTGTAAATCCAACGATCGCTGCTATCCAACCGAGAAAAGCAGAAAGAATGACGACTGTCTTTAGTCTGCTCGAAAGCAACAACGCAGTGGATGCTGGTGTGATCAGCATTGCAACGACCAGGATGACACCGACTGTCTGCAACGATGCAACAACTGCAAATGATAAGATCAGCATGAGGAAATAATGGATTGCAGAAACAGAAATGCCCATCGTCTCAGCAATGACAGATTGAAATGTCGTCAGAAATAATGGCCGGTATAACACAACAATACTTAGTAACACAAATGCTGCAATACTCGCTGTAAGGATAAGATCGCTGTCAGAGACGGTGAGGACATTTCCAAACAGAAAGTCTTTCAAATCAAGATGTACCCCACTGCCACTTTTGCTTACCCATGAGATGCCAATGACTCCCAATGAAAACATGGCTGTAAATACAATACCAATTGCGGCATCATTCTTCGTCTGTACTTTCCGCTGTATCCAGGTGATGGCTATCGCTGAAATGAGTCCTGCGATCACCGATCCTACAAAAAATCCTAATGTGGAGTATCCGACAAGCATAAATGCAACCACGACTCCCGGCAAGATCGCATGTGAAAGTGCATCGCCGATCAGCGACATATTGCGCAATACGATGAAAGCGCCCAAAGCACCGCACATGATTCCTACCATGCTGGAGGCTATCAGCGCGCGCATCGCCCAGACTTCCTGAAATACGGTGAGCAAATCCATGATTTGTAAAGGTATTCAATGAAGTGAAGAATCAAATCCAAAAATTGCAGAGGGTCGCGGAGAAATCAACATCTAAAACCGCAGAGGGCCGCGGAGAAAAGACGCAAAGAGCCGCGGAGAGAATCTCTTTTACTGAATCAAAAAAAATAGCGAGTCTTTTGTCATTTGTGATAAGAACATTCATTATTATTGTTAATCCATACTGCATAGATTTTTTTAACCATTAAACATATAAATCATGGAAACAAAACTGCTCACCGAACAGATCATTGGCTGTGCAATTCGCGTGCACAGAGAACTGGGACCCGGTCTACTGGAGTCCGCTTACCAGGCATGCTTATCCTATGAACTCCAAAAATCAGGACTGGATCCCAAGAAGGAATTTCCCTTGCCTCTGATCTATGAAGATGTGAAACTTGAATGTGGATATCGTGCCGACTTGATTGTTTCAAACGCTGTGATTATTGAAGTGAAAGCCGTCGATGCATTAAATGATATTCATCTTGCGCAAATCCTCACCTATTTGAAACTCTCAAATTGTCAGATCGGATACCTGATGAATTTTAATGTGCTTCGACTTACAGACGGCCTGAAAAGAGTGATCAATAAATACTACAGGTAAACTGAACACCCGCAGAATACATAAATGATTATCAAGCCATGGAGAGATCTAAAATCTCTCTGTGGCTCTCTGCAGTTAAAGAAAATCTCTGTGGTTCTCTGCGGTTAAATATTCTTAGTTGATTGCTCCACCACTAACCCCTCTTTCATCGCATACGCAGAGATATAAAACACATCGCGACTCAGCTTCCTCAGCATGAATTCTATCAGATGTACGGCTACCACGATATACTTTGCACGCGATTCCGGAATATCAGCATGTGCGAGACGAGTTTCAAGATCCAGTGCCACGATTTCCTGATAGATCGGTATGAATGCGTCTGGCTTGGCAGTTGAATATGGCGGCAGTTCGCCATTCTTATGTGGATCGAGTATTGCTTCTACCACTTCAAATGTCCCTGATGCCCCGACAAGAATTGTATCCGGTAAATCTTTAAGTACCCTAAGAAGATCAATCATTGTTTCCTCAAGATGCCGATCGAGTGCAGTAATGGAAGATTTACTGATAGGTTCCTCAAGATGAAAGTTGGCATATAGAACCGCAACACCGATAGGATAACTTGCACGGAATAAGACCTCTCTACGCTGTATGAGAATCATCTCGACGCTGCCTCCTCCAATGTCCATGATCAATGCAGGCCTGTCAATCTCTGGCAATGCTGACAGTACCCCTTTAGCAATCAGATCAGCTTCACGCATCCCCGGAATAACCTCGACATGTATCCCTGTTGACCTCTGTACCAGATCAAGAAACTCACTGGCATTCCCTGCCTGACGGAGAGCTGCAGTACCAACTGCAATGATTTCTTCAACATCATATCTATCCACTCGTTCCTTGAAATGAATCATTGTGAGCTGCCCACGTTCCATTGCCTCAGCACTAATCCATTCGATGCCATCAGACGCAAGATTCACGAATACACGTTCACGGTCTAGCGTAGTCCATTGAGATGGCCCGGTGATCTCGACGGTGAGCAGGTGAAATGTATTTGTACCCAGGTCAATGACAGAAATTCTTCGGGGCATACCTGATGCATTAAAACACATACTCACCACGAAACGTCAGAAAATACGTTCGCAGTGAACTTGCATTGAGTTCTTTCTTTCGTGCATTCAGCAACCAGTTAATAGACCGGGTATAGCGTGCACTCACGATGAAGTGATTTGAAAGACGAAACCCAAATCCAAAGAGCCAGGAGATGTCGTTTGAATTAAATTCTTTGACAAGTAAATCGAGATCCTCATCTCCGGTATTGAAGTGATCGAAGGTAGACGCCTCTATCAATCTGCCATAGGAAAGCCCGGTTAAGCCAAATGCTTTATGATATCCCTGTTCAACATCATACCAGTCTGCATATGTGAGATATACCGGTAGATCGAGATAACGTAGTGTGATATTGATATCAGGATCTACGACATCATTAAAGATATCTGGTCGGCTCCCTCTCTGAGAGTATAGCAGCTCGACAGAAAACCCCGCTTTCTCAGACAACTCAACTGTCCCGCGTAATCCTAAATGTAGTCCCACCTTATCAAATCCAGCAAGCTGATCACCGGATATCTGCGATGCATTTGCTCCCAGAACAGCATGAAGCCCAAAGATGCTCTCCTGTGCCATCGTGTGTTGTACAGTGCAGATTGCTGTCAGCATTGCTAAAAATAGAATTCGACCCATGCTGCAAAATAAGAGGTTCTGAGAAGAGTCCTCAGTCATCGGTCTTCAGTCCTCTTCATCCTTGGTTCAAAATGTGTATCGACAAATGCGCAGTATGCAGTAATGCCTGGCACAAGACACTCGTAGATCCTTAAGTCGGGCGGGCTCCGAGGTCAGCTCTCCTTTTTTAATCAGCGTGTATTACTAATTGCACAAATCGAGCTTTTGTCATTCCGAGCGATCCCGAAATCCTGTTAGTAATAAAAGGATCTCTCGACTCTCTCTACTCTGTAGAGATCGCTCGAGATTAATACCCCGCAACACTTGCATCCTTCGACTCGTCGCTGTGCTCCTCGCTCAGGATGACAAGATGCATCACCCGTGACCCATCATCCATCATTAATCACTATCGTGCATTACTCATCATCCCTTACTGCCGGCAGGCAAGCCATCATCCATCACTCATCATCCATGATTAATGGTATTTTGCGTCCACATTCAGGAAGAAGTATGGAGGTGTTTAAGTATACAAAGTATCTGCTAGAGAAAATCGAGCAGCTATTCGGCGAACTGGGATATACAGTCCGCTACGAACGTGGGAGTTTTCAAAGCGGATATTGCATCGTACATCAGCAACGCATCGCCGTCGTAAATAAATTCTTTGATACAGAAGCGAGGATCAATACATTGTTGGAGATTCTTGACACGATGACCATCGATCCGGCCGCGCTTTCTCCTACAGGGCAACAGACATATGCGAGGATCAGAGCCGTATTGAAACAGGAAAATGCAACAATCCAGTGAACCATCGGCGTTGCATATTACGGTCTTAGGTACCGGGACGTCTCAGGGTATTCCTGTGATTGGTTGTAGTTGTATTGTGTGTACCTCACAAGATCCCCATGATCGTCGCTTACGGACTTCTGTGATGGTTCAATATAAAGAAGCATCATTGCTCTTCGATGCCGGCCCTGATTTTCGACAACAGATGCTCACTCAGGGTTTTAGCAAAGTCGATGCGATCCTCCTCACGCACGAACACAATGATCACATCAGTGGTCTTGACGATGTGCGTCCCGTCAATTTTATGCAGCGTAAAGAGATGCCTGTATTTGGACTACCCCGGGTATTGGATGCTGTCCGAAGAAGGTTCGACTATGTCTTTGATACCTCATATGCATATCCAGGACTCCCAAAGCTTGCATTAAAAGAACTTCAACCTGGCCCGGCAGTGATCGCAGGCGTTTCTATGCAGGTGATTTCAATCATGCACGGTGAGTTACCAGTATTGGGGTTCCGTATCGGAGGGTTTTGTTACATCACAGATGCCAAGCGAATTCCTGATGACCAGTGGGAACATTTGCAGAACCTGGACATCCTTTTTCTTAATGCCCTTCATCGTAAGGAGCATTTTTCCCATCTGAATCTCAGAGAGGCACTGGAATTAATTGAAACCATTCGGCCCCGAAAGGCATATTTGATACACATGAGCCACGATATGGGACTACACCGCGAGGTAGATTCATCGTTACCCGTTAATGTGAGTCTGGCATACGATGGCCTGAAGATTACAATTCCTGAAAAGTAGCGGCGGACCTGGGTGTCCGCCATACCATGCAATGAAAAAAGTAGCGAGACCTCGGTCTCCGCCATGCAATGAAAGAAGTAGCGGCGGACCTGGGTGTCCGCCATACCATGCAATGAAAGAAGTAGCGGCGGACCTATGTGTCCGCCATACCATTCAATGAAAGAAGTAGCGGCGGACCTATGTGCCCGCCAAGCAATGAAAGATGAGAAGCAAATACTCACTGTCAGAGAAAAACAATACTTTTCGATACTCGTTCTCAAAAGACAACTTCCACGGAGCGAATGAATTCTAATGGCTGAAACACCGATACATCTCCGGAAACTGCATTGCCTGTTCATTGTGGCGATTTGCATCGGTGCTTTGGCGTCATCTTTGAATGTTGCTGCTCAGAACGCACCGCAATACAGCCTCCACATGATGGACAGGTATCAGTTCAACCCTGCATTTGCTGGCATGGAGAGCAGCCTAAGTATTACAGGGAACTATCGAAGCCAGTGGTTGGGGATCGCCGGCAACCCTGTTCAGAAATACGTGAGTGCGCATATGCCATTTTACCTATGGAAGGGTGCACTTGGCATGTCTGTGCAACATGAGTCTATTGGCGTCCAGAAATTGCTCAATGCGACAGTATCATATAATTATGTACTCGAGACTGACCTCGGTCTGTTTTCTGCCGGAATCGCTGCAGGTATCACACAGCAGTCCCTGGACGGCAGTTTGCTGCGTACGCCGGACGGTGAGTATGAGGGCCCTACTATTCTGCATAATGATGTTCTGTTGCCAAATACGCTTGTCCATGGCATTGCTCCCTTGTTTCATGTAGGGCTGTATTACGCCGGGGATTATTTTGAGAGTGGGATTGCTATTACGGGGTACACACCGGGAAATGTCAGATTGGATGAGCTCCAGATCCAGGATCGTGCTGTGGTCAATTTCTTTGCGGAATATTTCTTTGAGACATTACCGGACATTTCGCTTTATCCGACGTTATTCATCAAATCAGATCTGGTACAGACCCAGACGAGTTTGGCCATAAGGGCGGAGTACAAGGACTTTATGACTTTTGGTGCAGGGGTGAGAGGTTACAGTAGCAATACCCTTGATGCAATCATGATATTTGGGGGATTAAGACTCTCTGAGAATATGAAGTTGATTTATGCGTATGATCTGTCCCTGTCAGCGTTGAGCAAGGCTACCGAGGGATCGCATGAGTTGATGTTGCGATATAATCTCAACAAGGCTGTTGGGGCAGGGTTACCTCCTCCGGTGATATATAGTCCAAGATTTTGAGCGTAATTAGCCTCTGAGTATCAATAAGTTTGACGTGTTTATTGGGCAAATGGTGTTAAAATATCAGGCCGGCAATACTATATGTAAAAGGGCCTGCGTTGTTGCACAGACTGGTTATTCCCCCGCCCTTGGAAAATTTTTTGGGATTTTACTCAAAGGTTTATCTTTGGACTCTTTTTTGTAAGGTGAGGTCCTGAAAGGGGACGTAAAAACAAGAGAAGTTCGCATGAAAAAAATTGTATTATCGATGCTCGCAGCCCTCGTCTTGATGACGATCTTCGGTGCTTGTGGCTCCTCGAGCGACTCAGGTCAATTAGAAGGTGTTCTTGACCGTCCGGATTGGAAATCAATCAATCCATACGGAATGGTGTATGTTCCTTCTGGCGTAGTGACAGTAGGTCAATCTGATCAGGATATTTATTCCTCACATATCCAACGTCCAAGACAAATCTCTATCCAGGGATTCTTTATGGATGATACTGAGATTACCAACAATGAATACAGGCAGTTTGTGTATTGGGTTCGTGACTCAATGGCGCATACGCTTTTGGATCATTTCCGCGAAGATGATTTGGGCAACGAATCGCTGGACTGGGAATATGAAATCGATTGGGCTGATGAGAATCTCGAAGACCTATACTTTCAGGGTGATGACGTGATCAATGGCAAACGTGAGCTCGATACCCGTGAATTAGTATATAAATACGGTCAAAAGGACTGGCAGAAAGCAGCTAGCCCGACTTTCAAAGGAAAAAGAAGCGATATCCTTTCTGAAGAAGAAGTAGCAATCTATCCCGATACACTCTGTTGGATCAGAGATTTTGCTTATTCATATAATGAACCGTTTGCCCGCAATTATTTCTGGCATCCGGCATTTGATGATTATCCGGTTGTAGGGATCGACTGGAAGACTGCACGTGCGTTTTGTCATTGGCGCACACATCTTTGGAACACATTCAAAGCTGACGAGCCGAATACAGAAGATTTCCGCCTGCCTACAGAGTATGAGTGGGAATATGCTGCAAGAGGTGGAAAAGAATTGGCTGCATTCCCATGGGGTGCATATTATACGCGTAACGCAAAAGGTTGCCTGCTCGCGAACTTCAAGCCGGGCAGAGGCAATTATCCGGAAGACGGAGGATTTTATACCGTCAAAGCTGATGCATACTTCCCAAATGACTATGGCCTGTATTGTATGTCCGGTAATGTCTCAGAATGGACGGAAAGTGCGTTTTTCGAAAATGCACAATCGTTTGTTCATGATTTGAATCCAGACATTCATTACAATGCAACAGACGATGACCCTGAGGCTTACAAGCGGAAGGTGATTCGTGGTGGTTCCTGGAAAGACGTTCTATATTACTTAGAGACTGGAACGCGGCACTGGGAATATCAGGATACAACCAAATCCTATATTGGTTTCCGTTGTGCACTGACATACCTCGGTCGTTCGTTAGGAGATTTCCAGTGATTGTAAGAGCATACAGTCATACACTGGGGGTCTAAGCTCTTTCCGGCTTTTTATTACTTAATGAAAGAAAAACAATCAATTTCATCACCTTATTAATTTGTATCACGCAATGGACAAGTTCATCAAGTCTGCTTCCTTCAAGTACCTCAAGAACTTTATTATCGGGATTGGTGCTTCCGTCGTTATGTTAGGTGCCCTTGGTAAAATCAATAGTGAACCATGGGGAGGCTTTGCAATTACGCTCGGATTGGCTGTAGAAGCCTTCATTTTTTGTTTGCTCGGAATCCTGCCTCCAGAAAAAGATTACTACTGGGAAAAACTCTATCCAGGTTTGGATAAGTATAATGCCAAAATCTCTCCTTTGACAGAAGGTGAAATCGGTGATGAGATCCGCCCAATCAATGGCGAGATCGTAGAAGGTCAACTCGGTGGTATGCTTTCAGAACTTCAGACAATGTCTAAAAGCCTGAGCTCGTTGAAAGCACTTCAGGAAGTAGACTTCAGTCAGACTTCAGATCAGATCAAGACCATGGGCAATTTCTATGAGCGTATGAATGTAGCAATGAAAGAACTCAGCGCTTCTGTGGAAGATACGAAGGTGGTGCGTACAAATCTGGCTGCCCTCAACGAAAATCTCAACAATGTAAATATGGTCTATCGCAGCGTGGCTGAATCAAAAAACCACGTAGCAAAAATGAACGATACCATGAAACAATTGAGCGAAACCGCTGAAGATGCAATACAGTACAAGACGCAGATCACAAATCTGAATGAAAACATGCGCTCATTGAACAATGTCTATGGCAGTGTTCTGTCAGCAATGGGTGGTAAAAAGTAAGTAACAAATCGTCCGATATCGCATGCGTGAGATAAAGGACGACGCGTAAGGACTTCATTGTTTTATTTTTTTTGATCTAAAAAAACGTCCATCACAGATGTCAATTCCTAAGCAGCCACGTCAGTTGATGATCAACATCATGTACCTCGTCCTGACGGCACTCCTTGCACTCAATGTATCAGCAGAGATTTTCAATGCCTTCAAAGTTGTAGATAAAGGATTAGTGGATTCGAACACAGCATATGATAAAGCGAATGATCCACTGCCCGCACTGATCGTAGAAGGAGCAAAGAAAAAACCTGAGTTCCAGAAATATGCGGATAGAGTTCCAGCCGTACGTCAGGCTGGAAAAGAATTCACAGATTATGTAGAGTCTCTCATCGATCATATGGTCGATGATGGAGGAAATAAAAATGGTGTTGTCGATGACGGCGACTATGAAACTTATAGAAATGTCGTAGACTTAAAAGGACAGAAAGACAAAGACGTAACCACCCGGTTCCTTGTGAAAGACGGAAAAGGCGAGGAACTGAAAGATAAAATCAACGAGTATCGGGCGAAATTTCTTGCACTCGTCGATGAAGATAAGCGTGCAGAAATGGAAGCAAAAATTCCACTGCAAATTGATGATGAAAGCTGGAAAAACTCCATTGATAAATCAAAAAAATCATGGGCAGATTTCAACTTTCGTCAAATGCCTCTTCAGGCTACGCTTCCTATCCTGAACAAATTCATCAATGATGCGAAAGCTTCTGAAGCGACAGTGCTGAACTACCTTCTCGAGCAAGTCGGCACCAGCAAGGATGTCGTCCTCGATAAGTTTACAGTAGTCTCTGCTCCGGAAAAGTCCTATGTCATCAAGGGTGAAACATTCAAAACAGAAGTTTTCCTTGGAGCAGCTGCAGGTGCTGAAACCTCGAATACGCGTGTCACCATTTCAGTCAATGGACAGAATTTACCAATGAAAGAGGGAGTCGCCCAGTGGACTACAGCAGCTTCACAAGTTGGTGTGCGTAAGTATACGGCAATTGCCTCTGTGTTAAATCCAGTGACCAATGAGACAGAAACCTTCAAGAAGGAATTCGAATTTGAAGTAGGAGAACGGTCAGTTTCCGTTTCACCTACCAAAATGAATGTATTCTATATCGGTGTAGATAATCCGGTAGAAGTTTCTGCAGCAGGTGTACCGAGTGCACAGGTCAACGTGAGCATGAGTGGCTCTGGCGGTGGTACCATTGCCAGAAATGGTGATGGGACATTCAACGTCAAAGTAACTACACCAACTCCCCTTGGCCAGTTTGCACGTATCGATGTATCAGCGCCAGGTTTGAATGCGAGTAAGGATTTTCGTGTAAAACGGATTCCTGACCCGGTTGCGCGTCTGAGTACCAAATCAGGTGGTGGAATGAGCCCCGGTGAGTTCAAAGCTCAGGCAGGTGTAGGTGCATTCCTTGACAATTTTGACTTTGATGCAAAATGCAACATTGAAGGTTTCAACCTCGTTCGTGTAGCAAAACGTGCTGACCCGGAGTTCGCAACTAACAAAGGTGGACGGTGGATTGATGAATCTCAGCGTCTCATAGATAAGGCAACTGCAGGCGACCGCTATTTCTTCGACAATGTAAAGGCAAGATGCCCTGGTGATCAGGCAGGGCGTGAAATCAACTCGATGGTATTTACTATCCGATAATTCTTTTTGAATCTGAGTATCCAATGAAAATTTTGAAGTTTTCCTTTCTGTTGTTTTTTGGCTTGATGGCTACAACTATGTTTGGCCAGGCTGAAACACGCATTATCACGGAATCAAGTGATCCACTTGAGGATATCTATGTGGATGATATCGTTCCGAAGAGATTGATCTTCGAAACAAAAGTTCTTCCTTACGAGCCGGTTCGTGAAGCCGATGTACCCTGGGAGAAGCGTATCTGGCGCGTGATAGATGTACGTGAGAAACTGAATTTGTCATTTACATATCCGGAAATGCCATTCTTCAAGATTTTATCTGACGCTGCCGGAAATGGGGAGATCAAAGTATTCCAGGATGATAAATTCACCCAGATGCTTACTCCTGAGGAAGTGTTGAATCAACTTGTCGAAATGGATACTGTGTCAGTTTACGATCCTGATACTTATGAAGAGACCGTAAAGATCACACGCAGTGAGTTGAATCCTGAGGATATCAAGCGCTATCGGGTAAAGGAAATCTGGTACTTCGACGAGGAAGCTTCACGAATGAAAGTCCGTATTCTTGGTATCGCACCAGTACGGGATTATTATGACAAGGATACTGGCATTTTCAAATTTGAAGGCCCTATGTTTTGGATTTACTATCCGGAAGTACGTGAAGTACTTGGACGTCATAGGGTTTTCAATGAAGCCAATGATGCTTCACCAAACACATGGTATGATCTGTTTGAAATGCGGATGTTCGCCAGCTATATTTGGAAGAGTTCAAACGTCCTCGACTATCGGTTACAGGACTACTACCCAAATGACGGTATTGACAGACTGTTGGAATCTGAGAAAATCAAATCAGAGCTCTTCAACTGGGAGCATGACCTCTGGACTTATTGATGAATAAAAAGAAATTCCGGCGACACTTTGAAAGTGTTCTAGCCGAATGAATGATATTACGGTCGGAGAGATTTCTTCGACCGTTTTTTTTATGTCATCGTGGGACTCAACTCTCTTTGACGATATTCACGTTGTAAAACTCTGAGAACTCACCCCCTGCCCCCTCCCTTTTGATTTGTCATTGTACGAAGTTTGAACTTTGTCGCAAGGGAGGGGGAGCTGCTTCTGAACAAGTTGTATTGAAGGTTTGAATCTTACTCACACTTCAATAAATGGAACTCCCCTCTCTTTGAAGATATTCTCATATCTGTTAGACTTAAAAAAAAGAGAGGGGAAGGGGGTGAGTCCTAAGAAAACTCTGAGAACTCACCACTCCAGCACGACAAGGTCACCCATAGAGCCGCTCGCGGAGTATTCCTACTTTTGCGCACACATGGACAACAAACATTCCAGCTCTGCGATAAGGCTTTCTGTCATACTCATGCTTATGGTAGTAGTGACAATCTCATTTTCATCTTGTTTCAAAGAGAACTTTGACACTTCACCCAATGCACAACTCGCCTTTTCGACGGATACTTTGCGATTCGATACGGTATTCACTGAATTGGGTTCGGCGACACTTGCGTTTCGTGCCCATAATCAAAATGACTTGTCTGTACGGGTATCGCGTATTTATCTCGAGCAGCAGTCTTCAAGATACAGGATCAACGTGGATGGATTTACAGGACCAGAGATACAGGATGTAGAGATCAGAGGGAAGGACTCTATTTGGGTATTTGTTGAGGTGACGATCAATCCTGACGATCCTCTTTCCGTTAGTCCGTTTGTCACCGAGGATTATCTGGTCTTTGAAACAAATGGTAATCAACAAAAAGTCTTGCTTGAAGCATGGGGCCAAAACGCGAACTATATTCCTAATCGCTTTCATGGCAATACAGTATCGATACTCACTTGTGATCTTGGTACGCAGCGCTGGGATGATCCGAAGCCGTATGTCTTATACGGCACTCTGCTTGTTGATTCCTGTACGATTGTTCTTCCTGCGGGCACCCGGTTGTTTATACACGGTGGTATTGCAGACAATCCGCTCGGTGTGTACAATGATGGGATTCTCTATACACTTCCGCGTGCGAAGTTTATTACAGAAGGCACACTGGAGTCACCTGTGATCATCCAGGATGACAGGCTCGAGACTGATTTCATTGGAATATGGGGCGGCTTGAGATTTGGCCCTCGTAGTGGACCGCATCGGATGACGCATACGATCATACGTCATGCGACGACGGCAGTGGTGGCTGATTCAGCGACCCGTGTGGATCTGCAGAGTTGTATCATTCATGGTACTGCTGGTTCTGCGATTTTTGCAAGGCATGCACAGATCAATGCAGTGAACTGTTTGTTTTATGACAATGGAACCACTGGCGTAGCGCTTACCTATGGCGGGAATCATGCCTTTGATTATTGTACAATCGTCAGCACTGGAAATGACGCAACGGGTGTTACACTTACAAACTTTTATTGCCCTGATCCACTGTGTGCAGATGGGATATTTGTCAACGGTCTCAACGCGGTTTTTCGGAATTCGATTATCGTCGGGTCGTCTTCAGATGAAATATTACTCTCTGATGCAGCACCGGGTCAGGGATTGTTTGATGTTGATTTTCTCAATTGCATTGTACAGGTAGAAGATCTGCTTGACCCCGAGGAGTATCCTGAGTTTTTTACCACGCTATGTCAGAATTGCCTGGAGTATACATTTGGCGATACCTTATTCGCAGATGACGACGAATTCGATTATCACCTGGACACACTTTCTCTTGCGGAGGAAAAAGCGATTCCGTTATCAGGTATCGCGCTTGATCTTGATGGGCGCTTGCGAGATGTGAGCATTCCGGATATCGGCTGTTATGAATACTTACCACAGTAAGGAAATACAAATAAGTCAAAATTTAAAACGCTGAATATCAAAGTCCGAAGTTCTTTTGGATTGCACTTCGGATTTCGGACTTTGATATTTTACATTTTGACTTAATCTACGTTATGGTGTTATGTTAACCGTTAACCGTTTGCCATTTGCCGTTTCCCCTGCATTCTGTCCATGTTGACCGTGATAAGGATGATAAGGCTGATGATAAACAACGCTGACAGCACCAACACGCTTGCGCGCATACTACCTGTGATGTGTGTAGCAAGTCCGAATAAAAACGCGCCAACAACGAGCGAGAGTTTACTCAGGACATCGAAAAAGCTGAAGTAGGAAGCCAGATCAGTAGTCATGTTTTCAAGCAGCTTGGCATAGGTGGATCTGGATAGTGATTGAATCCCACCCAGAACCATTCCAACAAATCCCGCGAGGACGAAGAATTGAATTTGTTCTTTTACAAAATATGCGCCTACGCAGATCATGATCCAGATGATTACCATGCTTATCAATGCAACTTTATTTCCAAAAGCCCTTGAGACTTTTGCAAACAAATACGCGCCGAGGATAGCGACGATCTGAAGTATCAACACAGTCAGGATGAGTTGCGAGGTTTCAAAGGCGAGCTCTTCCTGTGCAAAAATTGTCGCCAGATAAATCACGGTCTGCACACCGGCGCTCCAAAAGAAAAATGCGGCAAGGAATCGCATGATGTCTTTTCTCTCTTTCAGTTTATGCCATACAATGATCAGTTCTTGAAATCCTTTGCCGAGAATCTGCGAGCTTTTTATCCTTATATCTGCAGGTAATCTGTGAAAGGTTATTTGTGAAAACCCCAGCCACCAAATCCCAACGAGTGCAAAAGAAATCCGGGATGGCAACGTCGCGCTTGTAATGCCAAACAATCCCGGGTTGTTGATCATCAAAAGACAGAAAATCAATAAGAGTACACTCCCTGCATAACCATATGCGAATCCACGTGCACTGACTTTATCCATCATATCCTCTGATGCAATTTCTGGTAAGTAAGAATCATAAAAGACAATAGATCCGGCTGCACCAATCGTCGATAAGATAAATGCACTTGTCCCCAACCACACCAATGTTGCATCCTGAAAAAAGAACAATATCATACAAGACAACGCACCGATGGTTGTAAACATGCGCATAAAGTACTTCCGTCTTCCGCTATAATCTGCGATCCCTGAAAGGAGAGGAGACAATAATGCAAGCACGATGTACGAGAAAGACACTGCATACGAAAACACAGCACTGCTGGGAATTTCACTTCCCGCAATGCGCACCGTATCATCCGTCACCGAAGTATAGTAAATCGGAAATATGGCTGTTGCAATCACCAGGAAGTAGGCAGAATTGGCCCAGTCAAATAAAGCCCATCCGGTAATTACCCGTTTATTGTTGAGTACCGTCTCGTTCTTTAACATAAGGAGTGATTGTCAGGCAAGATAGGGGAAAGGCGGAATGGCAGAACGGAAGAACGGCGGAAAGGATCAACGGCGAAAGGGCAGTCCTCAGTCTACAGTCTTCAGTCCACAGCCATCAGTCTCCAGTCCTCAATCTATACGTGACTGTAGACTGAGAACTTACCTACTTCACCGACTACCGATTACCGATTACCCGATTTGAGGACTGGAGACTGATGGCTGTGGACTGAAGACTGTAGACTGAGGACTGCCCTTTCGCCGTTGATCCTTTCCG
>JANNQA010000106.1:0-27068 GCA_031400515.1 Bacteroidota bacterium
TGTCGGAGAGCAGTTCTTACTTACACCATCTGGTACGTCTGGCGGATGTTGGTCCGGACCTGGAGTGACAGACCATGGTGATGGAACTGCAACATTTAGTCATGACGTGCCAGGAACGTATTCGATCAGTTATACAGTCACCCTGGATCAATGCACTGCTTCATCATCGCAAGACATTACTGTCATCTCTCAGGCAGATCCTTCATGGATGACCCCTGGTGATGTCTGTTCCGGAACATCGTATACATTAAATCCCACAGGAACTCCCGGAGGAATTTGGGCTGGACAAGGTGTATCGGATCAGGGAAATGGTACCGCTATGTTTATATCCAATGATGCCGGAACATTTGCAGTGACATATACAGCAGGGACAGGAGCATGTGAAACATCATTAACACTTGAGATCACTGTAATTCAATCACCAGTGGCATCCTGGTCTCCTCCATCCAACGCCCTTTGTTCAGGTGATGCGTTTGAGCTGATCCCAACAGGTACACAAGGAGGAATATGGACCGGCAACGGCGTCACTGATCATGGTAATGGAACTGCAACTTTCAGTGAGACGATTGCTGGCTCGTATGAGGTGACATATACTGTGATGAATGGACCTTGTTCGAATTCTTCAGTACAAGTAATCACTGTAGTAACTCAACCTGATGCATCATGGACCGCCCCTTCTGATATCTGTGAAGAAGATCAGGTGACTCTCGTACCAAATGGTACAATGGGTGGAACGTGGGCAGGATCTGGGGTCACTGACCTTGGAAACGGGACTGCACTGTTCAACCCTACAGAAGCCGGTATATATATTATAGGATACACAATCGGTCAGGGATCATGTGAAACCTTTCTGGAAATGCCAGTCGAAGTGCTGCCACTACCAGATGCCGGATGGAATATTCCAGTCGGCGTCTGTTCAGGACAAATTGTGACTCTCACACCTGCAGGAACAATTGGAGGTACATGGACTGGAGAAGGAATCACGGATCTCGGAGATGGAACAGCAAATTTCAGCCAGCAAAATCCCGGTCTCTATTTGGTCACATATTCCATCTCAGCCGGACCATGTAGTTCAGTTTTTTCACAAACCATCGAGGTCTTCAGTCAACCTGACCCGAGCTGGACTGCTCCTACGGATGTTTGTACCGGCAATGAGGAAATCCTTGTAGCAACAGGTACTGGAGGAGGTACCTGGACAGGACCCGCCATCACAGATCTTGGAAATGGCATGGCGGTATTTGCACCTACTGCCGCCGGCTCATATAATATTATATACACTATTGTACAGGGACCCTGTGAGGCGAGCCTATCCTTACCGATTGAAGTTTTTCTGCTTCCTGACGCTACCTGGAATCTGCCTGATGGAATTTGCACCGATCAGACCGTGACTCTTGTTCCTGAGGGAACGCCAGGCGGTATCTGGTCTGGAGATGGAGTGACCGATCTGGGAAATGGTACGGCGACGTTTACACAGCCAGCTTCAGGGGTGTACTCGATTACTTATACAGTGATCAATGGCCCATGTATCGCTGCACTCACACAAGACGTTCAGGTTATTGATCAACCTGATCCAGACTGGACACTACCCTCCGATGTTTGTACAGGCCAGGAGGTGTTGCTAGTCCCTGTTGGTACATCCGGCGGCACATGGTCGGGCCCAGGAGTGACAGATCTCGGAAACGGTACTGCCAATTTTATTCAAAATTTAGATGGAAGTTATACAGTCACTTATACGGTTGGTCAAGGTACATGTGCACAATCACTTTCTCAGGACATCATCGTCGATCTGGCTGGTGATCCATCATGGACACCTCCGTCTGATGTCATTTGTCCTGGAAACAATATTGAACTTGTCGCGGATGAAGGAACCTGGTCTGGTGTTGGTGTGACTGATCTCGGAGGTGGCCTCGGTGAATTTCAGACATTTAATTCTGGCTTCTATACAATTACGCTTACAGTCGGATCTGGAAACTGTGAGGCTTCAGAATCACATGATGTCGAAGTTGGTGATCTTGATTCACCAGTGATCGAGATACCGGCATCGGATATGACAGTGACTTGCGATGGCAATGGAAACATCACAGAGCTGCAGGACTGGCTTGACAGTTTTGGTGGAGCAGAAGCAAGCGATCTGTGTTCTCAAATAATTACATGGGAACATGATTTCACCGACTTTCCTTTTGATTGCGGAATGGCAGGAGCTGTCACTGTCATCTTCACGGCGACAGATGATGCGGGGAATACTGCAAGTACTGTTGGCACATTTACAATAGAAGATCTGGAGCCACCGACCTTCTCAGGAGTACCGGCTGATGTGGTTGTACCCTGTGATGCCATACCTCCACCCGCTCCTGTGATTGCAACAGACGACTGTAGTGGTAATGCAGCTGTCGCCTTTGAAGAACTTCCTCCTGGCACGAGTTGTCCCTATGAGATTGTCAGAATATGGACCGCCACGGATGCATGTGGCAATGCCGTGAGTATTCAACAGACGTTGACTGCAACCGACAATCAGGCACCGGTACCGGTATCCTTGCCACACGACACAATCATCATCTGTCCCGGACCTCCTGAGCAATGCATACCACCGCCAGTTCCTGTTCCCTTTACTGATAATTGTGACTCTGATCCTACTGTCGTGCTCATGGAACAAATTCAACCTCTTCCGCCGAATGGGCTGATCGTGACACGATGCTGGACAGCGACAGATGATTGTGGAAATGCATCACCACCGATCTGTCACAATATCATCATCAATTCTCTGGAAACCATAGCTTCAGGTGATCCACCTCAAATATTATTGACGTTAAGCTCCTTGCCTGGAAATACAATTGAAGAACAACTCGACGAACTCTTTGTCCCTGGAAATACGCATTGGCAAGATCCGGGATTGATTGCTCCAACTCATGATGCTTACACACAGTCCTATTCTGTCAATCGTATGCCTCCGCTTTCTCTTCAAATTCAGATACCGATCCAATCCGGAATTACTTTATATGCAGGAGGTGCTTTGAGAAAGGCGGATCTCTTTAAAAAATTCGCAGGCTATGATCATGCGCTATTTAGTGGAATTCTCACGCACCAAACTTATGATGTAGGTCTGCGCTTCATTCCCGGAAATGCAAAGCACGTATTCTTCTTTTCCGGGTTGCGCTATGCGAGATACAACATTTCAGATATGAAGTTGACGACTGCGAATTCAATTGCAGTTTCTGCATCCACGATGCGTGCATTTGATTTTTCACACATGCTCGGTGTGGGTGCCAGTTTTACACTTGGTGATATTGGAACATGGGAGATTAAAACCGATTACGGTGCATATGGTGATGGAGGGATCTTCAGCGATCTGAAAATCAATATGAGTTCACTTATGCAGTCACTTAGAAAACATCAGCAATGAATGCGCGCACACTGATACCCATTGTGTTGATATTGCATCTCGGTAGCATTGCATCGCGAGCGCAGGTCTCTGTACAAGTCATTGATCCAATGCTCGAGCCGGGAGAATCGACGACGGTGGTCATCGCGGTTACAGATGTCAATGCAGAGTGTGCTGTATATATCTATGGCGTGCATACGGCAACGCTTGTCAATTTTAAAGACACAACTGTACATCTTCCACAGGAATGGCCAGATGATCTGCCTTTCATCATTACGTTACCGGTGCAGGCATTGCCGAATGTCTTTGTCGTATGGGGAGAATATCTGATCGTTGCAGAGATCATTGGTACTGCAATCACACCTGAGATTATTGCTTTGTCACCCGGGCAGTTTTGTTCTGGAAGTGTTCCAACAGGTCATTTGGAGGCTGAGATCACATTTACATGGGAAGCCAGAGGTCAGTTTACCCAATTTGAAGTACTCATCAGTGAAAACCCATGCGGGAAATACCCTCCTGGCACGCCAACAACTCCTCCCCCAACCACGCCTACGCCAAACACACCAACGCCATCACCGATTACACCATCGCCGACCACGCCTACACCTCAACAACCTGGCTCACCGACCACTGGACCTGCGAATCCTTCACAACCTATCCCTGCCGACACACCAACGGGAGATGTTGGAAGTGATACAGATACACCATTGCCTGCACTACCTCCCGGATGGGAATGGACTCAGACAGGGCCTTACTGGACAGGAGAACATCCGCCCGAGCCACCTGCTTTACCGCCAGGATGGGAATGGGGGCCATTATATCCGCAATGGACGGGTACCGGACAACCCTGCACTGCGCCAATCATCGCAACGAGCGAAGTCATTCCTTCTGTCTCTGATATTCAGACAGGAGCATCTTTTACGTATTCTCAGACAGTCAATGTTTCATCATTTCTGCAACCAGGAGCTGCATTTGTCTATCAGATCTATGGTATCACTGAAACTTCCGATGGCACCACGACAGGTGTACTCAGCGAGACAATGTGTGACAGATACAGTCCTGAAGATCACTCCACCGGTGTACCAACAGAGCCCGTTCCTTGTCCGGTTGGACCAACCTGTCAGATTATGCCGAAGACACTCGTTGATCCACTGATGGATGGCGGGCTCAAGAAAGACTTCAAAGTGAAGAATCTGAAAATCAAACGGGATGACTTCTTACCACTTGGAGCAGAGGGTAAAGACTATGATCAATTGGAGTGGGAATGCCTGCCTTCCAATAATTGTGAGGAAACACGCAGTAAAAAAACCATACCACTGACAGGCCGGGTCAAATACAAATGGGAGATCCTCAACGGAGAAGGGAATTTTGTACAGCTTGGCTGCCTGCCAGATATCAAAACAGAGGAAGGTGAACACGTCATTTTTCAAACACCCTACGTTCCAATACCGAAAGACGCTTCTAAACCAGAGAAAAAAGAAACAGAGATACTCCTCAGTGTCATCGACGACAACAGCACGCAACCGATAGATAAGATCGTAGAACGTAAAATCAAAATCATTACAGAACGGAGAAAAGGTGACGATGTTGAGGATTTCTACTATGTCACGGTAGAATCAGCGGACTATAAAATACCAGCAGCCCCCACCCCCAAGACAGAAGACGGAACCTGCAAAGCGGAGGGACCCACATGGGAGAACAAAGACGACCTGAAGAAACCTTCAGAAAACAAACCTCCTGTACAGGATAATGATAAAATGGTTGTTGGTCAATGGATGCGAATGAATGCATCTGATCAACGCGACAATGATCATGTAAAAGTATTCTGCAACTCTTCCGCATGTGAAAGCACAAAACACGAGCAGGATTTCGAAGACAATGTAGAATGGAAATGGGAGATCATCACCGCTGGAGAGTCTGGCAATTTCATCATCGGCCCGGAAAAGCGTGCGAAGAGCGTGATCGCGCGATATGTCATTTATGAAGCCCCTCCAAAGATCCCTGATAATAAACCCTATCTCGATGTAGAGATCGAAATAGAAGTGTTCAATCCCGAAGGATTACAGATCGTGGATACCAAGCCGCCGAAACATAAATTCAAACTGCGTATTTATAAAGCGGGAATTGAGCTTGATCGTACTCCAGCTAAATGGTTGCCCGAAAAAGACAATTCGCTTGACCTTACTTCAATGCTCAAATACCACGACGGCACAGATTGGCAGGATGCACTGGCACACATGTGTCGTATTCATTTCTTTGAACTCAATGGCGTGACGAAGGAAAAAGGTTACTGCACAAACGCTCCTGCTGAAAAAGATGCCAACACGTGCTTTGATCTCAGATTGAAAAATGAAAAGACGCACGAAGCATTTACCAAATCGGCTAAACCCGGAAAGCCGACAAGTACAGGCTGTAAGGCATATAAGGATTATCTGGTGGAATCGCGTACTCAAAAACCGGAACGCAAATACACCATCACTGTCCACTCTGAAGACTATGGGGCTTTCGGCACACTTCTCAGTCATGGCAATATTAATATCTACAATCCTGCGAAGCAGAAAAATGAAAAGCCCGTATATACTTCAATCCCCGATGAGGTAGAAGATCACCCGCAAGGCAGAAAGAAGAAAACACTTTATGAGGATAACCGCGTGACTATCCCAAGAGACATCGATGAAAATCATATCGCCGACAATGGATGGCGGGCGGCGATTGGGAATGGTCAGCAGCGCGATCCTGCAGACGTGAAAGTAGATGAAGATGATTCACCTGCCGGTGATGGATACAAGTCAGATGGATATACAGGATATGAAGAATACCGGGGCTTTGACGTAGTAGAACCCAAGGCAGAACATATTCGAACTGATATGAAGAAAAAAGATCTGTTGGTCTGGAACGAAGGTGCATTTGATGTCAGTAGGTTCAGGGATGCATCGGCGCTCATCGTACATATCGTGGACAAAGGCAATCTCCTCAAAACGAGTGCTGGTATCTACATGGCAAATTTCAACTCTCCGACTTTCACAGAGTACGCGCAAGCCGGATTACGACTTTGTAATGGTAGCTCAAGCAACTGTTCTGGAGATGACAAAGCGTTGGGCATCGTCCTAACGACCACGAAAGATCCGGCTCCGCCCAATTGGGTGTACAGGGTTGTAGTGTATAGAAAACGTATTGAGAAATTGAAGTTGGTCGAAGATGGTTTTCTTACCTATGCTGATAAAGCACAGCAGGTTGTGGCTCATGAATTGGGCCATGCTGTCAATACCTATCATCACGGTGAAAGATTAGGAACAGAGGATAATCCCGATTATAACAATATTCACGGTGTACGCAGTGGTGATGTGACCTGCATCATGCGTTATGACAATATGCAGGTACAACAGTGTCAAAATCTGGCAGAAACTGAAATTACAGTCGGAGGAAAGAGAAGGAAGGCACGCGTAGAACCGACAGGAACTATCTTCTGCACTGACGCAGCCGGTACGGGATACAATGCGAACAACCAATGTTTCGGCAATTGTGCCGCCGGACGTGGAGATTGTGTGCATCAGTTTCGCGTATCGGGAAGAGACGCTGGCTATCCAAAACGCTAGAGAGCATGAAACACCTGATATACATCTTCGGATTTACACTGCTCACTCTTCCGCACCTGGAGGCACAAGCGACACTGCGTCTCCTTGTCAATTATTCTGATACGGATACAATCGCACCCGGCGATCCCGTTGTCCTGGAGCTCCAGCTTTTTAATGCAGATGCAGAATATGCAAATATTCACAATAGCGCAGTTCGGGAAAATCTGGTGATCCTTGAACAGGAATTTTCACAGGGACTTTGGACACAGGAAGCATATGATGCTGAAAAAGAAGTCCTTGAGAATTCAATAAAACCCATTGACCCGCTCTCCATTTCTGGCAGCTCTCTGCTCACCGGGCTCCATATCCTACTTGACGATGCACGTGTGAGTTATGAAGATTTTATACGCTGTAGCGGTTATCCTACTGAAGAAGAATATATACTTGAAGATTACGGGAGAATGTCCATGCTTTTTGGCTTTGCTCCTGAAAAAACATCGAAATGGACTGCCGGAACACATACACTCGTCATCACTGTAGACACTCTGCGATCCAATACCACTACATTGGTTATCGTTGCGGCTGGTACTGAAGTCGAATCATCAAAAAGTAAACTCATTCATCTCGCTTATTTCTATCTCGACTGCGGTGATCCCGCAGAAGCACTCTCCATCGCGGATCAACTTCTGAAATCCACACCTGAAGATCTGGATGTGATGACGCTGAAAGCAGATGCATATCTCGCGTTAGAAAACTACCCTCAGGCATTAGAATGGTATCAGAGCACATTGCGAGCATTTCAAATCCAGCAACCTGATAGTTATGAACTGCCGGAATATTTGTTGAGTCAGATCGCGGCGTTGATTGAACGGGAGTAAGCTAATTGATAGGATGATAGCTTAGGGGAACCTCTAAAAATTATTTCCCCGACCCTAAAGCCCGCCCGCCACGCCCGGATGACCGGTCGGACGGGGATGACCTGGTCGGACGGGGGAGCCTCAACTTATCAATTTATCGCCCTTCAGGGTACGGGGTGAATGCAATACTACAAGGTTTTTAGAGGTTCCCTTATAAATGAATCCTCAATTTCTTTCTGCTTTAGGTTTCTCAGCTTCGGCCTGCTTTGAAGGATCTTCAGTCAAAACTAATGGCCCGGAACCGCAGGTGCCGATTGAAATCCTCGCATATGTCCCGGCAGAGATTTTGAATCCATTTACCATCTTGACCTGATTCGCTGCTTTCATGTGCACACGTGTACCAAGACCGCCGTGAATAAAATGGTTTGCAAGGATAAGATTGGAAGATTCAAAACTGTATTGGCCCTGATAAATATCATAATCAACCAATACTAAGAGGGGACAGGGTTCATACAAATCCGACTCCCATATCCCTCGCCCATAGGTCGCTGCTTTCAATTCTCCGGTTGTATAGTTCATGTTCAGGTCTGTAACCGGGACATGTGGTAATCCATTAGAAAATGGAACCCAGTCGGGTAGCCCATCATCGGTATAAAACACACCTATTTCAGTCCCGACATACACTGCACCTGAAGGGCTATTCCCGCTATTGGCAAACACAATCGAGTACACAGGAGTGTTGGGCAATGAAAGCGAAAGATTAAGCCACGTCAGGCCTCCATTTTGCGATCTAAACACTTTTGTCCCTGCTTGATACCCGGATATGGTGGCCCATACTTCTCTCCTATCGGATGGATTTACGGCAATGGCACTGATATATGTGGTGTTACTGATAGGCAATGCAAATTGGAACCAGTCAGGGACTTCATCAGTTGGATTGAAGCATGCCCAAAACAGATTTCCATTAGAAATATACAAGTTCGTATTCCCGTCAACGTCAGCACCAACCGCCATGGAAGGGCTTGCGGCACCCGCTGTTTGTCCTATACCAGATGGTCCTATATTTGGCCAGGTGAAATTATTTCCACTCCTCATGACTCCATTGAGAGAATAAACATAAACAACGTCAGTATTTACCCATTGGAATTGTTGCAAATTAAAATGTGGAGGTTGCTGCACGATGGGTGTGATCCATGGATAAAAATTCGGGTTCCCTGCATTAGGTAAATTAGTCAGGTAAAAATTTTGTCCGTAGTTAATTGATCTGTTCAAACCACCATTTTGTGTGCAGGCATAGGCTATTGTGTTGTCAAAGGAGTTAAAACAATTATCCATGCCGTCACTACCGAGTACGAAACTAAAATTACCGGCGGCATCAATTAAGTAATGGCCGTTATCCTGTGTACCACCCAATACAAGGTCACTTGCATTATTCGTACCACTGATGCGATAATATTCATTGATGACAAGACCATCACTTCTATCATTCCAGGTATTCCCATTATCGGTACTTCGGTACACGCCCCCATCATTCCCCAGCCATAGGTCTCCATTTAAAGTGTTGCGTTTGAGACTATGCTGATCAGCGTGAATCGAATTTGAAGTAACCTGATTAAGAGTTACTCCCCCATCAGTGGAGTTAAATAACCACAAGCCACCCACGATCACATTATTCTCTTCATTGGGGTCTACGAGAATGGTATTGGCATAAAAAGACAAACTCCGGGTGCTATTGAACAAATCCCCATTGTTACTGCAAAAATTAGTCCGCATGGTAAATGAATCTCCACCATTTCCAGAATAAAATAATCCATTAAACAAATTGTTTGTACCTGAAAGATATCCCGGACCAGCTAAAAGATAAACCGCGTTGACATTATCCGGTGTCACTGCGATTTCCATTCTGTCCACATTCAAAGCAGTGGGAATGAATACACTGTCACGCACATTGGTGGTTAAGTTTAACGTATAAAAATTATTTGAATTCCCTCGGGTGAAATAGAGAATGTTCGGATCGCCAGGCTTAAATTTAATATCATTGATGACAGTTGGCAAAAATGCAATAGTCGCCCAGGTGTTGCCACCATCCATTGTACGCTGAATTCCACTTGACGTTGCCACAAGAAGGATGTTGGCGTTTGTTGGATGCATAAGTAATTTAAATCCCGAAATACCCAGGTCTAACGATGTTGTAAGATTTGTCCGTACCCATGTCAAACCACTATCGAAAGATTTAATTATACCTATACTGCTATGCTGGTATACGTTAGATGTCCAAATGATGTCCCCTGTCAGAGCGTAGAGAATGTGATTATTAGGTGAAGGTGACACTACAATATCAGAAACGCCTAAAATTGGCAGATCAATCGTAAGGTTTGTCCATGTGTCACCGTTGTTGAATGTTTTCCAAATTCCCCCTCCTGCCGTTGCCACATACACAATGGCACTATTGACGGGATCAAAAGCGATACTGTTGACTCTGCCTTGCTGGGCTGTTGCTCCCGGAGTTGAGGAATGTCCGAGATTAAACCATTCTCCAGTCGTTGGCATTCGGGATTTATCTACGGAAATCCGATTCATTTCCTCAACTGCCGCCAGATTTTTTTCAACATAATTTCCCAAACTTCCATTTTCATCCAGGTGATGCATGGCAAACCATTCCCATCTTTTCCATTGCTTATACCCTCCCCTATTACTTCCTGTCGCGGTATCATAGAACATATCAATTTGCCTGGATAATTCCTGAAAATTTCCCTTGTGATCCGAAGGATTAACGGCTTTTAAAAATGCTTGTGTATAAGCGATTTCCGGAATGATCGACAGTATTACTACAGCCGAAAGGATATTAATGCACGCTTTCATATTATCCATGAGCTTTAATTGACTATGGGCGATGATGACTTTCCAAAGATTCAATGCGTTTATTCAATTGAATGATGTGAAGGGTCAATTCTTCAATTTTCTCCATCATTCTTTTCTGAATATCTCCAACAGGCAATCCATGTTCTTCAATCTCAGTCGCAGCAGGAATATTGGGGAGATGCTTGTGTTTATTGATATATGTTTCAAGATCATTGAGAGAGGAAAGCTTGTAATCTGCATTGAATACATAATCCGGCCACCCGACAGTCTCGATCACCAATTCTTTTGATTTCATATTTCCATTCACCGAGAGTTTGTATCCAGGTAATGGGTCAGGTGTTCCTATCGCGACATTGCCGGCAGGGTCAATATTAATTGCTGCTGCACCATTTGCTACGATTCGCATGATGTGATTTGTCCATGTCCCGATAGAGCCAGATGAGCCTCCGATTCGCATGGCCAGGACCTGACCATCACCACCTACCTGAACCAGGCCATCTGTATTATTTTCAGTATGAACAGTAAACTTTGCAGTACCATGGGGTGGGGCATCAGTTGGTCCTATTACGATCTGGCCATTCTCTCGTATATCCATCCTTCCAAGACCATTTGATATGAGGCGCATGACATGTGGAGTCCAGGTTCCAATAGAACCAGATGAACCTCCAATTCGCATAGCTAAGACCTGGCCGTCACCACCTACCTGAACGAGCCCATTTGTATTATTTGCAGTATAAACAGTGAATTGTCCCTGAGGAGCATAATCATTGGGGCTGATCGTAACCTGGCCATTCCCAAGGATATGTAACCTTCCTAAGGCATTAGTTTTCAATCGAAAAGTATTATCTGTCATTGTACCCAATGAAGCAGACACGCCGCCGATTGCCTCATTGACAATGATCTGATTATCACCTCCAATATGTGTAAACCCAGTTTCGTTGAGAGGAGTAACTACTGTCAACTTTGACTCAAACGGATTCATCCGGGTTTGATCAACATTCATAAGGCCTGAGACAATACTCTCCTCTCCAATCGCAACATCCCCGTCGGGCCAAATATGAACCTTACCCTCGCCGCCCGCGTTCAGACTAAATACATCTTCGCTTTCAGTTCCGACAGAAGCGCCTATCTCCGTAATCTTGCTTGTTATTGTCGTAGTGCCCCCAATGTTGGTATGTGATATGCCTGCCTCATTGAGTCCCGTTTCTATGGATAGAGGAGCAGTCGGAGTTTCTGTCCCTATCCCCACATAATTATCAAAATAGATATTCGTACCCGATGTCTCCCAAATGCTCTCTACTGCACCGCGCGCTGCAAATAATGCATAAGGCACACTCAATAAAGGTGAAGCACCCATCTGTACATATGCAGTTCCTCCTTCCTGATCCATTTCTACTTCAAGCCAGGGACTTACATTAGCCCAATCGATGGATGAAAATGTTCCTGAAACCACTGAGCCGTTTCCTACAATCAAGGAGAATAAACCAAACTCATTCGTTGCAGTGCTGTGCGTTTCCTGATAAAGAAGAGATCCCCCATTACCATTCGTGATTGTAAACCGAATACCGATATTTTGAGCTTGCTGAATTGTGCCGTCACTATTACGAGCTACAGCCTGATAGTTTAAGCCCTGAGGAGCCTGAGAAATCAAAGACGAAATTGGCAGCAGGCAATTGACTACCAATAAGCACAATGTGAGGATATCAACTTGCAATTTTTTCATGATAGATGAATAAACGATTGTTATCAAAATATTTGAATTTTTGAGACATAATGATTGTCAGTACCGGATGTCCCTTCATTTAGAGATAATGAGATCACGTATAATCCCGCGGCAACATGCGAGAAATCAAAGGGCTGGATGTTGATATTATTTTGTTGATAAAACTCTGAATGGAGAATTTCCTTTCCCAATACATCCAAAATTTTCACGACAACATGTACATTCTCTTCTGTCTCGGTCACGAGATTAAAATATCCATCAGAAGGATTGGGATAAATGCCAAACGAAAAATTCAGATTGGGATGTTCTGTGATATATGTACCAAAATCCCAGATCTGCTGGAATCCCTGGGTGAGGATATTTTCAGAAGATGTGAAGGTTTCGATGGCTGTCATTTCGCCGGTAGTAAAACTTAGCATACCGGACGTGTTACTGTAAAATCCACCTGAAGGCGAAACGACAAATGGTGTGAGTTGCTGTGCTGAAATTTGTCCGGCTGATAAAAAGAGAATGAAAATTGAGTAAATGTGTAATCGTTTAATTGTGTATTTGTGTAAGCAAGTATTCTTTTCCATGAGATAATTTTTTTGTGGTATATAATTTTTTTCTTTTTATGGGTTTAGCCTAATGTTATTTATTTCAATCCGACAATTTCATTTTATTCGCTCAATTAAACAACCCCCTTTTTGAGTGAGTCGATCTACAACGTTATTCGTTTACCTTCACTAATGCTTCCAGTATTTCCATCCGTTGTGTAAGTTTTCCGTGTTCCGCCTTCATGCTTTCAACTTCTGACTTAAATTGCTCATTGCTGATCGCTAATTGCTCATTCTTTTCAGATAATTCCTGCACAGCTTTGACTAATGGGACGACAAATTCAGCATACCCAAGACTGTAATTATCAGTTGCGTTGGTTGGTGCATGAACACCTTCAAAAGAAGTAAAGCCTGTTTGCTGAATTATTTTTTCAACATCCTGAGCAATGAAACCTACAGACCGATGGTTTGATTGATTTACTAAATTATTTTCCCGATCAGGTGTGATCTGTTCCCGTATATGTTGGGCATATTTGAGTCTGTTGAAATTGTAAGAAACCGGTTTCAACTTCAGGATGAAATCTAATCCCTTTACGTCCTCCTGGATATTTTCCTTGAATCGCCCATCTGAGGGCCATGAATAAGCCACCTGTCCTTCTATAACAGTAATACTTGAATTGCCAATACGAACTTTATTGTCAGCGTTTACCATTGCACCGGCTCCAATGGCAGTTGCAAAACTCAAATTTCCCGAAGTGGTGTTTGCATTCCCTCCGATGGCTGTATTATTACTTCCCAGGATGTTGTTGCTCAACGCCAGATTTCCGGTGGCTGTATTATTGGATCCTTCAGTGCTGCTGAAAAGTGCGTTATACCCATTGGCTGTGTTATCGAATCCTGTAATATTATTTCTAAGTGCATTGAATCCGGTGGCGGTATTTTCTGCTCCTGTAGTATTTGAACGCATGGATAAATTTCCAACAGCCGTATTGCTTATTCCATTTAATGTAGTGGTGGGCTGATTTGAATTGAGTGCATTATAGCCAATGGCTACATTGCCGCTCACCCAGGCAGTATTATTGTTGCTGAATGATTGGTCTTCCAAAGCGAACGAACCAATCGCGATGTTCTGGCCAGCTGATGTATTTGAACTCAGTGCCTGGTTTCCACTGGCGGTGTTGTGGCTTCCTATTGTATTAGAAGTTAGAACATTGGTGCCGGTGGCCGTATTGAAGTTTCCTGTATTGTTGTAGCGAAGCGCATCAGTTCCCATGGCTGTATTCTGATAACCTGTTGAGTTAGCGCGTAGTGCAGAAACTCCGATAGCAGTATTGTTGATTCCATTGCTTGGTGAAGTTGGGTCGTTGAGAAATAGGGCGTAAGATCCAACCGCAACGTTATTGCTGATCCATGAAGTACCACCATTACTGAAGGATTGGCTTGATAAGGCGCCTGACCCTATCGCTGTATTCAACCCCGCGGTAGTGTTGGAATAAAGAGCATTCCATCCACTGGCGGTATTTTCTATACCCGTCGTATTGGAATATAGGGTATATGGACCGATAGCTGTATTATTTACACCCTGCGTGTTGAAATAAAGTGATCTTGATCCAATAGAAACATTGTTGTATCCGGTAGTATTGGAATACATAGCAAATGCTCCTATACTGGTATTATATAACCCCGTAGTATTGGAACGCAGTGTGTAAGTTCCAACAGCAGTATTGTAAATCCCATCCAGGTTGCTTGTTGGCTGATTGGATGTAAGTGCATTGTATCCAATTGCAACGTTTCCGCTTTCCCATTCAGCTCCGCCATTATCAAAAGATTGTTCACTTAAAGCAGAATATCCTATCGCTACATTTTTACTTGCAGTGCTGTTTTGCCATAAAGTATTTGATCCGATAGCTGTATTTTCTGATCCGATGGTATTAATAAAAAGCGCACCCACTCCTAAGGACGTATTATTATTTCCGGTTGTGTTCTGAAAAAGTGAACTTGCCCCAATGGGAGTATTCTTGGCTCCTGTAGTGTTTGAATATCCGGCAGCTGAGCCAATAAAAGTATTGCCTTGTCCTCCGTCAATCCAGTTATTTTGGCTACCTGCAGCATTTCCCACAAAACAATTTGTGAAATAATCTGAATGAATCCACAACAGGTTATTACCATTACTATCCCGTAACTTAATTAGTGGGTTTGAAGTGCTCTGCGTACTGTGAGCATCAATGATGAGTTGAGAAGTATCGGCCGAACCTTTTATATGCAGTTTACCTTCCGGACTTGTATTATTAATTCCAATATTAATTCCGTCATCAAAAAGCAAGGAGTTGCCGATGGTGTTTGATGAAGTAAATTTTGAAATGAAGTTTGTCGTACCATTTCCACCCATTCCTGACTCTGGTGTTTGCCATGTTGCTAAACCTTCTGCGTCGGAAGTGAGCACTTTGCCAGTGCCAGGATTTCCTCCGGTAACTTTTACCTGACCATTTACTTCAAGCCTGGTATCTGGAGTCGATGTACCGATTCCGACGTTTTCTCCATTATTATAAATATTGCTGCTGTTTACTTCCCACTCAGAACCCTTCCAGTATGGAGTATTACCTGGTGCGTCGCCGTTGATTAATAATCCAGCTGGTCCCTGAGGTCCCGTCGCACCTGTAGATCCTGTTTGACCTTGTGGTCCCTGTGGTCCGGTTGCTCCACTTTGACCTTGAGATCCTTGAGGTCCCGTTGCACCTGTTGCTCCACTAAGTCCCTGGGGTCCCATTGCACCTGTTTCACCTTGAATGCCTTGTGGCCCTGCAGGACCTTCATTCCCACTTTCCGCGAACAATGAATAAGGAACACTGAGTAATTGCGACGTTCCCATATTTACAAATGCAGTTCCTCCTGATGGATCCATTTCGACCTGAAGCCAGGCATTGACACTTGCCCAGGGAATAGAAGAAAACTCTCCTGACATAGGAGTTCCCTTTCCAACATTCAATGTGAATAATCCAAACTGGTTTGTGGTAGCGCTTTGCGTTTCCTGGTATAACACCGGTCCTTCTTGAGCATCAGTAATCGAAAACCGTAAGTTGATATTCCGACTTTCAAGAATTTCGCCGGTACCGCTGCGTGCTACCGCCTGATAGTTTAATCCTTGAGGGGCCTGAGAAAAAGATGAAGCCGTGGTCATCAAACAGAAAGCAATACTTAAGAAAAGAGTGCCCTCTCTGAATTGAATGTTTTTCATGACAATTGGAATTTATTCCTGATAATTTTTACTACTGAGTGCCTAATCCAAGCAATGATTCTAATTTTTTAATGCGTTGCGCAAGATTTTCATCTTTTGCATTCATGCTTGCAATTTCAGTCCTCATACTTTCGATTTCCGATTGCAATTGCGCATTGTAAGACACCAATTGATCATTCTTTTCAGCTAATTCCTGAACTGCTTTGACCAGCGGTACGACAAAATCACCATAGCGCAATCCATACAATGCTTTCTCATTGCCAGGCTTGTCAACGCCACTGAATGCGAAACCTGTCTGCCTGACAGCTTCCTCCACTTCCTGTGCTATAAATCCGCTTTCCCTGTGCATAGCAGCATGTTGAAGGTTTTTCTCTTTCCATTCATTTAATACCGGACTATCAGGGGCATCATTTTCATCCGGATAAAAATTTTGGAGCCCTGGGAGATCAATGATGTATGTGACCGGTCGCAGCTGTTCAATAAATTCCAGGCCTTTGATGTCTTCCTGAACCTGAAGCTTAAATCTGCCGTCTGAAAATGTTGTCCAACCTACTTGTCCTCCTATTGATGAAACAGCATTATCACCAATCCTGACTTTATTGTGGTCATTAACGATAGCACCGAAACCAATAGCAGTTGCGTTAACTAAATTGGTCCAACCACCAAGTGCGGTAGAGGCGCCGATTGCAGTGATACCCGCTCCGGTTATGTTCCCTGAAAAAGCATTTAGTCCAACTGCTGTATTATTTGGTCCGGTATTATTCACAAGTGACTGGAGTCCCACAGCAGTATTTCCACTACCGGTTGCTGTTGTATTGTATAAAAGTGCATTAACGCCAACGGCTGTATTACTGTAACCTATGTTGTTATAATACAATGCCTGCAAACCGATCGCAGTGTTGTTGGAGGCAGTCGTATTGGAAAACAGGGCTTTTTCTCCCGTTGCCGTATTATTATTTCCGCTGGTATTGGAATACAACGCATTGACTCCAAATGCACTATTGAATGCACCATTGTCATTGGCAAAGAGCGCTTGCCCGCCGAAGGCTGTGTTTTCATACCCCACTGTGTTGTGTCTAAGTGCCTTGTATCCGGAGGCGGTATTATAAAAACCTGAAGTGTTGTAAAAAAGCGACTGTCTTCCCATCGCGGTATTGTTGTATCCGGTGGTATTTAAATAAAGCGCAGTTACACCGACTGCGGTATTATCCCATCCGGTAGTGTTGGTAGTCAGGGCATAACTTCCTACAGCCGTATTATTTATTCCGGTTCCCGGATCTATCGGCTGGTTGGCATACAGGGCTGCATAGCCAACTGCTACATTGCCACTGACCCATGCAGTGCCACCATTGTAAAAAGATTGACTATACAATGCATTAACCCCGATTGCTGTGTTCAAGCCTGCAGTCGTATTCAAATAAAGAGCTGACTTCCCAACAGCCGTATTATTGTTACCTGCCGTGTTTGAATACATTGCTTTGCTTCCCAATGCCGTATTAAAGCCAATTGAACCCGTGTGATTATGCAAAGAAGAGTCGCCTACAGCTACATTACCGGAGCTTGTCGTATTGGAGATAAGGGCTGAATATCCTATCGCCGTGTTTTTATTTCCGGTAGTATTGTAATACAGTGCAAATGACCCCAGAGCTGCGTTATAATTTCCGATCGTATTGTAATACAATGCTCCACTACCAATAGCTGTATTATAGCCACCTTTCTTATTCAGGTACATTGATCCGTAACCAATGGCTGTATTGTATATTCCACTTGTGTCGTAATACAGCGCATAACCTCCTACAGCTGTGTTAAAATCATTTGTTACGTGAGAATAAAGTGCATACGTTCCCAGCGCCGTATTAAAATTTGTATTTCGATTTTGATAAAGAGATTGCCTACCGAATGCGGTATTATTACTACCGACGGTATTATAATAGAGTGTATTCATCCCATTTCCGGTATTGGAGTGTCCAATGTTGTTGGAGTACAATGTTCCAACACCAATTGCAGTATTATTACTGGCGGATGTATTATTCAGAAGTGCTGCCGTTCCTATAGCTGTATTATAAGCTCCATTGCTGTTGAAGTAAAGTGCCTGATAACCGATACCCGTATTGGAAATACCACTGATATTATTATACATCGCATAAGCACCATTCGCTGTATTAAAGGTTCCATTCGTATTATTGAATAGTGTGTAAGCTCCATGGGCTGTATTCCCATTAGCATTAATATTTGAGTAAAGCGCATTCACTCCGGTGGCTGTATTGTACCAACCTCCTTTATTTGATCTTAGGGCCTGAGTACCAAACGCAGAATTTTCCGATCCATAAGTGTTTGAATCAAGAGCAGAAAACCCAAAGGCTGCATTATAATTGCCTGTTGTATTGGAGTATAATGCTTCAGCACCTACGGCAGAATTCCAGTTTCCCTGGCTATTCTTACGTAATGTGCGTGAACCCATGCCGACATTTTTAATCCCGCTTGTGTTGGCAATGCCTGTGCTATCACCAAGAAAATAGCTTCTGGTAGTTGCATTTAATTCTCCGGCCCAGATGTTATTTATTTTGATGCAAATTGGTTGATTGTCAGTGGTGCCGATGAAATGATTAGCTGGGTTAGTGTTGGCATTGCCAGTCAGTGACCATCCATTGTTTCCGACAGAGACTTCAGCCCAGGATGCACCATTGTGAAACCAGAACGTGCTGGTGGTTGTATCATATAACATTAAGCCGTTCGCAGGATTCACGATGGCCATTCGTGATACAGATGAAGTTCTTGGCACGAGGATGCCTTTAGTACTGCTTTGAATATCCAGTATAGCGCTGGAATCAGGTGGAGATCCGTCAGGATTGATTGCCACACTTTGAGCAAATGTGAGAATGCAGCATTGCGATAATATTGAAATCAACAGAAGCCGCATCGCCAGGGTATACAGGTTACTTTTCATCTATTTCAGTTTTATACTCGCCTTGCAATTTCTCAATTGTAGATTGCAAATTGCTCATTGCAGATTTCAGTTGATCTATTTGCAATTGTTGTCTTTCAATTATCGCTTGCTGTTCCTGCATTCCTTTTACCAAAGGCACTACAAACTGGGCATAGCTCATCGTGTAAAGCTCATGGTCGTTTTTCGGGATTGTGACTCCACTGAAATGATATCCGGACTCTCCTGCTGCTTGTACAACTTCCTGCGCAATAAATCCGCTTTGCTGAATTTTTTCCACATCATATTTTTCCGGATAATCTGCAGTCTCTTTATTGCCGGTGATTTCACGCATCGCGCGAATGTTAAGCTGATATGTCACCGGTCTCAGACGCGAAATAAATTCGAGACCCTTGACATCTTCGGTCACGTTGTCCTTGACTCTCGCATCTGAAGTATAGGTAAACCACGTGGTATTGCCACCAGTCCAGGCTGTGCTGAGATTGCCAATGAATGCCTGGTTGGAGGCGCCATTGTGGTATCCATGATTACCTATGCTGACAGTATTGTTGGCGCTGGGGACATAATCGGCCGTTCCCGAGTTAGCACCGGCTGCTATATTTCCGATACCAATATTGTTATGAAGAAGTGCATTTACACCGATGGCGGTATTATCATCCCCCGTGCTCATGCCGGCAAGTGCCTGTAAACCCATGGCTGTATTACGCATTCCTTCGGTGTTGGATCCAAGCGCTCTTTGACCCGTGGCGGTATTATCATATCCGGATACATTGGCAACAAGGGCTTCCCATCCTGTAGCCGTATTTGCACCTGCATTATTATTCTTCAGTGCCCCATACCCGATCGCTGTATTATGGTAACCGCCTGTGTTGAATTGAAGTGCCTTGTATCCACAAGCCGTATTGGTTTCACCAGTAATATTGGATGTGAGCGCATAATTACCAATGGCTGTATTATATGCTCCATTATAGTAGGTTGTTGGATAATTAGCATGGAGAGCTGCGTAACCGATAGCCACATTTCCACCCACCCAACCTTCCGGTGTGATAGATTGTGAGTACAATGCGCCATTCCCGATTGCAATATTCTTACTTAAGTCAAGATTGGAGTAAAGCGCATTGGTCCCGATGGCAATATTATCACTGCCCATTGTATTCGTTCTGAGTGCACTATAACCGATGGCTGTATTATCATTTCCTGAAGTGTTTAAATAAAGGGCGTATGCGCCATTTGCTGTATTCGAAGTACCCGTTGTATTGGTACGCAAAGTGGAGGTTCCTACGGCAGTATTGTTCACACCATTCCCCGTGCTGGTTGGCTGGTTGGAATACAGCGCTTCAAACCCAATCGCTACGTTTTTACTATCCCAGAATGCAGCCCCGGGAGCAAACGATTGGGTATACAGCGCATTTGTTCCAACTACTGTATTCTGACTTGCTTTGGTATTGAAAAAAAAGGCATTGGTTCCGACAATGGTATTATCTCTCCCATTGGTGTTAGAATACCCTGCCCTGCTTCCAATAAACGTATTGCTGACACCTTGCGGACCTATTACATTGGATCTTCCAGCTTTAAACCCAAGGAAAACGTTCGTCGAATCATCCGAATGGATCCACATCAGATTGGTGCCATCACTTTTGCGCAATCTTATCAGTGGCTTGAGATTCGTCTGGGTACTATTGGCATCAATGATGAGCTGAGACATATCAGCAGATCCTTTCACGTGCAACTTACCGGCTGGTGTCAATAGCCCAACGCCGACATTCTGTGCGCATATCAGGATGGTAACATGCGCAAAGAAGCTGGTGAAAACAAGGCGTATAAGGATATATCTCGGCATGTCAAAATGCTTTCCACAAACATTGCGGAAAACAATTCCTCCTCCTATCCCCTTTTTGAGTGAATCGGCAAACTAAGTAAGCAGTATTCGGTATTCAGTAATTAGTAGAAAGCGAGAAGTCGTGAGGTATGAAATGTAGCAAGCAACCCCAAATCACGCTAAAGATCCTGGACGATCCTTTTCCTGATTATTGCAAGACCAACTCCTTATATAATGAATCGTAATTCGCCTTGTATACCGGCAGCTCTTGATGTAAATCCATAGTTGTAAAAATTCGACCGACAAAATCGGAGTAATCATCAAATTGTGCTAATAGTCTAATCCCTGAGGCACCGAACAGAAAAACCATCACGCTTATCGTAGTAGAACCTAAAAAGGTTGTCATTGGCATAGGACAGGGTCGCGTTCCAGGCTTGGTTTGGACTGAGTTCTGTAGAACTCCACCAGGAACCGTGGTAACCTATGTTGCCGAAAGGTCCAAAGTTGACACGGCTGCCGCCCAAAAGGGCTGTGAAATTGCTGACGTTAGTCGCTCCTTCATTAGGTGTATTCCAATGCGTTGTAGCTATTTCTTTCAAAGGACCCCCAGCTACAACATCCCCGCCAAGACAGGCACCTAAAGTGGTCCATTCAAAATCGCTGGGTATATGCCATCCTTCAGGGGCTAATCCTCTGGGGTCGTTTACCGCATACCAGTTGTATAACTTGCCATATGTGGCCGCATAGGTCGTACTATCATTGTTATAATAACAATAGGCCCCGGTAGTCAAGGTTGCCCATTCAGAATTACTGGTCACATTTGGTATAGGATCTCCATTTCTGTACGTGCTTACATCCAGGTTTTTGGTCATCCAGGGATTACAGCATATCCATACCACTGGATAACTTACACTCGGGGGTGGTGGTTCTTGCCAACTAGCCCTTCCTGTTGAATCACTCGTCAATATTTTGCCGGCACCTTGTGTACCATCAACAACTTTAAGTTCTCCAATTATTTCTAATCTGGCATTTGGAATGGTGGTACCTATGCCTACATTCACTGAACTTAAACCTGTACCACCCAACACAAGCGCATTGCTAGCATCAACTTTAGCATTGTAACCTATGGCAGTAGCATTTGTCAAATTTCCTGAAATGACTCCTGCACTATATCCTAAAGCTGTATTTCTCGAGCCTGTGATATTACTGGTTAAAGCATATGTCCCATGGGCGGTATTTTCGTATCCGCTGGTATTAGATCGTAATGCCCCCGTTCCAACTGCTGTATTACTAACACCATTTGTGGCATTTGTTGGTTGGTTGAAATAAAGCGGTTCGTAACCGATCGCAACATTTCGGGTTGGAAACCACGCATCACCACCAGGACCAAAAGCCTGTGTAAATAGGGCATTAGACCCTATCACTGTATTCATACTGCCTTTAGAATTGAAATAAGATCCCCTGGCACCAATGATCGTATTATCTCTTCCACTGGTGTTGGAATATCCTGCATAGCTGCCTATTGACGTGTTATTGATTCCACCTGAACCAATGACATTTACTCTTCCTGTTTTCAATCCCATAAAAACATTGGAAGAATCATCCGAATGAATCCACATCAGATCAGTACCACTACTTTTACGCAGTTTTATGAGAGGATTGATATTACCCTGAGTACTATTGGCATCAATGATGAGTTGAGAAACATTGTCAGTGCCTTTGACATGCAATTTGCCTAGTGGCACTATAATATCCACCCCCACGTTTTGAGCAAATGAGTAAATATGAGTAAGAGAAATTGATATAATAAGGAAGGTAAACCTTAACATATGGATCATTTCTACAAAAATTGCAGAAATCCATTCCCCATCCTATCCCCTTTTTGAGTGAATCAGGAATCGGTAAACGGTGATCGGTGATCCGAGTACGCCTAGCTTCTGCGGACAAGTCGGTAATCGGCAATGGGTAATTAGCGCTTCAAACACTACAGGTCATGGACAATCCGCTCATTGATGGCTTTGACGATTGCTTCCTTACCGCAGTTGACGTGCAGCTTTTGATAGATATTCTTCAGATGGCTACGCACTGTATCGAAAGAAATAAAGAGCTCTGAAGCAATCTGCTTAGTCCCAAATCCCTTAATAAGGTATTGAAGGACTTCCGTCTCCCTCGGCGAGAGATTATAACTGACGCGGTTTGAACGGACGTGGAAAGATCCAAGGACTTTCCGGGCAATTTGAGGAGACATCGGTGCACCACCGATCATGACTTCCTGGATCGCGTCGAAGAGCTTCTGCGGCGGAGTTTTCTTTAATAAATATCCATTTGCGCCTGCACACAGACATTGGAATAATTTGTCGTTGTCTTCAATGACGGTATAGATGATCACGGCAGTCTCTGGTCTGGCTTCCTTTACCATAGATACACCTTCGATGCCACTTTTGCCAGGCATATCAATGTCCATGAGGACAACATCGGGCTCGTGCATGAGAATCACCTCCGTCGCGGAATTACACTGATTATAGTGGCCTACAACGACATAGTCCTCTGATTGCTGCAAAAGCATGACGAGGGATTCGCGCAGGCGATCGTTGTCTTCGAAGATGATGATGCGAGTGGGCATGTGATACAAAACTAAAGGATAATTCTACGCTTCTTATCACTCATCTGAGTGATTCATTACTTTCTGAAAGAAAAGCCTGTCTTCAGCGGCAATCCCACGTTCACCAATGTGCCATTTGCCGGAGAAGAATGAATGAAAAGCTGGCCATTCCATTTGGAGACCCTTCCTTTGATGCTGTGCAATCCATGTCGTTCTGTAGGCTCATTGGGATCAAACCCATGACCATTATCACTGACTTCCAGCCAAAGCCACTGACCTTCTCCGCGTATTCTGACAATGACCTCTGTAGCTTCTGCATGGCGCAGGACATTGCGCAATAATTCCTTATAGATCAGATAAAAATCACGACGTACTTCCAGGCCAATAGATTGCCCTTCAGTAAGATTATCTTCCTGTAGCGAGAAGACAATTCCCTTTACATCAAATAATTCTGAGGCATATCTCCTCATCCGTGAAATCATATCTTCAGTCTTGTCGGCACGGCTGCTCACACTCCATATGATATCGTCCAGCGCTTCAGATGATGACTGAACCTCTTCGCCAATGCGTTTGAACAGTTGTTGTGGCTGGTCTTCGGACTTTGAATTCTTTTTTCCGATTTCACTCAGGATATTGACATGGGTGAGGGAAGAACCGATTTCATCATGGAGGTCAGACGCAATGCGATCTCTTACTTCCTGGATACGCTTCAACTGACTAATTCGGTACCGGTAGAATTTGTATAGCAGTCCTACTAATGCGATTATGGAAAAGATGATAAACCAGATCCGTTGCCAGAATGGAGGGAGTATTCTGAAATGATACGTTGTCGTCTCACCCAGGGCTTCGTTCCATCCTAAGACCCTCACTTCAAAACGATAGTTACCAGGCAACAAATTCGCATAAGAAACTTTGTGTACCGGCCATGGGTTCGACCATGCGGTGTCCTGGCTTCCGATCAGTCGATAACTATATTTTAGCTGCTCTCCGTTGATATGATCGTTGGAAGAAAATTCAATATCCATGAAATTCTGATTGTATTTCAAATCAAACGGCAATTCCTGAAGAGGATATGTCAGCGCTTTCTTTGCTGTTGAAACAGACATGATATACACTTCGGAAGGAGGTGCCGTTTCGTACATCCTATCTTCTATCCGGACAATACCCGATGTTGTTGAGCACCAGAGCGTATTGTCAGGACCAACTGCAATGTCTACAACAGTGGCAAAAAAATTATGGACCCTGCTAAACGAAAATATCCGATACCCATCTTCAGTCTGGATGAGCTTTTCAATACCGGCATGTGTTCCAACCCAGATATTACCATCCTGATCTGAATCAATGGATTTGATGAAATCAGAAATAAAACCATCACTACGATCAAAAATTTGCGTTTTATAATTCCCATTCAGTGAATCCTGGTAAAGCCTTACAAGTCCACTGTAACGAGTACCAATCCAGATATTTCTCTTGGCATCCACATGCAGGCTTCTGATTGTTTTTTCCGGGAGATACGCATTGAAATTGTTCCACTCCAAATACATGTGGCCTAAAGAATTTTTCTTTAACAAGGCTTGATGGACTCCTTGGTTCACGGTGCCAACCCATACTTCATTTTGAACCCGTGAAGACAAGGCGAAGATCATATCATTTATGGTGGTGTCTGTATATCTTTCGTTTGGGCAGGTGATGGTAATTTTGTCACTGGAAGATGAGAAAATACAGCCATTAGGCATATCCAACGAAAGCAACGCGAATGAATATGGTAAGTGTGTCCACTTCTGAACATTGTTGCCGTTTATTTTCACACGCTCCGTCTCAGTTGATACGAGTGTGTCATTCCCTACGATGAGAAATTCATAAGCTTTACCATAGCTATGCAGATTGATCGACTGTAAAGGTTGACTCAATTTGACTCTGTAAATCGATGATTCACCAGATATAATCAGAGCACCCCCATCTATCGTGGGTAGTATACCTCCGGGGGTGGTGTTGGGTAGATTTTCCGGGATGGCGAAGATATCAATGGTGTTCCTCATATCCAGTTGAGCTATACCCTGGTCAGTACCTATCCAAAGAAAACCTGCCGCATCTTCAAAGATTGAGGTGATATAGTCGCTGGGCAAACCATCATATCGATCATATACACGCCACGATTGATCTGGCTTGATTTGGATCAACCCACCTACAGCCGCCACCCAGATGGATCCATCTGAGGTTTGGAGAATGTCCCTGATACTCCACCTGCTCCACGGCATTTGTGCGAACGCCGTCAAGGTCAAACCATACTGCGCAGACGGACTTTTCGAAAGGTCTACCCATCTCAGTCCATTGGATGTCCCAACCCAGATCCGGCCCGCCGTATCTTTCATTATGCTGCTGTAATCAGAGACGGTATCTTGCCAAAGCCTCAGAAACGTATGATCATGAAGCATGACTCCACTTCGAATCCCACAAACAAAGAACAACTCCTCATCAGCAACGACATCAAAGACAGTAACCTCGATTTCGGCCGTGTTCAGTGTTGTAAAATTCTCTTCATCAAACTCATAAATTCCCTTTCCATCCGACGGAGCTAGTATCCTCCCTGAAGATTCCGGAATGAATTGGTTGATTGTTGCCTCATGCTTTATTCGCAACGATTTGACAACTTCTCCATTCTGGATCACGTCTACGGTACCATCATTCTCGGCGATATAGAGTCTGCCATCCTGTCCCTGTATCATCGCATTGATCATTGGATGCCCCAGGCTATCGGCAAGCGTATAGTTTCTAATCTGATGGCCATCGAAGCGACTCAGCCCTTCCCATGTCATAATCCAGATAAAGCCCTTGCTGTCCTGATAAAAGCCGCGCACCTGGTTACTGACAAGACCGTCATTAATATTAAAAGAGCGCATTAAGGCGTGTTGTGCTCTGGCAGTACAGAGCATCAGGAGAAGGCAGATGATGGAGACAAATGTCCTTCTTATAGTGTGTGAAATAATCAAAATTGGATCCTTGAAGAAATAGAACAGCGTTTCTTTCATGAATTCAGAATACTGAATATCGCGTAAAATTTAAGTCAATGCAATTTAACAGATTTATCTCCCGACACTCTCCATATCTGTTGAGATATGAATTCAGTGTAAGAACAGTGGCTTATACATTGAGACTGGCATCTCACCATCGTTATTTCTCTCAACAAGAAGCAGACTGATCACCGGGGTTGAAGTGCCGTGATCGTCGCCCTTGTATGAAATATTTTTCCAAAAAACACTTACATTACCATTAGAAAAAATCTCCCGCCATGTGGATGCCCTTTTCCTATCGTATTGAAATTTTTTATTGCATTTGCTGCATGCTGACATTAAGCGTCGGGTGCAACAATCCTGTCTCAAATGAAAGAGATGCATCTACACAAACAAAAACAGATTCTACCCAATTTGCGACTGAGAACCCGAATACAGCTTATAAATACGAAGGTGAATCGCTCCGCATCGGCGTCGTCGGTCTCGTCCATACTCACGTCCATTGGATCCTCGGCAGAGAAAAGT